>NZ_AP024745.1:8999166-9637500 GCF_019704555.1 Actinoplanes sp. L3-i22
GCATTACGGCTACGCGCCGTTCTGGAGCAACGGCTACATCTACCCGGGCTATCCGTACTACCGCATCTGATCGGCCCGGTGCCAAGAGCGCCACAGCGCGGCGTAGGGCCCGCCGGCGGCGAGCAGCTCGTCGTGCGTGCCGAGCTCGATGATCCGCCCGTCGTCCATCACGGCCACCCGGTCGGCGTCGTGGGCGGTCTGCAGGCGGTGCGCGATGGCGATCACGGTCCGGCCGTGCAGCACCGCCGCCAGGGCCCGTTCCGCGTCCCGGGCGGCGGTCGGGTCGAGCAGCGCGGTCGCCTCGTCCAGGATGACCGTGTGCGGGCCGGCCAGCAGCACCCGGGCCAGCGCGAGCTGCTGGGCCTGCGCCCCGTCCGGCGGCAGCGCCCCGAGGTCGCGGTCCAGGTCGCCGGCCCAGTCCGCGCCGACCGTGGCCAGCGCGCGGCGCAGCTCGTCGTCCGGGGCGGCCACCATCAGGTTGTCGCGCACCGACTCGCGGAACACGTGCAGCTCCTGGGTGACCAGCACGACCTGGGTGCGCAGCTGCTCCGGCGGCAGGTCGGCGATCGGCACGCCACCAGCGGTGACGGTGCCGGCCGTGGGGTGGTCGACGCCGGCCAGCAGACGGGCCAGGGTGGACTTGCCGGCCCCGGAGAGTCCGACGATGGCGAGGCGCTCCCCCGGCCGTACCGTCAGATCGATGTCGTGCAGAACGTCGCGGCCGGCGTCGTAGGCGAAGCGGACGCCGCGCACCTCGATCCGGTCGCCATCCGGAAGTGATCCGATGGTGGTCGGCGCCGCCGGCGCCGCGGCCAGGCCCTCGACCCGGGCGAACGACGCGGCCGCCGCCTGCAGCTGCTCGATCCGGATCAGCAGCGTGTCCAGCGGATTGACCAGCTGACGCAGGTAGAGCACGGCCGCCCCGACCGTCCCCAGGCTGACCCGGTGCTCCATGTAGAGCCACCCGCCGAGCAGCAGCACCAGCACCACGGGCACCGCGTAGGAGACCTCCACGACCGGGAAGAACACGGTACGCAGGCCGAGCGTGATCATCCTGGTCCGGCGGGTGTCGTCGATCGCCGCGTGCCCGGCCGCGAGCCGCCGGTCGGCCAGCCCGAACGCCTCGATGGTCCGCGCGCCCGAGGTGTTCGCGGCCAGCTCCTCGGCCAGCCACGAGTTGGCCGCGCCCTCGCGCAGGTACGCGTCCCGGGCGCGGCGCAGGTACCACCGGGTGACGAACCAGACGCCGGAGAGGCCGAGCACCCCGGCCGTGCCGAGCAGCGGGTTCAGCACCAGCACCGCGACGATGATGAACACCATCTCGACCAGGCCGATCAGGATCTGCGGCAGCACGTCCCGCAGCGTGCCGGCGACCGCGTCGACGTCGGTGGTGCCGCGGGCCGCCAGGTCACCGGCGGGCACCCGCTCGACGACCGAGGCCGGCAGCGCCAGCGCACGGCGCAGGAACGTCTCGCGGATCCGGGCCGAGGTGCGCTCGCCGAAACGGTAGGCGAGCGCCAGCGCCCAGCGCGACAGCAGCGTCTGGGCGACCGCGCAGGCCAGCACGGCCAGCGCCAGCCGGTCGACGGCGTGCACGCCACCGCCGGCGGACACCGTGTCGATCACCCGGCCGAGCAGCCACGGGGCGCCCAGGCCGGCGATCGCGGCCAGCGAGTTGAGCCCGACCATCGCGGCGACCGACCGCTTGTCGGCGGCGATCAGCCGCAGCGTGGCCTTGACGACCAGTTTCTGATCGGCGATCGGGAGCGCGGCGCTCATCCTTCCGCCTCCTCGCCGAACACCCGGGTGACCAGGGTGCGGTAGCCGGGCTCGGCGGCCAGCAGCTCGCGGTGCGTGCCGGTCGCGGCGACCCGCCCGCCGACCAGGTAGTGCACGGTGTCGGCGCGGTCCAGCAGCACCGGCGAGGTGGTCGCCACGACCGTGCCCTGCCCGGCCCGCGCGGCGGCGAGCCGCTCGGCGATCGCCGTCTCGGTGTGCGCGTCGACCGCCGAGGTCGGCTCGGCGAGCAGCAGCATCTCCGGGTCGGCGTAGAGCGCGCGGGCCAGCCGGAGCCGCTGCCGCTGGCCGCCGGAGAGGTTGCGGCCACCCCACTCGACCGGGCGGTCCAGGTCGGTGGCGACGTCGTGGGCCACCGCGGTGTCGATCGCGGCCCGGATCAGGTCGTCGTCGGGCTCGTGCCGGCCGGCGACCACGTCGCGCAGCGGGCCGGCGAACAGGTCGGCGCCGTTCTCGGCGACCAGGATCCGCTCGCGCACCACGTCCCGCGCGATCTCGTCGAGCCGCAGATCCGCCCAGGTCGTGGCGGCCGGCAGGTAGCGGCCGAGCCGGTCGAGCACCTCGGTCGCGTCGGCCGGGCGGACACCGGCCAGCGCGGTGAGCCGGCCGGGCTCGGCGGTCACGCCCGAGTCGGGGTCGTGCAGGCCGGCCGGGCCGGGTGGACCGGCGCCGCCGGCCGGGTCGTCGAGCGGCAGGTTCAGGAAGCCGGTGACGCGGCGGGCGGCGACCAGGCCGTACGTCAGGTCGAAGCCGCAGAAGATCAGCACGCTGACCGGGATGACCAGCATCGCGGTGTAGCCGTAGACCGCGATCAGCTGCCCGGCGCTGATCTCGCCGGTCGCCGCCATCCGCGCGGCCACCCAGATCACCACGGCCAGGAACACCATCGGCAGGCCGTCGCCGAGCGCGTTGACCCAGCTGGACGGACGGCCCACCCGGTAGCCCTGGTCGCGCAGCCGGGACGACTCCCGCACGTAGCGGGCCAGGTGGGTGGCGCTGCCGCCGAGCCCGTTCAGCACGCGCAGCCCGCCGACCACGTCGACCAGCCGGGCGTTGAGCGTGCCCTGCCGCTCCCGGTACCGCGAGCCGGCCCGCTGGGTGCCCCGCAGCAACGGGCCGACCAGCACGCCGAGCGCCGGGACGCCGATCAGCACGACCAGGGCGAGCTGCGGGGACGTGCGGTGCAGCAGGGTGGCGATCACCGCGCAGGCCACGATCGAGGCGACGCCGATGCCCCCGACGTTCATCGCCCGGCCGATCAGCCACACGTCGGAGATGCCGATCGTGACCACCTCGCCGGCGGTGATCCGGCGGGGCAGCGCGGCGCCGAGCCGGGTGGCGTGGGTGAGCACCTGGTCGGCGGTGCGCAGGGCGGCGGCGATCCGCAGCTTGGTCATGCTGCGGTGGCGCATGATGCCCAGGCCGGCGCCGGCCAGCCCGCACGCGAGCACGCCGGCGGACCAGCCGATCAGCGGGCCGGCCTGGCGCGCGGTGATGCCGCGGTCGATGGCCTGGGAGATCAGGTACGGCATCGCGGCGAGGCTGAGGAACCACAGCGACCCGAACAGCGCGCCGAGCGCGACCCGGCCCTTGAGCTGTCGTGTCAGCCACCACAGGTATCGACCGGGTCCCCGTTCCACACCGGACATCCTGCCGTCACCGGCACCCGCCCGGAACCGATTTATCCGGCTTGCGGCAGCGGGCTACGTCACATCCGGTCAGTCCAGGATGCGCCGCATGCGCAGGCTGCGGATGTGGTCGTCCTCGCGGGACAGGTCCGCCTGCACCGTCTCCACCGGCTGGAACCCGCGCGCCCGGTAGAACCCGATCCCGGCGCCGTCGCCGAGGAACACCGACAGCCACATCTCGGTCCCACCGGCCGCCCGGACCTGCTCGGTGACCCGCTCCAGCAGCAGGGTGCCCAGCCCGCGGGCGCGCTCGGCCGGCTCCAGGTAGATCAGGTGCAGCTCGCCGACGCCCGGCCCGGTCATCCCGCCGCCGGCCGCGCCGACCAGCCGCCCGTCCTCCTCGGCCACCTGGTACCCGAACCACTTCGGCGGGTTCGCCGGCACCTGCCGGGCCACCCGCGCCGACCCGAAGTAGATGTCCACGGTCCGGTCGATGTAGCCGGGCGGCAGCAGCTCCCGGTACGCCGCCCGATACGCCGAGGTGCAGATGTCCGCGATCCGATCCGCATCGGCGCTGGTCGCGGATCGGGCAACGGCGGTCAACGATGATCGAGGCACGACGACACCCTAGATCACTCCGCGAGGACCTCCCGGAGGACGGCGAGCACCCGGTCGACGTCCCCGTCCCGGGTGCGCCAGTTGCTGAACGCGGCCCGCAGCGCCGGCCCACCCCCATGAACGGTCGGCGTCAGGAACGCCTCACCCGAGGCCGCGACGGCCTTCAGGATCGCTTCCACGTCACCCTCAACCCCAAAACACACGACATTGAGACGTACGGGCGAAAGCAGCCGAACCCCGGGCAGGGTCGCCACCTCCGCGCCGAAGCGACGGGCCAGCGCGACGTTCCGCGCCACGATCTCGCGGTGCCCGTCGGCGCCGTAGGCGGCCAGCGCGAACCAGGCGGACAACGCGCGCAGCCGCCGCGAGTTCTCCGGCGTCAGGTGGAACGGGTCCGGGTCGGGGCCGGGCGCGGTCAGGTAGGCGGCGGCGTTCTGGAACACGCTGACCTGCAGGTCCTGACGCCGGGTGAACTGGACCGCGGCGTCGTACGGGACGTTGAGCCACTTGTGCAGGTCGATGCAGATCGAGTCGGCCAGGTCCAGGCCGTCGACCAGGTGCCGGTGCTCCGCGGTCAGCGCGGCGAACCCGCCGAACGCGGCGTCGACGTGCAGCCAGAAGTCGTGCCTGCCCTTCAGCGCGGCGATCGCCCGCAGGTCGTCGAAGTCGACGGTGTTGACCGTGCCGGCGTTGGCGACCACGATCGCCGGACCCACGGTCTCGGACAGGCACCGGTCCAGCTCGGCGACGTCGACCGCCTCGCGATCGGGTTGAACCGGCACGATCCGGAGCTGGTCGCGGCCGATGCCGAGGATCGACAACGCCTTGTAGACGCTGGAGTGCGGCGCGCCGGACAGGACCGTGATGTCACCCAGGGCGGTGACCCCCTGCCGGGCGACGCTGACGCCCTTGCGTTCGCCGAGCCACTCCCGGCCGATCGCCAGGCCGACGGTGTTCGACATGGTCGCGCCGGTTACGAACGTACCGTCGAAATCGTCTTTCAAATGGAAGAGGGACCGCAGCCATCCGACCGTCTCGCGCTCCAGATCGACCGCCGACGAGCCCACGCGGGCGCTCGCGTTCTGGTCGAACGTGCCGGTCAGCCAGTCGCCCAGCAGCGCGGCGGGCGTCGCGCCGCCGGTGACGAAGCCCAGGTAGCGCGGGCCGGCGCTGCCGGAGAAACCGGGCGCCCAGCGCTCCCGGAACACCTCCAGGGCCTGCGCGGCGCCGAGGCCGGCCGCCGGGAGCGGCACCGGGTCGAAAGCCGGCGGCGGCACCGCGGCCGGCCGGTCGTCGAGGCCGTCCAGGACGCCGGCCGCGTAGTCACGCGCGGCGGTCAGCAGGTCGGGCAGGTCCGCGAGGTCAGCGGCGAGGCGAGGGTCCACCAGGGCACGGTAGGCGGCCGGCGGCGGTGCCGTCGCGGTCCACTTCAGCGGGCCTGGCCCGTCAGTCGTCGTTGCGTTCGGTGACCAGCGGGGTGCCGCCGGAGCAGCTCAGCTTGACCTTCACGCGGTCGTGGTTGTCCCGGACACTGCGGAACTCGCCCTCGCGGACCTGCTTCTCGTGCACGGCGAAGCCCTGCGCCGGCGACATCGAGACGATCCCGTCGCAGTCGGCGACCACCGTCCCGCCCCGGGTCCGGAACGAGCTCTCCGCGCTGCCGGTCGCCGGCGACGGCCCGATCGAGGCGGCCACACTCGCGGTCGGCGTCGCGGACACCTCGGACAGCGCCCGCTCGACGTCCGCCTCGCTCATCGTGTCGGCTTCCCGGCCGGTCAGGCCGACCAGGCCGATCCCGACCACCCCGACCAGCACCGCGAGGGCGGCTGCCACCAGCCACCCCGCGACGATCACCGCACGCTGCCCCATCGAACTCACCGGGCCACTATGCGCCCGGCTTCGCTAAGCCGCCCCCGGGACACGGATAAGGGACGGTTAAGAACGCCCCGGACGCCCGGGACGAGCGGTTACCGTGCAGCCGTGGCGAGACTCCTGCTGATCGAGGACGATCCGGCTATCCGGAACACCCTGCTGCGTGCCCTGCGCGACCGCGGGCACGCGGTGGCCGCGTCGCCGGCCGCGATGGACGGCCTGCAGACCGCGCTCGCCGAGCGACCGGATCTGATCGTCCTGGACCTCGGCCTGCCCGACCTGGACGGACGGGAACTGCTGCGGATGCTGCGGGCGGTCAGCCGGATCCCGGTGATCATCGCGACCGCCCGGGACGAGGAGACCGAGATGGTCCGGCTCCTGGACGCGGGCGCCGACGACTACGTGGTGAAGCCGTTCACCGCCGCGCAGCTCGACGCGCGGATCCGGGCGGTGCTGCGGCGTGGCCCGTCGTCGGACGGTGGCGCCGACCCGGCGCTGGTCGTCGGCGGGCTGCGGATCGACCTCGGCGCGCGGGAGGTGACCCTGGACGGCGCCGCGGTCGACCTCACCCCGCGCGAGTTCGACCTGCTGCACCACCTCGCGCAGCGGGCCGGGCAGGTGGTCACCAAGCGGGAGCTGCTCAGCGAGGTGTGGCAGGTGCCGTACGGCGGCGCGGACAAGACCGTCGACGTGCACCTGTCCTGGCTGCGGCGCAAGCTCGGGGAGACCGCGCAGGAGCCGCGCTACCTGCACACCGTGCGCGGGGTCGGGGTCAAGCTGAGCGAGCCGGCGTGAGGGCGCGACTGACCCTGCTGGTCGCGGCGACCACGGTGCTCGTCCTGCTGGCGTTCCTGGTGCCGATCGCGCTGCTGCTCCGGCAGGTCGCCCACGACCAGGCGCTGAACCGGGCGAACGCGGTGATCCAGGCGATCGTGCCGCTCGCCGGGGGTGACGTGGGGGCGCTGGGGCTGGCGGTGACGGCCACCGCCGTACCGGTGACGGTCTTTCTCCCGGACGGCAGCCAGGTCGGCGCACCGGCCACCGCGACCCCCGCGGTCCGGCTGGCCGCGGCCGGCGGCCAGGCCCTGACCGTGGCCACCGGCGCCGGACGGGAACTGGTCGTCCCGGTCGTCGGCGCCACCGGGACAAGCGTCGTGCGCGCCGAGGTCACCGACGCCGAACTGGCCCGCGGCGTGTCCCGGTCCTGGCTCACCCTGGCCGGGCTCGGCGCCGCACTGCTCCTGCTCGGCCTGCTCGTCGCGGACCGGCTGGCCCGCACGATCACCGCCCCGATCACCCAGCTCAGCGAGGTCTCCCACCGGCTGGCCGGGGCCGAGCTGACCGCCCGGGCCGCCCCCGCCGGGCCGCCGGAACTGCGCGAGGTGGCCGGGGCGCTCAACCACCTCGCCGGGCGCATCCAGGACCTGCTCGCCGCGGAACGGGAACGGGTCGCCGACCTGTCGCACCGGCTGCGCACGCCGCTGACCGCGCTACGCCTGGAGGCCGAGTCGCTGCGGGACCCGGACGAGGCGGTGCGGGTGGCGTCGGCGGCCGACGGGGTGGCCCGCGCGGTCACCGCGGTCATCCAGCAGGCCCGGCGCGACGTCACCGCGCCGTCCGCGGGGTGCGACGCGACCGCGGTGGTGACCGATCGGGTGGCGTTCTGGCGGGTCCTCGCCGAGGACACCGGGCGGGTGGTGACCCAGTCCCTGCCGGACCGGCCACTGCCGGTCGCGGTGGCCGCCGACGATCTGGCGGCGGCGCTGGACGCGCTGCTCGGGAACGTGTTCGCGCACACGCCGGACGAGACGCCGTTCTCGGTCACGCTGGCCGGGCAGCCGGGGGGCGGCGCGATCCTGACCGTCGCGGACGAGGGGCCGGGCTTTCCGGCGGCCGCGGCCGAGCGCGGTGCCTCGGGCGGCGACTCGACCGGGCTGGGGCTGGACATCGCCCGCCAGATCGCGGCGTCATTCCAGCTCAGCGGCGGCCCGGGCGGTGCGGTGGTCACGCTTTCACTCGCCCCGGCCCCACCTCTCCCACCTCCGTCTTAACCCTCCCCGCCTCCCCGCCTCCCCGCAGTCGCCTCCCCGCAGTCGCCTCCCCGCAGTCGCCTCCCCGCAGTCGCCTCCCCGCAGTCGCCCTCTCCGCCCCCGGCCCGGGCCGCCCACCGCACGTATTGCGGCATCTCGGCGGCACCGCGACGCGCGGCGACACCTCGGCGGCTCTGCGCCATGCGCTGCGGTCGGGGCGGCGAGTCAGAGCAGGTCGCGCCAGAACGGGACGGTGGCTTCGGGCTCGGTGTCGCCCCAGGTCGCGGATCCGAACTCGTGGCCGATCCAGTCGGCGAGGTCCAGGCCGTAGTAGATGATGTCGGTCTGCCAGACCGAGAGCACCGGGTGACCGGCGTGCCCGGGCCCGGCCGGCAGGTAGCGATGCCCGTAGACCGGCACCAGCGCCGGGACCTCGGCGAGCCGGGCCTTCGCGGTCCGCCCCGCTTCGGACTTGGACTTCGGGCGCGGACCCCAGTCGTCGTGCCAGTAGCCGTTGCTCTTGACGTCGAAGAGCACGCCCTCGACCGGCCAGGCGAGCGCCTCGCGGAGCTTGGCGGGCTTGCCGTTTCGCCAGTCCGGCCACGGCTCCTGATGGGCGGAGATCACGCCCGGGATCGCCGGCTCGGGGCGGGTGTTGACCGGCAGCCCGGCGGCCAGGAACGCCCGGTGGTCCGGCGCGAACACGAACCCGAACTCCGCCTCGACCCGATCGAACTCGGCGTCGCTGAGCCCCGTCGCGACGTCGCAGACAGACCGCTGCCGAAGCCGGCGCATCGCCTCGGCACCAAGCCGGCGACCGGCATCAGCCGTCGTCACCGGAGGTCACCGCACTCAGGGCCGACGGAACGCCACCGAAGCCGGCGCATAGCCTCGGCGCCGCGGCGGTGAGCGGCGTCAGGCGCCGTCATGGGAAGTCACCGCGCCCAGGGCAGGCGGGACGCCATTGAGGCCGGCGCATCGCCTCGGTGCCGCGGCGGTGAGCGGCGTCAGGCGTCGTCATGGGAGGTCACCGCGCCCAGGTAGGTGAGCACGGCCCGGACGCGACGGTTGGTGTCGTCGTCGGGGTGCAGGTTCAGCTTGGCGAAGATCGTCGTGGTGTATTTGCTGATCGCGCCCTCGCTGAGGAACAGCCGGGCCGCGATCGCGGTGTTGGAGATGCCCTCGGCCATCAGCGCGAGGACCTGGCGTTCCCGCTCGGTGAGGGCGTCGAGCGGGTCGGCGCGGCGCGGGCGGCCCAGGAGCTTGGCGACGACCGCCGGGTCGAGCGCGGTGCCGCCGTTGGCGACCCGGGTCAGCGAGTCCATGAAGTCGTCGGCGTCGATGACCCGCTCCTTGAGCTGGTACCCCACGCCGCCGTGCTCGTCGGCGAGCAGCTCGCGGGCGTAGAGCTGCTCGACGTGCTGGGACAGGATCAGCACCGGCAGGCCGGGGATCTCCCGGCGGGCGGCCAGCGCCGCCTGGAGCCCCTCGTCGGAGAAGGTCGGAGGCAGCCGGACGTCCAGGATCGCGACGTCGGGACGCTCGCCGAGCAGGGCCTCGAGGGCGGCCGGACCACTGTCGACGGCGGCGACCACCTCGTGGCCGTAGGCCTGGAGGAGGCGGACCAGCCCGTCACGGAGCAGGAACAGGTCTTCGGCGATCACAACACGCATGGCACCGACACCGTAGCGCGCGTGGGCCCGCCCTCGGGACTCCGGATCTCCAGCCGGCCGCCGAACGCGGCCACCCGGCGCCGGATCCCGGCCAGCCCGGAGCCGGGCGAGGCCGGGGAGATGCCGCCGACGCCGTCGTCGGTCACCCGCGCGACCAGGGTCTCCTCACCGTATTCCAGGTCGACCGTCACGTGGCTCGCGTGGGCGTGCTTGGCCACGTTCGCCAGCAGCTCGGCGACGGCGAAGTAGATCGCGGACTCCAGCGGCCGCTCCGGGCGGGCCGGGACCGCGGCGTGCACCTCGACCTCGACCGGGACATCCAGCGCGAGGGCCCGGACCGCGTCGACCAGGCCGCGCTCGACCAGGACCGGCGGGTTGATGCCGCGGACCAGCGACCGCAGCTCCTCCAGGGCGGCCTTCGACGAGGCGCGGGCGTCGGCGAGGATCACCTTCGCCGCTTCCGGGTCGGCGTCGACCATCCGCTCGGCGGCCTGCATGGACATGCCCATCGCGACCAGCCGGGCCTGCGCGCCGTCGTGCAGGCCGCGCTCGATGCGCTCCAACTCGGCGGCCTGCGTCTCGGTCAGGTCGGCCTGGATCGTCTCCAGCTCCCGCACGCGCCGGCCGAGGCGGGTCCCCGCGTTCGGCCCGAGGAAACGCTCCGCGACCGGCTGGAAGATCAGCCAGGCGAGCGGCGCGACCGCCAGGGCGGCCAGCAAGATCAAGATCCCGATCACGGTACGGCCGTAGAGCACCGACCCGAGCCCGGCGACCAGCCCGGCCAGGGGCAGCGCCGTCACCGGGAACACGGTCACGCCCGCCACGACCGCCCACAATCCGTCCCACTTGACCTGCGGGTCGTGGAAGCGGGCGTTCATCCGGGCCCGGCGGCGCGCCTCCCGTTCGGACTTGTGGTACTCCACCCCGTCCCACCAGAACCCGGTCGCCATCCGGGTGACCGGGGACGGCCCTCGATAGTCGACGGCCAGGTCGAGGCCGAGCCAGCGGCTCGCTCGGCGCCGCGCGGCCTGGGCCAGGGGCCGGCTGGTCAGCGCGTGCGTCATCCACAGTGCCCCGGCGAGCCAGAGCAGGACCGCGACGGTCTGGCCGACCCCGACCGCGAT
This sequence comes from Actinoplanes sp. L3-i22, assembly GCF_019704555.1. Taxonomy (NCBI): domain Bacteria; kingdom Bacillati; phylum Actinomycetota; class Actinomycetes; order Micromonosporales; family Micromonosporaceae; genus Actinoplanes; species Actinoplanes sp. L3-i22. The sequence goes on from NZ_AP024745.1 coordinate 9,009,909, forward strand.
CCGGCCGATCAGCGGCGCACCCGGCCCCGGGCTCCACGTCCCGGCGAACAGCGCCCCGCCCCACCCGACGGCCACCGCGACGAGCGGCAGCACGCAGGTCAGCGCGGCCAGCGTCAGCGATCGATAGAGCCCGGCCCCGATCCGGCCCGGTATTCGTGTCAGCACCGCACTGCCCTCCCCCGTTCGTTCGGCGATACGGAGAAGTTACGGCTGCCGGGCCGCTCGCCGACACCAGGCAGGCCTCCCAATGGGGTGGGGTTGTCCCCACCGGGGCCGGCCCCACCCGGGGCCGGAGCATGGATTGACTTGCTTCGTCCAGCGTAACCTAGGTTAGAGTGGACTATGTTCCTCGACATCCTGATCCTCGTTCACCTGCGGGGCGCGCCGATCCACGGCTACGAGCTCAAGCGCAAGGTCTCCGAGACCACGGCAGTGGCGCTGAACAACAACACGCTCTATCCCGCGCTGCGCCGGTTCGAGGCGGCCGGCGCGGTGACCAGGACCGCCGAGCAGCAGACCGGGCGGCCGCCACGGCACGTCTACGAGATCACCGCGGTCGGCCTGGAGCTGCTGCACGACATGATCGCCGAGCTGCCGCCGGAGCTGGCCGGCGACGAGCCCGAGTTCCTCACCCGGCTCGGCCTGTTCGAAGAGCTCACGCCGGACGAGCGGGCCGCCGTGCTGGACGCGCGCGACCGGGCGCTGGCCACCGCGCTCGACCATCTGACCCGGCAGGCCGCGCGCGCCGAGGGCAGCCGGCACAACCGGGACTGGGGCAGCCTGGTCGCCACCGAGCTGATCGCCCGCACCGAGCGCGAGCGCGCCTGGCTCGACGAGTTGAAACGGAGATCCGCGTGACCGAGACTGCACAGCGTCTGAGCGGCCCCGCCCAACTCGGGCTGATGATCGGCCCGGTGCTGACCATGGTGGACTCCAGCATCGTCAACGTCGCCGTCGCGGACATCGCACGGGAGCTGCACACCGGGCTGGACGGGGTGCAGTGGGTGGTCAGCGGCTATCTGCTGGCGCTCGCGGCCGGGCTGGCGGCGTCCGCCTACCTGGCTCGGCGGTTCGGTGCGCTCACGACGTACCAAATCGCCTTGATTGGTTTTGTCGCCGCGTCAGCGGCCTGCGCCGCAGCCCCCAGCGTTCCGATTCTGATCGCCTGCCGCGTGGCCCAGGGTCTGCTCGGCGCACCGCTCGTGCCGCTCGCGATGACCCTGCTGCTGGGCCGGCAGGGCGCCGCGCGGCGCATCCCGATCGCAACCGGCCTGCTGTTCTTTCTCGCCCCGGCGCTCGGGCCGACGCTCGGCGGCGTGCTCGTCGCGGCCGGTGGCTGGCCCTGGATCTTCCTGGTCAACGTGCCGGTCGGCCTGATCGGGCTGCTCGCCCTGCGGCGCGTCCCGGCCGACGCCGCGCCGCCCGGGGATCCGGCGGCCCGCTTCGATCCGATCGGTCTCGCGCTGCTCGCGGCAGGTTTGACCCTCGCGCTGTACGGGGTCAGTCGCGCCCCGATCGCCAGCTGGAACAGTCCGATAGTGATCGGCACAATCGGGGGTGGGCTGGCGCTGCTCGGCGGCTATCTGCGGTGGGCGCGGCGGCGCGCGCAACCCGCCGTCGACCTCGCGCTGCTGCGCCACGGGCAGTCCCGGCTCGCGCTCGGGCTCAGCGTGGTGTCGTCCGTGGTGGCCTACGCGGCGGTCTTCCTGCTGCCGGTCTTCACCCAGGCCGTGCAGGGACATTCCACGCTGGCCACCGGTCTGGCGCTGCTCCCGCAAGGTCTGATCACCGGCGTCGGCACCGCGCTGGGGCAACGGCTGGCCACCCGGATCTCGGTACGGACGCTGGTCACCGCCGGGTTCGTGGTGCTCGCCGCGACGAGTGCCGGGCTGCTGCTCCTGCACGCGGACACGCCGCTGTGGGTGACCGCGGTGATCCTCTCCGGGCGGGCCGTGGCGATCGGGTTCGGGATCACGCCGTTGCTGTTCGCGATGCTCGGCCCGCTCGACGACGGGCAGCTGGCGGACGGGACCACGGTGTTCAACATCGCGCAGCGGCTGGGTGGGGCGCTCGGGGTGAGCCTGCTCGCGACCACGTATGCGGCGTTTTCTCGGACGACTGATCCGGTGACCGGTTTTCATCACATTGGAGTGATCCTTACCGGAATCGCGCTCGGGGCGGCGGCGTTTGCGTTGTTCCTCGCGCCGGTCCGGCAACCGAGGTCGTAGCTGGATCGTTTCGGACGACGTGAGCCTCCCGATCTTGTTGTCTGTCGCGATGTTGGCGGTGCCCGCGTCGGTGCCGTCCGTGCCGTCGGTTTCCGCATCATCGGCGTCCGCATCGCTTGCGGCCGTGCCGGTCAGGGCTGCTTCCGCGGAGCCGGGGCTGTGGTGCACCGGGAATCCGGCGGTGAGCGCCCGCGCCGGGCGGACGCCGGTTCTGCTGATCCACGGCACCACGTCCAACTCGCGGGCGAACTTCTCCTGGAACTGGGATCGCGCGTTCGACGCCGAGGGCCGGGCGCACTGCGACGTCGACCTGCCCGACAGCGGCAACGGCGACATCCAGATCGCCGCGGAACATGTGGTGCGGGCGATCCGGTATCTGCACCATGCTTCCGGTACGAAGATCGACCTGGTCGGGCACAGTCAGGGCGGGATGATCGGGCGCTGGGCGATGAAGTACTACCCGGACACCCGTCACATGATCGACGACTATGTCTCGCTCGCCGCGTCGAACCATGGGACCCAGGAGTTCGTCGTGCAGTGTGCGGCGCAGACGGTCTGCTCGGCGGCGTACTGGCAGCAGCGGGCCGGGTCACGATTCCTGGACGCGCTGAACGAGGGGCCGGAGACGTGGCCGGGGGTCAGTTACACGCAGCTCTATACGCGGTATGACGAGATCATTCTGCCGTACCGGTTGTCGGCGCTGCCGGGTGCGCCGAACGTCAGCAACCTTGCCGTTCAGGAGCTGTGCCCGCTGGAGACTGTTGAGCACTTCGGGATGGCGTATGACAATGCTGCCTGGCTGCTCGGTATGGATGCGATCCGGCATCCTGGGCCGGCTCGGCTGGGTCGGGTCAGCCGGGCGAGCTGTGGGTGGCCGTTGATGCCGGGGGTGGATCCGTTGCGGTTTCCGGCTAACTCGGCGGCGGCGCTGGCTCAGAGTGCCAAGTCCATGCTGGTTACCCCGCAGCTCGCGGGTGAGCCGGCGCTGCGGCGGTTTTAGCTGCGACGGTTTTAGCTGCGGCGCTTTACTCGCCGGGCCGGTTGGGCTGCCGGCGGGCCGGTTCGGCCGCTGCCACGCCGGTTCCGCCGCCGCAACGCCGCTTCACCTGCCACGCCGCTTCAGCCGCTACACCGCTTCGGCCGCAGTCGCGCTGCTTCGGCCGCGGCCGTGGCATTTCCAAGCAGGCCCGGGCCTCGGGCCTTGGCCCGCAGCCTCGGGAAGCTCCGGTTTCGCCGGCTCTCGCCTCGTCCAAACTGCGCCGGAATCGCCCCCACAGACCCCGCCCACCAGGGGGCTGACCGCCACCGACCATTCTCCCGGAAATGGGCAAGATCCCGCGGGCGGCCTGTGGATAACCGGCCAGTGTGGATAACCGCAAATGATCATGAAAACGCGATCTAATCGAGGGCGAGGCCAGCACCCTCCGCCACTTCGAGGACTGGCCTCCGGTGCGGGACGGCGCGACGAAGCAACGGCATCCGCGATGCGGGCCGGCACAGCGCGGGTCGAGGCTGCGCAAGACGGCGCAGTGCGGCGCGTGGCGTGGTGTGGCGGCGCGAGCAGCGAATGCCAGCGCGAGGCGAGGCGGCCCGAGGCGAGGCGGCCCGTGGAAGCTCGGGGCCGGACCGGGCGCCGCGAGGCGAGGTGGGCCCCTCGACGCCACAGCGCGCGGCACGGCAAGGCGCAGCGCGGCGCGGGTGCGGCGCGGGTGCGACGCGGCGCGGGTGCGACGCGGCGCGGGTGCGACGCGGCGCGGGTGCGACGCGGCGCGGGTGCGACGCGGCGCGGGTGGGGTGGAACGGCTCGGGGTGAGTGCGGTGGTGGGAGGTGTGCGTGGGGTTTGGGTTGGTTTGGGTTGGGTTGGACCGTGAGTGGTGTCGGACGTCGCCCTGTAGGGCTTTGCGTTTTGGGCGCCCCGCGCCCTTGCGAAGCCCGGAAGGGTCCCCGCGGGAGCGACGATCTGTACCCCGGCGGACACGGGCAATGAAGAATTTGATCTTGAAGGGAGGACGCGCAGCGCGGAATTTGATCTTTGTTGGTGGGATTAATCGACTTGACCTCAACCGAGGATGAAGTGGCACGGTGCCGGCATGAGCATGGAGATGGCCGCCTGGAATTCGATGTATCACGCGATGCACCAGCAGAACGACAAGCGACCGTTCTCGCTGGCAACTCTCAGACGTATAGCGGTGTTCGCCCAGCCGCACAGATCGGCGCTGACCGGGTTTCTGCTGATCAGCATCGTGACCGCGGTGTTGACGGTGGCCAGTCCGGTGCTTGCCGGGCGGGTCGTCGACGGGATCGTGGACGGGGCGGACACCAGTCTCGTCGTCTGGCTCGCCGTGGCGATCGCGGTGGTGTCGCTCGGGGAGTCCGCGCTGGGGCTGGTGCAGCGGTGGTTCTCGTCGCGGATCGGCGAGGGGCTGATCCTCGATCTGCGGACCGCGGTCTTCGATCACGTGCAGCGGATGCCTGTCGCCTTCTTCACCCGGACGCGGACCGGGGCGCTGGTCAGCCGGCTCAACAACGACGTGATCGGGGCGCAGCGGGCGTTCAGCGACACCCTGTCGGGCGTGGCGGGGAACCTGGTGACGCTGATCCTGACGCTGATCGTGATGATCGGCATCAGCTGGCAGATCACCCTGCTGGCGCTGGTGCTGCTGCCGATCTTCGTGTGGCCGGCGCGGCGGATGGGCGGGCGGCTCGCCAAGCTGGAGCGGGAGGCGGCGGAGCACAACGCGGCGATGAACACGCAGATGACCGAGCGGTTCTCGGCGCCGGGGGCGACGCTGGTGAAGCTGTACGGGCGGCCGGACGCCGAGTCGGCCGAGTTCGCGGCGCGGGCGCGGCGGGTGCGGGACATCGGGGTGCGGACCGCGATGACGCAGTCGATCTTCCTGACCGCGCTGGTGTCGGTGTCCGGGCTGGCGATCGCCCTGGTCTACGGGCTGGGCGGGTACTACGCGCTGCGCGGCACGCTCGACCCGGGCAACGTGGTGGCGCTGGCGATCCTGCTGACCCGGCTCTACGCGCCGCTGACGTCGCTGGCCAGCGCCCGGGTCGAGGTGATGAGTGCGCTGGTCAGCTTCGAGCGGGTGTTCGAGGTGCTGGACCTGAAGCCGCTGATCGAGGAGAGCCCGGACGCGCGGACGGTGCCGGACGGGCCGGTGTCGGTGGAGTTCGACGCGGTGCGGTTCGCGTATCCGGCGGCGGACAAGGTGTCGCTGGCCTCACTCGAGGAGGTCGCGACGCTGGACACGCGGGGTGGGGAGGAGGTCCTGCACGGCGTGTCGTTCAAGGCCGAGCCGGGGCAGATGATCGCGCTCGTCGGGTCGTCCGGCGCGGGGAAGTCGACGATGGCGAGTCTGCTGCCGCGGCTCTACGACGCGGGCGCGGGGACGGTGCGGCTGGCCGGGGTGGACGTCCGTGATCTGACCGCGGCCTCGCTGCGCGCCACGCTCGGCCTGGTCACCCAGGACGGGCACCTGTTCCACGAGTCGGTCCGGGCGAATCTGCTGCTCGCCCAGCCGGAGGCGACCGAGGAGGAGATCTGGGCGGTGCTGCGCCGGGCGCACATCGCCGACCTGGTGGCGTCGCTGCCGGACGGGCTGGACACGGTGGTCGGCGAGCGCGGCTACCGGCTCTCCGGCGGGGAGCGGCAGCGGCTCACCATCGCCCGGCTGCTGCTGGCCCGGCCGCGGGTGGTCGTCCTGGACGAGGCGACCGCGCATCTCGACTCGACGTCCGAGCAGGCCGTGCAGGCGGCGCTCGGGGAGGCGCTGGCCGGCCGGACCGCGGTGGTGATCGCGCACCGGTTGTCCACGGTCCGGGCCGCCGACCAGATCCTGGTGATCGAGGAGGGACGGGTGGTGGAGCGGGGCACCCATGCCGAGCTGCTCTCGGTGGGCGGCCGCTACCAGGAGCTCTACGACACGCAGTTCGCGGCAGCTTAGAAGGAGCGACAGCTTAGAAGGAGCGACAGCTTAGAAGGAGCGACAGCTTAGAAAGAACGGAAGCCGTCCGGGCGGACGTGGACGCCGTCGATCACCCGGCGGCGTCCGTGCCGCAGCAGGCGATGGTCGAGGCCGGGAATCCGGTCGCCGTGGTCGAGCCCGGCCACCCGCGCGGCCAGCGCCCGCCCGTCGACCATCTCCGCGAACACCGCACGCAGCGCGGCCACGTCCTCGTCCGGCACGAACAGCACGCCCTGTGCCCGCGACGACTGCAGGACGCGCGCGGCGACCGGATGCCGCTCCGCGTGATAGGTGTCGAGCAGTTCGTCGCCGGCCTCGCCCCGGATCACCTCGGCCAGCTTCCACCCCAGGTTGAACGCGTCCTGCAGCCCGAGATTGAGCCCCTGCCCACCGGCCGGCGAGTGGACGTGCGCCGCGTCCCCGGCGAGGAACACCCGTCCTGACCGATAGTGCTCAGCCTGCCGGGTGGTGTCGGTGAAGCGGCTCGCCCACCGCACGGCCCCGAGGACCAAGCCGTCACGGGCCAGCGCCTCGGCGAGTTCCCGGTCCGGGATCGGGTCGTCGCGCCCGGCCGCCATCTGCGCCGGCCCGGCCGCGAGCATCCGGTAGACCCCGTCCCCGAGCGGCAGCACGGTCAGCATCCCGTCACCCTCCGGGGCCGGCAGCTCCCACCCGGACGGCCCGCCGCCGGCCAGCGTGACGTCCGCGACCAGCGCACACACCCGTGCGTCCCGACCAGGAAAGGCAACACCCGATTGCTTTCGTACGGCACTACGCGCCCCGTCGCAGCCCACCAGGAACCCCGCCCGCTCCCCGCCGGCCGTCACGCCCGCCGCGTCCTGGGTGAACCCGCTCAGGGGTGTCCCGTACCGGATCTCGGCCCCGAGCGACACCGCCCACCGAGCCAGCCGCTCCTCCACCCGGGCCTGCGGGATCCCGATCTGGTACGGGTACGGCGTGTCCAATTCTGCATAGTCCAGCGGGATCCCGGCGAAGTGCCCGCGCGGCAGCAGCACCGGCGCCTCGGCCAGGATGTCGTCGAGCAGTCCCCGCGAGGCGAGCACCTCTGCCGAGCGGGGCTGCAGGTTGAGCGCCTTGGACTGTCCGCTGCGCGCGGTCAGCGCCTCCAGGACGAGCACCCGGGCGCCGCCGAGCGCGAGCTCCCCGGCGAGCATCAGCCCGGTCGGCCCGGCGCCCGCCACGATCACGTCATAGCCGGTCATGCCGCAGCCCCGCCCTCTCGGTGAGCGCCATAGCCGCTCATGCCCGCAGGTCCGCCTTCCGGGTGTAGTAGAGGTGGAAGATCAGAGTCGGGGCGAGGATCACCGGCCAGCTGACGTTCAGCACGGCCGGCGCCAGGTCGAGCGGCAACAGGTACGCCGCGAGCAGCGTGACGACCACGTTGACCACGCTGGCGCAACCCCAGACGAAGGTGATCACCCGCAGGCCGTGCCGGAACCGCGGGTCGGTGTCCCACTTGCCCTCCCAGGCCCGCAGCCCGTCCGGACCGACCTTGGTCAGCACGAACGCGCGGATCAGGTACATCAGCGCGGGCCGGCCGATCCACACCGAGGCGAGCAGCCAGATGCCGATCAGGCCGCCGAGCAGCCCACCCCAGGCATCCCGGATCAGCATGGTGCGCGGGTCCCCGGTCAGCGCCGAGACGCCCACGCTGAGCGCGACCGCGGAGAGCACGAAGAGCGCCAGGTAGTCGACCCGGCGGGAGTGCGCGAACCGGACGATCACCACGCCGGCCGGCACCACCGCGGAGAGCAGCAGCGACCACCACTGGTCGACGCCGGCCGCGCGCAGGCCGTAGAAGACGACGAGCGGCAGCCCGAAGTCGATGATCATCGGGACGAGGAGCGCGAACCGGGACGGGGATCGTCGGGCGACGGCCATGGTCATGCCGGGTCCTTCCGGGTGGCGCGGGTGAAGAGCTCGACGAGCTCGGCCGCGTAGGCGTGCGGGTCCAGGTCGGGGGTGTTCGCCGCGGCGTCGATCGCCGAGCGCAGCGTGACGGCCATGACGACCGGGTCGAAGGAGCGGAACTCGCCCGCCGCCTGCCCCTCGCGGAACATCGTGGCCAGCCGGGCGACCGGGTCGTCGACGTCGGTGGGGCGGACCAGCGGGGTGCCGTCCTCGGTGCGGGCGGCCGCGGCGATCTCGATGACCGCCCGGATCGCGGTCGGGTGCTCGGCGATGAATTGGAGATTCGCTTCGATGTACGCCGTGAGCAGCTCGACCCGCCCGTCGGCCGCCCGCAGCCGCTTGCCCATCTGCTCGCCCGCCTCGGTCAGCACCGCGGCGACGACCGCCCGCACCAGGTCGGCCTTGTCGTCGAAGTGGTAGGAGATCAGCCGGGTGCTGCTGATCCCGGCGCGCTTGGCGATCCGGGCGAACGACGCGTTGCCATAGCCCAGCTCCGCGATGGTGTCGATCGCGGCCGTGACGATCTGAGCCCGCCGCGCGCTCGTCGCCACCGTCTCGTTTACTCGCATGAGTAAATTTTTACTCGACCGGGTAACAGCCGTCAAGCCTCATCGATTTGCGAGAGCACTGCTCTTGACGGAGAGCGGCTGTCCGGTGTTCACTGTTATCAGGCGAGAGCAGTGCTCTCCTCAACATCGGAGGACGACATGCGATACCTGGCTCCCAAGCGCGCGGTCAACGTCTTCAACGACGCCGCCAAGTGGCTCACCGCCCGCGGCATCAGCCTGATGGGCAGCCGCGTGCTGGCCGTCCGCGGGCGCAAGAGCGGCGAGGTCCGCACCACGATCGTCAACCTGTTCACCTACCAGGGCGAGCAGTACCTGCTGGCGCCGCGCGGGCACACCCAGTGGGTGCGCAACCTGCGGGCCGCCGGCGAGGGCGAGCTGCGGCTCGGGCGGCGCGCGCAGCACTTCGTGCCGGTCGAGGTCGCGGACCCCGAGAAGCCCGAGCTGATCCGGCTCTACCTGCGCAAGTGGGCGTGGGAGACGGGCGCGTTCTTCGACGGGCTCAAGGCCGACTCCCCGCAGGCCGACATCGAGGCAGCCGCCCCCGGCTTCCCGGTCTTCCGCATCGTCAACAGCTGAGGCAACGCCTGAAGCGGCCGACAAAGATCAGCAGACCGCGCTGACCCGGCCGTCGTTCCAGCGCCAGATCGTCCCGTGCTGGAAGTGCTGGTAGCGGCCCTTGCGATCGGGCGTGTCCGACTCCTCGTCGACCGGGTAGCCGATGCACCCGGCCTCACCCCGATTGCCCTGCCACAGGTCGAGGATCCGCCCGCCGACGACATGCGCCCCGGTCGCCTTCGACCAGTAGATCGAGCCCCCGTCGAACTGCTGCATCCGGCCACCGCCGTGCGCCGACTGCTCGATGCCGAGCGGGCAGCCCAGCCGGCCCTTGTCCTCGCCGAGCGCCACGTACTTCGCCAGGATCCCGCCGTGCACCCGGAGCCGGCAGTAGGTCGCGCTCTTGTCCGAGGACTTGCTCTCGTCGGCCGGCGCGGGCGTGGCGCCGCACATCGCCACGGCGGCGAGACCGAGCGCGACCGCCGTCAATGCTCCGAGTTTCATAAAGTCATCCAGAGGGGGTCGTCTCGGCTGATACACGACATTCGTACCATTTCGTATTTGTCGGAGGGCAACTTTGGCCCCATGATCAGTCCGTGGCGCCGCGTGGTCGGGAGACTCACGCCGTACCCCCGCAAGGGTTTGATTTTGGGGTTGGCCGATTAACATGGCCCGGTGCTCGCTCCCGGAATCGTGCTCAACGGCCGCTATCAGCTGACCCATTCCATCGCGGCCGGTGGGATGGGCGAGGTGTGGCGTGGCCGCGACCTGATGCTGCAGCGCGACATTGCGGTGAAAGTGCTGCTCCCGGCGTTGATGAATGACCGCGAGTTCATCACCCGCTTCCGTTCCGAGGCGCGGATGCTGGCCCAGCTGCGGCACCCCGGGATCGTGCAGGTCTACGACTACGGCGCGGACGCGGTGGTCGGCAACGACCGCTTCGACTACCTGGTGATGGAGTTCATCGAGGGCACCTCGCTGTCCGCGAAGATCCAGCAGGCCGGGCGGCTGAACCCGGCCGAGACGATGTCGATCGTGGCCGGGATGGCCGAGGCGCTGCACACCGCGCACCAGTCGGGCATCATCCACCGCGACGTGAAGCCGGGAAACCTGCTGGTCCGGCCGGGTGGCGCGCTCGTGCTGGTCGACTTCGGCATCGCCCGGTCGGTCGGGATCACCGGGATCACCAGCACCAACGTGGTGCTGGGTTCGGTCAGCTACATGGCGCCGGAGCAGGCCGAGGGCAAGCCGGTCACGGCCGCCACCGATGTCTACGCGCTGGGCGCGGTCGCCTACGCCTGCCTGACCGGGCGCCCGCCCTACGTCGGCGACAACCAGCTCGTCGTGCTCGGCCAGCTGGTGCACGGGCCGTTGCCGGTGCTGCCGCCGGACGTGCCGCGCGGGGTGGCCCAGGTCGTCCTGCGGGCGCTGGCCAAGGACCCGGCCCAGCGTTTCCCGAGTGGCGCCGCGCTGGCCGACGCGGCCCGCAACGCACTCCGGGCTCCGGCCGCGCCGCCGGCTCCGCCCGGCAATTGGGGCACCTCGACGGTACGGGCGCAGCCCGCCCCGTATGGCGCCACCCCGCCCCCGCCCAACCGTCCCTGGTCCGGAGCCGCCGCCGTCCCGCAGCCGCCCGCGGACGACTGGTCGACCGGCGCCCAGCGTGCCGACACCGGCTGGAACACCGGGGCGCAGCGCGCCGACACCGGCTGGAACACCGGGGCCCAGCGGGCCGAGCCGATCGAGGAGCCCCCCAGGAAGCGCAACCTGGCGCTGGTCGCGAGCGCCGTCGGCCTGGTCCTGATCGGCGCCGGCGTGCTGTGGGCGGTCGTCTCGAACGGGACCGACAAGCCCGGCCCGGCCGCCGCCGCGGAAGGCCCCCAGCAGCCCGGCCCGCTGACCAGCCCGTCGCACAAGGGCGGCCGGAAGAGCCCGACTCCCACCAAACGGCCCGCGACCGAGCCGACCGGGGACACGGAGCTGCCGAACGAGGACGAGACCAGCGCGCCGGCGCCGGACGAGACCGAGGAGACCAACAAGTTCACCCCGGCCCAGGTCTGCGGCGACGACTACGAGGTGGTCGACCAGAAGAACCTGAAGTCCGACGCGGGCGTCACCAAGGGCCGGGTCTACCTGCTCTACCGCGCGGCCGACGGGTCGAACTGCGTGGTCACGCTGCGCACCGCCGGGCTCGCCAAGAAGGCGGCCGCCTCGGCGTACCTGCAGGTGCAGGGCAAGGACCGGGTGACCGACGCCGGCCAGACGCAGTACTACTCCGGGCCGGTCGAGGCGATCGCGCTGAACACCTGCGTCAAGTGGGGTGGCTCGGTGGGCGCGCTGACCTTCGACAGCGAGTTCACGCACTGCGGATAGTTTTCCTCAACCGTCGCCGGCGGCCGCCGATCTGGGCGGCATGACCGGCGGAGAGGTACGAGGGAAGGCGTTGGCCCGGGCCGTGGTGCTCGGTCTCGCGCTGGGTGTGTGCGCGCTCGCCGGCCTGGCCGGCCTCGGGATCACCGACCGGTGGGCGATCGGCGGGGTGCTCGCCGCCGACCTGCTGCTCGTGGCCGCCTGCGCCTACCTGCTGTTCCCCGCCTCGGACGAGGAGCCGGCCGAGGTCGTCCCGCCGATCGACGGGCTGACCGGCCTGCCGAACCGGGCCGCGATGATGGCCCGGGTCGAGCGGACCCTGCCGGTCGCCGACTCCGACCAGGAGCCGGCCGGCCTGGTCGTGCTCGACCTGGACGACCTCACCGACGTCAACGACACCCTCGGCCGGCGGACCGGCGACCTGCTGCTGCAATCGGTGGCGGCCCGGCTGCTCGGCGCGGTCCGCGACACCGACCTGGTCGCCCGGATCGGCGACGACGAGTTCGCGGTGCTGCTCCCCCAGGTCGGCTCGGCGCGCGGCGGTCTGGAGGCCGCCCGCCGGCTGCTCGACGCGGTCCAGGGCCCGGCCGACCTGGACGGCTTCCAGGTGCGCATCAACGCGGCGGTCGGCTGCGCGGTCTACCCGGTCCACGCGGCCACCCCGACCGAGCTGTTCCAGCGGGCCGAGGCGGCGATGCGCTACGCGAAGCAGTCCCGCACGCACGCCGCCCTCTACGAGGTCGGCCTGGAGGGCGACCTGGCCCCGCGCAAGAACCCCACCGCCGCCGTCCCCACCCGCGAGAAGCGCCCCGCCCTCCCCTTCCGCTGAGGGTCAGCCCAGCAGCTCGGGGCGGTGCCAGGGCTGTTTGTGGACGTGGTGGGCGAGGAAGGCGAAGACCGTCTCGTACCAGACCGCCGCGTGTCCCGGGGTCAGGATCCAGTGGTTCTCGTCCGGGAAGAACAGGAACTTGTGCGGGGTGGCGCCGTCCTCGGCCGTCGAGCGGGAGAGCAGGTCCCACCACAGGCGCAGGCCCTCGCCGATCGGGACGCGGTAGTCCTTGTCGCCGTGGATGACCAGCATCGGGGTGGTGATCTCGTCGGCGAAGCGGTGCGGTGAGTTGGCCAGCTGCGCCTCGGGGGTCATCTCGCGCGCCCAGTAGAACGCCACGTCGGTGGTCGCCCACATCTGGTCGAGCGCCCACAGCGAGGCGTGCGTGACGATCGCGGTGAAGCGATCGGTGTGCCCGGCGATCCAGTTCGCCATGTAGCCGCCGAAGCTGCCGCCCATCGCCGCGGTCCGGCTGTCGTCGATGTCGTCGCGCTGCTCGGCGGCGTCGGTCAGGGTCATCAGGTCGGTGTACGGCGCGTCCCCCCAGGTCCCCCAGCCGCGCCGGATGAACTCGTGGCCGTAGCCGGTCGACAGCGCCGGGTCGGGCAGCAGCACCGCGTAGCCACGGGACACCGCGAGCCACGGGCACCACCGCCACGACCAGGAGTTCCACGACGAGACCGGCCCGCCGTGGATCCACAGCAGCAGCGGGGCGGGCGCGTCCGGGCCGGCGCCGGCGGGCAGCGCGAGCCAGGCGCGCAGCCGGGTGCCGTCGGCCGCCGTGGTGATCACCTCGGTCAGCGTGCCGGGCAGTTCCAGCGGCTCGGCCGGGCCGGGCAGCGGGGTGATCGTGCCGTCGAACCCGATCCGCACCGGGGCCGCCGGGCTGTCGATCGCCGCGCGCAGCGCGTAGACGAACCGCCCGTCCGGCGCCACCTCGAAGTCCGTGTACGCCCCGTCGTCGCCGGTCAACCGGGTGACCTCGCCGGTCGTGGCGTCCACCCGCCACAGCGGCGAGCGGCCGTCGTGGTCGGCGTTGACGATCAGCGCGGCGCCGTCCGGCGTCCAGCGCGCCGAGGACGGCAGCCGGTCCCACTCCGCGGTCAGCGGCCGGGCCGGGCCGCCGGCCAGCGGGAGCACGGCCAGCCAGCCGTCGCCGGGGTCGGTCGCGGTGGACCGGCGGTAGACGATGACGGCGACCCGGGTGCCGTCCGGCGAGATGCGGGCGAACTCGAACTCGTGGCCGGGTTCGGCGGCCAGGGGCCGGCGCTCGCCGGTCGCCACGTCGATCGTGACGAGCGTCGACCGGCGCGAGCCGGCCGGTTCGCCCACGGTCCAGGTCGCCACCACGGTACGGCCGTCCGGCGTCACGTCCCAGATCGCCTCGTCGCTGAGCGCGCCGCCGACGTGCCCGGTCAGGTCGCGCGGTTCCGCGCCGAGCGGGCCGGCGAGCAGCCGCACCCGGTCCGGCCCGAACGCGTGATCCCAGTAGCGGATCGGATAGTCCTCGTAGAGCACCGCGTTCACGCCGGCGTCCTTGCGTCGCTCGCGGGCCGCCTTGTCGTCCGCGGCGTCGGCGGCCGACGGCATCATCGGCGAGCCGAACAGCACCGTCCCGGACGCGGCGACCACCGCGCCACGCACGCCGCCGGGCGGGGCGGCGATCACCCGGGCGTCGCCGCCACCGGCCGGGAGCAGCCACAACGCGGTCACCGGCGGCTCCGCGGGGTCGGCCGACGGGTCCGGGCGGGCCGAGGTGAACAGCACGTCGCCGGCGGCGGTGAACCCGGCCGGGGTCTCGCCCTTGTCGCTGTGGGTCAGCCGCCGGGCCGGGCGCGTCCCGTCCGGATCGACCTCCCACAGCGCGCCGGTGTAGCGATTCTTCTTGCGGTCCGGCGTGCCGACGCCGACGACGATCCGGCGGCCGTCCGGGGAGAGCCGCAGCCCGGCGACCCGGGGCAGGCTGACGTAGGCGGCGAGGTCGGCGAGCGGCGACGGGGAATCGAAGATCACGAAAACCTTTTTATCACCGTACGGCGTCAGGCGGCGGCCGTGATTCGTGGACCGCCGCCGCCGGCCGGCTCAGTCGTCCGAGCCGTGGCCACCGCTGCCGTGGTCGTCGCCACCCTTGTCGTCGCCACCGCGGCCCCGGCCACCGTGGTCGTCCCCGGCCTCGGCCGTGCGGTTGCCACCGTTGTCGTCGCCGGCCTCGGTCTTGCGCGTCCGGGTGCCGCCGTTGTCGTCCCCGGCCTCAGTCTTACGGGTGCGCGTGCCGCCCTTGTCGTCGCCGGCCTCGGTGTGCCGGCCGTGGTCGTCGGCGCGCGACGACGAGGAGGAGTGCGGGGTGGCGGAGGCGCTCGGCGAGGCGGACGGGGATACCCGCAGGTCGGCGCCGTCCTTGGTGCGGTGCCGCAGCACCTCCCCGGTGGCCCGGTCCACGTCGACGTCGTGCTCCACGCCGGCGAGCAGCACGTCGACCGACCAGACCGGGCGGCCGTGCTCGGTCTCCCGCTCGACGGACTCGACGGAGCCGCCGCCGACCACCCGGATCGCGATCTCCTTGGCCGCGTCGACACCCACGGCGACGGCGGAATCCCGTACCCCGGAAGCGGTTGACGAGGCCGACGGCGAAGCCGAGGCGGAGAAGCCACCGTCGGCCGCCATCGCGGTGCCGGCGACACCGAGCGCGGCGAGCGCGCCGGTGGCCACGAAGACAGCAGTACGAATCTTGAACATTGCGGAACCTCCTGGTCGTTCGGACCAGCAAACAATCGCTGTCGGAGGCCTATCCGCACGCTGTCCGACCGTTAAGGCCCGGCTAAGACCGGCTGGGATAGATGCCGATCCAGCTCTGCGGGGCGTACGCCCGGACCGCCTCCTCGACCTGGGCGATCGCGTCCTCCGGGATCGCCAGACGCTGCCGCGCCGAGGGCAGGCCGACGCGCGGCACGGTCGCGTCGGCCGGCGTCAGCCCGGGCAGGCGGTCCGTGAGGTCCACGCCCGGGTTCGGGAACAGCTCCAGGACGTAACCCGTGCTGCGGGAGCTCGCCGGGCCCTGGAAGCCGACACCGACGCCGGCCAGGTCGTCCCACGGGATGCCCTGGACGCCTGTCGCATCGACGGTGATCCCGCTCTTGCGCAACTTCTTCGGCGCGCGGGTCAGCAGCGCGAGGAGCGCGAGGCCGGCGACGATCGTCCAGAACAAGGCCCCTTCGCGGCTGCCCGGGCGGTCCCCGTGCTTCAGGTGGTGCTCCGGGTCGATGGCGCCGAGGCCGGCGAACACCGTGAAGAACGCGGCGAACAGCATGGCGCCCACCCAGTTCCGGAACTCTCCCTTACGGAAGTCGATATACACCCCGGCGAGAGTAGTGGCCGGCGTCGAGCTCCGGGGGCCCGTGGTCAGGCCGCGTTCAGGGTGGTGAGGCGAGTCAGCAGGTGCTCGATCTCGGCCGGCGTGTTGTGGACGTGCAGGCTGACCCGTACCGAAGAAGTCTTTTCGCCTTGATCGCCCTGGCAGTGACCGTCGGCGCGGACCAGGAAGCCGTCGGCGGCCAGGATGAAGCCCAGGTCGTGGGAGCCGATCGTGCGGTGGCGGAACGTCACGATGCCCTGCCGGCGCTCGACCGGGGCGTCCGCGGCCAGGCTGGTCTGGCAGCCGAGCACCTGGTAGGCGTCCAGCGCGGACAGTCCCGCGGTGAGCCGGGCGCCCAGGTCCCGGGTCCAGCGGGCGATCCGGTCCGGGCCGGCCGCGGCCAGCCAGTCCAGCGCGGCGGCCAGGCTGACGATCCCGGCGGTGTTCGGCGTGCCGTGCCAGCCGGCCGGGGTGTAGGCCGGGCCGCGCCGGTCGCGCGACCAGATCGCGCCGGTGCCGGGCAGCGCCATCGCCTTGTGGCCGGAGAAGACCAGGAAGTCCACGTCCAGCTCGGCGAGCGAGATCGGCAGGTGGCCGACGCTCTGCGCGGCGTCCAGGCAGATCGGCACGTCCGGGCCGGCCGCCGCGCGCAGTCGTGGCACGTGCATGTCGTTGCCGTAGACGTGGTGCACGTGGGTCGCCGCGATCAGCCTGGTCCGCGGCGTGACCAGGGCGGCGAGGCGGGCCGCGTCGTAGTCGTGGGCGGCGTCGTAGGGCATCGGGACCAGCGTCACCCGGGCGCCGCGGGAGCGGGCCAGCGCGGCCGCCTCCTGCCACGGGACGATGTTGGCGTGGTGGTCGGCGTGCGGGACGACGATCTCGTCGCCGTCGCGCAGTTGCGGGGCGAGCCAGTCGCGGGCGACCGCGCGCAGGCCCTCGGTGGCGCCGCTGACGAAGTGGACCCCGGTCCGGTCCGGTTCCGGGTCGCCGAGGAACTCGCGCAGCCGGTCCCGGGCCCGCTCGACGCGGGCGGTGGTGCGGGTGGCCCACGGGTAGGCGCCGCGGGCGGCGTTCGCGTTCTCGCCGGTCAGGTACCCGAGCACGGCGTCCAGGACGGGTTGCGGCTTCTGCGCGGTGGCGGCGCTGTCCAGGTACGCCACGCCCGGGTGCGCGGTGACGATCGGGAACTGGGCGCGCAGCTCCCGCTGCCAGGCGGTCAGCTCAGTCGCGGACAAGCTCGGCTCCGGCGTCGCGCCACGCGATGACCCCGCCGGCCAGCGAGCGCACGTCCGGGTGCCCCATCCGGGTGAGCAGGGCCGCGTAGCGGGCGGACTTCTCGCCGACCGGGCAGACCAGCAGGACCGGGCGGCGGCCGCTGAACGGCAGGCCGGCGTGCAGCAGGTCGGCGAACGCCTCGTCGACGATGTTGATCGAGCCGGCCAGGTGCAGGGCCTGGAACGCGTACGGGTTGCGCAGGTCCACCACGAGCGCCCCGGTCTCCTCGATCCACCGCTGCGCGTCCGGCACCGCGATCTCCGGCGCCGCGCCGACCTCGGCGTCGGTGAGCGTGCGGGTGGAGTTGCGCCGGGGCGGGCGGCCGAACAGCTCGGGGCGGCGGTCCCGGACGTACGAGAGGTAGCTCTCGACCCGGTCGCAGACGATGAACACCGCGGTCCGGCGCCCGGTGAGACCGGCGTCGACCGTACGCAGGAAGCGGACCGCCCCGGCGAACGCGCCGCCGCCGGTCGGCCCGGTCAGGATCCCGCACCGGCGGACCAGGGTGAGCAGGCCGTCCACCGCCTCCTCCGCGGTGATCGTCTCCAGCGCGTCGTAGACGCCCGGGTCGAAGAGCCCGACCTCGTGCACCTCGTCGATGGTCCGGATCCCGGGGATGAAGTCGCTCTTCGCCGCGACCAGGCCGATCACCCCGACGTCCGGGTTGTGCTGCCGCAGCACCCGGGCCACGCCGGTCGACGAGCCGGCCGTGCCGACGCAGGCGACGAACCAGTCCGGGGCCCGGCCGTCCAGGTCCTTGACGATCTCCGGGCCGGTGCCGTGCACGTGGGCGTCCACGTTGCGCTGGTTGAAGTACTGATCGGTGTGCAGGTAGCCGGTCTGCTCCAGGGCCAGCTGCCGGTGCATCCGGGAGAGCGGGTCGTCGGTGTCGGCCGGGTCCAGGCACTCGGACCGGCCGGGCAGCTCGTCGATCTCGGCGCCGAGCAGGAGCAGCAGCTCCTTGATCTCGGGCACCTTCATCCGGTTGGTGACGCTCTTGAACGGCAGCCCGCGCATCCCGGCCAGCAGCGCCAGGGCCTTGGCGGTGTTGCCGCTGGACAGCTCGACCAGGGTGTCGCCGGGCGCGGCCCGGTCCAGCAGCGGGCCGGCCATGTGCCAGGCGGCCCGGTCCTTCACCGAGCCGAACGGGTTGAGCAGCTCCAGCTTGGCGTACAGGTCGATGTTGGCCAGGCCGTGCACGGCCGGATCGATGCGCACCAGGGGCGTGTCGCCGATCGCCTCGGTGATGTCGTCGTGTCTCACAAAGTCTCCTGCCGGGAATGCACGGGCCAGTACTGCTCGTCGAGGCACCAGCGGCGCAGGCCGCCGGACTGGTACACCGCGACCTTGCGGGCGACCGGCTGGTGCAGGGCGTTCGTGGCGCTGAAGTCCATGAAGTAGCCGGCCGTGTTGACGAAGGCGAGCAGGTCGCCGGGGCGCGGCACGATCGGCAGGAACACCTTGCGGCGGGTGATCAGATCGGTCTCCAGGCAGAGGTTGCCGAGCAGGTAGACGCCGGCCGGGCCGGCGCGGCGCTCCCCGGTCCGCGGGATCACGACCGGGTCCATCAGGACGCCGTGTTCCTCCAGGCTGACGTCGCGGGCGTTGAGGTCGAGCCGGACCCGGTCGTCGTCGACCGTGAGCACCCGGGCCAGGATCAGGCCGCACTGGTCCAGCAGGGCGCGGCCGGGTTCGACGTCCAGGTCGTACATGTGGTCCAGCAGCAGCTCGCCGAGGGGCAGGCCGTGCTCGGGCGCGGGGGTGCGCAGCAGCCGGTCCAGATAGGCCGCGCCGGCGACCGGACGGTACGCCGGATAGACCGCGAGGTTTCCGCGCAGCGTGCCGTTCTCGGCGCGCAGGCCGTACCCGTGGCCGTCCCAGGTCATCGGCGGGCGGCGGCCGAGGACCGCCTGGCCGAGCTCGGTCGTCCAGCGTTCCCACTCGGCGCCGTCGGCCAGATAGTTGACGCCGAAGCCGCCGCCGATGTCCAGCGACCGGGGCCGCAGCCCGCGCGCCCGGCAGGCGTCCAGCGCGGCCAGGCCACCCTCCAGGGCGACCGCCTTCTCGGCCAGCCCGACGGTGTCCAGGTGGTAGGCGATCCCGGTCAGCTCCACCTGGTCGGCCCGCTTTTCCACCAGGTCGAGCAGGTCGGCCAGCTCGCCGGCCGGGGTCCCGAACCGGCTGCGCCGGGTCAGCACCCGCACCCCGGCCGAGGCGAAACCGGTCAGCCGCAGCGTGACCGGCACCCGCGGCAGCCGGTGGCCGGCCACGATGCCGGCCAGCTCGGCCAACTCGTCGGCGGAATCGACGCTGACCGTCACCCCGGTGCGGGCGGCCAGCCAGAGGAACTCCCGGTTCTTCGGACCGGTGGCGACGATCCGGTCCGGGGTGAACCCGGCGCTCAGCGCGTGTTGCAACTCGCCGAGCGAGGCCACGTCGGCGCCGGCGTCACCGGCGGCCAGTTCGCGCAGCAGGGCGCTGGAACGGTTGGCCTTGTGCGCGTAGTAGAGACGGCCCGACAGCCGGTGCCGGCGGAACGTCTCGCGGAAGGCGGCGACGTTTTTCGGCACCCGTTGCGGCAGGACCAGGGCCAGTGGGGAACCCAGCGCGTCGAGCAGTTCGGCCAGGTAGTCGCGGTCGTCGAGCAGGGACTGAATGGTCGGGTCGATTCTCGGCGTGAGACTGAGCATCTGCGTCTCCCGTATTTACCGGCACTTTTCTCAACGTATCCGACAGCGGGTTTAATCGCCAGCAACGGAAAGAGTGAAATCGCGTCAATACATTTGTCCATGATTTGTTATATGAGCATTTGACAATTCATTCATTCCCGGGCGGGGTTGCAAACCGTACGTACGTCTTGTTAGATCGGGACATGCGTGTGCTGCTCCTCGCCACGCTGGTGAACGCGTTCGGCAACGGCGCGTACCTGACCACCAGCGTGCTGTTCCTGACCACGGTCGCCGGGCTGAGCCCCGCGGCGATCGCCACCGGGCTCAGCGCGGGCGCGGCCGCCGGCGTGCTGGCCATGACCCCGCTCGGCTACGTCGCCGACCGCTACGGGCCGAAACGGCTGTCCATCCTGTCCATGATCGTGCTCGCCGGGGCGTACGCGGCGCTGCTCACGGTGCGCTCGCTGCTGCCGTTCGTGCTGCTCTCCTGCGTGATCGCGGTGGCGACCGCACTGGTCAAGGGCGCCACCGGGGCACTCGCCGCCGAGGGCCGGCTGACCATGCGGGCGAAGCTGCGCACCGTGACGAACGCCGGCATCGGCCTGGGCACCCTGGCCGGCAGCGTTCCGCTGCTGATTCACACCCCTTCGGCGTACGTCGTGATCCCCCTGCTCGACGCGGTCACGTTCCTCCTCGCCGCCGCCCTGCTCACCCGGGTCCCACCGGTCGCGCCGCAGGTGACCCCGGCCGGCGGGCCACGCCTGGTGGCCCTGCGCGACCGGCCGTTCCTGGCCTTCGCCGCGCTCGACGGGCTGCTCTCCAGCACCTACAACGACCTGTTCAGCATCGGTCTGCCGCTGTGGCTGGCGACCGGGGCGCACGCGCCGCTCTGGCTGATCTCGGTGGCTCTGGTGCTCAACACGGCCGGGTGCGTGCTGCTGCAGGTCCGGATGGCCGGCGGGATCGACGGCCTGCCCGCGGCCCGCCGGGTGGCGCTGCGCGGCACCACGGTGATCGCCCTGTCCTGCGGCATCCTGGCGGCCACCGCCGGACGCCCGCCCTGGGTGGCCGGCGCGCTGATCACGGTCGCCGCGGTGGTGCACGTGCTCGGCGAGCTCTGGCTGTCGACCGGGAGCTGGGGGATCATCTTCGAGCTGGCGCCGCCGTGGGCGCACGGGCAGTACCAGGGCACGTACTTCGCCGGGCGCGGGTTGGGTGACATGATCGCGCCGCCGCTGGTCACGGCGTGCGTGCTGGGCCTGCACGCCGGCGGGTGGCTGGTGCTCGGGGGCCTGTTCGCCCTCGGTGGGCTGCTCTATTCGCCGGTGACCCGCTGGGCCGCCCGAACCCGCCCCACCGCTACCCAGCCAACCCCACTCCCCGCCTGACCCAGCCCACCCCGCCCCACCCGCATCGCACCACCACCCGCCCGGACCGCCCGGACCCGGACCGCCCAGACCCGGACCGCCCGGACCGCCCGGACCGCCCGGACCGCCCGGACCGCGCGCGACGCTGCGGCCCGCTCCAGGCTCGCAGCGCGGAGCCCGGGCCCGGCTGGTCCTCAGTGCTGTCTCAACCCACCCGAAGCAACCCTCAGCGCCAGCCGAGAGTTGGCGGCGCGCGGCGGGCTGGAGTGGGCCGCCGCCACGCGTCGGCCCGCCTCGAGCCACCGCCGCGCGGCGTGCGCATCCCACGGTCCGGCCGGCCTGCGGCGCGCGCACCCCACGGTCCGGCTGGCCCGCAGCGCGCGCACCCCACGGTCCGGCTGGCCCGCGGCGTGCGCACCTCACGGTCCGGCTGGCGTGCGGCGCGCGCCGCAGCGCACGGACGGCCGTGCGCTGGGGTGGTTACGAGCAGTGGGGGTGGTTACGCGCAGTGCGGGGACCAGTCGCCGAGGAAGTCCGGGATCCTGGTGGTGGCGGCTTCGGCGGGGGTGAGCTGGGGGCGGTCCGCGGACACGATCGCGCCGGGGCCGTAGTTGCGGTACTCCGCGAGGCGGGCGTCGCGCCACGGCCAGGTGCCGAAGTCGCTCCACGCGGTCGCGCCGATGTGGGCGCCGATCCACGAGTCGCGGATGATCGTCTGGCCGATCGCGTTCGGGTCGTTGCTCGGGTGCCACGGGCGGCCGAGGAAGACCGTGCCGGCCGGCGCGTCCGAGGTCAGCCGGCACCGCTCGAACAGCAGGCCGTGCGGGTTGGCCAGGTCGGTGCTGGGCGCGGTCACGTACCCGTTGGGGCTGCTCCCACGGTCCAGCGAGTGGATCCGGCAGTGATCGAAAACGGCCGTGGCGCGCCCGAAGATGAAGTCGACGTCGCCCTCGACGTAGCAGTCGCGGAAGTACGTGCGGGCGATCACCCCGGCCGCGGTGCTGTTCACGTAGAGGGTGTCCTGATTGGCCAGGAACCGGACCCGGTCGAAGGCCAGCCGGTCCGCGCGGGTCAGCACGGCGACCGCCTGCCGGTTGGCGATCTCCGGGTGCGCGGCCTCGTCGAACAGGTTCGCGAAGGTCAGGTTGCCGGCCCGGAAGTCGGCGCCGTTGAGCGTGACGGACGCGCTGCCGGAGGTGCCCCACGGGGTGCCGTCCGGCTTGAGGGTGCCGTTGGCGCGGTCGTCGGCGATCACCACGTCGCCGGGCGCGCGCCCGAGGCCGCGGAACTCCAGGAACGTCCGGTCGGCCGGCACGATCACCTGGCCGGAATAAATTCCAGGGCGAAAGCCGATGACGTACGGCGTGGTCGCCCCGGCCGGCGCGGCGTCGACCACGGCCTGGACCGCGGTGCCGGGCTCGACGATCACATCCGGTCGCCGGGAGGCCGCCCGGGCCGGGGTGGACCAGGTGACGGCGGCGGCCGCTCCGACACCGGCGGAAAGTTCGAGGAAGGTACGTCGGCGCATCATGGCCTCCCGGCCCGAGCAGGGGGAAAGGGCTTTCCTCCGAGGCACGTTAGGCGCACTGATCCAGATTCGTCAATCACCTTCGGCGTAACACACCGGCAATCTCCGTGATAGCTTGAGCGACACACCGTATCGACCAGCGCCGATGACCCATCCCCCATCGTCGAAGCGCTTCGACGAGCCGGCCACCGGCGCTGCCATCCCCCGAGGAGGCGCCACGTGCGCAAACTACGGATCACCCTGTCCCTCTGGATCGCCGCCGCGCTGCTGTTCGTCGCGCCGCAGGCCGCCCACGCGGCGGTCTGGGGCTCGTCGGACCAGTGGGCCACCTGGAGCAACGGCGGCTACACGCTCTACAACAACATCTGGGGCAGCGGCGCCGGCCCGCAGAGCATCTGGGCGAACTCGTACAGCAACTGGGGTGTCTGGGCCAACCACCCGAACACCGGCGGGGTCAAGGCGTACCCGAACGCCAGCAAGGCCGTGAACAAGAAGCTCAGCGCGCTGGGCAGCGCGACCAGCAGCTTCAACGTGACGGTGCCGGGCAGCGGGGCGTACACGACCGCGTACGACATCTGGGCCAACAGCAACGCGTACGAGATCATGCTCTGGATGAACAAGCAGGGCGCGGTCGGCCCGCTCGGCTCGCTGCAGACCTCGGTCACGGTCGGTGGTCACTCGTGGAACGTCTACAGCGGATCGAACGGCGCGAACGCGGTGTTCTCCTTCGTCCGCACCAGTAACACCAGCTCCGGCACGGTCGACATCAAGGCGATCATGAACTGGATCAAGAACCGCGGCTGGTTCGGTGACGTCACGCTGGGCAACATCCAATTCGGGTACGAGATCACCTCGTCCAGCGGCGGCCTGAACTTCGTCACCAACAGCTACTCGGCCTCGGCGAGCTGACCTCGCACCACCCGTACAGCATGCCGGCCCCGCCCGGGTCGGCAAGCTGTACGTTTAGTCCGTTTTGGTGAACTATGTCCGAATGACTCTTGAGGCCACCTTCGGTACCGACGACTACGCCCGAGATCCCGGCGGGGAACTGCGCGAGCTGCGCGAGGCGGGTCCGGTGCACCGCGTGGAGCTGCCCGGCTATCCGCCCCTCTACCTGGTGCCCCGCCACCAGGAGGCGCGTGAGCTGTTCACCGACGCCCGGCTGCGCAAGACCCGGCCGCGGCTGCCCTCGGCCGAGCCCGACCCCGGCCCGGGACCCGAGGGCATCTACGTCGTCGGCCGCCAGCTGCTGAGCACCGACGACGGCGAGCACCAGCGCCTGCGCCGGCTGCTCACCGGCTGGTGGTCGCGGGCCGCGGCGGCCCGCTGGCCGGAGATCATCGAGCGGCACACCGCCGACCTGCTGGACGGGCTCGCCGCCGGCCCGGCCGAGACCGATCTGGTCGCCGCGTTCACCCGGCCGCTGCCCCTGCGGATCCTGGCCGACGTGCTCGGCGTCCCGCGCACCGAGGTCCCCGCGTTGCAGGAGGCGCTGCACGTGGTGACCGGCAGCGCCGCCCCGGACTGCCCGCAGCTGCGCGCGGCGCACGCCGACCTGGCCGTCACCTGGTTCCGGCTGGCCAAGGAGCACGCCGGCGAGGACACCCTGCTGGGCATGCTCGGGCTGGCCCGGCAGGAGCGGGAGATCACCCTGGTCGAGCTGACCTCGCTGCTGACCATGCTGCTGGTGGCCGGCGCGCACTCGATGTCGATGTTCTTCCCCCGGGCGGTGCTGCTGCTCTCCGGCCCGCCGCCGGTGAGCGACTCGGGCTACTCCGGCGGGGCCGATCTCACGGCGGCGCTGACCGGCGACGACCCGGCCGCGCAGGAGGCGGTGGCCGAGGAGCTGTTCCGGCTGTGCGCGCCGTTCCCGCTGGCCAGCCACCGCTACGCGACCGAGGACCTGAACCTGTGGGGTACGCCGGTGCCGGCCGGCTCGCTGGTCCTGCCGGCGGTCGCCGCCGCCAACCGGGACCCGCGCGCCTACGCCGAGCCGGAGCGGGCCTGCCCGGGCCGGCGCCAGGCCGAGCCCCGGCACCTGTCGTTCGGGCACGGGGTGCACTACTGCCTGGGCGCGACCCTGGCCCGGCAGCAGGCGAGGATCGCGCTGGCCCGGCTCTACCAGCGCTTCCCTCGGCTGTCCGTGACCGGCGCGGCCACCTGGCGCAACTACGTGGTGCCGGAGCCGACCGCGCTGCCGGTCCGGCTCACGTAGCGCCCGCCGGCGGGCCGGCTCACGCGGGGCTGAAGACCAGCGCCGCGTTCTGCCCGCCGAACCCGAACGACGTGCTGACCGCCGGTGCCCGGCGAACCTGGCGGGGCCGGCCGGTCACCACGTTCAGGTCGATCGCCGGGTCGAGCTTGTCCAGGTTCGCGATCGGCGGGAGCAGGCCGCGCTCCAGCGACATCACCACGCCGGCCGCCTCGATCGCCCCGGCCGCGCCCATCGCGTGCCCGAGCACGCCCTTGAACGCGGTGACCGGCGGCGCCAGCGGCCCGAACACCTCGCCGAGCGCCCCGGCCTCGGCCACGTCGTTCATCGGCGTGCTGGTGGCGTGGGCGTTCACGTGGCCGATGTCGGCCGGTTCCAGGCCGGCGTCGGCCAGCGCGGCCCGGATCGCCCGGATCGCGCCGCGGCCCTCCGGGTGCGGGGCGGTGATGTGGTGCGCGTCGGCCGAGGCGCCGTAGCCGGACAGGTACGCGCGCACCCGCGCGCCCCGGGCCCGGGCGTCGGCGGCCCGCTCCAGGACCAGGATCCCGGCCCCCTCGCCGAGCACGAACCCGTCCCGGTCGAGGTCGAACGGCCGGGACGCCAGGTCCGGCTCGTCGCCCCGGGTGGAGAGTGCCCCGATCCGGGCGAACGACGCGGCCGAGGTCCGGCTGCGGCCGGACTCCGCGCCACCGGCGATCACCACGTCGCAGGCGCCGGAGAGCAGCATGTCCCGGGCCACCCCGAGCGCGTGCGCGCCGGAGGCGCAGGCGCTGCTCACCGTGAAGCACGGTCCCTGGGTGCCGAGGTCCAGGGCGGCCTCGGCGGCGGCCATGTTCGGCAGGGTCCGCGGCAGGGCGAACGGCGAGACCCGGTCCGGCAGTCCCTCCAGGACCATCTCCACCGCGGCCTCGGTGCCGCTCATGCTGCTGGCACCGACCCCGAGCACGACCCCCACCCGCTCGGCCGGCCAGCGGCCCGGGCCCAGGCCGGCGTCGGCGACGGCCTCCCGGGCGGCGGCCACGGCGAACCGGCCGAACGGGTCGAGCCGCCGGTTGAGCCGGTGCCCGAGCAGGGCGACCCCGTCGAAGTCGGTGACCCGGCAGCTGAACGCGACCGGCAGGCCGGTCAGCTCCATGTCCAGGGCGGCCACCGACCGGCCTTCGAGCAGCCCCGCCCAGGTGGCCGCGGCGCCCACCCCGGCCGGGGTGACCAGGCCGAGCCCGGTCACCGCCACCGCCGCGCGGGCGCTCACCGGTCCCCGGCCAGAACCGCCCCGGTCACCATCCGGACCTCGGTGCCGCTCTGCTCGCCGTCGCGCAGGTTCTCCAGCGTGGCGACGATCTCGCCGATCGTGGTCCGGAACGTGACCACGCCCTCGTCGAGCCGCTTGACCCCGGTCTCCTCCTGCAGCAGCAGACCGAACTCGAGGATCGACAGCGAGTCGAGTTCCAGCTGCTCCAGGGTGGTCTCCGGGGTGACCCGGGCCGGCTCGACGCCGAAGTGCTCTTCCAGGTTGCGCAGGACGATCTGGTATGCGGAGTGCATGTTCCAGCACCTTTCATTCGTGAATCGGGTCATTCGTGAATCGGGTCATTCGTGAATCGGGGAGAGTGCCTCGGTCACGCGACGTGGCCGAGGCGGTGCAGCACCGCCTGCCCGAGCAGGCAGGAGCGGTGCAGTTCGCGGCGTTGCCGCTCGGGGAGGGTGCCGGCGGTTCCGGTGCGCCCCGGCCGGACCGAGCCGGCCGCCTCGCGCAGCCAGGCCGGGTCCGGGTCGAAGCCGCCGAAGCGGGCCAGGTCGGTCAGGTGCCGGGCCGGGTCGGCGACCAGGTCCCGGTAGCTCAGTGCCAGCAGGCGGTCGGCGGGCAGCGCGGCCAGTTCCCGCTCCGCCTCGTAGAGCAGCACGCTCCAGAGCCGGCCGTACCGGGCGAGCGGGATCGGGTGGCCGAGCGCCGCCGCGGTGAACCGGCCGGGCAGGAAGGCGGCCAGATCCGCGGGCAGCTCGGTCTCGCCCCGGGGCCGGCGGCGCATCTCGAGGGTCTGCGCGCCGAGCGCGAACGCCGGGTGCCGGCTCATCGACAGCGCGGTGTCCGGGCCGTCGCGGTGCAGGTGGACCACCCGGGCGTCGGGGAAGATCCGCAGCAGGGTGCCGAGCATCCGCAGCGAGCCGCCGCTGCGCTCGACGATCACCCGGCGGCCCAGGCGGGCGGCCAGGTGCGCGAACAGCCGCCGGTACTGGGTCTCGGCCGGGGCCGGCGTCCAGTGCGGCACCTCGGCGGCGAGCTCGTCGTAGAGCGCGTCCGGGTCGTCGGTCAGGTGCGGCAGGGTCAGCAGGCCGATCGCCGGGACGCCGGTCTCCGGGCTGAACCGGCCGCGGTCGAACGGGTAGTGGTGCTCACGGACCGCGACCCGGTGCCGGACCAGCTCGGCGATGCCCGGGTCGAGTGCGCCGAGCAGCTCCCAGAACCGGGCGCCGCTGACCTCGCCGGGGATCAGCGGCACGTGCACGGCGGTGAACAGCTCGCTGACGCTGAGCACGTCCGGGTGCCGGGCGAGCATCTCGGAGACCATGGTGGAGCCGCAGCGCCCGGTCCCGGTGACGATCACCGGGGGTGGGCTCGCAGGGTGGGTACGGCGCATCGGCTCTCCTGGAGCGGCGAGTAACGAATGACAAGCCGGACCAGCATCGCAATTTAGACATAACGTGACAAACCGGACACGCCGAACGGGCGAAGCTGGCATGCGACGACGCTCGTGGGGGCGTCGGCTATGTCCGTACCGTAATAAAAAGTCTCGCAGCCGGCGCCGAAGGGATCGGCGCCCGCCGCGATCGGTTTTCTATTCCGAAGGTGGCGCCTCCGGCGGCGGCTCCTGGGGGGCCAGGTCGCCGCCGGGCGCGTCGGCGACCGGGGCCCAGGCGAAGGCCAGCGCCGCGCCCACCAGGGTCAGCAGCAGGCCGAAGACGAACCCGCCCATGTTCGAGGTGAGCCAGGAGCCGAGCGCGCAGAGCATCGCGATCAGCGAATAGAAGATCCGCTGAGCCGGGTTGAACCAGAGCAGCAGCCCGAGCAGGATGATCACGTACGGCACCAGGTAGCCGATGAAGTTCTGCATCCCGACGTGCAGCACCACGCCCAGCGGCGCCCACACCGTCAACAGGATCTCCACCCCGCCGAGCAGCACGAACAGGCCACCCCAGAACGGCCGGGAGCGGCGCCACCCGCGCCAGACCCGCCAGGCGCGAGCGCCCGGCGAGGCCCGATGACGCACGATGCCGGACATGCTCAGCAGCCGTCGCCGGTGAACGACATCCGCAGGTTGGGCAGGTGGAACGTGGCCGCCGTGGTGGCGTAGTTGTTCTGCCGCAGGTTGGTCAGCGTGACCTCGTCGGCCTGCTGACCGAAGACGCCGATCGCGCCCTTCTTGCCGGGCACCGCGTCCAGCGTGCTGGAGTCCCGGCCGATCTCGATCGCGTTGAAGTCGGCGTTCGCGGTGATCAGGTCGGAGTCGACGACCAGCGTGTCGGCGGTGACCTTGTTGCTCGCGCTGCCCGCGGAGATCTTCAGGTTGATGCCGCCGAGCGCGATGCTCTGGCACAGCCCGTCGAGCTGGGCGTCGCGGATCGCCGAGACGATGACGAGCACCTGGCCGCCGGTGTCACCCTCGTTGGGGCTGCCCGGTTCCATGTGGTCCATCTCCGCGTACTGCTCGAAGCCGTAGCCGTGCAGCTTGGGCGAGGTGACCGTGAACGGCATGCCGGAGATCGAGAAGGAAGCCGCGAGCACCCCCTGCCCGGTCAGCAGCACCAGACCGGCGGTGGCCGCGAGGCCGCCGAGCAGCATCGCGGTGAACCGGCGCCACCGGGTGCGGCCGTGCGGTGTGACGGACATGCGCTCTCCTTTGCGGGCGTTGTCGCCGGTCACGGCACTGCGGATGCCGCACCGGCGTGGCTATTTGCACATCTCGATGGATTTCGGCGAAGTTACGCCGCAGTAACGAGAGGCGTCAAGCGCTGAGGCCCGCATTCCAGTCAGTGAAAAACCTCGCCGGTATCTGATACCGCGCACGGCGCGACCACCCGCGCGCCGCCGGCCTGCGCGGACAGCTCGGTGGCGGCCGCGTCCCGGCCCACGAACGGCGCCATCATGAAATAGCTGAGCATCGGCAGCAGCTGCGGCAGCTCGGCGACCCGGCCCGCCGAGACGTGGCCGTAGATCGTCGAGTAGACGCCGCCGACCACGGTGTCGACCAGACCCTCCGGCACGTCCGGCGCCTCGGCGAAGAACCGGGCGAAGCGGCCCAGCAGCTCGGTGCGGTCGCTCCGGGCCAGCGGGCCGGCCGCGTCGATCTCCACGATCGCCATCGTGGCGAACGCCGGGACGCTGGTCAGCACGTCGAGCAGCACCTTCAGCGCGGCCCGCGCCCCGGCGCGCCAGTCCCCGGCGGCGGCGTACGCGTCGTCCATCATCCGCAGCACCACCTGCGTCCCGTGCCGGTAGGTGTCCAGGAACGCGTCCTCCTTGCCGGCGAACAGCGCGTAGAACGCCGGACGGGTCAC
Organism: Actinoplanes sp. L3-i22; assembly: GCF_019704555.1. NCBI lineage: Bacteria > Bacillati > Actinomycetota > Actinomycetes > Micromonosporales > Micromonosporaceae > Actinoplanes > Actinoplanes sp. L3-i22. Next base: position 9,039,327 of record NZ_AP024745.1, read on the forward strand.
CCCGGCCGCGGTGCAGATGTCGCTGACCCGGGCATTGACGTAGCCCTTCTCCGCGACCGTGTGCACCAGCGCGTCGTAGAGGCGTTCCCGCTGGGTCGCGGCCACCGCCTCGGGCGTCATCGAGCGCGGGCCGCGTTTGATCGCCCGGGCCGGATCCCGGCCGGGACGGGCGCCCGGCAGCGGGCTGATTACGGAATTCGTCATCGTCGTCCCTCAATGTCTTGACATGACATACCGCTGGGGTTTCTTATACCGTCAGGTACGGATCGATGGTGCACGAGGCGGGTCACACCAGTATCGCCTCCCGCTCAAGCCCCCGGAACGCTGCGGAAACGGCCGGGCCCCGTCCCAACGAGGTTTTCCGAAGGAGTGACGCCATGACAGCGTCACGGCTGAAATCCGCCCTGGTCATGATCGCCTCCGCAGCCGCGGTCGTGGCCCTCACCCCGGCACCCGCCCACGCCGCCGCCTACGACGGGCTGGAGAACTGCCCGCTCACCTCGGCGACCATGAAGGACCCGGCGAACCTACAGGTCGGCTGCGTCCAGTCGATCACCAACGGCGGCAGCGTCACGATCGGCTCCAACGTCGTGCCGTTCGACAGCCCGATCACCGTCCAGTTCGGCGTCTACTGGCCGGCGTCCGCGCCGACCCGCGAATTCCCGGACGGCTCGGTCGCCAACGTCTACTCGACCGTGCCCGCCGCCAAGGGCAAGACCCTGGTCGCCAAGCCGCTGCAGGTCACCATCCCCGGCATCGCCAACATCATCCCGGGCGTGACGAGCGTCTTCGCCCAGGTGGAGCTGGCCGGGCCGATCACCGACTTCGTGCCGCTGGCCACCGGCGAGAACACCCCGGTCTTCGTGCTGCCGATCAAGCTGCACCTGTACAACGCGCTGTTCGGCACCAAGTGCTACATCGGCTCGGACAGCACCCCGATCACATTCAGCCCGACCACCGGCACGACCAGCCCGCCGCCGCCGAACCAGCCGGCGACCGGGGACTCGGGCACCATCACCATCGAGCCGGACGCGAACGGGTACCAGACGCTCGGCGTGGGCTTCACCGGCGCGACGCTGCTGGACAACGCCTACGCCGTACCGAAAGCGAATGGTTGTGGGTTGATCCCCGGCAGCCTCGACGCGCTGATCAACCTCGCGTTCGGCCTGCCCAGCGCCGCCGGCAAGAACGCCGTGGTGTTCAGCGGCAACAACACCACCTTCGCCCTGTCCCCCAGCCTCGACGACCTCACCCAGGCGCTCGCCGCCTCCTAGGAAAGGTGCACCCCCATGCACAAGAACCGCATCGCCGCCGCCGTCATGACCGGCGCCGCCGTGTCCCTGCTGCTCGCCGCCCCGGCGCTGGCCGACGACGCCACCGTGCTGACCACCGACACGCTGGCCGGCCCGGCCGTCGCCGTCGGTGACACCATCTCGGCCTCGATCGTCAGCGGCGCCCAGGCCGTCTTCGCCACCGCCGCCGGCGGCGCCAACGGCATGAAGTGCAACACCTCCAGCTTCAGCGCCGTCGTGAACGACAACCCGGCCGCGCCCGGCGCCGCCGCGCTCGGCTCCACCCTGGCCGTGTCCAACTGCACGATCACCGGCGTGCCCGGGGTGACCGGCGTCAACAGCGTGGCGATCAGCAACCAGCCCTACGCCACTACGGTCGCCAGCGACGGGACCGTCACGGTCACCGGCACGGCCACCGCGCCGATCTCCGCGACGCTCAACCTGAAGACCCTGCTCGGCTCGGTGACCTGCGTCTTCGTCGCCAACGGCAACAGCATCAGCGGCGTCGCCGACAACACCGACAACTCGATCAGCTTCACCGACCAGCAGTTCAACAAGAGCACCGGGCCGGCGGCGTGCGTGGCCAACGGCTTCTTCTCGGCCAAGTACACGCCGGTGGTGACGTCCGCGTCCGCGCCGGTCTTCGTCAACTGACGCTTCGTCAACTGACGGACCGCCGGCGCCGCCGTTCCCCCACGGCCGGCGCCGGCCCCCGGTTCCTCAGGGTTTCCTCCACGGCCCTGAGCCGGCTCTCAGCGCCAGCCGACGCGTCGCCACGGCTGGCGCTGAGGGCCGTAGCCGCTCTTGGCGGGCGGTGCTCACGCCGTAGCCGCTCTTGGCGGGCGGTGCTCACGCCGTACGCAAAGAAGGGTTTCAGGGTTTTCGGGCTACTCCGCCGTAGAGGGCGACCTGGGCGTCGGTGAAGGGCGACTCGGCCTCCGGGCGCCAGCGCAGGATCGGGACCACGCCCGGCTCGACCAGATCGAGGCCGTCGAAGAACGTGGCGACCTCGTCGCGCGAGCGCAACCGGGCGGGAATGCCCTGCGCCCGCATCACCTCGGTGAACCGGGCCCAGGCGGCCGGGTCGTGATCGGCGGTGATGTGCGAGAGCACCAGGTAGCTGCCGCTCGGCACGGCGTCCAGGATCGTCTGGACGACCTCGGCCGGCCGGTCCTCGTCGGTCAGGAAGTGCAGGACCGCGAAGAGCAGCACCCCGACCGGCCGCGTCAGGTCGAGGGTCGCCCGCAGCGCGGGCGCGGCCAGGATCTCGGCCGGCCGCCGCAGATCGCCGTCCACGTAGGCCGTCCGGCCCGGCGGCGAGCTGGTCAGCAGCGCGCGGGCATGCGCCAGCACGAGCTGGTCGTTGTCGGCGTAGACGATCCGCGCCGCCGGGTTCTCCGCCTGGGCCACCTCGTGCACGTTCGGCGAGGTGGGCAGCCCGGTCCCGATGTCCAGGAACTGGTCGATGCCCGGGGCGGCCAGGAACCGCACGGTCCGGCGCAGGAACGCCCGGTTCTCCCGGGGCGCGGTCGCGGCGTTCGGGTTGACCTTGAGGCCCTGCTCGGCGGCGGCCCGATCGGCGGCGAAGTTGTCCTTGCCGCCCAGCAGCACGTCGTAGACGCGAGCCGGGTGCGGCCTCCCGGTGTCCAGCGGCTCGGTCACGGTGCCTCCCCCAACGGATTCGATTGTCCATGGAGGATAGGCCGTCCCGGCTCGTGCCGTCGGCCCCCGGACGGGGCCTCAGCTCTTGCCGTCGGCTTCCAGTTGGCGGCGCAGGCGGCGCTCGTGCAGGCGGCGCCAGCGGTCGTAGACCTCGGCCGCGGCGACGGCCGGCTCGGCGGCCCGGCCGGCCTTCCACTGGCGCGGCAGGAAGGCCTCGGCGCCGGCCCACAGCAGCTCACTCATCGGGACCGTACCGCCGTGCAGCTTCATCAGCTCGGCGGCCACCGCGACCGCGTGATCGCTGCGGCGCCACACCTCGACCATCGACTGACCGTGCAACAGGTCGTCGTAGTCCTGCGGGTTCAGCTCCATCCCGGCCCCCTCACCGTGTGTAACCGTCTGCCGACTGGCGTGTTGCCGGAGGGCGCGGTGCCGAGAAGTCCGAGATCAACAGGCCTAAGCGGTACACCCTGCTGGGATGGACGATTCCTGTCAAGGTCGGAGGTCACCTCACGGCATCCTGATGCGAAACAGTCATCTGTACGGTCAGTGACATCCCGGGCTCAAGCCTCTGACCGGATGCGGACACGCGAATCGCCCGGACGGTGCGGAAACGACCGTTCGGTGGACCACCGGCGAGCGATTACCGGCTGACCAGGATCGACCTAATGTTCTTTCTCGTCGGATCTCGTTCAGCGACGGCAAGGAGCACCGTCATCGCCACCACACCACAGCCCGCCGGGCACGCCTGCCGCATCGCCGTCGTCGGTCAGGACCGCGCCGGCCTCCTCCTCGCCCGGACGGCGGTGACCGCCGGGCACACCGTCGTCGGCTTCGACGCCGATCCGGAGCTGATAGCCAGACTGCGCGCGGGGCGGTCACCGCTCGGCGACGACCTGGTGGCCATGCACGAGACCGGGCGCTACCACGTGACCGGCGATCCGGACTGGCTCGCCGAGTGCACCGTCTACCTGGTCACCTCGCCGGTCCCGCTGCGGCGCGGGCAGCCGGACCTGACGCCGGTGCTGGCGGCCGCGGACACGATCGGCGGGCACCTGCGGAGTCAGGATCTGGTCGTGCTGGAGTCGTGGGTCGCCCCCGGCACCACCCGCGGCGTCTTCCAGGACGCCCTCGCCGCCCGCAGCAGCGCCCGGTACCTGCTGGCCTTCTCGCCGCAGCGTGACCGGCAGCTCAACGGCCGGGCGAAGCTGATCGGCGGGGTGGACCGCCGGTCGACGCTTGCCGCGTCGGCGTTCTACCGCACCATGCACGACGTGGTGGTGGCCTGCACGACCGCCGAGGAGGCGGAGGCGGCGAACCTCCAGGCCGCGGCCGAGCGCCACTCCGCCTGAATCCGCGCACCGTCCACTTCGCGCCCGGCGGCCCCGAAAACGGGCCGCCGGGCGTCCTTGACAGCGCCGCAATCTGAGCGCAATCATTCAGAAACTTCGAATCGCGGATGACCACACCCCAGGTCATACCGTGCACTTCCTTCTGCGCAACACCCCTGCTCGCGCTGAATTGTTAGCGCTAACAGCAATGAAGGAGACGCATGCGCCGCATCATCACCGCCGTCCTCGCCCTGGTCCTCGGCGCGCTGGCCCTCCCCCAGCCGGCCGCCGCCGCGACCACCCTGATCTACGCCACGTTCAAGGGCGACGCGGCCGCCGACGAGGAACTCTGGATCTACCAGTCGACCGACGGCGGCACCAGCTACAGCACCCTGACCGACACCAACTTCCACGGCCCGACCGGTGTCCTGCGCGACCCGAGCATCGTCAAGCGCAACGGCGTCTACTACGCCGCCTACACCGTCCAGTCCTGGACCACGACCAGCAGCTACTTCAACATCGCGTCCAGCACCAACCTGACGACGTGGACGAACATCGCGAGCATCCCGGCCGGGATCTCGGGCGCCAACTACACCTGGGCGCCGGAGTTCTACGTCGAGGGCAGCACCGTCAAGCTGATCACCAGCGTCGCGTCGACGTCCTGCTCGTTCTGCTTCCGCCCGTACGTCTACACGGCCCAGAACACCGCGCTGACCTCCTGGAGCGGCCCGGCGCAGATGTGGGGCCTGGGCACCAACCACATCGACACGTTCGTGGTGAAGTCCGGGAGCACCTGGCACGCGTTCACCAAGAACGAGACGACCAAGTACATCGAACACTGGACGACCACCGCGAACCTCACCGAGGGCTGGGTGAACAAGGGCACCCTGTTCGCGTCCGGCTACGAGGGACCGTCGCTGGTCCAGCTCGACAACGGCTCCTGGCGGATGTACGTCGACCACTACAGCGCGGGCGACGGCATCTACACCGCGACCAGCTCCGACCTGAACAACTGGAGCGGCCTCAGCAAGATCACCTGCTCGGGGTGCCGGCACGGAACGGCGATCGCGAAGTGAAGCGCCGGACCCTGATCGCCGGCACGGCTGGCACCGCCGCCTCACTGATCCTGCCCGGCGCCGCGCAGGCCGCGACCTACTCCGGGTACGCGATGGCGTACTTCACCGAGTCCCCGTCGATGACCGCCGCCAACTACGGCCTGCACCTGGCGGTCAGCAGCGACGGCCTGAACTGGACCCCGCTGAACCAGAACAACGCGGTGGCCACCCCGACCGCCGGCAGCCTGGGCCTGCGGGACCCGTTCCTGCTGCGCAAACAGGACGGCACGTTCGTCGTGCTGGCCACCGACCTGTACGGCACCGACTGGTCGTACCAGAGCCAGTACCTGCACGTCTGGGACTCGGCGGACCTGCGCACGTTCACCGGTTACCGGCGGATCAAGGTGCACTCGCTGGCCACCCACGCCTGGGCGCCGGAGGCGTTCTGGGACGCGTCGCGCGGCCAGTACGCGATCGTCTACTCCGCGGTCAACGGCACCGGCCACAACGTCCTGATGATCAACTACACCAGCGACTTCGTGACCGCGTCCGCGAACGCGGTCTTCTACGACCCCGGCTACGACGCGATCGACGGGTCCTTCGTCACCGTGAACGGTGTCAACTACATGTACTACAAGAACAACACAAACAGCACATTATTGGGTACGAAGTCAGCATCGCTCAACGCCGGCACGTTCAGCCTCTACACGTCGGCGATCACGCCCGGCCGTGGCGTCGAGGCGCCCCAGATCAGCAAGTCGAACACGTCCGACACCTGGTACATGTGGGGCGACACGTGGAGCCCCAACGGCCGCTTCTTCTGCTGGTCGAGCACGAACGTGGCGGGCGGGTCGTGGTCGCTGCTCAACGACCGGTCCTACACCCAGCCGCTGAACTCCAAGCACTGCGGCATCGTGCCGATCACCGCCGGAGAGCTGTCCAACCTGACGGCCAAGTGGGGCGCGCCGGCCTGGAACCGGGTCAAGTCGTACAACTATCCGGACCGCTACATCCGGCACAGCAACAGTGTGGGGCGGATCGACGCTTATCCGTTCGATCCGTACCAGGATCAGCTCTGGACCCTGGTTCCCGGCCTGGCCGACTCCTCGGGCGTCTCGTTCCGGTCGGTCAACTATCCGGACCGGTATCTGCGGCACAGCAACTACGCGATGGTCCTGAGCGCGAACGACGGCGGCAGCACGTTCAACGCGGACGCCACGTTCTACAAGGCGGCCGGGTTCGCGGATTCGTCGTGGACGTCGTTCCGGTCCTACAACTATCCGGATCGGTATCTGCGGCACAGCAACTATGTGCTGCGCATCGATCCGATCACCAGCAGCTCCGCCACTACCGACAAGCAGGACGCCACGTTCCGCGTCGGTTACTGAGCCCCATCCCCACATCCCGGCCCGGCGTTCCCCCCAAGCGCCGGGCCGGGCCCTTTCCCGCGCCGAGCCCTTCCCGGCGCCGGCCCCTTTCCGGCGCCGAAGTCTGGCCGGCTCCTCTCCGGCGCCGAAGTCGGTGGTGTCTCCGGTCGTCGCCGTCGCCGTCGTCGTCGCGCCGATCTCGCCTCCGGCGCCGGGCCCGCTCCACCGCCGGAGCCGCGCGAGGCCGCAGCCACTCCCGACCGCCGCCGGGCCACACACTCCCGACCGCCGCCGCGCCACGCACCACCACCGCCGCCGCGCCACGCACCGCCGCTGCCGCCGCACCACGCACCGCCGCCGCCCCACTCACCGCCGCCGCCACGCGCTCCCGATCGCCGCCGCGCCGCCCAGCCCCGGCTGGGTGCTCTGGGGCGCCTCGTGACGCTGAGACAACCCTGAGCATCAGCCGGAAACCGCGGCTCGCGCCGCCCGCCGGAGCGGGCCGCGACGCGGCGCGCGGGGCGGCGCAGGCCCGCTCGGACGCAGGCCCGCTCGGACGCAGGCCAGCCCGGGCGCAGGCCAGCCCGGGCGCAGGCCAGCCCGGGCGCAGGCCAGCCCGGGCGCAGGCCAGCCCGGGCGCAGGCCAGCCCGGGCGCAGGCCAGCCCGGGCGCAGGCCAGCCCGATGTAAGGCCCCTCAGGCGCAGGTCAACCCGGGTATAGGGCCGTATGGGGGTAGGGCCGCGTGGGCAGGGGCCCGCCCTCCCAGGGGGGCCACCGCCTCTGGCTTAATCATCGCCGAAAGGGCCAAGATCATGCCGAAGGCCTGTGGACAGAGCTCCAGTGTGGATAACTCCAACCGCCCAGCACGGCGGCATACGATCAGGCAGGACGACCCACGGCGGCGGGAAGCTCCCGGCGGGACGTGATGCCCAGCTTCGTGAAGATCTTTCGGAGGTGCCATTCGACGGTTCGCGGGCTCAGGAACAGGACCGCGCCGATCTCCGGGTTCGTGCGGCCGGCCGCGGCCAGCCGGGCGATCTGCGACTCCTGCGCGGTCAGCTCCTCGCGGGTGCCGGTGCTGCGCTTGCGGACGGTTTCGCCGGTGGCGGTCAGCTCCCGGCCGGCCCGCTCGGCGAACGCTTCCGCGCCCATGGTGCTGAAGGCCTCGTACGCCGGCCGCAGTTGATCTCTTGCCTCGGCGCGCCGGTTCGCGCGGCGCAGCCACTCGCCGTAGAGCAGCCTGGCCCGGGCCAGCAACAGCTTGTGCCGGCCGGCGGCGAACTGCTCGACCGCGGTGCGGTAGTCGTCCTCGCCGTCGTCCACCAGCGCGTCGGCCAGCGCCCGGGTGCCGTGCGCCCACGGTGTCGCGAGTCCGGCGGTGCGGGCGACGAGGCGGTCCCGGGCCTGCTTGGCGACGTCCGAGCCGGAGCGGACGGCCGCTTCGACGAGTTCGCCGAGCGACCATTGCAGGACGGCCAGGTCCTCGTGCGCGGCGGCGTCCTGGGCGGCGGTCAGTGCGGCCGCGTAGTCGCCGTGCCCGTTGTGCAGCACCGCGCGGCTGTATCCGGCGACGCCGAGCAGCCAGCCGACGCCTCCGGCCCGGGCCTCCCGGGACAGTTCGTCGATCAAGGCAAGGGCTTCTTCGGTACGGCCACGGTAGGCGGCCAGGATGCTGCCGCTGGCCGGGTGTGGGGCGGGGCCGGTCGCGCGAGCCAGCGCGGCGGCCTCGTCGATCAGGTCGGACGCGTCGGCGAACCGGCCGGCGTAGATCAGCGCGGTGGATCGGAAGGTGAGCACGCTGGGCAGCCGGGAGAGGGCGCCGGCGGCGCGGGCGAAGGTGACGGCCTGTTCGGTGCGGTCCTGGAACGCTTCGTCGTCCCAGACCTCGTGGACCATCATTCCGGTGAGCCAGAGCAGGTCGAGTTCGTTGTCGGCGGGGACCGCGGCGAGGGCCCGCTGGAACGCGGGGACGGCGGCCGCGTGCCCGTCCCGCACCCAGATGATCAGCGCCGCGAGCAGCAGCCCAGCCGGCTCAGCGCCAGCGCCGGCCGCGGCGGCGGTGGCGGTGGCAGCGGCGGCGGTGGCGGTGGCAGCGGCGGTGGCAGTGGCAGCGAGAGAGTCAGCGGCAGCGGCGGGAGGGCCGACGGCAGCGGCGGCGAGAGAGTCAGCGGCGGCGGGAGGGCCGGCGGCAGCGGGGCGGGTGCCGGCGGGGAGAGCGTCGGCCGCGGAGAAGGAGCCGGCGGCGAGGGGATCGGCTGCGGCGTAGGAACCAGCGGCGATAGAGCCTGCGGGGAGAGAGCCTGCGGAGAGGGAGTTGGCGGCGGCGTTGACGGCGTGGCGGAGGTCGTCGCCGCCGAGGCGGCCGGCGTTGATCGCCGCGCCGACCGCGGACAGATAGGTCTCCCGGGCGGCGACCGGATCCAGGCTCTCCAGCCGGGCCGCGGCGGCCAGCAGCGGCGGCACGATCTCGCGCCCGGTGTTCAGCACGAACGCGATCTGGGCCCGGAGCCGCTCCACGGTGGCTTGCTGGATCGCGTCGAGCGGCTCCTGCTCCACCGCCGCGAGCAGGCCGGGGACCAGCGCCGCGGCACCCGAGGCGAGCCGGGCCGTGGCCGCGGCCAGCAGCCGGGAGGCGCGCGGCCCGGGTTCCGGGGTGAGTTCGGCGGCCCGTTCCAGGAACGCGGCCGCGGCGGCGCGCCCACCGCGGGCGAGCGCGCGGCCGGCCGAGTTCTCCAGCTCCGCGGCGACCGACGAGTCGGGGCCGATCGCGGCGTGCCCGCGGTGCCAGGCGCGCCGGTCCGGGTCCTCGGCGGCGTCGGTGACCTCGGCCAGCGCGCGGTGCACGGCGCGCAGTTCGGCCGGGTCGGCGCCGTGCCAGGCGGCGGAGCGGGCCAGCGGGTGCCGGAAGCGGACCCGGGCGCCGATCTCGACCAGGCCGGCGGCTTCGGCTGGGCCGGCCGCGTCCGGGCTGACGCCGAGTTGCTCGGCGGCGCGCCAGAGCAGCGGCACGTTGCCGACCGGTTCGACGGCGGCGGCCAGCAGCAGGGTGCGGCTGGCCGCGGGCAGCGCCGCGATCCGCCGTTTGAAGCCGTCCTCGAGGTGGCTCGCCACGGTGGTCGCCGCCGGGATGCCGAAGAGGTGGCTCGCCGTGGTGGTGGCGGCCGGGATGCCGAAGCCGAAGGCCGGGTCCATCTCGCGGGGCAGTTCGAGCAGGGCCAGCGGGTTGCCGCGGGTCTCGGCGACGATCCGGTCGCGGACCCGGGCGTCGACCAGGCCGGGCAGTACGGTGTCCAGCAGCGCCCGGGCGTCGGCTTCCGGCAGGCCTTCGACGAGCAGTTCGGGCAGGCCGGTGAGCAGGGTGTCGTCGGCCGGGGTGCGGGCCGCGAAGACCAGGGCGACGGATTCGGCGTCGAGCCGGCGGGCCACGAAGGTCAGGATCACCTCGGACATCCGGTCCAGCCACTGCGCGTCGTCGACGACCACGACGAGCGGCTGGTCGACGGCGGCCTCGGCGAGCAGGCCGAGCACGGCCAGGCCGATCAGCAGCGCTTCGGGCGGTTGGCCGGCGCTGAGGCCGAACGCGGTGGAGAGCGCGACCCGCTGCGGCTCGGGGAGCCGGTCCAGGTACGGCAGCAGCGGCGCGACCAGCTGCTGCAGCGCGGAGTAGGCCAGCTCGGTCTCCGGCTCGACGCCGGCGGCACGGACGACCCGGGTGGCCGGGGCCTGCCCGACCAGGTAGTCGAGCAGCGCGGACTTGCCGGTGCCGGCCTCGCCGCGCAGGACCAGGACCCGGCTCTGGCCCGATCGGACGTCGCGGATCAAGCGTTCGAGCTGGTCACGTTCGCGGGACCGGCCTCGGAGTCCGACTGAGCTCAGCACGCTGGGAGCGTACCTGGCGCCCGTTCGGTGACCTCCTGCAGCAGATAGCCGTTGCCGTCCGGATCGGTGAACGAGGCGAACGACCCGTAGGACAAACGCCCTGGATACAGGCCCGGTACCCGCTTCTCGGTGCCCGCATGGTGGAACACGCCGTCCGCGTCGTGGAAGATCTCACTGACCCGCACGCCCCGGCCGGTCAGCTCGGCGCGGGCCTCCTCGATGTCGCGGACGATCAGGTGCACGTTCTCCATCGAGCCGGGCGCGGCGGTGCCGATCCCGGTCCCGAACGCGATCGAGCAGGGCGAGCCGGGCGGGGTGAACTGCACCACCCGGTAGTCCGGGCCGCACACGTAGTCGAGGTCCTCGCGCCAGCCGAGCTGGTTGTAGAACCGCTTGGCCCGATCGATATCGGTCACCGGCACCGCGATCAGCTCCAGCCGATAGTGCATGGCTCAGATCCCGCGGAAACGGGCGGTGCCGCGCGGAACGCCGGGGGCGATCACCACCACATCGAAGGTTCGCATGGCGCAAATACTGGCCCGCCGGTCCGACTGATCGAGCCCGGGACTTGCCCTGGCCTTCGGTGCCCGGGTACCCGGGCGATCACGGCGGGTATGCGGCTGACTCGGGCGCGCTTGTCGTCGTACCCAAGCAAATGCCGTTGTTTTTTGGGTTTTATCCGGCACGAACAAGATCAAATCGGTCGAATAGCGTGAAGAGCGTCACTATCCGGGGCGAAAAACTTGGTCGATGGGCCGCCGGTGTGGTTACCGTCGGTCGTCCCGCGATGGCGGGCACTGTGGACGGTCCGCCGAATCCTGCCGCCGATCCACGGACACGAATCGAAAGGCAGGAGCGGGGGACCCACTTCCGGCGCGATGTTGGAGCTCGCGCCTCGGGGTGAAGCCGCGTGTGACGCGGCCGGGCCACTCTGCCCGAACCCGACAGCTCACCTCGCAGGCGTCGAGGAGAAAACCCATGTCTCGGATCGGTAGACGAACGCGCCTTGCTGCCCTCGGCCTGATTCTCGCGGGCGGAGTCATCCTCGCCCCGGCGGCCCCGGCCAGCGCCGCAAGTGTCAATTGGGACAAGCTCGCGCAGTGCGAGTCCGGCGGCAGGTGGCACATCAACACCGGTAACGGGTATTACGGCGGCCTGCAGTTCAGCCGCAGCACGTGGACGGCGAACGGCGGCGGGAAGTACGCGAAGACCGCGGACAAGGCCACCAAGGCCGAGCAGATCGCGATCGCGAAGAAGTTGTACGCCAAGCGGGGCCTGAGCCCGTGGCCGGTGTGCGGCAAGAAGGCCGGCGTGAAGATCTCCTCGCCGGCGAAGAAGAAGACCACCAAGAAGTCCACGAAGTCGAACGGGAAGACCTACGTCGTCAAGTCCGGCGACACGCTCGCCAAGATCGCCGCGCGCTACCACGTCAAGGGCGGCTGGCGCACGCTCTACAAGGTCAACAAGAAGGTGCTGAGCTCGCCGAACCGGATCTATCCCGGTCAGCGGATCAAGCTCTGATCCGGCGCGGCCGGGTCATCCGAGGTACCGGCTGATCCCCGGATCCAGCTGAACGGTGACCCGGCCGTTGCGGTCCCAGCGCTCCAGCGTCCACCAGTTGCCCTGCCGGCGGACCGTGACCTGAACGTTCGCGGACTCGCCGTGCCAGGCCTTGCCGCCCGCAGAGACGCCGTACTTCGCGCGGGCGAACATGCCGACCTTGGTCAGGGCAGCGCACGCGCGGCAGCGGCCGTCCTCGGTGACGACGCAGTCGCCGCAGGCCGCGCCCTGGCACAGCCGGCACGGGCGGACCGCCTCCGGGCAGGCCGGGCAGGTCGAGCGCAGGCAGTGCGTGCACCAGTCCAGCCGGCCGGCCAGGTGGTGGTTGCGGCAGGCCTGCAGGGTGCTGTGCGCGACGCCGGTGACGTCGTCGACGACGTACCCCTGCCGGATTCCCGGCGCCACGTCGTAGAGGATCGGCACCTGGAAGCCGTCGGCGAGCTCCCAGGTCTCGGCGACCCGCAGCCCGACCGCGATCCGGACCACCTCGGCGGGCCGGCGGCGCAACCGCCGCAGCAGCTCGGCGGTCAGCTCCTCGGGCAGGTCGAGCGGCGCGGCCGGGGCCTGCGCGGCCGGGGCGCCGACCGCCTGCCGGGCCTCGGCGGGCTCCATCTCCTCCCCCGGCGGATGCTCGACGATCCGCGGGACGACCAGCTGCTGCACCCGGCGGGCGCCCTGGACCTGCACGCCGGTGAACTCCTCGCCCCGGGTCACCGCGGTGACGTCGGCGAGCCGGTGCGGCGCGAGCAGGGTGGCGCCGACCATGCCGCGGTTCATGTCGCCGGGGGACTTGCTCAGGCCGTGCCAGGCCGGCCGGGCGCCGTCGCGCCGGACGCCGAGCTGCGCGTGGCGGCCGACCCGGGCGAGCACGGCCTCCCACGGGCCGAGCGCGGCGTGGGCGACGACCTCCGGCTCGGGCTGCCAGTCCTCGGCGGCCCAGCCGGCCCGATCGCCGGGCTCCTGCCACTCGGCGACCGTCTCCGAGCTGTGGATTCCGCGCCCATCGATGCCGGTGTTCTCATCGAGGATCAGGCGGCTCACGCTATGCGATCTTACTCGGGCGACGCTTGCGCGATGACTTATCGACATGCGCCGGTCCTTTCCGGACAGCAGGATCATCGAAATGATTAGCTTTCCGTCCAGAAGGGCGCTGCTGGCCGCGACGCTCGGGCCGGTGCTGTCCCTGACAGCGCTGGCCGTGCCCGCCTCCGCCGCGGAGCTGTCCGCCTTCGACGCGGTGAACCAGTTCATCGGCACCGAGTTGGACACCACGCAGAACAAGAGCAACGACGCGTACGGCAACACGTTCCCCGGCGCGGCGGTGCCGTTCGGCATGGTGCAGCCGAGCCCGACCACGTACAAGGCGGGCAACGCGCAGGTCGGCGAGAAGGGCGGATACGAATACACCGCGAGCCTGATCCGCGGATTCGGGATGACCCGCTACTCCGGCACCGGGTGCACCGGGCGGTTCGGCGGCTACGAGTTCCCCACCATCCCGTACGCCGGGGATGTCCTGCCGGTCAATCCGTCGGCCGACGTCAAGGGCTACTACCTGGGCTTCGACCACGCCAACGAGGTGTCGCAGCCGGGCTACTACAAGGTCGGGCTGGACAACGGGGTGACCGCGGAGCTGACCGCCACCGCGCGGACCTCGGTGAGCCGATTCGCCTTCACCGACAAGGCGACGCTCATCCTGGACGTCTCGGGGCAGAACAACCGGTCGTTCGGCAGCGAGATCACCATCGACCCGGCGACCCGGACGGTCTCCGGCTGGATGTTCGGCGCCGACGTGTGCGACGTGGGCAACACCTACAAGGCGTACTTCTCGACGACCTACGACAAGCCGTTCGCCTCGTTCGGGACGTGGAACGACGCCGATCTGGCCGCGGGCAGCACGCACGCGATCAAGGCCGGGACCGACACGAGCGTCGACTACCGGCACGACACCGGCGGCTGGGTGACGTTCCGGCCCGGCACGAAGGTGACCGCGAAGACCGGTTTCAGCTACGTCAGCGTCGAGAACGCGGCCCTCAATCGCGACAAGGAAACATCAAAGGACAATTTCGACGACGTACGTCGTGAAGCTCGAAAATCGTGGAAGGAAGCGCTCGGCACGATCGACGCGCACGGTGGCGACACCGCCCAGCGAACGTCTTTCTACACCGCGCTCTACCACGCGTACCTGCAGCCCAACGTCCGTGAGGACGTGAACGGGCAGTACGTCGGCTTCGACGGGCTGGCGCACCAGGTCGACCGCGGGCACCACTTCTACCGCAACATCAACTTCGCCGGCTCCGGCTGGGACATGTACCGCAGCCAGGCCCAACTGCTCGCGCTGACGTTCCCGAAGGTGGCGAACGACATCCAGCGCTCGATCGTCGCGATGGTCCAGCAGACCGGCCGGTGGGCGCCCGGCGCGGCCCGCATGCAGGGCGACAACTACCAGGTCATCCTGGCGACCCTGGACGACATGGGGGCCACCGACTACGACCGCAAGGCCGCGCTGGCGTCGATGATCGCGACCCAGAAGCTGCCCGCGACCTCGACCACCCGCAGCGACGCCTACCAGTACTTCTCGACCGGGCTGATCGAGAACCGCAAGGGCGACTTCGCGACCTCCCGGGTCCTGGAGTACTCGGTCGACGACTTCGCGATCGCGCAGCTGGCGTCCCGGCTCGGGGACTCGGCGAACGCGGACTTCTTCCAGGCTCGCGCGCAGAACTGGATGAACGTCTTCGACCCGGTCACCCAGCACATCCGCCCGCGCGAGCGGACCGGCTTCGACCGCTCGTTCGACCTGCGGGTCCGCGAGGACGGCGCCGGGCGCGGCCAGTTCAACCAGTCCACCGGCTACCAGTACGGCTGGATGGTCCCGCAGAACCTGTCGACGCTGATCGGCAAGCGCGGCGGCGTGGCGGCGGCGAAGACCCAGCTGGACACGCTGATGGCGCAGCTGGACGCCGGGGCGTACACGCAGACCGGCAACTACCTGTCGAACCAGGCCGCGTTCAACACCCCGTGGGTCTACAACTGGCTGCGGTCGCCAGCGTCGACCGCCGACGTGCTCCGGCGCGCCGTGTCGGAAATGTACGACACCACCCCGTCCGGCCTGCCGGGCAACGACGACCAGGGATCGCTGAGCTCCTGGTACGTGTTCGCGCAGCTGGGCTTCTACCCGGCGATCTACGGCACCGGCGACCTGGTGATCAGCGGGCCGATGTTCGCCAGCGTCAAGATCGACCCGATCGGCGGCGGAAACCGCATCAAGATCAAAACCAAGGGCATCGGACGGTACGTCGGTGGATTGCGCGTGAACGGTGTTTCCCACTCGGCGAACTGGGTCGACGCGTCGTTCGCCCGGCACGGCGGGACACTCGCCTTCACCATGTCGGAGACGCCCGGCACCTGGGGCACCGGCGACGCCGACGTCCCGCCGTCCTACACCGCCGGCGCGGACGCCCGCAACAACGCCGGCACCACGCCGGACGGGCAGGGCAACCTGGGCTCGATGGACCTCAGTGACTGGTCGCTGTCGCGCACCGCGCTCGCCGCCGCCGGCGCCACCCCGGGCGCGGCGCTCCCCGTCGCCGGCGTCACCTTCACCTGGCCGTCGGCCCCGGCCGGCACCCCGGACAACTGGATCCCGCACGGCCAGCGGATCGCCGTCGGCAAGGCCGGGACCAGCGTGTCCTTCCTCGGCCTGGCCACCAACGGCCCGGCCACCGGCACCGCGACCGTCCAGTACACGGACGGGACGTCCCAGCCGGTGACGGTGACCTTCGGCGACTGGGCGGGTGCCGTCCCGGCCGGCAACGTCGAGGCCATCGCGCTGCAGGGCCGTAACAACGTCAACGGCACGGCCGGCACGGGCACGTTCCGCGTCCTCGCCACCACGCCGGTCGCCCTGGACCCGGCGAAGACCGTCGCCGCGGTCGTCCTGCCCGAGTCCACCAACCAGGGCATCATGCACGTCTTCGACGTCGCGGTGTCCTGACCGAGCGGTCCCCCTCCGGCAGGCACGCCCTGCCGGAGGGCCCCACCCCGCATAGGTCGGTTGACGATATATATCGGCGGATGTAGCGTTCCGGGCCATGCAGGAACCGACGTTTCTCATCCTCGCCGCGCTGGCGGCCCAGCCGAGGCACGGCTACGGCATCGTCCAGGCGGTCGCCGTCCTCTCCGCGGACGAGGTGAAGCTGAAGCCGGGCACCCTCTACGGCGCCCTCGACCGGCTCGCCGAGCAGGGTCTGATCGAGGTCGATCACGAGGAGGCGGTGGAGGGGCGCCTGCGCCGCTACTACCGGCTCACCGCCGACGGCGCCGTCGCGCTCGCCGCGGAGATCGCCCGGCTGGACCGGCGGGCCTCGGCCGCCCGCGAAGAGCTGCGGCATCGGCCCGCCTTCGGCCGCAGCATCCTGGGCGGCGTCGCAGGCCGCACCATCCTGGGCGGCGTCGCAGGCCGCACCATCCTGGGCGGCGTCGCATGACCGGCGAGACGTGGCCGGCCGGGGACGCCCGGCTGGAGCGGCGCTATCGGCTGCTGCTGCGGGCGTACTCCGGGTGGTACCGCCGCCGGCACGGCACCGAGCTGATCACCACGCTGCTGGAGATGGCCGAGCCGGGCCGCTCGCGGCCGTCCCGCGCGGACGCCTGGCACCTGATCACCAGCGGTCTCCGGCAGCGCTTCCGGCTCCCGTCCGGTCGGCCGTTCGCGCTGGTCGCCGCAGTACTGGTGACGGCGGCGCTGGGCGTCGCCGGCGCGGCCGCCGGCAGCTGGCTCGGCGCGCGGACGTTCGCGGACCTGCCCACCCCGGCGGCCGCGCAGGACATTCTGGACACCGCGGTCACCGACCCGGCCGACCTCCACGAGGCTCCGCGGTCCTGGAGCCAGCCGGGCAGCGCCGACTTCGTCCAGTTCATGGCGTTCCCGCGGGCCCAGGACCCGGGGCCGGTGCCGACCTGGACCGTCGAGCAGGCCCGCGACGGCCTGGTCGCCGCCGGATGGAAGATCAAAGAATTTACGGTACGACCGATCCCCGTCCTGGACGGCACCAACCGCATCGCGCCGAACGCCGACCTGGTCACGAGCACGACCGTGTACGCCGACCCGGCCGCTCCGCCGATCGCGACGTTCGCGAACCCGCACCGCTATGCGGTCCTGACCGCCGAGCGCGACGGCCTGATCCTGCACGCGACGGCGACCGACGCGGTGGGCGGCAACACCGCCGACCCGGCCGCACAGGTCTACCGGGGCGGCGTCAACGGCAAGATCTTCGCCGCGCGTACCGTCGCCTACCTGCCGTTGACCGTCGCCGGGGCGCTGCTCGGGGCGCTCGCCGGCTGGTTGCTGTCCGCCGCCTGCGCCTACCGGGTGCGGCCGATGAGCCAGGTTCGCCGCCGGACGACGGCCGAGCTCACCGCCATCGCCCTCGCCGCGTGGGTGCTGCCGGCCTTCGCCATCGTTCGGGAGGGTGCCCTGCTCGCCGCGAATCTCGGCGTCGACCAGCCGGTCCACACGCTGCACTCGGTCCTGCGGCCGGGCTGGTGGTATCTGGACAGCCTGCCCGCCTGGCTGACCCCGATCTGCGCGATCACCGCCGTGGTGGTGGGCCTGCTGGGCCTGATCAGCACCGGAGGTCGCTCACCCAGCCGTCCTGATCGAGCACTCACCCAGCCGTCCTGATCGGGCGATCGTCCAGCCATCCGGCTCCGGGCGCTCTCCCAGCCGGGCTGACTCGGGGGTGCTGACGACTCCGGCGATCGCCCCACCCTGGCGACAAGGGTGTGTGGACGATCGCCGGAGTTGTCGACCTCGACCGGTCCCGCGCGGGTGCCGTGGGGCGCCCGCGGCGGGGCCGGGAAGTGCGACGCTGAACCAAGATTGAGATGCGGGAATGCGCTTTCCCCGACAAGGTACGTCAACAATTTGGAAACGTCAATCGACGACTTCTTGCCCGGCGAAGGCACACTCGTCAATGGATTCGCGGCTCGCCGCGCCCGGGCGGTGAACCGGGGCCGCGACCCGGCGGTACTCCTGTGTGACCAGTCGGACCAGTTGAAGAGGTGCCCTATGACGTACCCCGACCCGACCGCCGGGCCCAGCTACTCCCCGCCGGCCTACGAGCCGCCCACATACCAGCCCCCGGCCTACGAGCCGCCCACGTATCCGGCCCCGCCCGCCCCGCGCCAGCCGACGCCGCCGCAGACCGCCGCCCCGCAGCCGTCCGCGCCGCCGAACTACGGCCAGCCCCCGACCGCCCCGCCGAACTACGGCCCGCCGCCGACCACTCCGCCGAGCTACGGCCCGCCCTCGAGCTACGGCCAGCCGCCGACCGCCCCGCCGAACTATGGCCCGCAGTCGACCGCGCCCGGTCAGTACGGTCCGCCCGGTCAGTACAGCTCGCCCGGTCAGTTCGGTCCGCCGCAGGGCGCCGGGCCGCTGGGCGCTCCCCCGGCGATGCCCTACCAGCGTTGGTCCGGCGACGCCCCGCACGACTCGGCCCAGCACCAGATCAACCTCGCCGAAGCCGCCTCCCGCGGCAAGCGCGACATCACCGTCGGCGCGATCTGGTTCGCGGTCGGCGGCCTCATCACGCTCGCCACGATGGCCTCGGACGCCACGGTCTACGTCGTCGCGTGGGGCCCGATGGCCTACGGCGTCTTCCGCATCATCAAGGGCGTCCTCGCCGTCCGCCGCGCCGGCTGAGCACGGCTTCACCGGTCCTGGCGCGTCGTCCCAGCAGAGCCGTCACGACGCGCCGGCCGGCCACCACATCACATGCCTGGCACGTCATCCCACCAGCATCGACTCGACGCCCCGCCCGGCCACCGCACGGCCGGGACCTGACGGGCCGTCGCCGTGGCCCTGACGAGTTCACCGCTCAGCCGCCGCAGTGCGGCCATCAATATTGATCCGATCGCCATCAAGATCAGCGTTACGGCCCGTGCCGCCCGACCACCTGTTGGAGAATTATGGTGGCCGATGCAATAGCTGCCGATGACCACATACACAAGACGCTGATCGGCGTCATTAGCCGCCGCGCTCACTGCTTATACCTAAACCAGCGTTCTGACCGATCTGCCTGCCTGCCAGGCCGGGGCAAAAGCAAAAATTGTTCTCGCCGCTGCGCGGGTCCGGCAAGGCCAGGACCGTTACAGTGGTTTATCCGACGATGGTGAGGGGCGGCGACTCCGTTGGCGAATGTGGCGAGGTACCTCGTCGGTGACGAGAAATCGGTAGAGATCGAGATCTCGGCTGTGGACGGCTTCGTCCCTGCAGGTGTGGGCGAGGTCGCTGGATATGTGCGTGATGCGATCGAGCCAGCCGTGGCGGCCGCTCGGGTGGTGCTGGACAGGGTCGCCGATCTCGCGCCCCGGGGTGTCGAGGTCAAATTCGGGGTCAAGGTGACCGGCACCGCTAACTGGGTGGTTGCCAAGGCCGCTACCGAAGGCAATTTCGAGATCACCCTGAAGTGGGAGCCGTCCGCCGCATTGCCGGCGTGAGGTTCCCGTGACTGAGCGACCAGCCGGTCCGATCGACAGCTGGACCACGGCGATCTATGTCGGCACGGAAGCGCAGCATCCGAAGGGCGCGGGCGTCGTCATCGACGTGCGTCGCGTGCTCACCTGCGCTCATGTGGTGAAGGGCGCGCGGCCGGAGGATGTGTCGGTAGCCTTCCCCAAGGCCGGCCTGCCGGCCGGGACACGCCATCGCGTGGTCAATATCGAAGTTGGCGGGCCTGCGGACATCGTCGATGTCGCGGTCCTCACCCTCGAGCAGCCCGTGCCTGCCGAGGTGGCGCCGGCACGGCTGCGGTGCCCCACAGCCACCGACCTTCTCGACGACCAGTGGTGGGCCTTCGGCTTTCCCGGAGGGGACGTGTTCGGAGACGAGGCGTTCGGCGTAGTAGGCGCTGGCCTGGCCTACGGCTGGGTGCGTCTCGACACCACATCGCGGTACGTGGTCGAGCCTGGGTTCAGTGGTGCCGGCATGTGGTCGACCGGGTATGAGGCAGTTGTCGGACTGGTCGGTCAGGCGCGGCCAACGGGTGACCACAAGGGTGATGCCAGAGCGCTGACGTTGCGGCAGGTCGACCTAGAACTCCCGGAACACAAGCTGGGCGACCTGGCCCGCTGGTCGGCCACCGCGGCTGGGGAGACGGCACTCGCGGCGTGGGGCTGGGCCCTCCCCCAGGACCCGGAGGCCGGGCGTCACTGGCGGCCGAGGGCTAGGGGTGTGAGCGTCGACAGCGAGCGGGGTCATCGCTTCAAGGGCCGCCGCCAGGCCCTGTCGGAGATCACGGCTTGGCTCGATCGACCGGCGTCCGACCGGCGCGTGCTGGTGGTCACCGGCTCGCCGGGCGTAGGGAAATCCGCCGTCCTGGGCAGAATAGTCACCACCGCCGACACGGAGATCCGTTCCGCCCTGCCGGTCGACGACGATGGTGTGAAGGCCACCCTGGGGTCGGTGGCATGCGCTGTACACGCCAAGGGCAAGACGGCGCTCGAGATCGCGGCAGAGATCGCACGGGCCGCGTCGGTTGTAATACCACAGCGCGTTGACGATCTACTCCCGGCGCTGCGGATTGTTTTGGAGGACCGCAGGCTCCGCTTCAACCTTGTCCTTGACGCGCTGGACGAGGCTGCCAGCCCGGGCGAGGCCCGGGCCGTCGTGAGCGGAATTGTGCTACCGCTTGCGCAAACGTGCGCGGATATCGGGGCCCAGGTGGTCGTGGGCACCCGTCGGCGCGACGATGAGGGCGATCTCTTACGTGCCTTCACCGACGCGACCACGATAATCGACCTCGACCAGCCCAGCTACTTCGCCGAGCGCGACCTCGTCGACTATGTACTGGCAACCCTGCAGATGGTCGGAGACGAACGGCACGATAACCCGTACGCCCGGGACGAGACGGCGAATTCGGTGGCCGAGCGGATAGCCTCGCTGGCTCGGCGCAACTTTCTGGTGGCCGGACTGGTCGCGCGTACACACGGGATGCACGATCAGAAACCGGTGGCGGTAGCCGAGCTGAACTTCACACCCACGGTCGACGCAGCGTTGGAAGGCTACGTGCAGCGGCTTCCGCAGGTCGGCACCGTCGGCGCGATGCAGGCGCTTACGATTCTCGCCTACGCCGAGGCCCCCGGTTTGCCGGTTTCGCTGTGGCGAATGGGCCTGGAGGCCTTCGGCACCACGGTCACCGACGACAAATTGATCTCTTTCGCACGCTCGTCCGCGGCGAACTTTCTCGTGGAAACCAGCGGCGGGCCGTCGACACCCACGTTCCGGCTCTTCCATCAGGCCCTCAACGATGCCCTCCTGCGCGCACGCGACGACCGGGCGTCCCGCGCCGAAGACCAGCGACGGCTGACGCGCCGGTGGGCCGCTTACGGCCGTTCGACCGGGTGGACATCAGCCGCACGCTACCTCCTGCGCACCTTGCCGGCACATGCAGACCAGGCCGACATGGTTGACGATCTACTCGTTGACCGCGACTACGTCGTTCGGGCCGACCTGCACCGGCTCGTACCGGTCAGCTCTCACGCGGTCTCCGAGGTGAGTGCTCGGCGGGCCCGCCTACTCCAGCTGACGCCGCACGCGGCCACCGCAGAGCCAGGCGTACGGGCCGCGATGTTCACCGTCACCGAGGCACTCGAGGATCTGGGAGACGACTTCCGTGACATGCCCGGCCTGCCCTATCGGGCGTTGTGGGCCGATGCCGTTCCCAGTATCGAACGCGCCGTCCTCGCCAGCCACACGGGCTTCGTTCTGGCCGTCTGCCGAGCCGACATCGGGGATCGGACGATGTTGGCCACCGCCGGATACGACTGCACCATTCGGCTTTGGGACACCGCTGCTGGACAGACCGAACTACTCCTGGACGGTCACGAGGGTCCGATTCGCGGAATCTGCGCCGCACAGGTCGACGGCGACCTACGGCTGATCTCTGCCTCCAACGACGGCACGGTGCGGATCTGGAACATCACCACCGGCAAGTCCGACCGTATCCTTCGTGGGCACGACGGGATCGTACGGGCGGTCTGTGCCGTTAACACTGGCCAGCATGACCTGGTCGTCTCCGCAGGCGACGACGGCACTGTCCGGGTGTGGAACGTGACGACCGACCAATACGAGTCCGTACTGCGCGGTCATGACGGACCTGTGACCGGTCTCTGCACGATTGCCGTCGGCGGCAACTCGTTCGTCGCCTCGGCGGGAGACGACGGCACCGTCCGGATATGGAGCTTGGGATTCGGCGCCGACAAAATGGTGCGCACCGGCCAAGGGCGACTACGCGCATTGTGCGCAGTCAATTTATCTGGCCGAGCACTACTCGCGACAGCCGGCACCGACCAAGACGTCCGACTCTGGGACGCGGTCACTCTTCAGCCTGCCGGAATCTTCTCCAACGAGACTCCTGGCATCCTCGGCGGCCTCTGCCAGATCCGGATCGGCAGCATCCCGCACCTGGCAGCGGCCGGCGACGATCATGTAATCCGGCTCTGGAGTCTCATCGACCACAGTCCTCCCCGTCATCTGAAGGGCCACACCGGTGCGGTGAATGCAGTCGCCGCGATATCCACGGGCGGTGTGGAGATACTCGCGTCCGGAAGCGGCGACCGCACGGTTCGCCTCTGGGACACAGAGGTGACCGAGGCCTCCTCTTCACGGGAGAGTTCGTCGACGGAGCTGCGCGGTATCAATGCCGTCTGCGCGGTGGGTCCTTCGCACAAAGGTCTTTTCGCAGTCGGCCACGCCAACGGCGACTTGGAGCTCCGAGACCGCCGAACGGGCACACCGACTACTAGGATCAGGTTCACGTCGGGCATTAGCACCCTCTTCCCCGTCGAGATCGATGGCCGCAACCTGATAGCCGTAGGCCTCGCCGACCGCAAGCTCGTCTTTTTCGACACTGAAACAGGAGATGAGCGCGATTCAGGCGCGCAATGTCCTCTTACCATGCGTGGTGAAATCTCGGCTTGCGCCGTTCTGGTCGGCGGACGGTTGCTGGTCGCCACTGCGAGGTGGTCCAGAGTCCACTTATGGGATCCGGTCGCTCGTCACGAGACGATTCTGACCGCTCAGGGCGCAAATTTGCTAGCGGTGATCTGCCCCGCCGGACCGGCAGAGAAACCGTTGTTGGCCGTCGGCGGCTCGGGCGACGGATATGTGTGGCTCTGGAATCCAGCAACGGGTGCGATGGTGCATCAACTGGATGGGGAAAGGCCTACAAGCGCGCTTTGCTCGCTTCACGCTGGTGGCCGCGACCTACTGGTATCTGGCGCGCTCGACGGCAGCATCCGGGTCTGGGACACCGCGAAAGGTGACTGTGTGGCCACCCTCGTCGGCCACACCAGCGGCGTCAGGGCGTTGTGCTCGATCAAGCACAAAGGGAAGCCGGCGATCGCGTCCGTGGGATACGACCGGATCCTGCGCCTGTGGGACCCGCTCACTGGATCGCAGCAAGCCGTCATCCCGATACACCATCCCGCATACGCCTGTATCCAGGTCGGCGACTCGCTGATCCTGGCCCTCAGCGCCGGTCTCCTGGGCCTCCAGACCGACCTCCAAACCTAGTCTTGTCTTAACCTTCATGCGGTTCTGCCTGCTGTTTCACGGTGTTGTGATTGGACAGAGAGGCGGCCTTCGGACTCACCTCGCCTGTATGCCGGACACCGCCTGGCAATAAACGGACACCGCCAGATTCCTCCCAACGGCAACCACATGGCCGATGCCAACCGCGTCAGTGTGGATAACCGGTTTCCTCACTGAAGAAGACGGCCGCGGCGACGGCGCGGCGCCAGGTCGCGTGGCCGGCCGCGCGGTCGGCCGGCGACATCTTCGGGGCCCAGCCCGCCGCCCGGTGCCGGTTGCCGCGCAGGTCACGCAGGTCCGACCAGTAACCGACGGCCAGCCCGGCCGCGTACGCCGCGCCCAGTGACACCGTCTCGGCGACCATCGGGCGGGACACCGGCACGTCGAGGACGTCCGCCACGATCTGCATCAGCAGGTTGTCCGCGGTCATCCCGCCGTCGACATTCAGCGCGCTCAGCGCCAGCCCCGAGTCCGCGTTCATCGCGTCGACCACGTCGCGGGTCTGCCAGGCGGTCGCCTCGAGGACCGCGCGGGCCAGGTGCGCCTTGGTGATGTACGAGGTCAGCCCGACGATCACCCCGCGCGTGTCGCTGCGCCAGTGCGGGGCGAACAGGCCGGCGAACGCGGGCACGATGTAGCACCCGCCGTTGTCCGCGACGCTCGCCGCCAGCGTCTCGATCTCGGCCGGGGTGCCGATCAGCCCGAGCCCGTCGCGCATCCACTGGACCAGCGAGCCGGTGATCGCGATCGATCCCTCCAACGCGAAGACCGGGGCCGCGGCGCCGATCCGGTAGCCGACCGTGGTGATCAACCCGTGGGTCGAGCGGACCGGTTCGGTTCCGGTGTTGAGAAGAAGAAAACCGCCTGTTCCGTACGTACATTTCGCGTCCCCGGGCGCAAAGCACGTCTGCCCGAACAGCGCCGCCTGCTGGTCCCCGATCGCCGCGGCGATCGGCACCCCGTCCAGCGCGGTCCCGTAGATCTCCGCCGACGAGCGAATGGCCGGCAGCATCGCGGCCGGAATGCCGAACAGTGCCAGCAGTTCCGGGTCCCATTCCAGGGTCGCCAGGTTCATCAGCTGGGTGCGGCTGGCATTTGTCACGTCGGTCACGTGCAGCCCGCCGGTCAGATTCCAGATCAGCCAGCTGTCCATCGTGCCGAACAGGATCTCGCCGCGTTCGGCGCGAGTCCGCAGCCCGGGAAGGTTCGCCAGCAGCCATTGCACCTTGGTGGCGGAGAAATAGGTGGCCGCCGGAAGCCCGGTTTTCGCCCGCAGCATTTCCGAGTCGAGCGCGGCCACCGCCGGCGCGGTCCGGGTGTCCTGCCAGACGATCGCGGGCGCGACCGGCTTTCCGGTGGCCCGGTCCCACAGGACCACGGTCTCGCGCTGGTTGGCGATGCCGATCGCGGCGATCCGGTCCGCGGTCAGGCCCGCGTCGTGCAGTGCCCGGCTGATGAGTTTGGGCACGTCACGCCAGATCCGCGCGGCGTCGTGCTCGACCCAGCCGGGCTGCGGGTAGGACTGCGGATGTTCCGCGCGGGCCACCGCGACGACGGTGGCCCGCCGGTCGAAGACGATGCACCGGGTCGACGTGGTGCCCTGGTCGATCGCCAGGATGTAGCGGTCGGCCCGGGAGGTCACGGCTCGACCAGGGCGCGGGAGATCGAGCGGGCGGCGGCCACGACGTAGTCGACCAGGGCGGGGCGGGCCTGCCGCCGGGTGTCGCAGAGCCGCTCGACCGGCCCGCTGATCCCGATCGCGCCGGCGACGAGGCCGCCGAACGTGCGCAGTGGCGCGGCGATCCCGGCGCGGCCGGCCTGCCATTCCTCGACCGATAGAGACCAGCCCTGGGCGCGGGTCTCGGTGAGCGCACGGGTGAGGGCTTGCCGGGTGGTCACGGTCCTTCGGGTGTACGCCGTCAGCCCGCCCGCGGCAACGTCGTCCGCGGCCGCGGCCTGGTAGGCGAGCAGCACCTTGCCCAGCGCGGTGGCGTGCGCGGGCACGACGCTGCCGGTGTCCATCGACTGGGCCGAGTCGTCCGGGCGGAACACGTGGTGCACGACCAGCACGCCCTGCTCGCGCAGCGCGCCGACGTGCACCTCCTCGCCGCTGCGCGAGGCCAGCGTGTCGGCCCAGTTCAGCGCGCGGGCGCGCAGCTCGTTGGCGTCCAGGCCGGTGGAGCCGAGGTCGAGCAGCCCGCGGCCCAGCCGGTAGCGGGCGGTGCGCGGGTCCTGCTCGGCGAAACCGATGTGTGTCAACGTACGCAAAATGCTCTGTGCCGTTGATTTTGGCAGGCCGAGGGCGTCGGCGATCTCCTTGACCCGCAGCCGGCCGGGGCCGGTGGCGAGCAGGCGCAGGACCGCCGAGGACCGTTCGATGGACTGGATCAGGCCGGGCATCGTGCGACATTGTCGCACGCTCGGCGTTGCCGCGGGCGATTTCGCTTCCTAACGTCGCGGCCAGAGCGCAAACAACAGCAAGCACTCGGCGCGGGCAGAGGAGGACAACGTGGCGGACTTCGTCGGCGCGATCGATCAGGGGACCACCAGCTCGCGCTTCATGATCTTCGACCGGAACGGATCAGAGATCGCCCGGCGCCAGGTCGAGCACCGGCAGCTGCTGCCGGCGGCCGGCCGGGTCGAGCACGACGCGCGCGAGATCTGGGAGAACGTCCGCAAGACGATGGACGCGGCGCTGGCCGACGCCGGTCTGGTCGCGGCCGACCTGGCGGCGATCGGGATCGCGAACCAGCGGGAGACGGTCGTGCTCTGGGAGCGCGCCACCGGCGAGCCGGTCGCCCCGGCGATCGTCTGGCAGGACACCCGGACCGCCGCCGATCTCAAGGATCTGGACGCGGAACTGCTGCGCGAACGGACCGGACTGCCGCCGGCCACGTATTTCTCCGCGACGAAAGTGCGCTGGCTGCTCGACGATCAGCCCGGGCTGCGGAAAAGAGCCGAACGCGGCGAGGTGCTGTTCGGGACGATCGACAGCTGGCTGATCTGGAATCTGACCGGCGGCGGGCTGCACATCACCGACGTGACAAATGCCAGCCGCACCCAGCTGATGAATCTGGCGACCCTGGAATGGGACCCGGAACTGCTGGCGCTGTTCGACATCCCGGCCGCGATGCTGCCGGCCATTCGCTCCTCGGCGGAGGTCTACGGCGAGGCGCTGGGCACGGTTCCGCTGGCCGCGGCGATCGGGGATCAGCAGGCGGCGCTGTTCGGGCAGACGTGCTTTGCGCCCGGGGACGCGAAATGTACGTACGGGACAGGGAATTTTGTTCTTCTCAACACCGGAACCACGCCGGTGCGCTCGACGCACGGTCTGCTGACCACCGTCGCCTACAAATTCAAGAACCAATTGCCGGTGTACGCCCTGGAGGGCTCCGTCGCGGCGAGCGGCTCGGCGATCCAGTGGCTGCGCGACCAGCTCGGCATCCTGGACAGCGCGGCGGACAGCGAGACCCTGGCCGCCAGCGTCGAGGACAGCGCCGGGGTGTGCTTCGTGCCGGCGTTCTCCGGTCTGTTCGCGCCCTACTGGCGGCCGGACGCGCGGGCCGCGATCGTCGGGCTGTCCCGGTTCCACACCGCCGCGCACATCACCCGGGCCGCGCTCGAGGCGATCTGCCACCAGACCCGCGACGTGGTCGTGGCGATGGCCCGCGACTCCGGCACCGAACTCGACTGTCTGCAGGTGGACGGCGGGGTGACCGCGAACGCGCTGTGCATGCAGCTGCAGGCCGACATCCTCGGCGTGCCGGTCCGCCGGCCGGCGGTCGCCGAGACCACGGCGCTCGGCGCGGCCTACGCGGCCGGGCTGGCCGTCGGGTTCTGGCGCTCCGAGGACGAGCTGCGCGCCCACCGCCGGGAGGCGCGGGTCTGGCAGCCGACGTGGCCGGCCGCACGACGTACCGAATCCATCGACCGCTGGAACAAGGCCGTCAGCCGCACCCTCGACTGGGTCTAGGAAGGATCTGTCATGAACACCGGAAAGATCTCATCGCAGTCGCGCGCGGCCGCCCTGACGGCCATGGCAAGTGAAGAGCTCGACGTGCTGGTGGTCGGCGCCGGCGTGGTCGGGGCGGGCGCGGCCCTGGACGCGGCGACCCGCGGCCTGAGCGTCGGCCTGCTGGAGGCTCGGGACTTCGCCAGCGGCACGTCCAGCCGGTCCAGCAAGCTGATCCACGGCGGCCTGCGCTACCTGGAGATGCTCGACTTCGCGCTGGTCCGGGAGGCGCTCAAGGAACGCGGCCTGCTGATCAACCGGCTCGCCCCGCACCTGGTCCGGCCGGTGCCGTTCCTCTACCCGCTGCAGCACCGCGCGTGGGAGCGGCTCTACGTGGGCGCCGGCATCGCGCTCTACGACACCCTGGCGCTGGCCGGCAGCGGCGGCGTGGGCGTGCCGATGCACCGGCACCTGAGCCGGACCGAGGCGCTGCGGGCGTTCCCGTCGCTGCGGCCGGAGTCGCTGGTCGGCGCGATCCGCTACTACGACGCGCAGGTCGACGACGCGCGGCACACCATGTTCCTGGTCCGCACGGCCGCCGCCAACGGCGCGCAGGTGGCCTCGCGCACCGAGGTCGTCGGCTTCCTGCGGGAGGACCGCCGGGTGGTCGGGGTCCGGGCCCGCGACGCCGAGACCGGGCAGGAGATCGAGATCCGGGCGCGCACCGTGATCAACGCGACCGGTGTGTGGACCGGGGACAGCCAGGCGCTGCTCGACGGCGAGCGCGGCCAGTTCCGGATCACCGCCAGCAAGGGCATCCACATCGTGGTGCCGCGCGAGAAGATCGCCGGGCACACCGGGATGATCCTGCGGACCGAGAAGAGCGTGCTGTTCGTGATCCCGTGGGACCACCACTGGATCATCGGCACCACCGACACCAAGTGGGAGCTGGACAAGGCGCACCCGGCGGCGTCCCGGGCCGACGTCGACTACCTGCTCGACGAGGTCAACAAGACCCTGGCCACGCCGCTGACCAGGGAAGACGTTCAGGGCGTGTACGCCGGACTGCGCCCGCTGCTGTCGGCGCAGGCGGACAGCACGGCCAAGCTGTCGCGCGAGCACGCGGTCGGCACGCCGGCGCCCGGGATGGTGGTGGTCGCCGGCGGCAAGTACACGACGTACCGGGTGATGGCCAAGGACGCGGTGGACGCCGCGGTCGGACAGCTGGACACCCGGGTGCCGGCGTCGTGCACCGAGCACGTGCCGCTGCTCGGCGCGGACGGCTACCGCGCGGCGTGGAACCGGCGGGCGCAGCTGGCCCGGGCCCACAAGCTGCCGGTGTTCCGGATCGAGCACCTGCTGCGCCGCTACGGGACGATGCTCGACGAGGTGCTGGCGCTGGTCGCGGCCGACCCGGTGCTCGGCGAGCCGCTGGACGGGGCGTCCGGGTATCTCAAGGCCGAGGTCGTCTACGCGGCCAGCCACGAAGGGGCCCGGCATCTCGAGGACGTGCTGACCCGCCGTACCCGGATCTCGATCGAAACGCCGGACCGCGGCGTCGCCGCGGCCCGGACCACCGCGCGGTTGATCGCCGGCCACCTCGGCTGGGACGACGCCGACGCCGAGCGGGAGATCGACCTGTACGAGGCCCGGGTGGTCGCCGAGCTCGCCGCCCAGGAACAGCCGGACGACGAGAGCGCCGACGCCACCCGCCGCAAGGCCGGCGACGTCGCGCCGCTGGCCGCCTGAGCCCCTCAGACGGGCACCGCGGCGGCGCGGCGGCCGGGGCGGGTGGACTTGATCGCGTACATCGACTCGTCCGCCCGCCGCAGCAGCGCGTCCACCGACACATCGCCCGGCTCGCGCAGGCCCACCCCGACGCTCGCGCCGATGCGCACCTGGTGGCCGAGGATCAGGAACGGCTCGGCCAGCCGCTCGGTCAGCCGCCGGCCCAGCTCCTCGGCCTCGGACCGGTCGGTCACACCGGGCATCAGCACGGCGAACTCGTCGCCGCCGAGGCGGGCCACCAGATCCGGCTCCCGGGTCTCGGCCCGCAGCAGCCGGCCGACCTCGACCAGCAGCGCGTCCCCGGCGGCGTGCCCGTGCCGGTCGTTGACCGGCTTGAAGCCGTCCAGGTCCAGGTAGAGCACGGCGAGCGGGCCGTCGTCGGCGGCCTCGGCGCTGTCCACGAACAGCGCACGGTTGGCCAGCCCGGTCAGCGGGTCGTGGTAGGCGAGATGGTGCAGCTCGCTCTCCCGGTCCCGCAGCTGGGCGACCACCCGGTGCAGGTCCCGGCTGAGCGCGGTGTTGTCCCGCAGCGCCACCATCTGCCGGGCCAGCACCAGCAGGATCACCGCGCCGAGCAGCATCGACGGGAACGCGGTGAGCCGCTGCCCGGAGGCGAGCAGGTCGGCGGCGGCCAGGATCGCCACCGCCAGCGGCGCGTACGGCATCCAGACCAGGATCGGCACGCTCTGCTCCGGGCGCTGCCGGGTCGCCGGCGCCCGGCGCGCGGCCAGCGCGATCAGGACGAACCCGGCGACCCAGCCGGTGTCGATCGGATCGCCGCAGGTGTAGGTGCTGTGCTGGTTGAGGTAGGCGAACCCGAGGTCGCCCACGCTGAGCGCGAGCGCGGCGGCCAGGATCAGCGCGGCCGTGGCCCGGTAGCCGGCCGCGGCCCGCGGCAGCAGGATCAGCGCGACCGCGGCCAGCAGCACGTCACTGAGCGGGTAGGCCAGCGACACCGCCTTGGCACCCGCGGTCAGGTTGCCCGCCCGGTACACCGGCTCGAGGACGAACGCCCAGCTCAGGAACAGCAGGGAGCCGGCGATGACGAGCCCGTCCAGCATCACCCGCAGCAGGCCGCGGCGCACCCCGAGGACCGCCACCATGCCGGCGACGGCGCCCGGCACCATCAGCAGGAAGCCGAAGTCGCCCAGGTTCGGGAACGGGGCGTGGCCCTGCCGGAACGTGACGTAGAACGCCCACACCGACTCGCCGAACGCCCAGCCGACCATGCCGAGCGCGAGGGCCGACCAGCCGTACCGGGCCCGCCCGGCGCACCGGCGCGCGGTGCCGGCGGCACTGGCCGCGGCGATCAGCGCGGAGAGGATCAGCACGCCGACGCTCAGGTTCGTGGCGGCCTGCGAACCCGACGGCAACACCCGCAACGCGATGAAGTGCCCGGCGACCAGGGCAACCCCGAGGAGAATGGCTCGCATCCCTTCGACCTTCGAGGGCTTCGGTTGCGGAACGGGTGTGGGTAAGGTCGTTTTCGATGAGTATCAGCAGTAGTGAGAGCAGCGCCGCGCGCCTGGCGGTGCTCGTCGACGCGGACAACGCCCAGCCGGCGATCGTCGAGGGGTTGCTGGCCGAGGTCGCCAAGTACGGGACGGCGCACGTCAAGCGCGCCTACGGCGACTGGACCGGGACGAACCTGCGCGGCTGGAAGGAGCACCTGCTCGCGTACAGCATCCAGCCGATCCAGCAGTTCGCGTACACCACCGGCAAGAACGCCACCGACGCGGCGATGGTGATCGACGCGATGGACCTGCTCTACTCCGGGCGCCTCGACGGATTCTGCATCGTCTCCAGTGACAGCGACTTCACCCGGCTGGCCGCGCGGATCCGGGAGTCCGGCCTGATCGTGTACGGCTTCGGCGAGCGCAAGACCCCGAAACCGTTCGTGGCGGCGTGCGACAAGTTCATCTACACCGAGAACCTGACCGCCCCGCACAGCCCGGCCGAGCCCGCCGACGCGCCCGCGGAGACCCGCACCCCGCTCTCCGGCGCCCGCCTGAAGTCGGACAGCGCGCTGGTCAACAAGCTCCGCAACGCGGTCGAGGCGGCCTCCGACGACGACGGCTGGGCGTCGCTGGCCGCGGCCGGCCACATCCTGATCAAGCAGAGCCCGGACTTCGACTCGCGGAACTGGGGCTACACCAAGCTCAGCGACCTGCTCGCGGCCACCGGGCTGTTCGAGTCGGAACGCCGCCCCACCGAGAAGGGCAAGACCGCGGTCATCTACGTCCGCGACCGCCGCCGCCGCTCCTGACCCCACCGCAGGTCCGCGCGGGTCACACCCGCCGCGGATCGCTGTGATCGCTGTGGCCGGTGTCCCGGTTCTGCCGGAGGCCGTCGAGGCGGGCCTGGGCGCGCTCGACCGCGGCCCGGGACCGCTCCAGGAACGCGTTGCTGCGGTCCAGCCGGGCGACCTCGCGGGCGAACGCGTCCTCGATTCCCTCGATCGGGTCGGGCTGCTCCGGCAGGACCGTCGACGCCCGCTGGTCGAGCACCCGCTCGCGGGCCACCTGCAGCGACTCCCGCTCGTTCGCCCGGGCCTCGCGCTGGTCGGCCGCCAGCAGCTGCTCGTCGAGGAGCTGCTCGCGGATCAGAACCAGACGCTCGCGCTCGGCGAGCGCCTGCTCGCGCAGGAGCAGGGCTTCCTCCCGGAGCTCCAGCTGCCGGTTGTCGAAGAAGAAGTCGGGAGGCACCACCCGATGATAGAAAGCGTTCCGGTCAGCGCGAAAGCACGTAGGCGGCAAGTGCCTTCGCGTCGCCCGCGTCGATCCACTCGAAGGTGCCGCGCAGCTGATCGGAGCGCTGGTCGACGGTAGCGACGGCGGCGGTCATCTCCCCCCAGGGCATCGTGACGTGCAGCAGGGTGCGCAGGATCGCACTGGGCAGGTGCGGCCGGCCGTCGTCGGCGGTGGCCCGCAGCAGCAGGCCACTGGTGGAGACGTCCTGCACGTGCCCGGCGACGGCGACCAGGCGCTCGGTGTCGCCGGTGTCGACCTGCGCGGTGCCGGACGCCGGATAGGAGCCGGGCCGGCGGGGCGAGTCGCGCCGCTGGACGACGCCGGTCGGGCTGTCGCCGAGCACAGTCATCAGGCCACCCCGCAGCTCCGCCTCGACCCAGGCGACGCCGGCGCTGCTGGTCAGCTCGAGGATGCCGTAGCGCCGGACGCCGGGCTCGTCGAGGCTGAGCACCGGCAGGGGTGGCAGGTCGGCGATGAAGGGCGCTTTCACCTCGGCGAGGCAGACCAGCGGGATCGCCTCCATCCCCTGGCAGCGCAGCGTGAGCGTGCTTCCGGCGGATACGGTGATCATCGTCTCCTCCTTGACTCTCCTCTGACGTTCTCACGCACAGCGGCTCCGCTGGGCCGGTTGCCGCAGACCGCACCGGATCAGCCCCTCGTGGGACGGTGACGGTCGGCTGTCGTCGTTAGGATCGGTGGTACGCCGACGGAGGGGAGGCCGGCCTTGCCGAACAACGCACACGACGTGGCGGCATCCGTGCTGGCTTTCGTCGGCCCGATGGAGGCCATGCGGCTGCAGAAACTCGTCTACTACAGCCAGGCGTGGCACCTCGCGCTCCTCGACGAGCCGCTCTTCACCGACACCATCCAGGCCTGGCGCGACGGTCCGGTCACGATGACGCTCTGGGACCAGCATCGCGGCCAGCGCACCGTCAGCAGTTGGCCGGCCGGCGACCCGGCACGCCTGAACGCCGCCGGCGCCCGGGTGGTGGAGTTGGTGTGCCAGGTCTACGGCGCGCTGTCCGGGGATGACCTTTCCGAACTGACGCACAACGAGCTTCCGTGGCGGGTCGCCCGTCAGGGGCTGCCCGATCATCAGCCCAGCCGGTCGACCATCCAGCCGGAGGAGATGAAGCGCTTCTACCGCCGGCGCTCCCTGGCCGGTCTACGGGTGGCCGACCTCGTCTCGGGCGCGCTCGAAGGCATTGCCGATCCGGAGATCAGCGCCGCCGAACGGAGTCAGATCCTGGCCGACATCCGCGCCGAGGCACGTCGCAGCGTCCCGGAAGAGCCGGATGACGCCACGCCGATCGTCTCCGTGGTCGGCACGGACTGCAGGCACGAGCAGCCGCCGCGGGTCGCGGCACGGATCGACCGGGAGCGCCCCCAGCGTGGCAGTGCAGCGCAGCGCGGCTGAACCCGACCTGCACACGGTCGTCTTCGACGTCAACATCCTGCTGGATGTCGCGGATCTGCTCGGGCCACCGTTCGCCTGGGAGAAATTCCGGGACACCGCGGCCCGGGAGAGCCGGTCACCCGTCCCCCACCCGACGGACAGACGCGTCGACAGTCTGCGGGCCGTCGCCCTGACCACGAGTGGCCGGTTCGCGGGACCGGAACTGCTGCAGGTCTGGACCTCTGATCACATCGACAGGTTGGTTGTCGCCAAGGCCACCCAGCCTCGTCATGGCGCGACCGCGGAGACCCGTGGTCTCGGCTGGTCCGCCGAGCACGCCGACGGTCTGCTGCACGACTTCGTCTATGACCTCGTGTTCGACATGACCGGTGGCGGTCGCATCGAGATCCTGGCGGTGGACGGGCATCCGCCACTCGACCACGAGGACGCCTGCGTGTTCACCACCGCGCTGCAGGCCGCCGACGACGCGGCTCCGCCGTCGATCAAGTACTGCGTGACCCGGGACCGCGCCTTCCGGCGGGCGCCGAATCTCCACCCCGATGTGTTGATCTTGCATCCGGACGAGTTCGTCATGCTGGTCCGGCGCTCACGTGGCGCCCTGGCCACAAGGAAGATGCGCCCCCCGTTCCTGCCGTGACGCGGTTGTTAGGGTTTGCCGCAAGATCGTCGGGACGGGGAGTGGGATGACCGAGCGGGAGACGCTGACCTGGGAGGCCTTCGGCCGGGTGGGGCGGGAGCTGGCGCAGGCGATCGCGGACGACGGCTTCCGGCCGGACCTGATCCTGGCGGTGGCCCGCGGCGGACTGTTCGCCGCCGGGTCGATCGGCTACGCGCTGGACGTGAAGAACACCCACCTGATCAACGTCGAGTTCTACACCGGGGTCGACGAGCGCCTGGACCTGCCGGTGATGCTGTCCCCGGTGCCGGACGCCGACGCGCTCAACGGCGCGCGCGTGCTGATCGTCGACGACGTGGCCGACACCGGGGCCACACTGAAACTGGTCCGGGACTTCTGCGCGGGGCACGCGGCCGAGGTGCGGACCGCGGTGATCTACGAGAAGTCGCAGTCCGAGGTGCAGTGCGATTTCGTGTGGGCCCGCACCGACAAGTGGATCAACTTTCCCTGGTCGAGCGAGCCCACCATCAGCGTCAGGAGTGCTTGACGGTCAGGCTGTAGAACTTGACCTTCGCGCCGTTGCTGGTGCTCTCCGAGGACGACTGGTTGTACGAGCCGGCCTTGAAGTACTGCTTGTACGGGTTGAACGAGGACGGGATCGAGTAACTGGTCTTCGTCCCGTTCACGGTCAGGTTGATGGTGTTGCCGGTGACGTTGATGACGTAGGTCCACTTCACGCCGAGCGCCACGTTGCCCACCAGGTGCAGGGTCTGCCCGCCGTCGGGCGAGTTCTCGGTGCCGAGGTAGATGTCGCCGTTGGGCCGGTAGTAGAGCTCCAGCAGCGGCTTGGTCGACGAGCCGCCGGAGCCCAGGTGCACCTGGCCGACGCAGACGTTCTTGGTCACCGAGACGATGCGCAGCTGGGCGGTGAGCGTGTGGTTGCCGGACAGGGTCCAGTCGGCGGCGCTGCCGTTGGTGTTCATCTCGCGGAACTCGGAGCGGGCGTAGTTGGAGTTCGGGGTGGTCACGCCCTTCTCCGGCGCCCAGAACGTCATCGAGCCGTCGTTCTTGTCGGTCCAGAAGTAGGCCGGGTTGCTGTAGCCGGTGGGGCCCTTGAGCTGCGCCGGCGAGATGGTGTCCGGCTTGCCGGGCGAGCCGGTGGGCAGCTGCAGCTGCCAGACCGACAGGTCGAAGTTCCCGCCGGGCGGCAGCGTCGGGTCGAGGGTGGCCGCGGACGCCGCGGTGATGCCGGCGACGCCCAGGCCGGTGACCACGACTGCGGAGAGAGCGACCGCGAGGAAGGTGCGTTTACGCATGTGGGGACCTCGATACGGGTGAGTGAGGGGCTTGCCGCGGGGGAATTGGCAAGTTGATTGCCAATAAATCAGGCGGCGTATGCCCGGTCAATCGATCGGCGAGGGTCAAACCCTTAAACAACCTTAAATATCGCCGTACGGCGATGAGCGCGCCCGTCATGTTGACGTGTTGACTCGACATGACGCAGTCAACGTGTTGAGTTGCCGCGTCCGTCAAGTGCAGTCAACAGTCCAGTCAACACGTCAACATGACAACGCGACGCCGACCCGGATCAAGTGATCCGAGCCGGCGTCGTGTCGATGGTCAGCGTCCGACGGACGTCAGCCGACGGTCGTCAGCGTCCGACGGACGTCAGCCGGCGATCGTCACGCCGAAGTTGGCGATGTTGGCCGAGTCGGTCTGGCCGGGGCCGCCGTTGAGGGTGAAGCGGACGATGCCGGGAGCCTGCGCCCCGGCCGTCGCCTCCGCGGGGGCGGTCACGGTCACGTCGTACGTCTGGGTCTCGCCCTCGGCGATCCGGCTGAAGATCAGGCAGCCCTCGGTGTTGTAGTCGGCCGGCACCGGGAAGTCGGTGCTCCCGCCGACGCACGGGCCCTCCGGCGTGATCCGCGGCCACGGGTCGAGCGTGTTCGGGGTGGCGACGTCGAAGTTGAGGTCGTGCTGCTTGGCGTCACCATCGCTGTGCAGGGTGACCGTGCTGTGCCCGGCGAACGTGCCGTCCTCCTGCCGGGTCAGCGTCGCGTCGGTCGCGGTGACGCTGAGCTTGGCGACGGTGTCCTGCACGTACGGACGGGGGTTGGTGGTCTTGCCCTTGGTCGAGCGGAAGACCGCGCCGAACGACGCCGTCTTGCCGGCCACCTCGACGGTGCCGAGCTCGGGCGCGATCTGGGCGTAGGGCTGCGGCTTGGCCGTCGACTTGAAGGCGAGCGTGATGACGCTGGTCGTGCCCGGCTGGACGGCGCTGGACAGCGAGCAGGACTGGATGTCCCGGTGGTCGGCCGTCTCGGCCAGGCCGCACGCCTCGGCGCCGACCTGGTTGACCCAGTCGAACGTGCCGGCGATCGGCTCGGTGAGGATGATCCCGCCGTTGTACGGCTCGGCCGTGGTGTTCTTGACCAGTACCTGGACGCTGCCGGTGTGGCCGTAGGGAGCGCCGGGATCGAGGATCAGGCGGTTGACGCTGACCGAAATCTTGCCGGCCGGTGCGGCCTGGGCGGCGACGCCACCGCCGAGAACGACGGATCCGGCGGCGAGGGCGACGACGCCCGCACGCATGAGTGTGCGCATGTTGAACTGCTCCTTATCGAAAACCCCGTGTGCCGGGTGAGCCCCGGCCGATCGACTGGGATCAACCTATTGACGGGTGGGACCCGACTCCCGGCGCGATCGTCCTATGTGGCACAAACCCGGGAGACAGTTCACACACGTACCGAAAACGTGTTTTGACCTTGGGTTTGATCGGGCAAGCTCGGCGCATGACGAACGACGGCTCCGCGCAAACGCTGCTGATCCTGGGCGCCTCCGGCGACCTGACCGCGCGACTGCTGCTGCCCGGGCTGGGCGCGCTGCTCGCGACCGGGGACGCGCCGCCGTTGACCCTGCTCGGCGCCGGCATCGACGACTGGGACGCCGAGCACTGGCGCAAGCGGGTCAGCGACGCGTTCGGGGAGCACCGCGACGCCGGGCAGGCCGCGCCGACCCTGGCCGGGACGCGGTACCGCAGCGCCGACGTGACCAAGGCCGACGACCTGCGCGCGCTGCTGGCGGACGCGGACGGCACCGTGTCGATCTTCTTCGCGCTGCCGCCGGCGATCACCGCGAAGGCGTGCGAGGCGCTGCTGGACGTGCAGCTCCCGGAGGGCACCCGGCTGGTGCTGGAGAAGCCGTTCGGGACCGGTGCCTCGTCGGCGGCGGCGCTGAACCGGCTGCTCACCCGGCTCGCGCCGGAGGAGAAGATACACCGGATCGACCACTTCCTCGGCAAGTCGACCGTGCTGAACATTCTCGGACTCCGGTTCGCCAACCGGATCTTCGAGCCGCTGCTCGGCTCGGAGCACGTGGAGAGCGTCGACATCGTCTTCGACGAGGATCTCGCGCTGGAGGGGCGGGCCGGGTACTACGACAAGGCCGGCGCGCTCGCCGACATGATCCAGAGCCACCTGCTGCAGATCCTCGCGCTGCTCACGATGGAGGCGCCGCAGTCGCTGGACCCGCAGGTGTTCCGGGACGCGACCGCCGAGGCGCTGCGGTCCACCCGGCTCTGGGGCGGGGATCCGGCGGCGTCCAGCCTGCGGGCCCGCTACAGCGCGGGGTCGTTGAACGGGCGGGATCTGCCGGCGTACACGCAGGAGAAGGACGTCGACCCGGCGCGGGAGACCGAGACGCTCGCCGAGCTGGTGCTGGCCGTCGACACGTGGCGCTGGGCGGGCGTGCCGTTCCGGCTGCGCTCCGGCAAGGCGGTCGCGAACAGCCGCAAGGAAGCGGTGGTCACGTTCAAGGAGCCGCAGCGGCTGCCGGACGGGCTGCACGGGCCGGACGGGCCGAACCGGCTGCGGATCGGTTTCGGACCGGACCGGCTCGAGCTGGACTTCACCGTCAACGGGCCGGGCGATCCGTTCACCCTGGACCCGATCACGCTGCGGGCCGACTTCGGTCCGGGAGAGCTTCCGCCGTACGGCGAGGTCCTGCGCGGCGTGTTCGAGGACGATCCGCTGCTGTCCGTGCGCGGCGACACCGCCGAGCAGTGCTGGCGCATCGTCGAGCCGGTCACCAAGGCCTGGCACGACGGGGGGGTGCCGATCGTGGAGTACCCGGCGGGCAGCGCCGGCCCGTCGAACTCCCTGCTGAGCTAGCCGGCTTCCCAGGCGGCGCCCGCCGCTGCTCACGGCAGCGGAGGCCGCCTGGCAAGCACACCCTGACCAGCAGGAACCGCAAGCAGCGGCAACAACCGAGAGCAGAGCGGGTCAGACCTCGATGTGCGAGCCCATGATGACGGTCCGGTCGCGGGGCAGGCGGAAGTGTTCGGCGGCGTCCGCGGTCAGGTACGACGTCGCGATGAACAGGCGTTTGCGCCAGGCCGCCATGGTCGGCGCGCTCCCCCGGCGCAGCTCGATCTTGGAGAGGAAGAACGACGCCTGGTCGATCTGCAGGCGGCCCTCGGTGCTCTCGTCGTCGAGGGTGCGCAGGGCGGGCAGCAGGTCCGGGGTCTCGGCGTAGCCGAAGCGCACCGTCACGTGGATGATCCCGTCGTCGGCGAAGCCCAGGCCGTCGACGACGGTCCGGCACTCGCCGGGCGCGATCCGCGGCACCGTCTCGATCTTGATGGCGCAGATCAGCACGTGCTCGTGGCGCACGTGGTTGTGCTCGACGTTGGCCCGCAGTGCCAGCGGCGCGGACTCGATGCCCCGGTTGAGGAAGACCGCCGTGCCGCCGACCTGGACCGTCCGGTCCGGGTCCGCCCGCAGCCCGGCGACGAAGTCGCGCAGCGAGCCCTCGTGCCGCCCGCGCTCCGCGGTGATCACCGCCCGGCCGCGCTGCCAGGTGGTCATGATGGTGAACGCGGTGAGCGCGATGAGCAGCGGCAGCCAGGCGCCGTGCACCAGCTTGGTCAGGTTCGCGCCGACGAACAGCAGGTCGACCAGGAGCAGGGCGGCCGCACCGGCGCCGAGCAGCCACGGCGGGGTGCGCCAGGTGTCCCGGGCGACCCGGAAGAACAGCAGCGTGGTGATGGTGATCGTGCCGGTCGCGGCCATCCCGTAGGCGTAGGCGAGCGCGGCCGACGAGCGGAACGCGAAGACCAGGGTGAGCACCGAGAACAGCAGCAGCCAGTTGATGAACGGGACGTAGATCTGCCCGATCGACGAGTCGGAGGTGTGCGCGATCCGCAGCCGGGGCAGGTAGCCGAGTTGCGCGGCCTGTGAGGTGACCGAGAACGCCCCGGTGATCACCGCCTGGGACGCGATCACCGTGGCCGCGGTGGCCAGCAGCACCAGCGGCAGCCGCGCCCACGCCGGCGCCAGCAGGAAGAACGGGCCGCTGAGGTTGGCGTGGTCGTCGAGGATCAGCGCGCCCTGCCCGAGGTAGCTGAGCACGCAGGCGGGCAGCGCCAGGAACAACCAGCCACGGCTGATCGCCTTGCGCCCGAAATGGCCCATGTCGGCGTACAGCGCCTCGGCGCCGGTCACCGCGAGCACGATCGCGGCCAGCGAGAAGAAGGCAATACCGAAATGCCCGAGCAAAAACCCGATGGCGTACGTCGGGGACAGCGCCCGCAGAATCCCGGGATGTCGCACGATCCCGCCGACGCCGAGCGCGCCGATCACCGTGAACCAGGTGACCATGATCGGGCCGAAGACCCGCCCGACCGCCGCCGTGCCGTGCCGCTGCACCAGGAACAGCAGCAGGATGATCACCGCGGTGCCGGGAACCACGAAGTCGCCCAGCGACGGCTCGACGATCCGCAGCCCCTCGACCGCGGAGAGCACCGAGATGGCCGGCGTGATCATGCTGTCGCCGAAGAACAGGGCGGCCCCGAAGATGCCGAGCGCGGCCAGCGCCATCGTGGTCCGCCGGGTGCGCTGGGCGCCGGCCCGGCGCAGCAGCGTGATCAGCGCCATGATGCCGCCCTCGCCGTCGTTGTCGGCGTGCAGGGCGAGCAGGATGTAGGTGACGGTCACGATGATCATCACGGACCAGAAGATCAGCGAGACGACGCCGTAGACGTTGTCGCTGCTCACCGGGACCGGGTGCGGATCCTCCGGGTTGAACACGGTCTGCAACGTGTAGATCGGGCTGGTCCCGATGTCGCCGAACACGACACCCAGCGCGCCGACCACCACGCCCAGACAGACTCGGTCACCCGCTGCGGCCCCGGACACATGATCGAGCCTACGGCCGCCGTCACCGCTCCGGGACGAGATCGCGCAGCTGGTGCCGCCCGGCGACGCCGAGCTTCGGATACGACCGGTACAGGTGCGACGCGACCGTGCGCGGGGACAGGAACAGCCGGTCGGCGATCTCCGCGTTGGTCAGACCGCGGGCGGCCAGCACGACGATCTCGCGCTGCTGGGTGGTCAGCCCGGCCAGCTTGTCCGGGGCGGCCGGCGCGGCGGCCACGCCACACGCGCGCAACTCCGCCTCGGCCCGCCGCGCCCACGGCGCCGCCCGCAGCCGCTGGAACGTCTCCAGGGCCTCGGCCAGCACCGGCTTGGCGTCGTTGATCCGGCGCTCGCGGCGCAGCCGTTCCCCCTGGTCGAGCCGGAGCTGGGCATGCTCGAACGGCCACTGCTCACCGGCCGGCTCCGGCTCGCCGATCGCCTCGCCGAGCAGGCCGCGGGCGCGGGCGGCGAGCTGCCGCAGCCGGGGGCTCGCCGCGGCGTCGAGGGGTGCCAGCGCCGGCCGCGGGAACGGGCGGCCGGTGCGGACCGCGGCCGCCGCCAGGTCGGCGATCCCCAGATACGACACCCGGTGGTGCAGTGGCTCGCCGTCGTCGTCGAACAGGTGCCGGAGCTGGGCGTACGCCGCCGGATAGGCGCCCCGGGCGAACGCCGCCAGACCCGCCACGTGCCGGGCCCGGGCGGTCGCCGCGCGGTACTCCATCGCGTCGGCGTTCGCCAGGTGCGCGCCCACCTCGACGTCCTCGCCGCGCAGCGCCCGCACCGCGGCGACGCACAGGTCGGCAGAGGCCGCGACGGGATCCATCCGGTACGCCGCCGCCGCGTCCCGCGCCTCCCGGGCCACCGAGAGCGCCTCGTCCCAGCGGCCGCTGTCGAAGCACGCCCACGGCAGCGCGGTCAGCACCCCGCCGCTGCCGCCACGCATCCCCGGCTCCCGCAGCCCGGCCAGGGCCTGGCGCAGCAGCCGCACGGCCAGGTCGGTCTCCTCCAGCAGCCACGCGGCCGAGCCGACCAGGGTCCGGTCCCGCGGCCCGGCGACCGCGATCCGGTGCAGCTCGGCGCGGGTCGAGGCGTGCTCGCCGGGCGCCTCGGCGCAGGCCCGCACCCACAGCCGCGCCTCGTCGCCGCCCGGCCCGGGCATCCGGTCGAGGGCGCGCAGCACCGCGCCGCGGTCGCCGGGTGTGCCGGAGCGGTGCGCGAGGGTCGCCGCGAACGCGAGCGCCGACCAGGCCGTGGCCGGCGCGGCGGCACCGGCCACCGACAGCAGGGTGTCCAGGGCGGTGGCGTGCTCACCGGACCAGACCTGCGCCCAGCCGATCCGCTGCCGGGCGGCGAGCCGCTGAGCCGGCTCGGCGGCGGACCGGGTCAGCACCCGGCCGGCCAGGTCACGGACCCAGTCGCCCTGGCCGGCGGCCTGCGCGTGACCGGCCGCGGCCAGCAGCCGGCGCACCTGATCGGTCTCGGACGGGCTCAGCGCGGCGGCCCGCTCCAGGACCCGGGCCGCCGCGGCCGCGCCACCGCGGCGTCGGGCGTGCGCGGCGCTCTCCTCGAGGCGGGCCGCGACCGTCTCGTCCGGTGCGCCGGCGGCGGCCGCGAGGTGCCACGCGTACCGGTCGGGCTGGTCGCGCACCGTCTCGGCGACCCGCCGGTGGGCCGCGGCCCGCTCCGCGAACGGGACCGCGTGGTAGACGGCCGCCCTGGTCAGCGGGTGGGTGAAGTGCAGTCCGGCGGCGTCGATCCGGATCAGCCCGGCCCGTTCGGCCGGGGCCGGCCGGTCCGGGCCGGTCACCCGGGCCGCCACCTCGGGACTGTCGGCGACCGCGGCCAGCAGCAGCGTGTCGCGGACCGGGCCGGGCAGCGCCTCGAACCGGACGGCCAGCAGCGCGGTGAGCCGGTCGGTGAGCGGGAGCGGCTCGGCGGCCCAGCGACGGGCGGCGGCCGGGTCGGCGGCGAGCGCCGCGGACAGCTCGATCAGGGCCAGCGGGTTGCCCGCGGCCTGGGCCAGGACCTGCTCCCGGGCCGGGCCGTAGGGCGGCGCCGGTTGCGCGTCGAGCAGCCGGCCGGCGTCCGCCGGGTCGAGCGGCTCGAGCCGGGTCCCGGGCAGGCCCGGCCCGAGCCCGGCCGGGTCCCGGGTGGCCAGCAGCACCACGATCGGCTCCAGTTCCAGGCGCCGGGCCGCGAAGGTCAGCGCGCCCAGCGACGCCGCGTCCAGCCACTGCGCGTCGTCGACGGTGACCAGCAGCGGGCCGTCCTCGGCCAGCGCGGCCAGCAGGGTGAGCACGGCCAGCCCGGTCAGCAGCGCGTCCGCCGGCACCGGGTCGTCGGTCAGCGCGAACGCGCCGAGCAGCGCCCGGGCCTGCCGCCCGGGCAGCGCCGGCACCCGGTCGAGGACCGGCCGCAGCAACTGGTGCAGCCCGGCGAAGGCCAGGTCCTGTTCGGACTCCCGGCCGGTCACCGCGAGCGTGCGCATCGCCGCGGATCGGGCCACACCGGTCAGCACCGCGGTCTTGCCCAGCCCCGGATCGCCGATCAGGACGTGCACGTGGGCGCGGCGCGGCGGCGGGTCGACCAGGGCGCGCAGGCGGGCGAGCTCCCGCTCCCGGCCGATCATCAGCGCCTCCGGGAGGTAGTGCAGTCAACATGCCGATACCGGCGCCGGTGCCCCGCGGGCCAGCATGACTATGCACCAACACCGGTGCCGGGGAAAGGAAGCACCGACATGGACACACTGCCGAACATCGTCCTCGTGCACGGCGCGTGGGCCGACGGCTCCAGCTGGAGCGAGGTCATTCCGCGCCTGCAGGCGGACGGGTACCGGGTGACCGCCCCGCAGTTCCCGCTCACCTCGCTCGCCGCCGACGTGGCCCGGCTGCGGCAGGTGCTGGAGGCACAGGACGGGCCGACCGTGGTGGCCGGGCACTCGTACGGCGGGCAGATCATCACCGCGCTGGGCACCGACGCGCCGAACGCGGTCGCGCTGGTCTACGTCGCGGCGTTCGCCCTGGACGAGGGCGAGTCGCTGGGCGCGCTGCTGGCCCAGGGGCCCACGCCGGCCGCGCTGGAGCACCTGATCACCGACAAGCAGGGCCAGGTCTGGCTGCCGGAGGGCGACTTCGTCGAGCGCTTCGCGGCCGGCGTCGACCCGGCCCGGGCCCGTGTGCTGCACGCCGTGCAGCAGCCGATCGCCGGTTCGTCGTTCGCCGACGTGCTGGGCGCGCCGGCCTGGAAGTCGCTGCCCTCCTGGTACCTGGTCGCCGAGCGGGACCAGGCGATCCCGCCGCAGGCCGAGCAGCTGTTCGCGAGCCGGATGGGCGCCACCACGGTCTCGGTCCCGGCCGGTCACCTGGCGATGCTCTCGCACCCCGCGGAGACCACCGACCTGATCAAGGCGGCGGCCGGGTCAGTCGGTGGGCAGCTCCCGGCGTAGCACCTTGCCGGTCGCGTTGCGGGGCAGCTCGTCGAGGAAGAGCACGTCGCGCGGGACCTTGTAGCGGGCCAGCAGCGCCCGTACGTAGTCGCGGATCTCCTGCGGATCGCGGGCGGCGCCCTCGGCCGGGACGATGAAGGCGCGCAGGCGGGTGCCGAACTCCGGGTCCTCGACGCCGATCACGGCGGCCTCGATCACGTCGTCGCGCTCGGCGAGCAGGTTCTCCACCTCCAGCGGGTACACGTTCTCGCCGCCCGAGATGATCATGTCGTCGTCCCGGCCGTCGATGTGCAGCAGGCCGGCGTCGTCGAGGTGGCCGCGGTCGCCGGTGGCCATGAAACCGTCGATGACCTGCTTGTGCCGGCCGTCGGTGTAGCCCTCGAACGGGATGCCGGTGCGGACGAAGACCCGGCCGGTGACGTGCGGCCGGGTCACCCGGGCGTCCTGGTCGTCGTAGATCGCCAGGTGCACGGTGACCGGCGGTTTGCCGACCGTGCCGGGCGCGCGGCGCGACTCGGCCGGCTGGGCGACCGACGCGACGGCGACCTCGGTGGACCCGTACACGTTGTAGATCACCTCGCCGAAGGTGTCCTGGAAGCGGTTGGTCAGCTCGGGGGCCAGCGGGGAGC
This sequence comes from Actinoplanes sp. L3-i22, assembly GCF_019704555.1. NCBI lineage: Bacteria > Bacillati > Actinomycetota > Actinomycetes > Micromonosporales > Micromonosporaceae > Actinoplanes > Actinoplanes sp. L3-i22. Next base: position 9,083,861 of record NZ_AP024745.1, read on the forward strand.
CGGCGACGAAGACCGACCGCAGCGACGACGTGTCGTACTTGGCGATCACCTCCGGCCCCAGCGCCAGGATCCGGGTGAGCATGGTCGGCACCGCGACCAGCATCGCCGCCTTGTGCTCGGCGATCGCTTGCAGGATCCGCTCGGCGTCGAAGCGGCGCAGCAGGATCGCGTGGTCGGCCAGCGACAGCCCGACCGTCCAGGCGCCGAAGCCGGTGCTGTGGAACAGCGGGGAGGCGACCACGATCGCGCCCTGCCGCGGGAACGGGATGCGGTCCGCGATCAGGGCGCTGGCCAGCGGGGACACCTTGGTGCGCGGGGCGCCCTTGGGCAGACCGGTGGTCCCGCTGGTCAGGATGATGAACCCGGCCGGCCGCTCGGGCATCGGCAGCGGGGTGATCGGCCGCCCGGCCATCAGCATGTCGATCGTCGGGTCGGCGGCGCCCTCGTCGGCCCAGGTCAGATAGCGCGGGAGGTCGTCCGGGACGGCGTCGACCAGCGCCGCGAACTCGCTGTCGTAGAGCACCGCCCGCACCTGCTCCCGGGCCACCACCTCGGCGAACTGCTGCGCGGCCAGGCCGGTGTTCATCAGCGCCAGGCGCAGGTTCGCCCGGGCCGCCGCGCTGATCGTCAGCACCAGCCCGCGGTGGTCGCGGGCCACCACCCCGATCACGGCGCGCGGCGGCAGCCCCAGCTCGCGCAGCGCGTGCGCGAGCGCGTTGGACTGCTCGTCGAGCTGCCGGTAGTTGAGCGTGCCACGGTCGTCGGTCAGCGCCGGCATGTGTGGGTGCTCGGTGGCCGCTTTCATGATCAGGGCGGCCTGCGGGCCGAGCCGCGCGTTGCGGACCGCGGCGCCGGCCAGCCGGTCCGGGCGCAGCAGGTTGACGATGCCGATCTGGTGCATCCGCAGTACCGCGTGCAGGTTTTCCAGCGCGCTCACGATCGGGCCTTTCGCTCAAGGTCGAAGTTCGCGGAGCCGAGCACCTCACCGGCGATCTCGGCGAGGTGCTCGAACGCCTCGTCGCCGCGCCAGTCGAGCTGCTCGTCGACGATGCGTTTGGAGCTCAGGACGGCCGCCGTCGGATGGCCGGCAATCAAAATCGCAAGATCAATTGCGCTTTGGTACGTCGTTCCGGGCGCCACCACCCGGTTGATCAGTCCCAGGTCGTGCAGTCGCCGAGCGGGCATCGGCTCGCCGGTCAGCGCGAGTTCGAGCGCGGTCGCCCGGGGCAGCGCGCGGGCCAGCCGGAGCACCCCGCCGGCCGCGGCGACCAGGCCGCGCTTGACCTCGGGGATGCCGAACAGGCTGTCCTCGGCGGCGACGATCAGGTCGGCGGCCAGCGCCAGCTCGCAGCCGCCGGCCAGGGCCGCGCCCTCGACCGCGGCGATCAGCGGTTTCCGCGGCGGCCTGGCGGTCAGGCCGAGCAGGCCGCGGCCCTCGGTGATCGGGTACTCGCCGCGGGCCGCGGCCTTGAGGTCCATGCCGGCGCAGAAGACCGGGCCGGCGCCGGTCAGCACCGCGACCCGGGCGTCCGGGTCGGCGTCGAAGGCGTCGATCGCGCGTTCCAGGGCGCGGGCGGTGGCCAGGTCGACGGCGTTGCGGACCTCGGGGCGGTTGAGCCGGATCACGGTGACCGGCCCGTGCCACTCGACCAGCACCGGCGGCTCCCCCGGCGGCGGCAGTGCCCTTCCGAACACCAGGCGCCCGCCCTTGTCGCCGCGCTCCGCCTCGCCGCCCGCTGTCTCGCCGTGCTCCGGCGCACCGCGCTCCGGCTCGCCGCGCTCCGCCTCGCCGCTGCCGCCGGGGAGTTTCTCCGGGGGGACGGTTCGGACCACTCGGGTGCCGTTGTTCAGGATCGCGGTGGTGATGCCGGTTTCCGGGGTGCCGTCGCGGCGGTAGGTGACGGTGTAGGCCTCCGGGGTGCCGGGCTCGTCGGACTCGGCGATCACCCGCCGGGCCGGGCGGGTCAGGCGCAGGCCGGCGTCGATGTCGCGGAACTCCGCGGCCGGCGGGCGGGCCGAGAGCACGGTCATCGCGTGCTTGGTCAGGTACCAGCCGAGGGCGGTGGCCAGGCCGAACCCGTCCGGATCGGCGCGCAGCCGCGGGACCAGGCTCGCGACCGCGTGACTCGCGTAGTTGTTGCCCGGGCCGCCGGCGAACGTCAGTCCGCCGGTGACCGTGAGCGGGCGGTCGAGGGGCAGGCCCAGTTCGGCGGCGGCGATCTGCACTGCGGCGGGGAAACACGCGTACAGATCGAGGTGCTCGATGTTCTCGATCTTCAGGCCGGTGTGCGCCAGGACGGCCTGGCCGACGGCGTGGATCGCGGGGGACGCGGCCAGGTCGGCGCGCTCGGTCACGAACCACTCGTCCTCGGCGTGCGCCCCGGCGTGCACGAAGATCCACTTGTCCTGCGGGATGCCGGCCTCGTGTGCGGCCTGGGCGCTGCACATGATCAGGCCGGTGGCCTGGTTGACCTGCAGGTTCGCGGTGAGCAGCTTGGTGTAGGGGGCGCTGACCGGCCGGTTGTCCCGGTCCGGGGTGGCGAGTTCGGCGGCGGTCCGGGGCTGGGGCAGCCAGGCGTGCGGGTTGGCGGCGGCGACCTGCGAGAACCGGGACCACAGCTCGGTGATCCGGGCCTGGTGCTGCGCGGGGCTCAGGCCCAGCCGGGCGCGGATCGCGGTCTCGATCAGGGCGTACAGGTGCAGCGGGGAGGTCAGGCCGGCCGCGGTCTCCGGGTCGTTGTTCGGTTCCCGGTCGGAGCCGAGAGTCCTGGTCGGGGCCGTGCCCTCGGGTTGCACCGGCCAGTCGGGCTCCACCCCGGCACGTTCCGCGGCGGCCGTGGTTGCCGCGGATTCCCCACCCGCGATCAACGCGATGCTGGTCTCGCCACGGGTGATCGCGGCGGCGATGTCGTTGATCAGGCGCAGCGGGCCGTCGCCACCGAAGAGGCTGGTCTGCACGGTCCGCACCGCCGCGCCGCTGTCCGCTCCCGCGAATCCGGTTCCCGCTCCGGACGCCGGTCGGGTGGCGCCGACGGCTTCGGCGATCAGGGCGGCGGCGTTGGCGTATTGCCAGGAGACGCTGGCTACCCAGCCGATCGTGTCCGCTTTTTTCAGGATTTCGGGGGTGCCGGCATCGGTGGCGGCGCTGGTCAGGGCGCGGATGGCGAGCGTCACGGGGTCGCCGTGGCGGGGGTTGGTGGAGCGTTCGCTGAGTTGGCCGGCGCCCACGATGACCGGGGTCCACGGATCGAGTTCTGTCCCCGTACGCAAATGGGGGATTTTTTGGGATTTTTGGGGTCTTGGTGGGTGGGCGGATGCCACGGGTGCGGAGACTTTGAGGTCGGCTTGGGTCAGGCGCCGCAGGGAGGCGCGCAGGGCGTCGGTGAGGTTGCGGGCGACCATCCGGCCGAGCGGGCCGTCGGTCGGTCCGCCCTGGACGCCGCCTTCCAGGCGCACCACGGTCTCGCCGCCACCGGCCACGAGGGGCGGGCCCTCGCGGTCGCTGGGCGTGAGGGAGAGGTAGAGGCCGACCTCGATGCCCATCGGGCCGGTGCCGTCCAGCCAGATCGCGCGGCCCGGGGTGATGCCGGTGATCGTCCAGCGGACCTCGACCGGGGTGTTCATCAGCTTGACCCGCTGCCGGAACCGCTCCCCCGCCGTGAGCACGCCGGGCGGATCCGCGGGCCAGCCGGCGTGCATGACCAGCCAGTCCGCCATCGTCGAGGCGTTCGCCAGGTAGCCGAAGACCTGATCAGCGGCGGCGTCGACGGTGACGGACAGCGACCACGGCCGCCGCAGCCGGCGCGGCGCGGCAAGGGACGCGGGCGGCGACGTCGGGGCAGGCTCGGGCAGGGAGGCGGCAGGCGGTGCGGGTGGAGGGGTCGGAGCCGACGCGGAAGGTGAGGCGGCGGGCGGCGCGGATGGAGGGGTCGGGGCGGTTGCGGGCGGGGTTGCGGGCATGGCGCGGCGACGGAAGCGCATCGACACCTCCTCAAACAGTCTGGCGTGACGGTAAGCCAGTGACCTGCATCACGACAAGACCGAAAACGGCCAGGACAATCCGCAGTGGACCGCACTAACCGTCAGGCCGTACGGTAAGTGCCGTGAGGCGCACCCAGGCCCAGCGCAGCGGGGCCACCCGGGCCCGCATCCTCGACGCGACCCTGCAGGCCCTGGTCGAGCGGGGTTATGCGGAGACCACGACCGCCGAGGTGCTGGCGCGTGCCGACGTCCCGCGCGGCACCCTGCTGCACCACTTCCCGACCAAGGTCGACCTGCTGGTCGCCTCGGTGCAGCACGTCGCCCGGCGCCGGCTCGGCGCGCTGGACGCCGAGCTGAGCGCGCTGGACGGCGACGCCGACGCGCTGGACGCGTTTGTCGACGGGGTCTGGCACCACTTCTCGTCGCCGCTGTTCTGGGCCGCGCTCGAGCTGTGGAACGCGGCCCGCACCGACCCCGAGCTGCGCGCCGCGCTGATGCCGGTGGAGAAGGAGATCTTCGGGGTGCTGCACGAGCGGGCGCGGGCGCTGCTCGGGCCGGACCCGCGGGTGGCGACCGTGGTGCAGATGACCTTCGAGATGATGACCGGCCTGGTGATGACCGGGATCGTCAGCGGCGAGCTGGGCCGCCGTGAGCTGCTGATCCGCCGGTGGAAGCGGGCGGCCGCGATCCTGCTCGGGCGCCGCGACCCGGACACCCTGCTGGAACGCGACCGTGCGAAGGGGAACTGAGCATGTATGAGGATCCGTTCGAGACCGCGGAACGCTCGGCGCTGCGCGAGGCGGTGGCCTCCTTCGTACACAAGGAGGTCTTTCCGTCTCTGAATGCTTGGGAGCGGGCCGGGGAGATCCCGCGGGAGCTGCATGTCAAGGCGGCGAAGGCCGGGCTCTACGGCGTCGGGTTCCCCGAGGAGGCCGGCGGCGACGGCGGGGACACCGTCGACATGGTCGTCGCGACCGAGGCGTTCATCGAGGCCGGCGGCTCGTCCGGGGCCCACGCGGCGCTGTTCACGCACGGCATCGCGCTCCCCCACATGATCGCGTCCGGCGATCCGGAGCTGATCGCCCGGTTCGTCCGTCCGGCGCTGGCCGGCGAGCTGATCTGCTCGCTGGGCGTCACCGAGCCGGACGCCGGCTCGGACGTCGGCGCGCTGCGCACCACCGCGGTCCGCGACGGCGACGACTACGTCGTGAACGGCGCGAAGATGTTCATCACCTCGGGGACCCGCGCCGACTTCGTGACCACCGCGGTGCGCACCGGCGGGCCCGGCGCGGCCGGCCTGAGCCTGCTGGTGATCGAGCGGGGCACGCCCGGCTTCACGGTCTCCCGCAAGCTGGACAAGATGGGCTGGCTCTGCTCGGACACCGCCGAGCTGTCGTTCGCCGACTGCCGCGTCCCGGCCGCGAACCTGGTCGGCGCGGAGAACGGCGGCTTCCCGCTGATCGCCCGGGTCTTCGTCCCGGAGCGGATCATCGCGGCGGTGCACGCGTACTCGGTGGCGCAGCGCTGCCTGCAGTTGACCCTGGGCTACGTGCGGGAGCGGGAGACGTTCGGGCGGCCGCTGATCAGCCGGCAGGTGGTGCGGCACAAGCTGGTCGAGATGCGGCAGCGGATCGAGCTGGCCCGCACGTTCACCCGCCGGGTCGCGGCCCGGCACGCCGCCGGCGAGTGGGTGGCCGGCGAGGTCTGCCTGGCCAAGAACGCCGCGGTCGACGCCGCCCGGCACGTGGTCGACGAGGCGGTGCAGCTGCACGGCGGGGCCGGCTACCTGCGCGACTCCGAGGTGGAACGGCACTACCGCGACGTGCGGATCCTGCCGATCGGGGCGGGCGCCACCGAGGTGATGACCGACCTGGCCGCCAAGATCTTCGAGTACGACCGCTGACCGGCGCCCGTCACCGGGGGCGGTTGGCGCGCATCCACTGCGCGGCGTAGCTGACCGCGCCGTCGATCGGGAACAGCCGGCACCACGCCGAGCCGACCCGGCCGGCGGTCACCGCGCCGCTGTCCGCCTCGAAGTCCGCGCCGAGCCGGGCGAAGTCGCGGTCGTCGAGGACCACGTCCTCGTACTCCAGCCAGCGGCGGCCGCCCTCCGGCGTGCGTACCGCGCAGGCGTAGATCCGCCGGGCCGGGGCCGGCAGCCGGTACTCGGCCAGGTGGAACGCGGTCGTCTTGGCGAAGCCGACGCCGAGCAGCAGGGTCGACGCGCCGGCCGCGGCCAGCTTGGCCAGCGGTGACTCCTCGCCGTGGTGACAGTCGGTGTGGTGGTCGTGCATGAGCTCCTTGGCCCGCGGCCCGAGCGCCGCGTACGACGTCTGCGGATGGGTGCTGCGGACCGCGCCGGGCCAGGTGCGCACCTGCTCGGTGATCACGCCGACGCCGACGCTCGGTGTCCGATCCGGATCAAAGCCGGGCAGGGTCGCCCGGATCGACGGCCACCACTCCCGCGGCGGTGGCGACGACCAGGTCGACGGGTCGCGGTTGTTCGCGGTCTGACTGGGAACGACCAGGGTGCCGTCCGGGCCGAGCACGTCCAGCAGCGCCTGCACCACGGCCAGCGCACCGCCGCTGACCCAGCCGAGCGAGCTCAGCGAGGTGTGGATGAGCAGGATCCCGCCGCGGGGGACGCCCAGAGCCCGGAAATCCGCGGCGAGCGAGGCCCGGGTTCGCGGTTCCGGCGCGCAATAGCTGATCGGCACGCCGTAGTGTGGCCGGTCCGCCGGGTGCGCAACACCTCCGACCGGATAATTACCTCTCCCAGGGCTACCGAAAATGATCAAAGGCGTGATCTTCGGGAATGGGGAAACCAGGTCTGGCAACTGTCCGAATTGCTGGTCCGAGCGGGTTTTCGGATGGTGGGCCCCCCGAAGCGGCGTGTGCAGGTGGCGACCGGTGGACCAGTGAAAATCGTCTGTCTATTCGCGATCTTGATCGACACACATGTTTCACCGAGCATCAGGATTAATGTACGGTGCGTTACGCGGCACCGTCCGCCGCATAGGCCCTGACCTTTGTCGGAGACTGCGTGCTGTACTTCTTCCTGAGCTATGCCCGCGGCGGCGACGACGTTTACGTGCGACAGTTCTTCAGCGACTTGTGCCACGAGGTTCGCGTGCTGGAAGGCCTCGGCCGCGACGTCGAGGTCGGTTTTCTGGATGCCCGCAACATCCATCCAGGTCAAGCGTGGTCCGAGTCGCTGATCGACGCGCTGGCCCAGAGCCGGTCGTTTCTCGCGCTCTGTTCCCCGGCCTACTTTCTCAGTGAGCCGTGCGGCAAGGAATGGGCGATCTTCGAGGAGCGGGTGGAGGAGCACGAGCGCCGCACCGGCCAGCGACCACCGGGCCTGATCCCGCTGCAGTGGCTGCCACCGCGCACGCTGCCGCCCACCGCGGCCCGGATCCAGTACTTCGAGGAGCCGGTGGGCGCCGGCCAGCAGGCCGACCAGCGGTTGCGCGGGATCCGCCAGCTGCTGCGCCTGCAGCGCAACCGGGACGACTACCTGGAGTTCGTCACGCTGGTGGCCGAGCGGGTGGTCGAGGCCTCGCTGGTCGACCCGATGCCGCCGATGCAGAACGAGCGCCGGCAGCGGTTCGAGGCGGTCGCCAGCGCGTTCCACAAGCCGGTGCCGGTGCACGCCGGCGCGGTCAACGGGGTGCAGCCCGGCCCGATCGCGGACGTCGAGATGCCGATCTCCCGCAAGGTCTACTTCGTGATGTCGGCGCCGACCCGGGTGGAGGCCGAGGACGAGGAGCTGGGCCGCCGGGACCGGCGCTTCTACGGCGACTCGGCGCCGGACTGGGCGCCCTACCGGCCCAGCTCCGAGGAGGCGCTGGCCAGCTACGCGACCCGGATCGCCCACGAGCGCAGCCTGCTCGCCGACGTGATCGAGGTGGGCGAGCTGGAGCAGTGCATCGCCCGGGCCGAACGCGACAACCAGATCGTGGTGCTGCTGGTCGACCCGTGGAGCACCCAGATGCCGCGCTATCACGAGATCCTCAAGGACTACGACGGCCGGGACGAGCCGTCGGCCGCGGTGATGATCCCGTGGAGCCGCGACGACTCCGAGATCCGCGACAACGCCCAGCGGCTGCACAACTCGATCAACGAGACGTTCCCCCGCAACGTGCGCAAGCCACCCAACACGCTCTTCCGCCCGGCGGTGATGTCCACCGAGATCTTCGGCGCCGACCTGCACGTGGTGCTGGAGGAGTCCCGGAACCTGGTGATGGCCAAGGGCCGGGCGCGGCGGCCGTTGCCGGACCCGCCCAGCAGCCGACCCGTCATCGAGAGTTAGGAGGCGACGATGAGCAGCGGTCACATCGTGACGTTCTACTCGTACAAGGGTGGCACCGGGCGCACCATGAGCGTCGCCAACATGGCCTGGCTGCTCGCCGCCAACGAACTGCGGGTGCTGGTGGTCGACTGGGACCTGGAGTCGCCCGGGCTGCACCGCTACTTCCACCCGTTCCTGCTCGACAAGGAGCTGGCCGCCTCGCCGGGCGTGATCGACATGGTGCGCGACTTCGCCTCGACGGCGATGGAGCCCGATCACACCGACTCGCGCGACTGGATCCGCGAGCACGCCGCGGTGCTGGACTACGCCGTCTCGCTGAACTACCGGTTCCCCGGCAAGGGCGGCATCGACCTGCTGCCGGCCGGGCGGCAGGACCAGTCCTACGCACGCAGCGTCAGCACGTTCGAGTGGCCCAACTTCTGGGACCGGCTCGGCGGTGGCGCCTTCATCGAGGCGCTGGCCAAGGACATGCGGGCCAACTACGACTTCATCCTGATCGACAGCCGGACCGGGCTCAGCGACAGCGCCGGGATCTGCACGATCCAGCTGCCGGACACCATCGTCAACTGTTTCACGTTCAGCACGCAGAGCATCGACGGCGCGGTCTCGGTGGCGCACTCGGTGACCAAGCAGCGCGGCCAGCGCACGGTCCGGATCCTGCCGGTGCCGATGCGGGTGGAGAACTACGAGGCGTCCAAGCTGGAGGCCGGCCGCGACTACGCCCGCCAGGAGTTCCGCTCCTTCCTGACCGAGCTCGGCGACGAGCTCGACCACTACTGGGGCGACGTCGAAATTCCCTACAAACCCCTCTATGCGTACGAGGAGATCCTGGCCACGATCGCCGAGCGTCCCCTGGTGGAGAACTCGGTGCTGGCCTCCTACGAGCGGCTGGCCGGCTGGCTCACCGACCGTCAGGTGACCAGTCTGCCGCCGCTGGACGAGGAGACCCGGCGCAAACTGCTCGTCCAGTTCGAGCGGCGCCGGCCGACCACCAGTTACGACGTGCTGATCAGCTACGCGCCGGTGGACCGGATGTGGGCCGAGTGGGTCGCCTCGGAGCTGTCCGCGGTCGGGCTGCGCGCCCAGCTGTGGGACATCGACTTCGTCTCGGTGAACCAGGCCCAGGAGCTGGCCCGGTCGCTGGCCGGGGTCCGGTTCGCCCTGCCGCTGCTGTCCAAGGAGTACGTGCACTCGCCGCACGCGGGCGCGGTGTGGCAGCAGTTCTCCAACGTGGGCTCCGGCAGTCGCGTCCCGGTGATCCCGGTGCGCCTGGACGGCACGCATCTGGACTGGCCGTTCACCACGCTGCAGCCGGTCGACGTGACCGGCGCGACCGCCGAGCGCGCCCGGGAGCTGCTGCTGACCGCGGTCGGCAGCGCGCCCACCGCGGCGCCGGCCCGGCGTACCGGCCCCCGGTTCCCCGGCACGCTGCCGCCGATCTGGAACGTGCAGCAGCGCAACTCGGCCTTCACCGGCCGTGGCAGCGTGCTGGCCCAGCTGCGGGAACGGCTCTCGGCCAGCATCACCACCGTCGTCCCGCAGGCCCTGTTCGGCCTCGGCGGCGTCGGCAAGACCCAGCTCGCGCTGGAGTACGCGCACCGGTTCGCGGCCAACTACGACGTGGTGTGGTGGATCTCCGCGGAGCAGCCGCACATGGCCCGCTCCTCGCTGGCCGAGCTCGGCCGGGCGTTGCAGCTGGAGGGCGGCGACAACCTCGACGAGGCGGTGCGCATCGTGCTGGAGGCGCTGCGCCAGGGCCGGCCGCACCAGCGCTGGCTGATCATCTTCGACAACGTCGACCGGCCCGAGGAGATCCGGCACCTGATCCCGCAGGGGTCCGGGCACGTCCTGCTGACCTCGCGCAACCAGGCGTGGAACGAGGAGAACCGGGCGCTGCAGCTGGGCGTGTTCACCCGGGAGGAGTCGGTGGCGATGCTCAACCGCCGGCTGCCGCAGCTCGACCCGGAGGAGGCCGGCCAGGTCGCCGAGCGCCTCGGTGACCTGCCGCTGGCGATCGAGCAGGCGGCCGCCTGGCTGACCGCCACCGGGATGCCGGTCACCCAGTACATGGAGCTGCTCGACACCCAGCTGATCCGGGTGCTGGACGAGAACCCGCCGCTGGGCTACGAGAAGACCACCGCCGCCACCTGGCTGCTCTCGCTGGACCGGCTGCGCCAGACCAAGCGGGCCGCCGCGAAGCTGCTGGAGGTCTGCGCGTTCTTCGCGCCCGAGCCGATCTCCACCAAGCTGATCTACAGCAGCCGGTTCACCCAGGTGCTGCTGCCGCACGACCCGAGTCTGCGGGACCCGATCCTGCAGGGGCAGCTGCTGCGCGAGATCGGCCGGTACGCGCTCGCCACCCTGGACAACGCCCGCACCGGCATGCAGATCCACCGGCTGGTCCAGGCCGTCATCCGCAACAGTCTGACCGAGTCCGAGCAGGCCGCGAACCGGGCGGACGTGCAGATGATCCTGGCCACCTACGAGCGGGGCGCGCCGGAGAACCCGGAGAACTGGCCGTCGTACGCCCTGATCTGGCCGCACCTGCGGGCCTCCGGGGCGCTGGAGTCGGCGGACCCGGCGGTCCGGCAGCTGGTCTCGGACATGGCCCGCTATCTGGAGCAGCGCAGTGACTACTCCAGCAGTCAGGAACTGGCCGAGAACGCGCTGGCGATCTGGCATGATCGCTTCGGCGAGGACACCGCGACGGTGCTGCTCACCTTCCACATGGCCAACGCGCTGCGCTGGCAGGCCCGCTACGAGGAGGCCTACGCGGCGGACAGCCGGGTGCTGGAACGGCTGACCGAGACCGAGGGCCCGGACCACCCGTACACGGTGATCGTCGCCGGGAGCGTGGGCGCCGACCTGCGCGCCCTGGGCCGGTACGAGGAGGCGCTGGAGATCTCGGAGAGCGCGCGGACCCGGGCGCTCGACGTGTTCGGCGACGCCGACGACCGTACGCTCAAGGCCGCGATGAACCTGGCCGTGTCGCTGCGGCTGGTCGGCAATTTCGCCAAGGCCGCGGAGATCGACGAGAGCGTGGTGATGGACCGGCAGCGGTACTTCGGGGCCGACTATCCGATGACCCTGCAGGCCACCGACAACCTGGCGCACGACTACCGGGCGCTGGGCCGGTTCCGCGAATCCCGGGGTCTGCTGGAGCGAATCCTGGAACGCTACCGGGAAGTGCTGGGACCGGGCGCCTCCCTGACCTTGCGGACTGCCAAGAGCCTGGCCGCCACGCTGCGCAAACTGGGCGAGTTCAACGCGGCGCACGCCCTGACCAACGACACTCTGCGCCGCTACCGCGAAACGGTCGGCCTGGAGCACCCGGAGGCGCTGTCCTGCCTGATGAACCGGGCCTGCGAGGAGTCCGCGCTGGACGACCACCGCCGGGCCCGGGTGACCGCCCAGCAGGCGGTCGACGGCTTCCGGGCGGTGTACGTGACGAATCACCCGTTCGTCCTGGCCGGGGCGAACAACCTGGCGATCTTCACCCGCCTGGCCGGCCACGTCGAGGAGGCCAAGACCCTGCACAACGAGGTGTACCGGGCGTTCCTCGAGGTGCTCGGCGAGCGGCATCCCTATACGCTGTCCACCCAGGTCAACCTGGCCAGCGACATGTACGAGGACAGCATGTTCGACGCGGCCCGGGAGATGGACGAACGGAGCGTGGCGACGATGCGGGAGGTGCTCGGTGAGGACAACCCGGACACGCTCGCGGCCGCCGCGAACCTGGCGATCAGTCGCCGCAAGGTCGGCGACATGGCCGCGGCGGAGGAGCTGCGGGTCGACACGCTGCGGCGGGCCAAGCGGGTCCTCGGGGAGACCCATCCGACCGTGCTCCTGATGTCCGAGTCGCGGCGCCTCAACTGCGACATCTCGCCCCCGCCGAGTTAGTCATCTGATATCCCTCGCCAGGGGATCGCTTCCCGCAGTCGTACGACTACCCAGAGAAAGGCAGGCAGCTCAACCTATTTGTCCGATCCACGAGCCCGAGTCGGCTGGTCAGCCGTCTCGCGGTTCGGTGCTGCCGTGTTGCCGAAATGTGGTTTACTTGGGCGTCTTTTCTAAAGTCCAACTTCATCGAGGACCGCATGCCCAGGACGCTTGGTGACGACCAGATCGTCACTTCAGAGCTGGTCGACTTGTCGCACGTCCGGCTCCTGGAGCTGCGTGAGAGCGATGTCCCGCCCGCTCTTCAGGCGGTTATCGACGACATTCTCGAGTCCTCCGAAGAGATCTTCCCGTTCGGTTCCTACGCCGACCGCCCCACCGGCTGACCCTGCATCCAGCCCGCGACCGTCGCCGGATCGGCGCCGTCCTCGCGGGCTGACCTGTGCAGCACGGCCCGGGCCAGGTCCGGCCGGTCCCGCAGCACCGGCCGCCGCGGCGCGGCGTCACTGACCGCGAGCGCGAACCCCACCCAGGCGTCGTCGGTGTCGTTCAGGCGCTTGGCGTACAACTCGGCCGCCAGCTCCAGATCCCCGCTCAGATAGGCGTGGTCCGCCGGATCCTCGGCCTGACCGCCGGTCAGCACGTCGCGGAGCACGCCGACGATCCCCGGAAGGTGCAGCGGCTCGTTGCGGGCCGCACCGCGCAGCCGGCCGGCGCTCGCGACCGGGCCCAGCGCACGTCCGGACCGCCAGGCCGCCAGTACCGCGTCCACCTCGGCGTCGGCCGGCGACCAGTTCCTCGAACGCCACCGGATCGTCTGCGCCCGGACCATCGCCGCCACCAGCGCCACCGTCCGGCCGGGCAGCTCCGGGTCCGGCCACGCGGCCAGCGTGTCGCGCAGGAGCCCGACGAACCGTGTGCCCTGCGCGGTCAGCTCGTCGCTGCCGGCCAGTTCGTCGGCGGCCAGGCCGCTCTGGCGGTGCCAGTACGAGAACTCCACGTCGGCGATCGCCGGCGCGCCCGCGTCCCGGCGGCGCTGCCGCCAGTAGTCGGTGACCCCGGTGTGCGCGTAGACGCCCTGCAGCAGCGCCGGAACCGGACGCGGATCCATCCGCCACGGCGCGTAGTGCCGGCCCACCGGGCTCTTCACGTGCAGGGGCGTCAGATCCCGCAGCGCGTCCAGCTTCATGTGCATGAACTCGTGCAGCAGCAGCAGGCACAGGTTCTCCGCCTCCGGGGGGATCACCACGGCGACCGAGCCGGAGGCCCGGCGCGAGGCCGCGCTGACCAGGTCGCCGGAGGGCGGGGTGGCCAGCGGCACGACCATGGTCAGCAGCACCCGCATCGCGGCCGCGTGCTCCGGATGCCGGCGCACCAGGATCGCCCAGGCCGCGCGCAGCAGCTCCGCGAACCGGTCGGCGGCCGGCTCGTCGAGCCGCGGCTGCGGACGCCACTGGTAGGTGTCCCGGTACAGCTCCTGGTCCTCGACGACGATCGAGTAGCCCGGCTCCAGCTCGACCCGCCGGGTGGCCGCCCAGCCGGGCCCGCCGAGCCGCACCGGGCCGATCCGGGTCGTCCCGTCCGCCGCGCCGGTGACCTCGACCCGGTCGCCGGTGACCGTCGCCGCGCCCAGGGTCGGCAGGTGGACCGAGCCGCCGACCACCGGCACCTCGATCGTGAAGGTCACCCCCGCCCGGACCGCGGCCGCCGCCGCGACCTGCGCCAGATAGCCCAGGTCGCCGCCGGACTTCAGCGCCTGCCCGAGGCCGGCGTCGAGGTGCGGGTGCCGCAGCACCTGCTCCACCGCCGCCGGATCCCGCTGCTCGGCCCGGATCAGCAGGTCGATCGCGGCGGCCGAGGCCGGCATCGCCATGATCCGCTGCAGCAGCTGCTTGCGCTTGGTGAGCTGGACGGCGCGCAGGACGGCGAGCGCGTCCGGGGTGCCGTAGCCCGCGCCCAGCCCGTCGAACTGGGCCGTGGTGAGCGTGAAGCCGGTCATCGGGCCACCCGGAGATCCGCGGTGACCCGCGACTGGATGTGCCGGATCAACGCGTAGAGGTCGTCGCAGTACGCGGACGGGTTGTCGTACGACCCGTCCCGGAACCGGTGCGCCCGCAGGCCACCGCCGCAGACCGCGACGACCGGGCACTGCAGACACTGGGCACCCAGCGGCGACGGCGTGTCCACCAGGGCCAGCACGTCGTCGAGCGAGTCGGTGAGCACGCTCAGGCCGGTGGCGGCGGCGCCGTTCTCGGTGGTCCGCAGCGAGTCGGTCGCCTCGTACGAGCCGTCGGTCTCGATCACCACCACGCCGGTCTGGTCGCCGCCGATCGCCTCGGTCGCGCTGTGGCCGCCGAGCAGGCGCATCATGATCGACTCGAAGAGGCGGATGCGGGTGCGCAGCTCGGGGCCGCCGTACCAGTCGTCGAAGATCGCGATCAGCCAGTCCGCGTACGACATCGCCCCGGCCGGCCGCGGTGGCGGGTTGGTCCAGTTGCCGTGCGGCAGCAGCAGGTCGATCAGCGGCGGCTCGAAGGCGAGCAGGTCACGGTAGGTCTGCACCGGGTCGTTGCGGACGTCGATCGTGCACAGCAGACCGCTGTAGACGGCACGGTGCTCGGGGCGGGCCAGCAGGCGCAACCCGGTCGCGGTCTGGTCGTAGGAGTCGCGGCCGTTGGCGTAGACCCGGTGCCGGTTGGCGGCCCGGCCACCGTCCAGGCTGACCCCGACCCGGACCCCGAACTCGTGGAAGATCTCCAGGAAGCGCTGGTCCAGCAGGATGCCGTTGGTCTGCATGCCGAACCGCACACGGGTCCCGGCCGGCACCGCGTCGCGCAGCTCGCGCAGCAGCGCGGCGGTCCGGTCGGGCCCGGCCAGCAGCGGCTCGCCGCCGTGCAACACGATCGACAGCGACGGCGGGCGGTGGCGCAGCACGTGCTCCCGGACGCGCTCGCCGATCCGGGCCGAGGTCGCCGCGTCGATCGTCAGCGGCTGGCGCTTCCAGGAATCGTCCACGCTGTGATAGACGTAGCAGTACGTGCAGGAGAGGTTGCAGCGGCTGTGCACCTTGAGCACGATCTGCCGAACGGTGTCGGGCACGCGTGAAATAGTGCCAGCCGCCCGCGCCCGCCGGAACAGAAACGCCGTGACATCACCCACCCGGCCATCGTCAAAAATTGAACGAATCGGGCGCAAAGCCGCCGGACCGCGATAGCCGGGCATCGGTCAACGTCGAACGTTCGGGGGAGATTAGCTCCACATCGGACACGCTAGGGTCGGCCGGTGACGTGGGAGAGGCTTCAGCCGACGGCTCAGCTGTACGTGCGGGCGGCCGCCGCCGTGGCGGTGCTCGGCACCCTCTGGTGCGTGGCCTACCTGGGCTTCGGCATCGGTGTCGAAGCGGTTGCGTACGTCTTCGCCCCGCTCGGCGGGCTGTTCGCCGCCCCGGCCGTGCGGCACCTGCTCCGGCGCAACCCCGCGCTCGATCCGGTCGCCGCCCGGTTCTGGCGGGCGATCCTGCTCGCCGTCACCGTGGTCGCCGGCGGTTACGCCTGGCTGGCGGTGGACATGCTGACCCACGCCGACCAGGCCGCCACCCGCAGCATGCCGGTGCCGGCCGCGGGCCTGGCCGCCCTCGGCTTCCTGATCGCGATCTGGGCGCTGGCCCGGGTGCCGATCGTCACCCCGAGCGGCGTCGAGCGGTGGCGGATGGCGCTGGACCGCACGATCGCGTTCCTCGGCTGCGCGGCCGTGCTGTGGTACGCCGGGCTCGCCCCGATGCTCTCGGCCCGCGAGCCGTGGAGTCCGCAGGCGATGGTCCTGGTCGGGCTCGGCCTGCTGGTCGCGGTGGGCGCGGCGACGAAGGTGTCGTACCTGGCCGACGGGCCGATCGACCGGGTCGCGATGCGGTTCGTCGCGGCCGCCGGCGGTGTGCCGACCGGGCTGTCCGCGGTGCTGGCGGCGCAGTTCGGCCTGATCGGCAGCGTCCCGGCGCAGACCATCGTGCTGCCGCTGGCCCCGCTGATGATCACGCTCGGCGTCGCCGCGCAGCTCCGCGCCGACCAGGGGCGGCGCGTGCCGGGCCGGCCCGGCTCGGTGCTGCCGTACCTGGCGATGATCCTGGCCGACGTGCCGCTGGTCGCCGTCGCGTTCGGCGCGCCGCTGCGCTGGCCGGTCCGGGTGGTCCTGGTCGCCGCGGTGGTGGTGACCGCGCTGGTGATGATCCGGCAGTACCTGGCGTACCGGGAGAACGCCCGGCTGCTGCACACCTCCCGGGTCCAGGAGGAGCGCCTGCAGCACGAGGTCAGCCACGACGGCCTGACCGGGCTGGCGAACCGGGCGCTGTTCCGCGAGCGGCTGACCGCCGCGCTGGCCACCCCCGGCCCGGTGTCGGTGCTGCTGATCGACCTGGACGACTTCAAGACCGTCAACGACCTGCTCGGGCACGGGGTCGGGGACCGGCTGCTGGTCTCGGTCGCGGGCCTGCTGCGGGCCGCGGCGGGGGAAAAAGCCTTGCCGGTACGGGTCGGTGGCGACGAGTTCGCGGTCCTGCTGACCGGCGGCGACGACGATCCGGCGGACCTCGCCGTGGCGATCCTGGCCGCGCTCGCCCAGCCGATCAGCGAGCACCGCCTGCTGGTGCAGGCCAGCATCGGGATCGCCGGCGCGGCCGGGCCGGAAGTCACCGCCGACACCGTGCTGCGCAACGCCGACGTCGCGTTGTACGCGGCCAAGCAGCGCGGCAAGGCCGGCTTCGTGCGCTACACCGACGGCATGGAGGAGCCGGTGCTGGCCCACATGCAGCTCGGCGGCGAGCTGCGGCGGGCCCTGGACGACGACGAGTTCCGGGTGGTCTACCAGCCGATCGTGCGGCTGGACTGCAACCTGGTGACCGGTGTCGAGGCGCTGGTGCGCTGGCATCACCCGACCCGCGGCGTGGTCAGCCCGGCCGAGTTCATCCCGGCCGCCGAGCGCACCGGCCTGATCGTGCCGCTGGGCCGGTTCGTGCTGCGCGAGACGTGCCGGCAGGCGGCCGCGTGGCTGGCCGAGTTCGGCCCGGACGCGCTGGGCGAGGCCGGGCTCAACGTGTCCCCCCGGCAGCTGCACGACCCGGACTTCGTGGCCGACGTGACGAGCGCGCTCGCCGACAGCGGGCTGCCCTGCGAGCGGCTGGTGCTGGAGGTGACCGAGTCGGCGGTGCTGCGCGGCCGGCAGGTCTCGCGCGCGCTGTACGAGCTGGACCGGATGGGCATCCGGCTGGCCCTGGACGACTTCGGCACCGGCGAGTCGTCGCTGAGCCTGCTGCGGGCGTTCCCGGCCGCGATCGTCAAGCTGGACAAGTCGTTCGTCGACGGGATCGAGATCGACGACGGTCAGCCGGCCGCCACCGACGCCCGGCGGGCAGTGGCCCGCGCGGTGATCCAGCTGGCGCACGCGCTGCGCCTGGACACCGTCGCCGAGGGCATCGAGAGTCCCGAGCAGGTGGCCGCGCTGCTGGAGCTCGGCTACACCCGCGGCCAGGGCTTCTACCTGGGCGAGCCGATGACCGCCGGCGCGGTGTCCGGCCTGCTGGCCCGCCAGCGGTCGGTGGCGCCGCGGAGCGCGGACGAGAAAGTTGCCTTCCGGAGCCATGAACGATAGACAGTTGTGGTTCTTGGCGGGTGTCCGAAGAGGTTCATTGGGGGAACGGTGGCGGAGTCGAACGACTGGGTGCCGGCGGGGATCGACGTCAACGTCCCCAGCGCCGCGCGGGTGTACGACTACTTTCTCGGCGGGGCGCACAACTTCGCGGTGGACCGGGCGCTCGCCGGGCAGATCGCGTCGATGACGCCGAACATCGGCGAGACGATGCGCTCCAACCGGGTCTTCCTGCGCCGGGCCGTGCGCTACCTGGCCGCGCAGGGCGTCCGGCAGTTCCTCGACATCGGCTCCGGCATCCCGACCGCCGGCAACGTGCACGAGATCGCGCTGGAGGCGGCGCCCGGCGCGCGCGTCGTCTACGTCGACATCGACCCGGTGGCGGTCGAGCACAGCCGGGCGATCCTGGCCGGGGTCGACGGCACCGGGGTGATCCTGGCCGACATGCGCGACGTGGACCGGGTGCTCGCCGAGTCGGAGAAGCTCGGCCTGGACTTCGGCCGGCCGGTCGCGGTGCTGCTCGCCGGGGTGCTGCACTTCGTGCCGGACGCCGACGGGCCGGCCGCGCTGGTGGCGGCGCTCGGCGCGGCCGTCGCGCCGGGCAGCTACCTGCTGATCTCGCACGCCACCGCGGACGGGCAGCCGCCCGAGGTGATCGAGGCGCAGCGGCTCTCCGGGCGCACCGGGACGGAGATCGCGTTGCGGTCGGGGGCGGAGATCACGACGTACTTCGCCGGCTTTGATCTTGTTGATCCTGGTCTGGTCTTCATCCCGCGGTGGCGGCCGGACCCGCAGGACCCAGCCGACGAGCACCCGGAGCGAGTGGGGGCCTACGCCGGCGTCGGCCGCAAACGGTGACCGAATTCGCCCGGCTCTGGTTCCAGCGGATCGCGGCGCGCGAGGGTTTCGTCCCGCTGGACGGCGCCGACCTCGAGGCGCTGCTGGAACGGCTCGCCGACCAGCTGCCGCAGGCCGCCCGTGAGGTCGGCGCGGCGCTGGTCGGCGCGCACCTGACCGACCCGGCGGTGCTGGCCGAGACGATCACCCTGCTCGCCGAGCACCCGCACGGGTCGACCGAGGTGCAGGCGGCGCTGGCCGCCGGGTACGCCCAGGCCCTGCGCGAGGCGACGATGGCCGAGCAGGAGCAGCTCACCCGGGCCGTGCTGGACGCGCACGCGGCGGTCGAACGGGCGTTGCGCGGCAGCGAGTCCCGGCTGCGGGCGATCTTCGACAACGCCGCGGTCAGCATCGGGGTCAGCACCATGGACGGGCGCATCGTCCGGGTCAACCAGGCGTTCGCCGACCTGCTGGGCTACCGGCCCGACGAGATGTGCACGATGGCCGTGCCGCAGCTGGCCCACCCGAGCGACCCGCCCGGCATGTGGCAGCTCTACGCGGAGATGATCCGCGGGGAGCGCGACCACGTGCGGCTGGAGAAGGCGTACTACCGCAAGGACGGCACCGCGGTCTGGACCGACATGACCTCGTCGCTGATCCGCGACGAGCACGGCGCGCCCGAGCTGACCATGGTGATGGTGCAGGACATCACCGGCCGGCGCCGGCTCGAGGCCAGCCTGCAGCACCAGGCCACCCACGACCCGCTGACCGGCCTGCCGAACCGGACGATGATCTCCGCGCACCTGGACATGATCTTCGCGAACGCGGGCCGGGTCGGGCTGTGCTACCTGGACCTGGACGGCTTCAAACGGGTCAACGACACACTCGGGCACCAGGTCGGCGACGCGCTGCTGGTCGCGGTCGCCGAGCGGCTCACCGGGTGCGCGGACGAGCCGTGCCGGATCGCCGGGCGGATGAGCGGCGACGAGTTCGTGCTCGCGGTCCGCGACCCGTCCGGGCCGGCCGAGATGCGCGCGCTGGCCGAGCGGGTGTTCACCGAGCTGAGCCGGCCGTACGAGATCGAGCGGCACCGGCTGCGGGTCTCGGCCAGCATCGGCGTGGTGGACAGCGACGTCGCCGACACCACGCCCGCCGAGCTGATGAAGGCCGCCGACCTGACCCTCTACACCGCCAAGTCGGCGGGCCGGGCCCGCTACATGATGTACGACGCGGACCGCAACGCCCGCCAGGCCGCCCGCTACGCGCTGGCCGCCGACATGCCCGACGCGCTCGACCGCGACGAGTTCACCGTGCTCTACCAGCCGATGGTCTCGCTCGCCGACGAACGGCTGCGCGGCGTGGAGGCCCTGGTCCGCTGGCGGCACCCGGATCTGGGCCTGCTCTCGCCGGACAGGTTCATCCCGCTCGCCGAGGAGACCGGGGTGATCGTCGCCCTCGGCCGGCACGTGCTGCAGCAGGCCTGCGCGCAGGCCGCCGAGTGGGCCCGCCGGTTCCCGGACAACCCGATCTTCGTCAGCGTGAACGTGACCGTCGCCCAGGCTCGCGAGCCGGGGTTCCCGGCCGAGGTGGCCAAGATCCTCGCGGACACCGGCCTGGACCCGCGCCTGCTGGTGCTGGAGCTGACCGAGAGCGCGATCATGGACACCGACGGGGCGCCGCTGGCCGCGCTCGACGGGCTGGCGGCGAGCGGGATCCGGATCGCCATCGACGACTTCGGCACCGGCTACTCGAACCTGGCCTACCTGCGCCGGCTGCCGATCCACATCCTGAAGCTGGCCGGCCCGTTCGTGGACGGCCTGCGCGACCCGGACGCCGCCGTCGACGAGCAGATCGTGGAGACGATCGTGCGGCTGGCGCACGCGCTCGGGGTCAGCGTCACGGCCGAGGCGGTGGAGACCCGGCCGCAGGCGGACCGGCTCCGCCACCTGGGGTGCGACACCGGGCAGGGCTATCTGTTCGCCCGGCCGTTGCCGCCGGCGGCGCTGCTGCCTCTACTTGGTTGACGGTTCTCACGCCGTACCCAAGGAAAGGGTTTATGGTCTCGTCGCCGCGACCGTTTCCGCGGCGGCGTCGTTGAGCCGGGCATGTCTCGCAAGCTTGTCATCGCCGTCACCGCGCTCGCCGTCTGCCTCACCGGATGTTCCAGCGGCTCCAAGTCGACGATCGCCCCGGCGGCGCAGAACTCCGCCGCCGTGCAGTCGCAGCCCGACCTGCGGGCCAGCATGGAGGCGCAGCTCGGCTTCCCGCCGCGGCCGGACGCGACGACCGCCCAGGCGTTCCTGGCCGACCTGAAGACCATCGACCCGCAGCTGGTCGCCTCGCAGGACGCGGACTCGCTGGTCAACCGGGGTCGCGACCAGTGCCGCGACCTCAAGGCGCGCCCGGCCAAGGAGTGGGTGACGGTCGCGAACGAGCGGTTCGTCACGCCGCAGGCGCCGAAGGGTCTCGGCGAGCCGACCGCCGAGAAGATCATCAAGGTGGTGCGCGCCCGGCTCTGCCCGCAGTTCTGACCGGATATCGATTGACGACCATGCCCGGGGTGGACAACGCTCGGGTATGGACTCGGATCGGGTGACCATGGCGGCCATCGCGCAGCTGGCGGGTGTCTCGGTGCCGACCGTGTCCCGGGTGCTCAACGGGCGCGACGGGGTCTCCGCCGCGAACCGGGAGCGGGTCGAGGACCTGCTGCGCGAGCACGGCTACCGCGCGCGGCACTGGGCCCGGTCCGACGACGTCGCGCTGATCGACGTGGTCTTCCCGGAGATCGACTGCTCCTGGGAGACCGAGCACATCCAGGGCATCGAGGCGGCCGCGACCGCCGCCGGCGTCGGGATCGTGGTGTCGTCGCTGAGCGGCGGCGCGACCGCGACCGAGCAGCTGCTGCGCCGGCTGCGCCTGGGCCGCACCGACGGGGTGATCCTCGCCGGGGGCAGCTCGGCGGACCCGATGCGGGCCGCGCTGAGCAGCCTGAACGTCCCGATGGTGGCGCTCGACCCGGCGACCCGGGCCTCCGGCGAGCTGCCGACCGTCGACGCGGCGAACTTCCTGGGCGCGCACACCGCCACCCGCCACCTGATGGATCTCGGTCACCGGCGGATCGCGATGATCACCGGGCATCCGGAGATCCGGTGCAGCCAGGCCCGGCTGGACGGCTACCGGGCCGCGCTCGGCGGCCCCGGCCAGGTCGAGCCGGGCGACTTCTACTTCGGCTCGGGGCGCACCGCCGCGCTGCGGCTGCTGTCCGGCTCCACCCCGCCGACCGCGATCTTCGCGTCCAACGACTACATGGCGCTCGGCGTCTACGAGGCCGCCCGCCGGCTCGGGATCGCCGTCCCGGCGCAGCTCAGCGTGGTCGGGTTCGACGACGTGCCGAGCGCGCGCTGGGCGTCGCCGCCGCTGACCACGATCCGCCAGCCGCTGCGCGACATGGGCCGGCGGGCGGCCGGCACGCTGCTGGCGCTGGCGCGCGGCGAGTCGATCGGCGCCGGGCACATCGAGATGACCACGAACCTGATCGTCCGGGCGAGCACCGCCGAGGTCTACTGAAGCAGCGCCCAGTCCAGCTCGGCGAACAGCTCTTCCGGTACGGAATCGGTCAGCCGTCGCCAGTAGCCGCGCCCGCAGCGCCACGCCGCTTCGATCCCCGCCCGCAGCGAGTCGGCGTCCGCCGTGGCCGTGGCCCGGTGCAGTGCCGCGACCACCTCGGCCGGCAGATCGGTCTCGGCGGCCCGGGACGGGGTCAGCCAGTGCTGGGTGCGCCCCTCGGCGAGCCGGGCCATCCACAGCAGATGCCGTTGCACCTGTGCCATCGCGTCGACCGCGCGCAGCAGCTCACCGCGGGTGGCGACCCGATGCGCGAGCAGCAGCCAGTTCGCGAACCGCCCGCAGATCGCCGCGCCGTCGGTCTCCACCGCCGGCGCCGGCACCTCGAGAGCGGCCCGCAGCGCGCCGTCGCGGTCCACGAGCAGTTCGATGTCGCGTGCCGGCCAGTTCCCCACGTCGGCGATGTCCGCCACGGTGGCGAAGTGGAACTCTCCCCGGATCAGTCCCGGAAAGAACGCCACCTGCGCCCCGAACTCATTTATCGCGACATATCCGGTATTGCCGATCTGTCGCAGCCACTCGCCGGGCGCGACCGCCGCGTCGAAGAACAGCCAGAACTCGATGTCACTGTGTTCGTCCGCCTCCCCGGTCACGAACGAGCCGTACATCAACGCGGCGGCCAGCCGATCATCCGCCGCACACAGCTCACGGACCCGCTCGATCAGCCGCCGCTGGATCACTCCGGCATCAGGATGTCGTCGACCTTCACGGTGCAGTTGTTGACGTGCACCCCGTACTTCTCGACCGCCTCGATCACCCGGCTGCGCACCTCGCCGGTCACCTCCGAGACGACCTCGCCGGCGCGCAGGCAGAGAATCACGGTGATGTCCACATAGGTGCCCTCGACCCGGGCCGAGACCCCGCGGGTGGCGTCGCCGACCTTGTCCAGGCCGACCTTGTCGAGCACCGAGTTGAAGAACCGGGCCACGTCCCCGCCGAGCTCGGCCACCCCGGGCACCGAACGCGCCGCGGCCGCCGCCAGCTTCTCCACCACCTCCCGCTCGAAGACGGTGTCCCCTCGGTAGGCGGCCGCCTCGATGACCCCCGCCCCGCCGTCCTGCGGCGGCACCGGCGTGGCATGCGCCACGGTGGGAAGGAACATCTCCTGCGTACGGTCCGGGTGAAACGCGGACTCGTCGTTCATGTTGCGGATCCCTCGAGTCGCATCGACGTGCGTGTCCGGGCGAGCCTACAAGAGATCATCCGCGCCCTCGCGAACACGTCGAAGACCTTCAAGATCTTCATTGCCTATGCTGCGGCCAATAACTGATCGTCGCTCCCGCGGGGACCCTTCCGGGCCTCGCAGGGCGCTGCGCGCCCAGAACGCGAGCCCCTCCAGGGCGACGTCCGAGGGTGGTCGCGGTTTCAAAGGACCCACGCGAGCCGGTTGCCGGGTCAAGGCCCAGCCGCGCCCCACGGTCACGGGTTCGAGTCCCGCCCGGCCCACCTTTTCCTGCCTGGGGGCGACCCCCAGACCCCACGTTACGTGGGGCGCCGTGGGCGGGCCGGTCACGGCCCCCCGTTCGCATGGTGCCAACCTTCGGCCCGCCTTCACCGGCAGGGCGGCTTCTAGCGGGAGCTGCGTTTCAACAGCCCTTCCGGACAGGCGGGTGGGAGGCTGAACCAGAAGGTTGCCCCCTGGCCGTCCGCACCCTCGGCCCACGTTTCCCCGCCGTGTCGTTCCACGGCCCGGTGCACGGTGGTCAGCCCGATCCCGGTGCCGGGGTAGTTGTCGGCACTGTGCAGCCGTGCGAACGGCTGGAACAGCTCAGCGGCTCTGCCAGCCGGGAAGCCGGCGCCGTTGTCGCGGACGAAGAATCCTCGTGACGTCCTACCGATCGCGACGGTGGGCCACTCGGCGTTGCGGGTGAACTTGACGGCGTTGTTGATCAGGTTCTCCAGGACGACCCGGACCAGGCCCTCGTCGGCGTCGGCGGTCATCGCCTCCTGCACGGTGAAGCTGACCTTGGTGTCCGGGTTGCGGCATTCCACGTCGTCGATCACCTGCCGGGCCGTCGCACTGAGATCGAAGGGTGCACGGCGCAGCTGCCCGCGGCTGGCCCGGGCCAGGACCAGCAGCGAATCGACCAGTTCGCCCATCCGGACCGCGGCGGTTTGGACGCGGCTCAGGCAGCGGCGGCTCTCCGGGCTGAGCGTGTCCTGCTCGTCCTCGAAGATCTGCTCGGAGTAGCTGCTGATCACCTGGAGCGGCCCGCGCAGATCGTGCGAGACCGAGCCGGAGAAGGCCTCCAGTTCCCGGTTGCGCCACTCCAACTCCTCGACGAGGGCGGCGCTGGTCGCGGTACGTTCGGCCACCTTACTTTCCAGCGACGCGTAGAGCAGGGCGTTGTCGACGGACACGGCGAGCTGGCCGGAGATGAGGCGGACGGCATCGAGCCGGTCGACGGTGAACGCGCCGCGAGCGAGCCGGTTCTCCAGCAGCAGCATGGCCCGCGGCAGCCCTTGGGCGAAGATGGGCACCACCATCAGCGAGCAGCAGGCCAAGCCGGTCAGGTAGGGATCCCGGGCGAAGCGGTCGTCGTGTGCCGCGTCCTCGACCAGCAGCGGCTCGCGGGTGCGTTCGGCGTAGCGGACCACCGACATCGGTACGAGACCCTCATCGACTGCGACGGTCGCACCGGGGCCGCGGAGGCACCAGCTGCCGGCGGTGTCGTCGCGGAGCAGGAGCTGGACGCCGGTGGCGCCGGTCATGGCGCTCAGCACCCCGCTGACCTGGGCTCGGATGCGGTCGAGGTTGGTTTCCGAGCTGAGTGCCTGGGAGGCGTTGAGGACGGCGAGCAGATCGATGGTGTCGGTGGACATGTCACTGTCGCTGCGGCTGGTGTCGTAACAGAGGTCCACCTGATGCCCGGTGGGCAGACCGGGGTGGGCCGCGTCGATCTGGCGGACTTTCGCCGTGGCGCCCCAGGCCTCGTAGGCGGCGCGAGCTTCGGCCATCAGGGTCCGGCCGGTGTGGTCGAGTCCCTGAGCGAGGTGGAACAGGGCGGCGCGTTCGTGGATCAGCGCACGATGCCAGTGGCGTCCGGTCGTCCCGGCCGCGCGGACCGCCGCGTCGAACGCGGCCGCGGCCGGCCATGCGTCCCCAAGAGCCCACGCCTGCTCGGCCTCGATGAGGTGGGCGAGGTGCGCGAAGTTGGCGGGCGCGTCCACGGCGCGGGCCACGAACCAGCGGCAGCAGGCAGCGAGGCCGGCGGTGGCCTGCTCGTCCGCCGCTGTGGTCCGGACCTGCTCGGCGAGGGCGAACCCGCGCAGCAGTTGCGCGATCGCCGTGCAGTAGCCGCCGGAGTTGTCCGGCAGCACGGTGGTCGCCGCCGCGTTGGCGTTGAGCCGTGACGTGCTCCCGCAGAGGAGTTCGGCGACACCGCGCATCGTGTGGAACGTCAAGGCGCCGATGAGATGCCCGGCCAGCCGGCCGGCGACCGCAGCCTCGTCGAACGACTCGTCGTCGAAGCAGTCCGGCGCCGCGGTCTCTCCCCGCAGGGCACGGACCAGCTGGCGGATCGACGTCAGCGTGTCGACGACGATCCGGTCGTCGGTCCGGCTGGTGCACGCGATCGCGGCCTCCAGCTCGGTGAGCAGGCCGGTGAGTGTCGGCGAGCAGTCGACCAGGACGCTGCCGATCGCGACACGGCAGTAGCTCGCGATGCACGTGTCCCCTACGCGTTGCAGGCCTTCGTGTGCCCGCCGCAGGATGGTGACGGTCTCCTCCAGCGGTTCGAACCAGTGCGCGACCCCGGTGCCGAACACCAGGAGCGCGTTCGGGGCGGTGGGGTACCCGCGTGCCTCGGCGACCGTGACAGCGTGCCGCGCCATCGCGTGGCCGCCGTCCCGGAGCTCGTGCCGCACCGCCTGTTCGATGAAGGCCACGCAGCTGATCGGGACGATCAGGTCGGCGCAGGGTCCGTGTTCGACCCAGAGGCGCCAACCTTCGAACACCATCCAGCCGTACGTGGCCGGATCGCCGATGTGGGCGACGGGCATCAGGCGGTTCAGCAGCCGGGCGACAGAGAGCACCCGTGAGTCGGTCACGTCCGGCCGGTCGAGGTCCGCGGCCGGTCCGCCCTCGGCCGCCCAGCGTTCGACGGCGGTCAGGCCGTCGGCGATCCGGGCGTCCATCGTCTCTGCCGTCGGCTTGGCCAGGCCGAGCCGGCCGAGCAGGTCCAGGCCCAGTGCCATCGCCTCGCTCGCCCGGTCGCGGTTGACCAGGCTGGAAATCTGGGCGTACGCGGCCGCCGCGAGCGCTTCCGGTCCGGAGCCGCGGCGCTCGATCGAGCGGTAGACCTCGTCCGCCTCCGCCATCCGACCGAGAGCGAACAGGGCGGCATGCCAGTCGATCTCCAGCCGCATCAGCAACGGTTCGCCGGCCACCGGCTGGTCGCCGCCGGCCAGGGTCAGTGCCGTGGACAGCAGGAGCTCGGCCGTCACCGGGTTGACCAGTCGCAGAGCCGCCGCCTGGTCACGGAACAGTTCGGCGACCAGCAGCCGCTCATCGCCGCCGGTCACCTCGCCGGCCACCGGCAGGTACTGTTCCGCCGCGGCACCCCGGAACCGCGGCGCCGAGGCCAGCCGCCGGGCCAGTGTCAGGTGCAGGCCGGGCCGGGCCGGCGGCGCGAGGTGGAGGAACGCCGCTTCCTGAACCCGGTCGTGACGGAACCGGACCGAGGGGACGGCGCCGCGTTCCATCAGCAGCAGGCCGTCCTCGAGCGCGGGCCGTAACCCTTCCTCGACGGCCTCGGCGCGCTGGCCCGCCGCGGCCGCCAGCATGTCGATCGTGATCTCGCTGCCCAGCATCGCCATCATCTCCAGGAGTTCCCGGGTGGGCGGCGGTAGCGTGTCGATGCGGGCCAGTCCGAGTTCCGGCAGGTCGGCACGGCCGAGATGGCGGCGCACCGCGTCCGCGTCCCACTGCCATCCGTCGCCGCCGGGTACGAGCAGGCCCTCCCGGCGCAACGAGTTGACCACCTCGACGCAGTCGTAGGGATTGCCACCGGTGCGGGCGGTGAGCACGTCGGCCAAGCCGGCCGCACGGTCCGGTTCCAGCCGCAACATCTGTGCGAGCAGCGTGCCCAGGTCGGCCGGTGGCAGGTTCATCAGCCGGATCCGCTCCGGCCCCGGCCCGTCCGGCGCCCACCGGGACAGCAGCGCGGTGAGCGGATGGGCCCCGTCGATCTCGGTCTCCCGGTACGCGCCGACCAGCAGGAGTCCCCTCATCTGTGCATCGGTGAGAACCGCGTCGACCAGGCCGATCTGCGTGGCCCCCGCCCATTGCAGGTCGTCGAGGACCAGCACCAGCGGCTGTTCCGGCGAGGCGACGACGCGCAGCACGTCGAGCCCGACCCGCACCAGTCGTCGTTCGACGGTCATCGGGTCCGGCGGCGTCAGGTCCGGCATCACATCCATCAGCACCGCGAATTCCGGCACGATCGCCGCGGCCAGGCCGGTGTTGACGCCCAACGCGTCGTGCAGGCGCTTCCGCAGGGCCGCCACGGCTTCCTCCGGCTCGGCCAGCAGGAGGCGGCACAACGCGCGCAGGGCCTGGCGTACCGCGTCGGAGTTCAGTTCTCGCCGGTACTGGTCGCATTTTCCCGTCACCAGCCAGCCGCCGCGCCCGGTCACGTACGGCCGCAACTCGTCGATCAGGCTGGACTTGCCGACCCCGGGGCCGCCGCTGACCAGCACGCCACGTCCCCGGCCGGCCATCATCTCGTCGAACGCGGCCCGCAATCGGGCGATTTCGGCGTTCCGGCCGACCGGCCGCGACGGCGGAGCCAGCCGGATCGGGAAGTCCCGTTCACCGAGCGGGAAGACGGCCGGCCCGGCATTGCGCAGGCCGTCACGCAGCCGCAGCAGGTCATGGGCGAGACCGTCGGCGCTCTGGTACCGCTGGTCCGGCTCCTTCTCCAGCAGTCGCAGAACGATGTCGGACAGCAGCCGTGGCATCAGGGGGTTCACCTCGGCCGGCGGGGCCGGCACGCGGGCCAGGTGGTCGTGGGTCAGCCGCAGCGGGTCACCGGCCCCGAACGGCGGCCCACCGGTCAGCGTCTCGTACAACGTGGCGCCGAACCCGTACAGGTCGGCGCGGTGGTCCACCGACCGGGCGGTGCGCCCGGTCTGCTCCGGCGCCAGATACGCCAGCGTGCCCACGATCTGGTTCTGGTGGGTGAAGGCCGGCCGTTCCTCGGCGAAGGTCGTCGCCAGGTCGAAATCGATCAGCGCCGGATGTCGTGGCGTTCCGGACAGCAACACGTTCGACGGGGTGATGTCCCGGTGCACGACACCCCGGCGGTGCACGGACGCGAGGACGCCGGCCAGTTCCGCGGCGAGGTCCACGGCCTCCGCCGGATCGAGCGGTCCCGCGGCGAGAACGGCGTCGAGGCTGACACCGGACGTGTCCGTCGACACGATTGCCTCGTCACTGTCGTGGTGTACCAACTCGGGTACACCCTGGACGCCGGCCAGCCGCTCCAGGATCGCCTGCTCGTGACGGTACCGCCCCGCCGCCTGGACGCCGAAAGCCTCCTTGCGGATCACCGCCCCGGCATCCGATCGCACCCGGGTCACCCGCGTGCGGTCGCTCTCGTGCAGCACCTCCTCGGCGGCGTAGACAGCCGAGGTCTCACCCGTCGCCATCCGTCGCCCCCCAAAAACCCGGTTCGCTGGTCTCCGCCATGTCCCAGGTGCCGTGCCAGGCCGGTGGACACGGCACTTCCTTGATCATTCCTCTTGGTAAAGAGCAACTTCGGATTTCGCCAAGGCCCGGCAGAACGGACGATCGGCGACTAGCCTGACTTTCCCCGGCGCACAGCGAGAGATGACCACACCTCCCCTGGCCACGGATGGACATCTCCGGGGATGGCTACGGCGGGAAGAGGGCGGCCGCTTTGCTGCCACGTGAGCTGATCAAACGTCCCTGTAGTGGTGCGCCCGAGGCGACGGTGGGATGGTTCGCATGGTGCAACGTCCGGCCCACCAGCAGGTTGACCTGCTTGGACGTCTAGTTCGGTTGGAGTATTGCGCGAACCGTCTGCGAATCATCGACAGCGCTGGCGCACGTAGCGGCGGTCTGGCCTTTGCCGGCCGCCGCCCAGTGTCCGACGTGGCAGCGAATCGGGTGGCTCGTACCAGCCGACTAGCGGACTGGAGGAGAATCGGACTTCGACGTCTGCGCAGTTGGAGGGGCGCTCAGCGCCTTGTCAGCGGCGTGAGGTCCACTTCGATGTCGTGTCCGCTCTAACGACTGTTGAAAGTGAGCACCGGTTTGATCGTGTGGCCGGCCAGCATGTCGGTGGCGGCCTGCTCGATGTCGGCGAACGGGTAGGTGGTGATCAGCTTCTCCAGCGGGAAACGGCCCGCCCGGTGCAGGTCGATCAGGTGGGGCAGGAAGTCGGCCGGACTGGCGTCGCCCTCGATCACGCCGCGGATCCGGAGGCCGCCGGCCATGACGGTCATGATGTCGAACGAGGCCGCACCGCCCATGCCGACCAGGGCCAGGGTGCCCCGCCGGCGCAACGACGCGAGCGCGGCCTCGATCGCGTCCGACCGGCCGGTCGTGTCCAGCGCGTGATGAGCGCTCGGCAGCGGGGCGCCGGGTTCGACGGCGTCGGCCGCGCCCAGGGACAGGGCCAGTTCCCGGCGCGCGGGCCGGGGTTCCACGACGGTCACCACGCACGAGCGGGTGAGCGCGGCCAGCAGCGCGCTGAGCCCGACTCCCCCGCCGCCGAAGATCAGGATGCGGTCACCCGGGGCGGGGTCGAGCACGTTGAGAACCGTCCCGGCTCCGGTCTGGACGCCACAGCCGAGCGGCGCGGCCAGCTCGGCGGGGAGGTCGGCGGGGATCGGGACGGTGTTCGTCTCGTACGCAATCGCATGGGTTGAAAAGCTTGATTGCCCGAAAAATCCGGAGAAGACAGGCTGCCCGTCGCGGCTGACCAGACCGGTGGCGCCGCGCGTGTTCAGCTCGCCGCGCAGGCAGTAGGCCGGCTGCCCGAGCCGGCACTCGGAACAGGCCCCGCAGCTGCGAAAACTCAGGCACACCCGGTCCCCCACGGCGACCGTCGTGACCCCGGATCCGACCGCCGCCACCACCCCGGCGCCCTCGTGACCGAAGATCATCGGCAGCCGCGCGGCCGGCCACCGCCCGCGCATCGCCAGGTCGGTGTGGCAGATCCCGGCCGCCTCGATCCGCACCAGGATCTCCCCGTCGCCCGGCCCGGCGAGCTCAACGTCCCGCGGCACGAACGGCCCACCGGCCGCCTCGACGAGCGCCGCCCGAATCCGCACCGGCTCAGTCCCGCTCGAGCCGGAACCAGTAGTGCCGGCCCTGATCACGGACCCCCTTGCCGTTCATCACCCCGAGCAGCGTGTCCGCCCCGGCCCACTTGAAGTGGTCGAACACCGGCTGCCCGTCGTAGACCATGGTCGCCGTCGACTCCCCGCGGAACTCCACGCTCCACAGGCTCGCCCCGCCCTTGGCCAGCTCCACGTTGTCGTAGAGGCGCCCGTCGGCGCCCCGGCACACGATCGGCGCCACCTCGGTCAGCGAGGTGAACCGCTTGCCGTACCACCCGACCCGGCCCAGCGTCCCCTCGAACCGGTGCCCGGTGATCAGCTCGGCACCCCGCCACAACCCGAGCATCTCCACCGGCCGCACCACCGGCAGCGCCGCCCAGATCTCGTCCAGCTCCGCAGTGTCGAACTTGTTCTCACCGGCCAGCCGACCCCGCGCCACATCAGCATCCATCACCGCACTCTAGCTGCCCGGACAGAAGATCGGGGAATCACTTCCCGGCTTCGGTCAGTCAGCAAGCAGCCATGTCCACATTGGGCAAGATCATTGGGCGCAATCTCACAGTAAATTGACGTTAATATATATTCAACCTCATACTCCCCGTTCCGACATGAACGTGACACGGGGAGGCATTTCATGCGGGGTAACTTCATGCTGCGCGCCGGACTGGCCGTGGCGCTCAGCGCCATCGCGCTGACTCCGCCGGCCGCCGCGGTGGCCACCACGAGCGACACGGTGCAGGCGACGATCGGTGGATATCCGGTCTGGGCGCACTTCAACGACCCGTACGCCAGCGGTGCCAAGGGCGCCGACAACACCATCCACCTGGAACTGGAGCGGCTGATCAACAACGCGCCGGCCGGCTCCACGATCCGCGGCACGATCCACTCGCTGAGCGTCGACGGGCCGGCGAACGCGCTGAAGGCGGCCCAGGATCGCGGGGTCAACGTCTCGATCGTCATCGACGGCAAGAACGAGGCCTCGACCGACAGCGGGGTGGCCAAGCTCAAGGAGCTGACCAACCACAAGTTCTGTACCTACGGCACCGGCCGGGCCTGCATCAGCACCAGCGCCGACGGTGACATGCACACGAAGATGTTCACGTTCAGCGCCACCAAGGACCCCAACGGCGTCGACCGCACCAACGTCTCGTGGTTCGGCTCGGCGAACCTGACCTACACGACCGGGCCCAACTCGTTCAACAACACCATCACGGTGTACGGCGACACCGCGCTGATGAACGGGCTGAACACCAACTTCACCGACATGTGGAACCGCAAGCACTACACGGGCAACGACTACTACGACGCCGCCTCGGGCCGTGGCTACTACCAGGCGACGGCGGCGGACGCGTACGCGTCTCCGGAGGCGCCCGGCCAGACCGACACCATCGTCACCCGGCTCAACGACGCCACCCCGGACGCCAACTGCCAGATGCGCATCGGCATGGCGTTCATCACCGCGGGCCGGCCCGGCATCACCAGCCTGGTCAAGCGCTTCGCGGCGGCCGGCTGCCGGATCTGGATCGTGGCCGGCAGCACCGAGGCCGGTGGGATCAACGTGACCGAGAGCGTCTACGACGACCTGATCGGCGCCGGCGTGAAGATCCACCGGATGAGCGACGTGCACGACAAGTTCTTCGCCGTCTACGCCAAGTACGGCAGCGCCTACGAGTACCGGGTCTACACCGGCTCGCAGAACTGGAGCCAGGACGCGCTCAGCGAGAACGAGGAGATCTTCGTCAAGATGGCCCCGGAGTCGGGCACCACGCACCCGCTCTACAACGGGTTCTACAACCACTTCAACGACGCGTACAACAGCACCTTCGGCACCGCCTGCACCGCCTCGAACTACCCCTGCGCATAGTCGCCGACCGGCCGCGCCCGTCCTCGGGCGCGGCCGGTGTGCTGCACTGGTGGCGTGCCGGACATGGGTGAGCTGACCGAACGGGTGCGGGCGTTCGCCCGCGAGCGCGACTGGGAGCAGTTCCACACGCCGAAGAATCTGGCGATGGCGCTGGCCGGCGAGGTCGGTGAGCTGCTCGCCGAGCTGCAGTGGCTGACCCCGGAGCAGTCGGCCGCGGTGATGGCCGACCCGGAGCTCGGGCCGCGGGTGCGCGCCGAGCTCGGCGACGTCACCATCTACCTGGTGCGCCTGGCCGACGTGCTCGGCATCGACCTGGTCGACGCGGCCCTCGACAAGCTCGGCGAGGCGGGCCGGCGCTACACCGTCGAGGCGGCCCGCGGCACCGCCGCGAAGATCAAGGACTAGACGGTACGGCGATCGCGCGCCCGCCACGACGTCAGGTGCGGTGACATCTGCGGGTCACCCCGGCGTCGCATGCCGGATGCCCGGGGCGGTTACCGTCCCCGCTGGTGATCGTGGAGCATCTGCTCGTCTTCTACGGGCTGGTCGGGCTGTTCATCGTGGCCCACATCCCGGGTGGCCCCATCCCGTTGCTGCTGGTGGCGGGGGCGGCGGCGGTGATCTGGCTCCGCCGTACCCCCAATTTTGACAACCGTGATCTGTGGCGGCCGCAAGCGTTGCGCCCGGCCCTGCCCGCCATGATCGCCCCATGGGCGATCTTCTCGGTTCTCGCCGCGGCCGGCGTGGCCGTCTTCGACCGGGGGCACCTGTTCGACATGCCGCGGCAGCACACGCTGTTGTGGCTGCTGATCGTGGTGTTCTATCCGCTGGCGTCGGTGTATCCGCAGGAGCTGTTGTACCGGGCGTTCCTGCTGCACCGCTACGCGCCGCGGTTCGGTGCCGGGCGGCTGGCGGCGGGGGCGAGCGCGGCGGCGTTCGGGTTCGCGCATCTGCTGTTCGGCAACGTGCTCGCGGTGGTGCTGACCATCGGCGGCGGGTGGCTGTTCGCGCGCCGCTATCAGCGGACCCGATCGCTGCTGACCGTGTCGGTCGAGCACGCCCTCTACGGCATCACGATCTTCACGGTCGGGCTGGGACGGCTCTTCTACCACGGGGCGTAGAAGAGCCGTCCGCCCGAACTACTTGACGATCAGCTTCTGGAACTGGGCCTTCACGTCGGCGGCGTTGACCTTGACGTCCATGTGGCGCGGCGGCCCGAGATCGGCCCCCAGCGTCGAGGTGTAGGACACCGTGGACGGGCAGCTGGACCCGCCGAACTGCATCGTCGTGCTGAAGACCTGCTTGCCGGTGCGGATCTCGTAGCCCTTCACGGTGATCTTGACCTTGTGGAACGTCACCGGGTAGCGGCCGGTGCCCAGGCCACTGCGGTAGTCACAGGTGCGCACCGCCGAGCCCTGCGTGTCCGAGCCGATGCACAGGACCAGGGTCGCGGCCTCCGGGTTCGTCGTCTTCCACGACGCCGGCAGCCGGTTGGACTGCGTGGTGTTGCCGAACACCATCGCCTTGTTGACGCCCTTGCCGTAGCCCTTGGCCGCGCTGTACTTCGACGGATTCTGGCAATAGTCCGCCGTGGTGCCGGTGGTGCGCTCGCGCAGCGTGTCCAGCTCGATGGCCAGGTCCGCCTTGGCGATGCCCTCCTTCGCCTTGACCGTGCCCGGATCGCTCGGGTACGCGTTGATCAGCTGCTGGTACGCCCCTTTGGCGGCGGTCCAGTTCTTCGTCGACATGTACCCGTCGCCGCAGCCGAGCAGCGCGGTCGGCTCGTGCTGGGGCACCACGTCGGCGGCGCGGTCCAGCGTGTTACCGGTCTTCGCCCGGTCGCCGAGCCACTCGGTGATCTTCACGGTCGAGCAGGCGTCGCTGACCGGCAGGCCGGACAGGAACTGGTCGAGCACCTTGTCGGTCATCCGCTCGTGGCCGGGCATCGAGGTCAGCACCAGGTTGAGCCGGTCGAACCCGTTGTTGAGCTCGGTCGTGTCGGCCGCGGCGAGTCCGGCCGCGATCTGGTCCCGGGCATCGTTGAGCTGGTGGCAGGCGGAGACCGTGTCGTCGTCCTTGGCGGCCAGCGGCGCGTCCGCGATGCGCAGGCCGAGCCAGACCTTGTCCAGCTTCTCCAGCGCGTGCGAGCAGTCACCGTTGGCCTTCGCGTCGGTGACGGCCTGGCCGATGCCGCCGGCCTGCACCCGCAGCAGGCCCAGGACCAGCAGGACGACCACCGCGGCGGCGAGCCCGATGATCCGCTGGCGCAGCTTCGCGGACGGCTCGACCGGGCCGCGGGCCAGGAACCAGCCGTGCACGATCATCGCCAGCCACCAGAGCACGGCGACGATCTCGATCAGCACGGTGTGCACCGACGGGACGACGAAGAACATCAGGATGAACGAGACGATCAGGGTGAGCACGCCCAGGCCGGGGCGGCGCATCATGAAGTAGCCCAGGCTCAGGAACGAGGCGTTGCCGGCGGCGGCGGCGAGGCGGTCGGTCTTGGCCGGCTCGCGCGGCGGGGGCGGGGGCATCGGCGGGGCCTGCTGCCAGCCCTGTTGCTGCTGCCAGTTGGGCGGCGGCGGCTGCGGCGACCAGGGCTGGCCGGGCTGGGGCTGGCCGGGCGGTCCCCAGGGCTGACCCGGCTGGGGCTGACCCGGCTGGGCCCAGGGCTGACCTGGCTGCGGCTGGCCGGGCTGCGCCCACGGCTGACCCGGCTGGGGCTGACCCGGCTGAGGCTGACCTGGCTGAGGCTGACCTGGCTGAGGCTGACCTGGCTGAGGCTGACCTGGCTGAGGCTGACCTGGCTGAGGCTGACCTGGCTGGGGCTGCCACTGCTGGCCAGGCTGCTGCCACGGCTGGGCCGGCGGTTGCCAGGGCTGCTGCGGCCAGGCCGGCTGCTGCGGGGGTGGCGGCAGGTGGGGCCAGCCGGAGATCGGGGCGGTCGGGTCCGGCTGCTGCGGGGCGTGCGGGACCGCGGAGATCGGGGTGGTCGGATCAGGATCCTGGTGCGGCTCGCCCTCGACCGGGGCGGCCTCAGCAGGGGCGGCCTCAGCAGGGGCGGCCTCAACTGGGGCGGTGTGCTGCGACGCGGCCTCGGCAGGAACGTCCTGCTGCGACGCGCCTTCGGCAGGAGTGGCCTGCGGCAAAGCGGCTTCGGCAGAGGCGGGCGGCGGCGGGGTGGCTTCGGCAGAGGCGGGCTGCTGCGGCTCGCCTTCGACAGGAGTGGCCTGCTGCGGGGCGCCCGCAGTGGGGGCGTCGGGGACCGGCGTGGACGGCTCGTCCTGCGGGCGGCGCTGTTGCGGCACCTGCGGCGGTTGCCAGGTCTGGTCGGACGGCGGTTGTTCCGGCGGCTGCCAGGGCGGCGGCTGAGTCATTGGCGATCCCCCGAGCGGAAAGCGGTTCAATAAGATCGGTAGGGGTGACTTTCACATTCGATACGACGGCAGCGTCGTTAGCGATGGTCGATGGCTTAGCCGGAAGGAGCGCGCACGGTCAAGTCCATTACCTCCCCGTGGCCGATTGGCGATCCATCGACCAGGATTGCAGCCTACCGGACCGCCGCCAGCAGGTTTCATACCGGACATCACTGTCCGAAATGGTGTGATTACGGGTTTGGAAAATGGATCACCCGGGGCGAAAAGCCGCAGTAGCGACAGCTTGGCTGCGGCTTTCCTACGGCATTTATTCGGCGTCGGCGGGCGACGAAACGGGACCGTCCACGTCGACGGAGCGGGTGGTCGGGCACTCTCGGATGCGAGCCGCCCGGGTGTCGCCGCTCGCGGGGGCATCCCGACCCCGCCCGGCCCAGCCCTGCCTGACCCCGCCCGGCCCAGCCCCGCCCGGCCCCGCCCGGCCCCGCCTGGCCCCGCCTGGCCTTGCGCAAGGATCACGGCCCATTCGGGGGATTTGCCGATTTCGACGCGATGTGCGCTGCGGAGCTTGCGGCACCGTGGACCGCCGTCCTGGCCTGCGCGCCGCCCGTGCCGGCCCCGACTCGATTGTGTGTCGCTTGTGCCACAAGAACCGGTGCGGTCGCCGTTATCGCCTTCCCTCACTAGGATCGTCCCGTCCGGTTACGGATAGGAGTTGTAGGTGGGTTCGGAGCGCGACGAAGGCGAACGGGAGCACTATCCGGGGCCGTGGGACACGCCGCCGCGGAAGGGGGCGCCGTCTTCGGCGGATCGACCTGCCTCCGGGCGGCCGTCGATCGCGCACGCCGAATCGCCGCCCGATCCCTCGCCGCCTTCTCCGCCCTCGCGGTCGCCTGATCCATCGCCGCCGGCTGCCTCGCCGGCCGCTCCATCGCCACGGGCTGCCGCCCCGGCCGCTCCATCGCCGTCAGTTGCCGCCCCGGCCGCTCCATCGCCGTCAGTTGCCGCCCCGGCCGGTTCGCCTGAACCGCCGCGGGTCACCACCCCGGTTGCGCAGTCCACGGCGCCGGCTCGGTCGAATCCGTGGGCCGGCGGTGCCCCGCAGAAAAAGGCCCCTGCGGAAACTCCGGCGCCTGCCCGGGCTTCCACCGCGCCGCCCGCTCCGGTGGCGCCCCCGCAGCGCACTCCCCCAAGCTCGCCTTCGCAGGGCGCTCCCCCAGGTCCGCCGCCGCAGGGCGCTGCTCCCGGGCCTGCGGTGCACGTCCCGCGAGCGCGGCGCAACGTCGAGCCGCCATGGGGTGGCCCTCCGCCCCGGACTCCGACGCCGATGCAGCCTCCGCCGAGCGCGCCCGAGCCCGTAGCCCCGCCACCGCGCGTGCCATCCGCGCCGCCGTCGTCTCGTGCACCGTCCGCGCCACCGCCGCCGCTCACCCGCGAGTCGCCCGCGGCACCACCGCTCACGCGTGAATCGTCCGCACCGCCACTGACGCGCGAGCCGTTCGCGCCCCGCGAGCCGTTCGTGCCGCCGTCTCGGGTGCCGCCCGCGCCGCCACTCGCGCCGCCCCCCGCTCCATCATTCGGTTCCGAGATTCCGCGGCAGCGTGCGACGTCACTGCCACCCCCACCGCAGCTGACATCGGCGCCGCCATTTCAGCCGGCTCCGCCCGTACCCCCGCAAGAAAGCGCAATCGAAGCGGAGCCGCAGCCGCGCCGCACGCATTATCTGCTGATCGCCCTCGCGTTGTTGTTGGCTCTGGCCGCCGGCGGGGGGCTGGTCTATCTGCAGAAACGCGACGATCCCGCGCCGAAGCCGGCGGTCGCCGCGGCGCAGGCGGCGGACGCCTTGCGCGGGCAGAAAGCCGCGTCGCTCAAGGTCAGCTACTTCGATCAGGGCGGATTGGACGTCACCGGCGATCTGACGATCGCGAAGGGCGGCGCGACGAGCGGCACGCTCACCGATTCCGGTGGCGGAAAAGCCGAATACCTGGCCTCCGGCGGCAATGCCGC
This sequence comes from Actinoplanes sp. L3-i22, assembly GCF_019704555.1. Lineage (NCBI taxonomy): Bacteria > Bacillati > Actinomycetota > Actinomycetes > Micromonosporales > Micromonosporaceae > Actinoplanes > Actinoplanes sp. L3-i22. Next base: position 9,121,707 of record NZ_AP024745.1, read on the forward strand.
GGTCCGCGGCGATCAGGATTGGTGGGCCCGTCGCGACTCCGGCCGGGTCACGGTTCTCAAGGACCATTGGGTACGGCCGAAGAACTACGCGTTCCCGGTGGAGGGATCCGGCCTGGAACCGGAGGCGCTGGCCGGAACCGTGGAATGGGTGCGCAGCGGCGGAGTGTCCGCCGACGACGTGGAAACGGTCGCCGGTCAGCCGGTGGTCGGCATGCGGCGCGACGGATGGCTGGTGTTGTTCAGCCGGGCGCAACCGCATCGACTCGTGTGGCTGGGCGGGCCGTTGCGAACGGACACGCCGATCGCGACCGGTGCGTCGTCCGGGCCGCAGGCGCCGCCGTACATCAGTGTTCTGGTCAATCCCGAGCCGGACGACGTCAAGAATGTCAGCCTGCCGAAGGACGTCCTGATCGAGGAGAAGACCGCCGCGAATCTGCCGGCCTTCGACGTGAACGTGAACGCGACCACCTGCAAGACGGTGAATTGCTCGTGGACGGTGACGGTGACCAATACCGGAACCGTGGCGGGCACCGCCTCGGTGATCGCCTCGGTCTCGCCCGGGATGCCGAAGACGCAGGTCAAGGAGCTGGGGAAGCTGTCGCCGGGGCAGACCGCGACGACCCCTGCAATGAGCTTCCCGAATCCGGCGCCGACCAACAAGAACGTGCCCGCCGACTATCAGGCGCAGGTGTACTCGCCCGAGTTGCACGGCGCGAATCTCAAGCTCATGCGGCAATTGCAGGAGAAGGGCATGGTCCCCGGCCGGTCACAGATCCTGAGCCGGCTCGACCCCAGCCAGACCTCGGCGATGCTGTTCACCCTGGACGCGATGGCCGAAGCGCCCAAACTCGACGCGGACAAGGCGATCGAGGCGATGGAGAACACGGTCGAACTCGGGGTGCTTCCGGAGGTCGGCGAACTGGTCCGGTCCCGGCGCCTGGAGAATCCCGCGGTTCTCTACCCCAAACTGCAGAACCAGTTCTTCGAGTACGACACCGGCGCGTCCGGGACCCCGGTGCAGGAGAAGACCGGGAATCGGCGGGAACTGCAGATCGCGGCCGGAATCCTGAAACAGGACCCGGACGCGACCGTGCGGCTCGACACCGACGGGGTGGACATTCTGGTCCACACCTCGCAGCAACGGGTGTTCGCGATCCAGACCCGGTCGGTGGGCAGTGACTCGGTCGCCGCCAATGCCCGCAGTGCGGTCAAGGACCTGACCAAACACGCGCCCGACGGGAGCAAGCGGGTCGTGCTGCTCTATGTGGAGGCGCCGGCCGGGATCGTGCACGCGGCCGGGCGCGACTATTTCGAGGCGCAGTTCCGGCCGCTCAGTTCCGTGCTGTGCCACGCCGATCTGAATGAGGTCGTGGTGGTCAATCAGACCGGCGTGCAGCGCTGGACTCCGGATCAGTTGCCTGGTTGCCGGTGAAGGTCCCGCTCTTCACGGGACCCGTTCGTGGGCTCAGGCAAAGGTGAACTCGCCGCCGTAGTCACGGGTGTGGTCGCGGTAGACGGTGTGATAGTGGATCTGGTTCTGCAGGACGATGCCGTTCTGGCAGACGAATTCGATCCAGACACTGGGGCCGTCGATGCGTACGTAATCGGCATGGTTTGTCAGACCCAGCGTGCCGGACCAACCGATGTAGGTCTTGTCCAGCTCGCTCTCGTAGGTCTTCATCAGTGCTGCCGCGGTGGCGTCGTCGGCATTCGCGACCCAGGGTTTGATGGCGGCCAGGACCAGTTTCTTCTGATCCGCGGTCAATGTGCTGACCGGCAGGCCCTCCTTCTTCGCCGGGAACTGGCCGTCCTTCTGCGGGCCGACCAGGACGTCGCTGAACGACTCCGCCAATTTGGCGGTGGCCTGATCCTGCTGGCTGAGGCTGCCGGTCATGGCCAGGATGGCCGCTTTCATGTCCTGCATCGGGGCGTGATCGGTGCCGTTGTCGTCGGTCCAGGTGGTGGGTTCGACACCGACGAAGAACGGGGAGGCGCCGGTTACCTGGCCGGCTTTGTAGGTCAGGTGGACGGCCAGGTGGTGGCCGCCGAAGTTGAGTTGCCAGGTGCCGGTGGTGCTGGGGGTGCCGAGGAAGGCGAGGAAATAGGTGCCGGCGGAATAGCCGCTGTCGGCGCCGCCCGGGCCGCCCTGTCCGCCTTGATTTCCACCCGGGGCTCCGCTCGGATTTCCACCCGGGAAGCCGCCGGGGGCTCCGCTCGCGTTTCCGCCCGGAAATCCGCCGGGAGCTCCGCTCGGGAAGCCGCCCGGCGCGCCGCCATTCGGTCCGCCGTTCGCTGCGCCGTTCGGTGCGCCGGATGCATTGGCGCCGGGGAATCCGCCGCCCGGGGCTCCGCCTGCTCCCGGGCCGCCGCCGGTGCCGCTTTCCTGGGCGTTCTTGAGGTAGTCGTCGGCCAGCATGATCTGCTCGACACGCTCGTAGCCGGCGCCCTCGGTCGTACCGAAAGCGGTCTTTAAAACGCTCTTCGCCGCGGCGAGCTGGGTCGCATTCAGGTCGCCGAGCTTCACGCCGGGCCGGCAGCTGGAACCGCACGGCAGGTTGGACCAGGACGTCGCGGTGCTCTGCGTGAGCTCGAGCTGCGCCTTGGTCTTCTGGTCCGCGGACAGCGTGGCGAGGAAGGCGTCGGCCGCCTCGACGACCCCGGCCACGCTCTTGTCGTAGGACTTGACCTCCGGAGCCGGCTTGTCGTCACCTCCCCCACCGCATCCGGCGACGCCGAGCAGCAGGACGGCCGAAGCCACCCATCGACCTGTGTGGACCACGAAGCACTCCCTTGGATCGGCGATTGTTGACAATGAAGTCAGCAATACTCGCCGTTGTCAATCCGAGCGCAGCGCCGTCACCAGGGAAAACGCAAATTCATAGGAAATCGACAGGCTTTCCCGTACGCATTCACAGGCTCGCGCCCGCCGAAGTTATCCACAGGCAGCAAATTCGTCGTCGCGACGGCTCGGCGCTTGACCTAACTTGAAACCGGCCGGCCAGCCAGACCCTCTCTCGCCTCCCCGCGGAGCTGCACATCCGTGTGCCCTCGCTCCCCGAGGACCGCACGACGCAGGAGTTTGCATGGAGCCTCTACTCGATCCCGCCGCGGCGCTGGACCGCATCGCCGCCTGGCAGGAAGACATCGACCAACTGGTCACCCGAGCCCGGACGATGAGCGACCGCCTCGGCGCGCTGCGGGTGACCGCGAGCGACCCCCGCCGGGTCGTGGAGCTGACCATCGACACGCACGGCGCGCTGCAGGACATCCGGTTCAGTCCGCACGCTGCCCAGCAGGGTCACGACGCCCTCGCCCGGACCGTGATGTCCACGCTCGGTGAGGCCCGCCGCCAGGCCGCCGAGCAGAACCGCCGGATCATCCTGGAGAGCATCGGCGCGGAGTCCCCCGCCGCCCGCGAGATCCTCACCCACGTCTCGGCCAAGCTGAGCCCTGCCGGGGACCGCGAGGGCGCTCCGGGCTTCAACTCGGGCCGGGCGGGCTTCGGCTCGGGCCGGGCAGGTCGCGGCGAGCAGGACCAGCCGTGATCGACAGCGTCCTGGTCGACGCCGCCCAGATCCGCCGGCACGCCGGCACCTTGCGCGCTCTGCAGGACCGCCTCGACGCCGTCCAGGCCGCGAGCTCGTCGATCATCCAGGACGACGCGGCGTTCGGCCTGCTGTGCAGCTGGCTCCCAGCGATCCTGGCCGCGCGTCACCGGAGGCAGGAGGAGCTGACCGACTACATCGCCGAGAACCTGCAGCTCCTGGCCACGGACCTGCACGCGGCCGCCACCGACTACGAGTCCACCGATGGCCGCTCGGCTGCCACGATCCGCACCGCTGGCGGCCTCACATGACCTTGGTAGCCACCCCCACCGAAACGTCCGCCACCGACGCCACCGTGATCGGCGACATGGAAGACCTGGCCGCCGAGATCCGCAGCGGCGACTGGATCGACGGCCTGCTGTCCGGCGCTACGACGGGCGTCACCCTGGCGTCCACGGCGATCGACCCGTTCGGTTCCCTGCTCGCCAACGGCCTGGCCTGGGCCATGGAGTATTTCGAGCCCCTACGCCACATGCTCGACGAGCTGACCGGCGCGCCGGAAAAGGTGACCGCCCACGCGGCAACCTGGCAGAACATCGCCACCGAGCTGAACGAGACAGCCGCCGACCTGCAGCGCTCGGTCCGCGCCGACCTGCCTGATTGGCAGGGCACAGCATCGTCGGCCTATTGGTCCATGATGTCGCACAACGTAACGGCCCTGGGAATCCTGAGCGGCACCGCAAACGCCATGTCCGCAGCCACGGAGGCAGCCGGAAACCTGGTCCGCTTCACCCGAGACATCGTCCGCGACCTGATCTGCGACCTGGTAGCGAGAGTGATCGTCTGGGCCCTGGAGGCCATGGCGGTAGTCACGATCCCAGTGGTCGCCACCCAGATCGTCGCCGCGGTAGCCAAATGGGCCACCCGAATAACCAGCTACACCACCGCCCTAACCACCAGCCTGACCAACCTCTCCCGCCTGGTCGGCGGGTAACACACCCATGGCGCGGCCGAAGAGATCCAGGGACAGCAGCGATTCCTCGGGCAGCCGACATCACAAGCCGAACCCAGGGTCCGCCGGACGTAGCGTGCCCGCGGGTCACAAGGGCGCAGCAGATGCCGGGCACGGTGGCCGGGCTCGAGGCAGCCGACCAACAAGAGACCGCTGGCAGCCAGGCGATTCGACAATCACCCAACCGACAGGACAGAAGGGTGGCGCACCAGAAGGCAAGCTGACAGAACTGGAACCGCACCTGGATGATGAAGCTCGCCGATCAACCAATCGAGAGAACGAGGTTGCCGCACTACTGGCCACAAGCGGATATCAAATCAAGCAGAATCCCGACGACGCGGAAGTCGCACGTGCCCGGCAAGAGCACAACGACAACGGGAAACCCGAAAAGGAGCCGGACTACCTCCTCGAAGGACGCGTATTCGACTGCTATTCACCGAACCCGGGAACCAACCCCAGGAACGTTTGGAGCGAAGTAAGAGATAAAGGTGAGGATGGACAGACACAGCGCGTAGTAGTGGACCTCAAGGAGTGGAGGGGCGACATGTCAGCATTGTGGCAACAGTTCCACGACTGGACCCTCCCCAAGGTCAAGGAGGTAAAAGTCATAACTCCCGACGGACAGATCGCGCAGATCGTCCCCTACCCGAACAACACCTGAGAGAAGACTCATGGCAATTGAATACCGAATGATAGTTGCCGGATCCACCCCTGTCAGGGAGATCGCCACCCGAGCATTCCCCGATCCGGACGAACGCCCGATCGGCACGCCGCCCCTCCTGACAGCCGACCTAAAAGACAAATACGGCTTCGGCGTCACTCTCTACGCCGGAACCGACGGCTACCTCGAAGCCGAAACCGACGACGGCATGTGGGAGTGGGAACCTACCCAGTTCGTCAGAATTACTTTCCACATGAGTAAGCACGGCGAGATGGGTCCAGCGCTGGCCGCCATGCTCGCCGCGGTCGGACGGGTTCTTGACTCGGGTTCCGAGGACACCTCGTTGGACCTCAACGGAAGCTGGTTGCTCCTGACCCGCATGGGCGGCGTCATCACGAGGCATAAACAAGCCGGCTGGTGGGAGGTTTACAACCTGCCCTAGAAACAGATTCCCCTCGAACATCTTCGGGAGAATGCCGGACCTCCCACTGGTTGCCGGCCAGCAAGATCAAGAATCTCGCCCAGCCATCGCTACAGCTACCGACTGAGATGGAGACGTCGCTCAGTGTTGGGGGAATGTGGCGCTGGTCGCCCGATTCGCGGTTCGGAGGGGTGACTCCGTATCCTTGAGTCATGGACGAAGACCTCGCGACCAGCACCGATGCAGGCTTCGCCAGCCTTGGACTACGCCCCGAACTGCTGCGCGCCCTGGCCGACCTCGGCTACGAGGAGCCGACACCGATTCAGCGGGAAGCTATCGCTCCCCTGGTCGCCGGGCACGACCTGGTTGGTCAAGCGGCGACCGGCACCGGCAAGACGGCGGCGTTCGCGCTGCCGCTGCTGCAGAGCCTGACGCCCGGCGAGTCGGACGGGCCGACCGCGCTGGTGCTCGTGCCGACCCGTGAGCTGGCCGAGCAGGTGTCGCAGGCGGTGCACCGCTACGGGCGGGAATTGAACGTGCGCGTGCTCCCGGTCTACGGCGGGCAGCCGATCAGCCGCCAGCTGCAGGTGCTGCGCCGCGGCGTGGACGTCGTCGTCGGCACGCCCGGCCGGATCCTGGACCACATCGAGCGGGGGACACTGAAGCTCGACGGCGTCAAGACCGTCGTGCTCGACGAAGCCGACGAGATGCTCGACATGGGCTTCGCCGAGGACATCGAGGCGATCCTCACCGAGACGCCCGCGGAGCGGCAGACCGTGCTGTTCTCGGCCACCATGCCGCCGCGGATCGACGCGATCGCCCGCCGGCACCTGCGTGACCCGCTGCGGATCCGGATGGGCCGGGACACCACCGCCGCCGACTCGCTGCCTTCGGTGCGGCAGAGCGCCTACCTGGTCGCCCGCCCCTACAAGACAGCCGCGCTCGGCCGGGTGCTCGACGTCGAGGCGCCGACCGCGGCGATCGTCTTCTGCCGTACCCGGGAAGAAGTTGATGAGGTCACCGAGAGCCTCAACGGCCGTGGGTATCGCGCGGAGGCCCTGCACGGCGGGCTGAGCCAGGACCAGCGTGACCGGGTGATGGGCCGCCTGCGCGGCGGCGCCACCGAGCTGCTGGTCGCGACCGATGTCGCGGCGCGCGGCCTGGACGTCGAGCAGCTGACCCACGTGATCAACTACAACGTGCCGTCGGCCCCGGAGGCGTACGTGCACCGGATCGGCCGGGTCGGCCGCGCCGGGCGCACCGGCGCCGCGATCACCCTGGCCGAGCCGCGTGAGCAGCGGATGCTCAAGGCGATCGAGCGGCTCACCGGTCAGCGCATCGCCCTGGAGAAGCTGCCGACCGTGACCGACCTGCGCGCGCGACGGCTCGAAGCCGTCCGCAACACCGTGCAGGAGGCGATGGGCGCCGACGACCTGGACCGTTTCCGGTCAGTGCTGGACTCGCTGACCGACGACGCCGACCTCGAGTTGGTGGCGCTGGCCGGCCTGAAGCTGCTGCACGAGGCGAACGGCGGCAACGTCGAAGAGCCGGAAATCCCGACGGTTTCGCCGCAGCGCGAGCGCGAGCCCAGCAACCGCACCGACCGCCGCGGCACCAACGGCCCTGGTGGGGGCCGGTTCGACGACCGCGGCCCGGCCCGTGGCCGCGCCGGCGGCGGTGACGTGACCCGCGTCTACGTGAGCCTGGGCCGCCGGGCGGGTCTGCGTCCGCAGGACCTGGTCGGCGCGATTGCCGGCGAGGCAGGCCTGCCTGCGCGCGACGTCGGGGCGATTCAGATCACCGACCGGTTCTCGCTGGTCGAGGTCCCCGAGGCGGATGCCGACCGGGTGATCAAGGCCCTGAGCCACAGCACCATTCGCGGCCGCCGCCCCACGGTCCGCCGCGACCGCCCCGGCCACTGATTTAACCGCCAGTTACGGCAGGGGTAGCCAAGCGACGAGACGGCTTCCGAGAGATCGTCCACGGAAGCCGTCATCGCTCGGTTCAGGACGAGTGCTCCGCTCAGAGGAAGCGCTCGTCTGTCTGATGACCAGAGGAAGAAGCTGGGTGTTCGTGGCGTAACCGTGAGCTCGTTCCGGCGAGTAACCACGATTTCGGGTTCCTCACCGAGGTGAAGGCGTCCCAGAACGTCGGCTCGCACCCTGCCGCAGCGACCACCGGAGAGACGCTCTTCGCTGGATCCCGGAGTCCGGATTCCGCAGATATGAATCCTGGAGCAACGCGGATCTAGTTCCGCCCGCCCGACGAAGCCAAGGCCAGACTGCGGAGCTGAGCAGATTAGGGCCTCGACACCACGACTCACGCACGTGCTGAAGATCTGATCTCCGATGCGCTATTTCGCTACAGCGAAGTCCGGTTACGGGGCAGGCGCTAGGAATGGGCTCTGTTCGCCACTCCAGGAGACGAGCAGCGCCTCACGTGCTCGCGTGCAAGCGACGAAGAGTAAACACCGTTCCCTGAGTAGGTCGATGTCGTGTTGCAGGCGATCCACCTCAACTGCGGTAACCTCTTTGGCAAAAGGAATCGCTTTGGCGGTCACGCCAACTACCGCAACGCAGCGGAACTCCAACCCTTTCATCGCATGCATGGTGGCCAGCCGTACGCCTTCCTCCTCCGCGCCCGGGTTGTCCTTGACCCGTACGGCGGGGATGCCTACCGCAGCTAGGCTGTCGCGGACCTTGTCCAACAGCAGATTAAAACGTGTGCAGACCGCGATCTCGCCAGTCCGCACGCCGCTGCCCACCCACTCCTGGATCCGCGCGACCAACGCCGCGACTTCGGCGTCCTCGGATGCGTATCCGTCCGTGCGAGGCTTCTTGCCGTGCAAGAGTGATCGGTAGCCGGCCAAGGTGTCGGTGCCGGTGCCGCCCAGGTCCTCCACCGGCATGTCGAGCAGCACGCCGGTCGACCAACGCAGAATTTCTTCGGTGCTGCGGTAATTAATCCGCATCCGGCTGCTACGGCCCGCGACCGAGATACCCATCGATGCCAGTGATACCCGCGTGTCGTAGATCCGTTGATGCGGGTCACCGGTGACAAACAGATCATCGGGACCAGCGCCCACGGAGGCGCGCAAGACCCGCCATTGGGCCGGATGTAGATCCTGCGCCTCATCGACCACGACATGGTCGAAGCCATCCCCGGCCGAACCTGACTTCTCCAGGAGCTCCGCGGCTGTGGCGCACATCTGCAACTGGGTCGTCCGGCCGGCCGCGCGCAGCTCGGCAAGAAAGTCGTGCATCGCGTCCCAGACTCGCTCCCGGTGTTGTGGTGCCAGCGCGCTCCCGCGCCCCCGCCGGAGGGCCTGCCGGTACTCCTCACGGCTGTTCAGGTTTTGGGCAAGGACAACATGGCGGTACTCCTGTGCCAGGAATTGCTCGGTCCACGGCAGGTCATGCCGGCGCAGTACGCGGCGCCAGATCTGCCGCTCGTCCACATCGGTGATCGGCGACGGCGCCCGGCCAGACAGGGCGCGGACCACGCGGTAGGCGTATCCGTTGACCGTAGTGACCTCGACCCTGGTCAGGAGTTCCTCGCTGTCGAGCAGCAGCGCCAGGTTCTCCCGCAAGGTGTCGGCGAGCGCGTTGGTGAAGGTCGTGAGCAGGATCCGATGTTCCGGGTGACGGTGCAGCAGGTGCTTGACCCTATGCAGTGCGACGACCGTCTTGCCGGTGCCCGGACCGCCCGTCACCTGGGCCGGGCCGCTATAGGACACCCGATAGGCAACGCGCCGCTGCGACGGGTGAAGAAAGACCCGCCACGCAGCGAACGGCTTGTCCAGCGCCTCAAGAAGCTCGTCGGGGCTGGTCACCAGGGTGATGCGGTTCTTGGTGTTTGAGATGGCCGCCGCCAGGCTCTGTTCGTCGGCCGCGATCGGATTGGCTGGTCGACGCTCGGCAACGACGTCGCGGTAGACCTCATCGGTGGTGAAGCCCTCGGCCAGGTACTGCAGCACCTCGAACTGGTCTTCGGGAAGCAGCGTGCCAAATGCGTCCAACTGAGGCTTGTCGACGATGGTCCGCACCGCACGCAGCACCTGATCGTCGATGCCCAAGTCGCGCAGGGCAGTGTTGGAGAATTTCGCGAACAGCAGCGATGGTGCTTTGGCCGCTTGTTCCTCCAGCATCGGGGTCAACTGCTCGATCGCGACGACGTTGCGCACTTCGAGCGCCCGGGTCGCCGTGTTGACGGTGTAGAGACGCTTGGCAGCCCAGGTGTAGGCGTCGTCGTGTGGGACGACGTTCAGGAGGAGAAAGGTGTCGCTGCCGTCATCCGGCGCGAGCACGATGCCGCGCCAGAAGGCGGTCACACGGATCGTTCGCATCCGCCCATCTCGGGCGTTGTTCACCGATTCCAGGTGCAGCCCTTTGTCGGCGTACAGCTCGGCGATCGGCAGCTGCTGGAACTTCTCCATAGCCTTGCGTACGCCGGCCTTCACCTGCTTTTCGAGTACGTCGTAGCTGGCCCAGAAGCTGTTGGCGAAAGCGAGCTGTGGCACGAGCGGAACCTCCCGGGTAGCGCTGCTACGGCGAACGCCCTCAGACCGTATCCAATTCGGCATCGGCGGACATCTGTGCCTCGCCGTGGAACCAGCGGAGACCATCCAGCAGATTTTCGCGAGCGTCCGCATCCGCGAGGACCGCCAGGGGAAATCCCGGCCGGAGAGCGATCTTGGCGGCGGGGATGTCAATTCCGGACACGTCGTTGAGCCGACGGCGGAGTTTCTCCCGCAGAACGATGTCGTCGAACGGAGGCCGCACGCTCAGGTGCTGGAACACCACCTCGAACTTTCCGCTGGGATAGATCACCGCCGGCCAAATGTCGCCGAGCTGATGTCCCCGGTCGCGTGCCATGAGGAAGCATGATGTCTCGCCGCCGGTCCCGTAGAGCAGAAAGCCCCCCTGGTCGGTCCAGGCTTCGATCAGGGCAATCGTCGCCACGGCGACCGCTGACCCTTGCATCGAGGTGAGTTGCTCCACGAACTGCTCCGCGAGGGGGACGTCTTGATCAGGCCGCGGGCGAGGTAGCCGTTTCGGCAGATCGTCGGGGGTCAGACCGGCAAGCTGAGCGAGCTCCTCCACGCCGATGCGCTGCGACTGACTGGCCCGACCGTGCCCGTCGAACTCCACGCCCTCGGCGCGCAGCACCTCGACCGGATCATCTGTCCGGTCCGCCGCCAGCCAGCGGAATCCCGGCGAAATGGTTCCCTCCACCTGCAACACCCGGTGCGCATTCGGGGCCGGGTGGTTGGCCAGGCGGACACCGAGCGGCTGCGGCGCGGTGCCGATCAATGCCGCGAGATCTCCGTAAGTGGTCCAGGAACCGGCCGGTAGCTCCGCGAGGGCCTTGTTCATCACATCCCACGGCACGTCGGACTGCTTCCCTGCCTGGGCGGTCGGGCCGGGCCACAGCGAGATGATCCGGTCGGCGAGAGCGTCGGCGCGGGCGTGAATCTCCGGCCGGCTCCAGCGGTCGCGCCCGGCGATCTCCTGGTTCAGCACGATGCCACTCTTGGCGAGCTGGACCCGCTTGACCGCGAACGAGCTGTTGCTCATCTCGGCGTTATAGCCGGTCAGCGTGAGGTTCCCCAAGGTGTGCACCAGAGCCTCGTGCGCCTCACCGAAGTCCTCCTCCGGATCCAGATCGGCGGCCAGCATCTGCCGCCACTCGGTGGTGGGGGTCTGTGGCAACACATGCTCGATGGTCAGGGAGTCCAACGCCACTGGCTCTTTGCTGCCGTAGGACTCCTCCAGCCAGCGGAGCACCAGGTTACGCTGATGCGGTCGGCCGTTGAGGTAATACGGGATCGACCGGACGTGGTCGCGAACGCTGGCATCGGTGGCGTAGTACTTGCGGCCCACCGACAGATAGGCGCGGACCGCCTCGTCGACCGGCAGGTCCTCGTCCATCTCGGTGACGATGGACAGCAGAATCCGGTTGGTGTTCGCAGTGGCTCGGCCGATCACGAGCCGTCGGACGAGGAAGCTCTCGACATACAGCATCGCCGCGGCGATCTGCTCGGAAGGCGCGGTGCCCTGTTCTCGGCGGTCAAGTAGATGTAGCAGCAGCGGGTAGACGGTGGTCGTACCCCAGGCGCTCAGCCGCTGCAGCCGGCGCCGAACCCCTGGGTCTTGCTCCTCGTCGGGGTGCAGGATGAGGCGCAGTAGCGATCCCAAACGGCCGAAGCGCCGCACCTCTGCCTCGGTCTCCTCCTCGGAGTGCAACCGGTCCAGCCGGGCCTGCTGGCCGGCGTAGATGTCGGTCTGCTTGATCCGGGCGTCGCGTTGCACCAGGTCGAGCCAGAAGAGCAGTTCCAGTTCTGTCGGCGTTAGCATCGTCTGCAGCGACAGCCACAACGAGTTGTAGACAGCTTCCGCCCGAGTCGGCAACTTCATGAACAGGTAGTTGCGCAGAAGATCGGCCTGGGTGAGCTTGAGACCGGTGTTGTTCAGCGACTCGAAGATCCGATGCACGTTGTCGCCCTGCTGCGCAGTCACCGACACCAGCGCCAGCCCGGAGATGACGGCGTCCTCGATCCGCTGAATGTCGATCAGGTCGTCCGGATCATCGGCCGCCGCCAACTGCGCGACGAAGAACCGGTACGCCGCACCCACCTGATCCGCGCCGCCTGCATGAGGGTTCGAGTCGAGGCAGTCGGTGTACGCGGCCCGGTCAGCCTGAGTGGGTACCAGCTTCAGCCGGTGTTCCTCCGGTCGCCACGGATTGATCAGGTATTGCTGGTTGAGCCGCTCCCGGTGTTCGGCGGACTCATGCTTGGCACGGTAGTCGCGGAGCGCGCAGAGCAGGATGGAGAGGGTAGTCAGCCGTTGCTGGCCGTCGACCACCAGGAACTGCGAGACGCCAGCGGGGCCGTTGTTCGGGCTAGGCGCGAGCACGAGTGAGCCGATGAAGTGCGTCGCCTTTGGGTTGTGCGCACGGTCCTCGGCGAGCTTGACGATGTCATCCCACAAGCGGGAGAGCTGGGGCTTCCTCCAGGAATAGGTTCGCTGGTATAGCGGCACCTGGTACTGCTTTGCGCCCTCCAACAATCCTTGAAGACTGGTCTCTGCTGCCGCAACCATGGGTGCCATCACTTCCTGTACGCGCCGGGCGGTGCGTTTGGGGCGCAGTTCGCGTATGTCCGAAACGATGTCTACTTGGAGGGGTGTCGGGGGCCATGGCCCGGCGGCGGGCTCAGCGTTGAGGTGTAATTCTCGCCCTCGACCAGATGTGTGGCGGGGCCAACACCAGCCGTTGCCATCCGGTCGTACTCAGCAAGGATGCGGTCTTTGGTACGGTATGTTCCATACCTTGCCACGTCCTTACGCTTGACAATTGGAAAGGTGTCCATAATGTACTCTAAATCACTGCGAGAGATGCCATATAGATGAAAAAATAGCGCGTCCAACTCTGCCTGGATGACCGGCCGGCGCTCATCATCCCAGATGAACGGTGGGCCTGAGCAACCCATGTCGTGAGCAAAAGGTGCCATGTCGCGACTTGTGTAGGTGAGTTCCAAAACGCGGCGACGGATGAAAGCCCCATTTGAAGCGGTCATTTCTGGTGAGAGCACAGGGAACTGATGGCAAATAAAGAAGTTGAGGTGGAGCCCGCCGACCTTAAGGCGCGCTGCGAAGTCGAGAACGAAGGAGCTTAGACATGCGGTGAGCTCGCTGATCCGGTTGGCCAGATCAGGCCGGACAAGTGAGATCGGCAGGCTGTTGCCAACGGCGCTTTCAGGAATAAAACCTACGATGACTGTGCGCTCGTTGGTGGCGCTGGTGACATCACGCCAGCCTAAATGCCATTGATGGCTCCAGTTTTTGGTGGCGAGCTTCGCTGTCACCTCGGCTTCGTTTACCCAGCTGTACGGAAGTCCGACGCGATCGGGATCGCGCCACTGCTCCGGGCGTAGATAGCGTGGTTGGTTTTGTCGCTTAGCGGCGGTTTCGCTCTTAACCACGTCTGCTGCGCGATGGTTGAAGAAGTCCAGCATCTTCGCCTCGTACAGTGGCAGCATTCGGGCGTCGTCCCTAGTGAATATGTTTCCTTCCAGGTCCCAGCCGTCGGACTCGAGTTCCTCCTGGCTGCAGAAGAGGTGGGAGTCGTTGGACAGGTGGAACATCGCCATGAAGGAAAGCCCCCATGGGTTACCTAGGCGATCGCCTTCCCTTATGAGGACGGGCACGCGGTGGTAGATGCCAAGAGTGATCTCCGCGTCGCGACGCGAGCGGAACACTGGGCAGGTGCCGGTGTTGGGATTGAGAATATTAATTTCTTCCGGAGTGAGCACAAATCTCTTGTGCGCATCGGCGAGTTCTGCAGGTTCGTGGATGAAAAACGCGAATCTCGCCGCCGTTTCGCGCAATGCTTGACCCACCAAAGAAAGGATTGCGAATCTGGCTGAGCGATGTACCCCATGAAATAGTAGTGCGGAGTTTTCGAAGTCGTAGAGGGCAGAAAGGGATCCGCTGACCACGACGTCCTTGAAGAAGAACTGCGTGGTTGCATCGGTGGCGATGCCGGTGGGTATAATTACACCCATCCTGCCTCGAGCTGCCATGAGGGAGCGGTCACTCTCTGCGAACACCGCGTATGTGTTAATGTCGCCACGCGCAGTGAGTCGGAAGCGGCCAGAGTTACGCAAAAAGTGACTTTCTCCTTCTGCCTTGCGCTTTGCCGCCTCGAATTGAGAGAAGAGAGATTGGCGATTGGGATCGACCTTTAATGCGGCGATTAAGTTTTTGCGTTCAGCGGCACTGCCCGCAGTTGCGATGGCTAAGTCGCGTTGTGCGAAGAATTCCTGCTCCTGCAGCTTGATTCGTTCCCACGGGGGATTGCCAAGGACGCAGTCGAAGCCGCCGGTCCAGCCGTTGGCTGAGCCGATTTCTGCGGATCCGTCCGTCACAGTGAATACGTCGGGGAATTCAACGTGCCAATGAAAGAAAGCGTACTCATGGCGCAGTCGGAAAATTTCGTCTCGGGTCTCCTCGGGAATAGGTAGTGCCTCAGGGTCTTTCAGCGAGTGGAATGCCTCGTGAGTGACGGCCGGTGGGGTGTCTGGATCCTTCCTCCACATGAAGGCCGCACACCAGGCGTCCGCAACGTTCTTGGCCTGTATGTACTCGTCAGACTGCGCTAGGTTTCGGTACGCCAACTCCTGCGCTCGCACCTGCTCTAGGGAGCCGGAAGGTGCGGCGATGATGCCGTTTAGTCGTTCGGAAATCCCGGTGTTCGAGAGTTGGATTTGGCCCGAAACTCCGAAGAAGCTGCCTTGATTCGCCCGCTGCTGAATGTTCTGCTTCTCGAGCCCTTTAGCGTACTTCTTGTCATCGCCTTCGATCGGCTTGAACGCCTCGTTGGGGATCCCCGCCTTTAACAGGGCGGGCGTAGCCCCGATAAGGGCGTTGCCTTCCTTTATGTGGGCGTCAAGGAAGCTGAGCGGCCTACCCGGTTCCAATCCTTCAAGCCACAGTGAGACTTTCGCCAAATCGACCGCCATAGGATTGAGGTCCACGCCATAGATGCATCGTGCAATGACTTCATGCAGGGCGTGGCGCATCGCATCGAGGGTTGGCTCGGGGTTGTGCTCGCGGACTGCCGCAACGCGCTTGGCGATGCGGCGCGCGGCGGCGACGAGGAAGTGTCCGGAGCCGCAGGCCGGGTCACAGATGGTGAGCGACAGCAACTCAGTGATGATGGCGTTCGAGGGATCGGACTGTTCAGCCACGGTTGCGGCTTGATCGCCTCTCTTGACTGCGTCGTCAATGACCGGGTCGAGCGCCGAGTCGAGCAGGCACTCGATCAATGACGACGGTGTGTAGTAGGAGCCCGTGGTCTTGCGGCTATTGCCAGCCAACTCCACCAGCTCGAAACTGCGGTCCACCGCGCTGTGCTTCGGCACCAACTCCAGCAACGACTCGTAGATCGAGCCCAGTTCCTCCGCCCCGAGATTGCGGTAGTCCACTGGCCTCCAGCGCCCGGTGCCGGGATCCCGCACCTGTGCGAGATGCCGGACGGCTGTTAACAGATGTTCGTTCGACAGCAACAACCCTTGCAGCGGCTCGACTGCCGAGTCGTCCAGAGTGCCCCCGAGCTTGCCAGTGAAGATTCCGCCCAGACCGGGCAGACCGAGTTCCGGTCGGCCGTTTTCGTCGCCCAATGCGTCCTGCACTATCGTCAGCGCCTGGTAAAGGTCGCTATGCGCGGTGCCCCGGCGCCGCCGTGCATGCACACGCAGGCGGGCAGTGGAAAAGTACTTCGCGTAACGTTCGCGGGCGTACTGATCTGTGTCCTTCGGGTGGAGCACGTCGCGATCCTCGGCGACAAAGAGGAAGAGCATTCGGTAGACCAGCCGCAGGAGCGCGTTGTGGAATGCCTGCACATCCACGTCTTCGCGCAGTCTGACGTTCGCGGGATGGCGCAGGAATCCGGTGCCGAGGGAGGTGATCGCCTGCTGCACACCGTCGCGGAGGTGATCGAGGGCGCGGGTTCCGGAGGCGATGGCTTCGAGGCGCCACTTCTCAAGCCAGCAGGTTGATAGCACTGCACCCGGAGTAACCGCGAAGCGCGACACGTGCAACAACCGGTAGAGCAAGACGAACTCGCTGAACAGCTCACCGTCAAAGATGGCCTCAAGGTCGAATTCGACATACGACGCGGTGGCGAGCGCGTTGGAGTCGCGCAGCAGGCGCACCTGGCGGCCGTTGGACAGCACCGCCCATAGGTGGGCGTCGCTGCGGTTAAGGCATTCCTGAACGAGGGACTGTGGCGGCACAGCACCCGGCGCCGGGCGGGTATCCAGCTTGGCGTTCCACGGGATCAGGTGGATCAGTACGTGGTTCCATCGGTGGCTAATCGCGAACGTCTTGCTGCCGTCATCAGAGCTGATCTCGGACGCGCCGACCGCGGCGAGACTGCCGAAGCCGAGCTCGTTGAAGAGCGGCTCCAGCCACTGGCCGCGCGCCTGGCCGGTCGGATCGGCCGGGACGTCGGCCTCGCCGGCCACCGGAAGTTTCTCGCGGAGCTCGACCCAGATCGACTTAAGGTAGCTCCAGTGCCGTTCGGCGTCGTCGCGTACGGACCGGGCGCCGGCTACCCGGTAGTCGGCCGGTTTGGAGCCGCTGATGTCTTTGCCTTCGGAGATGCGGACCAGCATGTCGGCCGGCAGTAGGCCGCCGACCGTGTGCACGGCGGAGAAGACCTGGTTACGGGCGGTCGCGGACATCAGGCGTTGCCTCCGTTTGCCGGCAAGTAGACGTATGTGCCGAGCACGTCGGCGGGTTTCTGGACGACGACATCGAGGCCGCGGACGATTTCGCCGGAGGCGCTACGGACGCGGCGGTGGGATGCTTCGAGTTCCTCAGCGAGTTGCTCGCCGTACTTCTCCAGGTGCTTGGTTAATGTCGGTAGACCACCGAGCATGCGGCGGACGGTGCTCTCGGCGAAGCCGCGGTCGGTGTTCTCATCGGCGGCGGCGTCGAGTAATTTCTGTGCGGCTTCGGGCGTCAGCCAGGTCGCGTTGGTGGGGGATCCCTGGAAGGCCAGCATCCGGGCGTCCTCGGCGATCAGTTGCCGGAAGCTCGCGCGCGATGGCAATGTCAGGTGGAAGCGGTAACGGACCAGCAGCAGGGTGGTGCGCATCGTCACCGCGCTAGTGCGGATCACCCCGCAACGCTGAGCCGGGCGCGGACCACTGGCGTGGGCGTCCAGCGCCGAGTCGAGGACGTGGCTCGCCAGCGCGCTGACCACCGGATCGGTGCGCACCAGGGCGGCCTCGCCTCGCCCAACCGCCGGGGAGTCACGGAACGGGACGGGTCGGCCACGCTCCACGACGTCACCGCCGAGGAGCGGCGCCAATGCGTCGCGGAGGCCGGCGGGGCTGCCGCTGACATCGGTGGTGAAGTCGCCGGAACCGCTGGGGTCGTCGCGGAGCACGCCGTCGAGGGCGGCGAGTGACTGGCGTACGAAGTCTCGGATCTCACCGGCCCGGCCGAGTGTCTCGCGGATGGCGGCGACCTCGACGGCAACCTCTTCCGGATGGATAGAGCGTTGCGCGAAGAGCGAGCGTGACGTCTTCTCGCGGTCCGCGGCCGAATTCCACTCGGCGTCCAGTATGGCCGCTTTTTTGTCGATGCCCGCGTCCAGGTCGAAGAGGCTGCCTTGCTCGTGTCGCTGCTGCCCGCGGAGCAGCATCCACTCCACGATGGCGTCGGTGACGCCCTTCGAGGCCTCGTCCGGAATGGATACGGAGATGCCGAGGTCCTTGCGGATCTGGCGGTGCTTCTTGATCAATACCTCGAGGACCTTGCCGTCGATGCCGTTGTCGGCGCCGTAAAGCGTGATGACACGGACATCGGTCCGTTTCTGACCGAACCGGTCGACCCGGCCCTCGCGCTGGTCGTGACGGGTGGGATTCCAGGCGAGGTCGTAGTGGACGACCGCGTCGAAGTGGTGTTGCAGGTTGACGCCCTCAGACAAGCAGTCGGTGGCGATCAAAACGCGTCGCGCCGCCGGGTCGTCGCCGGCCTTGGTGGCGAGTTCCTCGATACGTTGTAGCCGCTGCTGCGGGGAGAGGGTGCCGGTGACGGCTTGGACCACCGTCTTTTTGCCGAGCTTGCCGTCCAGATGTTCGGCTACGTACTCGGCGGTCGGGATGTAGCGGCAGAAGACGATGGGGTGGTAGCCGGCGGCCAGGAGTGACTTGAGGTGCTTGGTCAGCGCTGCGAGCTTGGTGTCGCCGTCGGTGCCTTCGAGATCTTCGGCCCGGTCGGCCAGTTCGGCGAGCCGGGCGCCGGTGTCCGGAGTCTCGGCGCCGGGCGCGACGTCGAGACCTTCGAGGGTGTCGCCGTCAGCGGCATCGCTGGTCAGCGGCGCGCCGAGCAGGTCGGCCTCGGCGGCCGTGGCGGCGGTCGCGGCCGTCGATCGGGTCCGGAGCGTCTGCGCAGCGGCCCGCGGCGATGAGACCAAGGAACGCAGCAGGGCGATCGCTGACCACCAGGCGATCCTTGCCTCGCGCTTGCCGAGGGCACCCGTCACGCGTTCGCTGGCGTAGCCGATGGCGTCGTCGAGCAGGTCTCGGTAGGCGGGGGAGAGCTTGTAGGTTTCGTCCTTGAAGAAGCGATCGGAGGGGAACTCTGTGGTCTCGGCGAGGCTGTCGTCTTTCAGCCCGTCCTTGGCTCCAAGGTATTGGCGGACGTCGGCGCGCTTGCGCTGCACGAAATGTTGGGCCAGGAGCCGTCGGCCAGCCTCGGTGTCGAAGTTGACGGTCGCAAGTTCCGGCTTGATGATGCCGAGCAGGTTGCGGAAGGCGCTCTCCTTACCGCTGTGTGGCGTAGCCGTCACCAGCATGAGATGCCGTTCGGTGTCGGCGGCGACGCGTTGCAGCAGCTCGTAGCGCAGTTGATTCTGACTGGATGCTGTGTCGTCGGCGGCTACGCAGGTGTGTGCTTCGTCGACGATGACCAGGTCGGGGCAGTGCCGCACGAAGTCGTCGCGGTGCCGGGCCGACTTGATGAAGTCGGTGGAGACGATGACGTTTGGGTGCCGGTCGAAGAGCGACTGACCCAGGTCGAGGCCGCGCTCCAGGCGAGAGACGGTGGAGGAAAGCACCAGCTCGGCGTCGATGGCGAACTTGGTCCGTAGCTCGTCCTGCCACTGTTCGGCCAGCGCCGGGGAGCAGAGCACGGCCAGGCCATGCGCGCTGCCCTGAGCAAGCAACTCGGTCGCGACCAGCCCAGCCTCGATCGTCTTGCCGATGCCGACATCGTCGGAGATCAGTAGGCGTACGGTGCGTTGCCGCAGCGCCATCAGCAAGGGTACGAGCTGGTAGGCCCGTGGTTCGACAGCGATGCCGGCCAGCGAGCGGAACGGTCCCGCGCCGGCTCGGAAGCCGATCCGCAGAGCGGAACGCAACAGACCTGCGGCATGCGCGTCGCCCAGATCGGCGGGGTTGGGCGGCGCGAACTCAGCGCTGCGGACCTCCTCGAAACTGGGAAACACCGCCGCAACGTCGTCATCGGCGCCGCCAAGCGGCCGCAGCACGAGCATGTCGGGTGCGCTCTCGGGTAGGACGACCCAATCGCGGCCACGCGCCGACACGAGCGAGCCGGCGGTGAAGGTGGGTGACATGTGTGGAGAATTCCTTCCGTCGTCCCGCGGATCAGATGGTCGCGCCATGCCCGAAGTAGGTTGAATGTTCTTTGACGATCGCTGTCCAGTCGCCGTCGTGGGGGAAGCGGACGACTTCCCAGCCGAGGTCGTAGAGACGCTCCTGAGCATCTGCATCGCGCTCGGCAACGGCGGCGTGCTTGTGCATCGGCCCGTCTACGAACACGGCAACGCTCGCGCCGGGAAGCAGATAGACGAAATCCGGCCGGGCCAGCGCCGAGCCGACGAGGTGCTGAGTCTCGTCGGGTAGCCGGTGGCCCCGTGCCTTGAGCCAGGCGAGGAACTGTTCCTCCAAGCTGGAGTCTGCCTGGTCGGTCAGCCGTGCTAATTGCTCTGAGCGGGACTCGCCCCGGCCGGTGTCAAGCGCTTCGGCGCCGGCGATGCGCAACAACAGCTCGCGTACGGAATGCCGGTCGATGGCGGAGTGATCGAGCTGGTTGCCGTAGGTAAGAAGGCACTCGTAGCAGCCACGGGCACAGGGCCGATCCGGGTGTTCACCGCCGAGGTCGTTGCCCTCGTCGTCGAAGTGGCAGATGGCAAGGGCCTCCGCCGCGGCACGGCCAAGCGCGTCGGACTCGGACTGCAGCTGGCGCAGGACGCCGGCGCCCCCCTCAGCTGCCTCGGTAAAGAGCATCCGATCGCGAAGGCTATCGACGGGCGGCAGCAACTCGCTGGTCAACTCCGAGTCTTCAAGTTCGAAAGCGGCCTCGATGCCGCGCTCGAGCGCGTACATGAGAGAGAGCGCTACCTCACGCTGCAACGGTTCGGCCAGCTTGACCACAAGGATATTGCGCCGGTCCTCAACGTACGGCAGCACCCGCTTCTTGCGTCGCTTCTCATTGCCCTCGGCGTCAACCACCGGCATTTCGCTGGAGTCACCGGAAGCCTCGCCGGCGTCCCGCTCGTTCATCCAACGGCCGTCTGCCGGATCGAGCCAGAAACCGTCCGGTTCGTCGGGCTTGGCGCGAACCCGGCCGGTATTGGTGATCCGCACAGTGGCGGAGTCGCCGTACGACAGCGTTGCGAGCTTTCGGTCCGAATACGACACAATGGCGTCGCGGCGTCCGGGGCGCAGTCCGTGGTCGTTGAAACGATAGGACGTGACCAGCCTGAAGCCCGCTCGGCGACGTTCCTCCTCGTCGGATGAGATCCGCTCGCGGCGCTTGGTGTAAACCGTGTGCAACTGAAGCAGGCCCGAGGTAGGCGGGGGGAGCTGCTCATTGCACATCTCGCAGATGGTCGCGTGATCCTGCACGTCATGGTGGTAACCGCACTGGAGGCAACGACGCGCCTGCGTGGTCGTCACGTCGCCATCGGAGTCAGGCGGCAACTGGATCCGGGTGACCTGGTACCGCGCGCCCTCATGGTAGATCAGTGCGCCCGGGCCGAATTCACGGATTGCCAGGAAGCGAGGGCGCTGCAGGTAGTCACCCTCACCGATCCGACGCCCAGAGGTCGGCACGTAGGCGGCGAGGGGAAGACGTGGGAACGAATATCCAGGCAGGAAGCCTTCACTGGCTAGGTACCGGTAGGGATTGAAGTCGGACAGCACCGACTTGCTCTCCACCGTGTCATTTTTCAATAGGGCAATCTGCGTCTCGGCCTCACGACGCCGTCCGACTGCGATCCCCTGGTCGCGGTCCTGCAAGGTATGGTCCAAGACACGGCGATTCTGCTCGGCCTGGTCTATCAGGGCTGCCTTGAACAAGTCGCGCCAGCGGTCGAAGGCCGCATTGAACCGGACCGGAGCCTGGTGCACACGGTCGGCAATCCACGCCTCGTCCCACCAGGAACTTTCATCCCTGAATTCAGGCAGCAGCCCGCTGAGCACCTGCTGGGCGGCGGAGACGGCACGTCGTTCGGCGTCCTGGTCAGCCAGCGCGGCCTTTATGTGGTCGTGCAGTGCGAGGGCCGGATTCGGATTGCGGGCGCCCTCGGCGTAGCTGACATCGATGATCTCGGGGATCGCCCGGCCCAGCTTCAGCCCGGCTTCGGCGAGCCAGAGCGCGTGCACGTGGGACTGCACCAGGTCCTCGTTGGCCAGGTCCAGGCGCGGCGGGGCTACGACCCCCGCCACCATTCGCTCGGACCGGCGGAAGTAATACTGGTCGTGGCTGTTTCCGGTAGCGCAGTAGGTGGTGACCAGTGCCGGTTGTCCCGATCGTCCAGCCCGGCCGCTGCGCTGCGCGTAGTTTGCCGGGGTCGGCGGCACATTGCGCATCATCACTGCGTTTAGTTCGGAGATGTCCACGCCCAACTCCATGGTCGGGGAGCAGTAGAGCAGCTTCAGCTCGCCCTTGCGGAACGCTTCCTCGCGTTCTTCGCGCTCCGCTGGTGAGACCTGAGCAGTGTGTTCGCGAGCAATCAACCCGCTCAGGTCTCCGGCGGCGTCGTGGTAAAGATTCCGGAAGAATGTATTGACGCGTGGGCCGTCGCCGCTGGAGTACGTGCGGGTCAGTGGATCATGCGTGCCGGTCTCGCCTTTGCCGGCGTGCCAGACGAGGGCCGCGGCGGCTACCCGGTAGCCAGTTACCGGAGTTGTGACGGGCCGCCGGAATCGTCCGGACCTCTCCGGCGCGTCCTGAACCCTGGTCAGTAAACCTGCCTCGGCCAGGACCTCCAACAGATCGATGATGACGGCCTGAGTCTCATCCACGGTGAGATCTGAGTAGTGGACTCGGCGCAAGTACTTACCGAACTTGCCGCGCCCGGAGAGGAACAGCCCCGAGCGATCCATGCCTGGCCGCGAGGGCTGCGGGTAGGCTGTCCCCACCTTCGGCCGGTCGGTCGGTGCCAGCACCCAGGGGTCGATCAGCCGTTCCTCGGTCGCTCGTTGCAGATTGTCGAAGTCGTCGCGGAAGTACTGCACATCGATGGCCAAAGCGCGGCGCATCTCGTTCAGCAGGGCCTTCATGATCTCGGCGCGGATATTCGCCTCGGCGCGGGCGAGCACCAGCTCGCGCTTGGCCCACAACGGCTGTTCGCTCGCGACCCAGTCGAGGTCGGCA
The DNA here is from genome assembly GCF_019704555.1 of Actinoplanes sp. L3-i22. Lineage (NCBI taxonomy): Bacteria > Bacillati > Actinomycetota > Actinomycetes > Micromonosporales > Micromonosporaceae > Actinoplanes > Actinoplanes sp. L3-i22. The sequence goes on from NZ_AP024745.1 coordinate 9,144,544, forward strand.
TAGTCGATCTCTACTAGGCCGGTCTGTTCCAGGTTCGGCATTGTCACCCGCCAGCCGCGCTCCAAATCGAGGTAGACGCGAAAAGCGACGACATCGCGGAACGTTCTGTCGGCATTTTTGAGCAGGGCGGGTGCCGCATTGGCATTCCGGCAGAAGTCCGCGCGAGTCAGGCCCATGGCCGCGGTGACCCGATCGGCGAGGTCCTCATGCTTGAGTCCCTCTTCCCCGGCATCGACCGCGGCTCGATAGAGGGCACTGCGAAGCTGCGTGATCTGAACAAAGTCGTTGAAATGGCCAGCCTGTAGTGCAGCATCTTGCCGGTTGTCGACAAAGGTGAGTAGTTTGCGCGCTCTGGGATCCAAATTCTCAGCCGGCACCGAGCGCAGTGAGCGCACCACTGATGCGGAGACGACCGATGTGGCGGACGAGCGGCCCTCCTGGTCGAGGGTGGCCAACTTGGCGAAGTCCTTCCCTCGAACCTGCTCGTAGCTGACACCGCAGTGCAGACAAAACAGGAAGGGAGAGGGAATGAACGCTACTCGGACATCGCCCAACCCTTCGGCGCCGTACGGGTCGACCGTGATCGGCGTCGGAAGCCGAGGGACATACGACTTACGGACAACTTCATGGCCGGAGTCATCAGTCTCCAGCCAGGATTCCGGAATTCGACGCTCGGCGATAGCGTCTTCGACGGTGGATGGCCAGTTGCGCTCGGTGTCGATGTATAGATAGCCGTCGCCGGTGCGGCCGCCACTGGCGGCCGTGTCCCGGCGCGGTTCGTAGACGTAACCGGCGTCCTTCTCCGTACGCCAGACCGTCAGGTATTCCTGGCCGCACTCGCGGCAGAAGGCGAGCGGCAGCAGGATTTTCCCCTGAGACCCCGGTTGGATCAGCTGATAGTCCCGGGTCAGATGCCGGGTCATCGGATCCTCAAGGGTGACGTAAACCGTGTCGCCCTTGGAGAGGAACTGATGCAACCGAAACGCGAACAGCGGGCGCTCCGTCTTCGGATGCCGAGCCTGCGAGCCGGCCTGCAACGTGCGGCGAATCGCCCCAGTACAGTCTTCTCTGGTTACGCCGCTCTGCTCGGCAAGTTCGTCGGCCGCAGCCTCGACCTTCGCCGGCTTTTGTCTGACCAGCCGTCCGTTGAGGTCTGTATCCAAGCCGAAGCGGGTCTCGATCCACCGAGCCAACGGATCGACCACTAGATCCGCATAGGCCCGCGGTGCCCCCGGTACGCGCAGACGGTCGGCCGGGACGGCATCCGGTGTATCGGCGGTGGCTCGAAGCAGGGTCTCGCCGACCACATGGTCTGCTGGGATGTCGGTGCCGAAGAGAGTGCTCGCCACGCCAGCGACGACGCGGCGTTGTGCTTCGAAGGTGCCCTCGCTCGACATAGTTGCCGAAGTTCCGACGCACTGCAGTTGCTGCGCCTGGCATGCCTCCCGGACGCGACGGATAAGGAGAGCAACATCGGCGCCCTGCCTCCCCCGATACGTATGCAGCTCGTCGAAGACGAGGAACTCCAGACCTTTTGCCATCTTGATCAGCGAACGCCGATCATCGGGACGGGTGAGCATCAACTCCAGCATCACGTAATTGGTCAGCAGGATGTCCGGTGGACTATCCCGAATCTCCTTGCGCCGCTCGTCGGACTCCTGCCCGGTGTACCGGGCGAACGTGACCGGCTCATTGCCCTCGCCGTACCCATCCCGAAGGTACTTCTCAAGCTCCTTGAGCTGGCTGTTGGCCAAGGCGTTCATCGGGTAGACCACGATCGCCCGAACCCGGTTGCGATGCTGCCCAGCTTCCTCCGCGCGAACCCGCAGGACACGGTCGACGATCGGCACGATATAAGCCAGTGATTTGCCAGAACCGGTGCCGGTGGTCAGGACGTAGGAGGCTCCGGTCCGGGCCAGGTCGATGGCCTGGCGCTGGTGGCGATAGAGCGACAGCGGCCGACCGTCGCAGACTCGGCCGCCTTCGGTCTTCTTAGCCTGGAAGATCCGGGCGCATTCCTCGTGTAGCACTCCATCACGGACCAATTCCGGCATAGTGCCGCCGGGCTCGAACGACGGGTTCAGTGAGAGCCACGGCTCCGGCCATTGGGACCGGCGATCTAGGTCATCTTCAACGAACGCCTTGATCCGGTCGTTCCGGATGATAGTCCCGCCCTCGGTGAACGAACGATAGTCCTCGATGAGCTGCTGGTGCACCGCGAAGACGTCCATGCCGGCGCCAGTCGATCGGCCGGCGGCCAGCTCCACGAGCTCGCCGCCCGTACTTGTGGAGGAATCCTCGAACCGCGCGGCGCTCAGATACGTCACTGGGTTCAGCTGCTCCCAGCCCGGGACAGATGCCTTCGCGTCAAGCGAAGCCAGTAGGCCCGAAAGGGCGTCCCGGACATCCGCGGCGTTCTCCGGCCGCAGCGTCGGATCCTTGTCGAGGAGTTGCCTGATCAACCGGCCCAGGACCTCTGGCACGCCGGACCGTGAGAACCCGATCTCGGGAACCGGCTGGTGAAGGTGCTTCTCGCCGACTTCGTGCGCCGACTCACTGGTGAACGGCGCGGAGCCGGTAGTGAGCTCGTAGAGGACGCAGCCCAGTGCGTACAGGTCCGCAGCAGCCGTCACCACCGAGCCGCGGAACTGCTCGGGCGCCATGTAGCGGGCGGTGCCGACCGTGACGCCCGTGCTCGTCAGCTTCGCGGTCTCGACGTCGTCGACGATCCGCCCCATCCCGAAGTCCAGCACCTTGACGAGACCACCCTGGACCACCATGACGTTGGCCGGCTTCAGGTCCCGATGGATGACGCCGGCCTGATGGGCGGCGAAGAGGCCGTCCGCGATCTGCGCGCCGAGCGCGGCTACCCAACTCAGCGGCAGCTGCGGGTGCTCACTCGCCAGGTCACGCAGCGTTCCGCCGTTGAGGTACTCCATGGCGAGATACGGCAGTCCTGCATCGTCGATGCCGCCGTCGATGATGCGGGTCAAATTGGGATGGTGCAGCTTGCGCATGATCCGGATCTCGCGTTGGAAACGCTGGACCGCCGGGTCGTCGTGCGCATGTATGGAAGCCCCGGACCGGGTCCGCAGGATCAGCTTGACCGCGACCGTCCGGTCGAGCGAATCCTCAGCCGCGTGGGTGTCCTCGGCACGGTGAACCTCGCCCATGTTGCCTTTGCCGACCGCGTTAATGATCTGGAAGCGGTTCGCCACACTCTCGAAAACCACAAGGACCACCGTCTTTCGTACGGAGGGCAGACTCCTGCCTAGTATCAGACGGCACCTCGCGCACGGGAGCGCCACCGGCCGACTCATCCACTGTACACAAAATGGCATACGTTTCGCTAGAAAATATGTTTACGGCGCCAACGTACTCATGTGATGTGAATGGCTTCTCACCCTAAGGCCGAAACCTCGGCGGTGAGGAGCTGCGAAACGAGGACTTTCGGGCCCAGTTGTGGGCTTTTCGAACACATCGCCCTCCCCCGACCGGCCAGCTGGTCGTTGCCCAGCTACGTCGAAGGGCGCTGACCAGCGATACCGAAACTCAGGGACGCAGCCTCCAGCCTCACTCTTGACGGATCGGGCGCAACGCGCCGCTAGTTAGACCGTCACGAGCGCGGCCGATGGCGTCCAGGCCGGCCCGACTCAGCTCGTGAAGCGCGGTCTCAGCCTCGTCGAGCGCGCGGAAGGCAGCGCCGTAGGCTCGTTGATCCTCGATTCCCATCTGCGGAATCCGCGCACCCCGAACGTCGACCCGATACGTTCCACTGCCACTGGTATTTCGCGAAGCATTCGAACCGCCTCGCAGGAAACCTTGCAAATAGTCGGTATCGAGCTGATCACTGACCGAGGCGGCCGTTTTATCGCTGACCTCCACAAGGCCGGCACGTGCCAGATCAGAAATCCGCAGCGTTCCGCCTTCGATGACACCGGATCCAGCGGAGAGTTCCGGGATAGTCTCCGCTACATGCCGCAGCCGACTCAACAGCAGATCTCGGGCCGTCGCGTATTCATCGAGGTGCTCGGCTGGCATATGAGTGACAGGCGTCAGGTCGACCTCCTCGTCCAGAAGGTCGATCACCGACACGTCCACTACCCTGGCCGCCTCAAGTACCAGCAGCTCGTCTGGGTCAGCGGCAGTTAGGTCAACCATGCGAATCACGGAAGACGGGCGCTGATCGGCCGGCAGCCGCTTCAAGATCCAGAGATGCATCGGCTGCGCATGAGAGGCAACCAGGCCGGCCGGCAATGCCACCACCTGCTCCAAGGCGCCTGCCCGAAGAATTTCCGACCTGATTCGTTTACCCGCGCGCCGATAAGCAACCGACGGCGACATCACTATTATCAGCCGACCGCCGGGCACCACGTGCGCGTAACAATGCTGGAGCCAGGCGAGTTCGCCTTCCGCCTTTGTCGGGGCTCCGAATTCCCATCTCGAATCGACCAGCAGGCTGTCACGGCCCCAGTCCGTCAGACCCACCGGCGGATCACAGAGCACCAGATCCGCGCGAAGATCGGGCCACAGATCGGCCTGCAAGGAATCGCCGACCCGAACCTCGACCTCAGCGCCGCGCAACGCCGCACGCGCTCGTGCCAGCCTCGCCGCTGATCCGCCGAGTTCCTGACCCACCAGCCTGGCGTCGGCAGCGAACGGCAACAGCAACGAGCCCGCGCCGCAGGCTGGGTCAAACACGACTCTGGCAGCATCGCCAGCGAAGTGCGCCACAGCAGCAGCCAGACGGCGAGTGGTGAGTGCGCCTCCGGCGGCGATGATGCGGTCGGTGAATGCCTCGACGACCTCGATCGGGGACGACTGACCGGCCATCCCCTGTACCCGTAGTCGCGTCGACTCGTCGTACCGACCACCGTTGCCGCCAGTGAAGATCTCCGCCAGGTCGGCGACGCCGGCAATCATGTCGTCGCCGTAGTGGGCTCGCAGTTCCTGCCAGACCAGAACCTCGTCGGAGACGTCGGAGCTCTTCCGCTGTCGGTCGAGCCAGTCCGTCACGTCGGAGAGCGCGAACAGCGCGTTGCGTCCGCCGCCAACAGGTTCGGGGAAGTCTGCATGGCGCCGGCGCCAGTTGGAGACCGCGGCTCGGGTCACGCCGGCCAGGCGCGCCACTTCCGCCGCGGAGATCAACCTGCTGCTCGAACCAGAAGTCTGGGCATCCACAACCTGACAGTACAGGCAAATGCCGTCGGACCCGCTAACAGTGTCAACACATCTTCGCAGCTAAAGCCATCTACTGAGCTTTCCGGTCGCCGCGTGAGCCTATGCAAACCTAATTCTTTGTGTTGACGACGCCAACACAAAATGCTCTCATGGATGTCAGTTGCTTTTGCTTGGCAAGCCGAGAGGACCTGCAACCCGTGACCACACCATCGGAACGGATCGTCGTGGCTCAGCTGGCCAGCGGCATCCTCGAATACGGCAACGCTGTCACGGCCGGGGCCGCTGCACGACTCCCCTATCCGGGGAATCTCCAGTTGGCACTCGACCGTCTGACCCTGATCGCCTGGCGCCAAGGGGTCGGCCCGCCCGGAAGCGTCGTCGAGCTGCTCCAGCTGGCGTCGAGGCCGTTCGGTGACTGGGAGATCCGGCTGCCGGATGCCGATGTGGACCCCGAGGAGTCCCTGCTCGCGTATGGCAAGCCCACCGCCACCTGCGAGGAGCTCGGCACCCTCCGCGGCGACGTGGAGGGTGAGATGCGAGAGAACGCGCTGCTGCGAGCCGTAATGGACAAGACACGGGCGGCAGGCGCTCCGGACTCGTACGTCGCCTTTCGCAGGTTGCTCATCGAGCGGCCCGCGATCACCGCGCTGGAACTGGACACCAAGCTCGCCGATCCCGCGCTGGCGATCGTCGCCGCGGAGCTGCGCCAGGCGTACCCGGAAGTTCCGCCGGAGGCGAAAGCCGACGGCATCGTCCGGACGTGCGCCGGCTGCAACGGGCTGCGACTCCCGCTGGACGACGACCGCACCTTTGTGTGCGAGGACGAGTCATGCCCCGCGCCGGGAACCCCCGGCCGCAGTCATCCCGCCGCAGAAGGTGTGCACTGGCTCCGGCGTGAGCTGCGCACGTTCATCACCGGCCCCGGCCGGGCGGAATTGCGGATCGCGGAGGCGGTCGCCGCGATGGGCGTACCGGCGCAGTTGTGGCCTGATTTTGATTCTTGCGACGTAACCGTCTTCGCCGATCGTCCCTGGGTGGCGGACGTCAAGGCCTGGCGCAATCCCACTCGACTGGGCCGCAGCCTGCGGGAGAAGTTGTTCACCGTTCCGCCGGACGCGGAGCGGGCGTTCATCGTGATCGGCCGAGAACAGGTCAAGGCACATCCCCGCTACATAGCGCTGCTTTGCCGCGCCTGTCCTGATGTGAAGCCCGGCAAACGGGTCGTCGCGGTCTCCGAGAAGCAGTTCCTGGACTACGTACGCGAGCGAGCGGAGAAACAGCCGTGAGGCAGATCCGAAATGTGCACGCGCGATTCCGCCGTGCGCTGGACCGCGCCTATGAACCCGCGGACAACCAGCCGCCGGCCAGCCGGCTGATGGACATCGAGCTCTCGCTCTACCTGCTGGAGACCGTGGCCACCGGCCAGTCGGCCGCCGGGGTGCCGGCGCTGCTCGACGGCTACCGCGCGGTGTGGGACTCGGTCATCGAGGTGCCTGCGGATGCCTTCACCCGGCTGGCGAACGCGCGCACCGTCCTCTGGCCCAATCAGCGTTCCTACGGCTGGGACAGCGCCCTTCGCGACTACCTGTCGACGCCGCCGGACGTCCGCGGCTACCGTCTCGACGAGCTCGGGCGCCCGGTGCGTCTGGAGTGCCGGCTCGCACCGGACCGCTGGGCTTGGTACGAGCAGATCCTGACCACGCCGCTGCCGTTCGCCCCGACCATGGCCAGGACGGCGGAGCCCGGGCCGCACCGGATGCGTTCAACCGCCCGCGGCGTCGGGGTGAACATCCCCGCCGATCTGCCTCCGGCACCGGAGCCGGAACTCCACGACCTGAGCGTTCGGCAACGCGAGCCGCTCGAGGTGACATGGGCGGATCTGGAGGCGACCGCTGCCCGGATGGATGCCACCGATCGGCACCTCGGCTTCGGTGACAGCCGGTGGGCCGAGCGGCTGCGGGACGTGACCCTCCAGGTACGGCAGGCCGACGACACCTTCCAGGACGGCACCATCCTGCGCATCGATCGGATGCTGCACCTGGTCGGCATGGTCAGCGTCGGCAAGAGCACGCTGGTCCTGGTCCTGGCGGTCTGGGCAGCACAGCACGGCCGCCGGGTGACGATCGTGGTCGGCGACAATTCTTCCGCGCTGCGCGCATCGAACGACCTTTCCCGGTACGACGATGTGCTCGCTGCTCCGGTGATGGGCCAGAATCGCAAGCGGCACGCCGAGCGCCTGCACCGGCTTCAGCCGCCTGCCCCGGGTCGGCTGCTGCCGCGCGCCCCGTACGGATTCGACCTGGTCAGCACCGCATGCGCGCTCGACGGTATCCGGGAGACCGCAACGCCACTGGGTGTCCGTGAGGCGCCCTGCCAGGACTTGATCGCAACGGACGGCGAGGAGCCCGCGGACGGGTGGCGCAGTGGTACCCGGCGGGTGTGCCCGCTGTGGCACCGTTGTCAGCGCCATGAAGCCGCGCGCCGGCTGGTCGACGCGAACGTCTGGATCGCCACACCGTGGAGTCTCGTCCACACCCGGGTGCCGGATCCGCTCTCGGCGGATCAGATGCGCTACCTCGAAGCCGCCTGGCGCCGCAGCGACCTGATCCTCGTCGACGAGGCCGACCAGGTGCAGACGAATCTGGACGCGATGTTCGCCAGTTCCCAGGTCTTGCTGGGGCCGAGCGACGAGGCGTGGATCGACGAGATCGACGCCCGGGTCCGGGAGAAGTTGCGCGTCGCTGGACGGGCGCAGGTCAGATCCAGGCAGATTCGTCGCTTCACACTCGCGCTGAACAACGCGCGCACCGCTGCGGACATCATCTATCAGCTGTTGCATCGCGACCGGGTGCGGGCGGGCCGGCCGGTGCTCAGTTGGGTCGACCCGAACTACTTCACGGCTTGGTCGCTGTTCGACAACCTGGCCCGGGACTGGGCCGGGTTGGGCTCACAGCGCGATCCGGGCTGGGACGACGACAAGCTCTACCAGTTGCTGCGTACGGAGTTCAACGAGTTCATCGATGCGCCGACCGACGCCTCGACCGGCGAGATCGCGCCGGGTATCGCGCGCCTCGCCGAGGTGCTGCTCTCCAACACCGAGGAGGAGACCCGCGAGGCCAACGTACGACGCTGGCTGACCGAGCTGACCGGTCGTGAGCTGACCGGAGGCATGAAGGTCGCGCCGTCCGACATCGACCGCAACGTGTGGCGGCTCGAACTCGCCGTGGCGGTGGCGGTCCTGGTCAACCGGCTCAACCTGATGCTCACCATGTGGCCTGAGGTCGCTGCGGAGCTCGAGCTCTTCGACACGTTGCCGGCCGAGGTACGCCGCGCTCCGGTCGACCTCGCGGTCGCGGTGCCGGAGTCACCGATGGGCAATGTGCTCGGATTCCAGTACGTGGAGGACGAACCGACCCGGCGCGACGGCGAGCTCGGCGAGTTCCGGTTCTTCCGCTACACCGGTGTCGGCCGGGCGCTGCTCGTTCGCATGCCGGAGCTCTTCCCCGCGGACGGGCACGGACCGAATGTCCTCTTGTTGTCCGGAACGAGCTGGGCCGGTACTTCGCCGCGCTACCACATCGACGTACCGGTCAATGGCATTCTGCGGCCCACCGCGGAGAAGCTCGCCGAGATCAACCGGACGACGTTTGCCCTCGACCTGCAGCACACCGGTGAGCACAGCACGCCGATCTGGGTCTCCGGCCGATTCGGTGAGGCGCGTGCTTCTGCGCTCCGGCAGATGGTGGAGGCCCTGACACGGCCCGGACCGGGGCTACAGCGGCTGAACCGGCTCGAGCGGGAACGCGCAGCTCTGCCCGATAACCGGAAGAAGATCATGCTGCTGGTCGGCAGTTATGCGGAGGCACGCACGGTCACCGAAGAGATCCGGAGGCTGAAGTCGTCCTGGAGCGATCAGGTTCGCTGTCTCGTCGGCGACGACGAGCAGGAGAGCGGCTGGGACGACGCCCACCTGCTGCGCCGCTTCGCCGTCTCCGATTTCGGCACTGATGACGCCTGGCTGCTGGTCGCGCCGATCCTCGCCGTGGAGCGCGGGCACAACATCCTCAACGAGGAGGGTGTCGCCGCCATCGGCGCCGCCTTCTTCCTGGTACGTCCGCATCCGCGTCCGAAGGACCTCGGCTACGTCACCCAGCGGATCAACCAATACGCGCTGGAGCAGATGCGTCCGCAGCGTATCGATCTCGAGTGCGCTGAGCACGACCGTCTCGCCGAGGCGGGCCGGCAACGCCGCCGGACGGCGCACCGGCAGTGGCGGCGGCTGCTGCACGCCATGGTCGCCTACAGCCGGCTGCACGACGACGAGCGCAACCGGGTCGCGTGGACTCAACTGGTGACGATCTGGCAGGTCGTCGGTCGCCTGCTGCGCGGTGGCCAGGCCGCGAAGATCTACTTCTGCGACGCGGCCTTCGCACCGAACACCGCGCGGCGTAGCGACAACATCGCGGACATCGACGACGCGAGCACCAGCCTGCTGCTCGGCATGCGTGCGGTGCTCGACCCGTATTTCGCACCGGCCGGCGACGACGCCGATCGCCACCTCGTACAGGCGCTGTACCAGCCGCTGCACCGAGCCCTCACCAAGATGGGAGATCACTGACATGGCCCCTCGCTACGACCACCTCGCTGTCACCGTCCTTCGCCTCGACCCGGAGCACCCGATCGAGCGGGACTACTACGTGATGCGCTTTCCCGGGCGGTGGAAGGAACCCCTGCGCGCCCTGGCCCAGGTTCGTCGGCCCGGTGGCCCGGTCAGCGTTCCGATCGTCGCGTTGAACGAGGCGATCACGGCGCTGGTCCCGGATTGCGTGGTCACGCTCACCCGCGCAGGTCAGGGCGATCAGGATGAGGACTGGCTGCTTGCCTACCGAGAGGTCAACCCGATTGCGCTTTTCAACTTGGTCGCGCACTGGGTGCGTGCGCAGCGGGCGGAACCGGAACAGATCAGCCGCACCCTCGCACAGCTCAGCGCCGATGATCTCGCCTGGTCACCGGTCCGGATCGACCTGACCGCGCGGGACCGGCAGTCGCAGCTGATCCGGCTGCTGCCGATGGAGATCGCCGCGTCGCTGTCTCGGCCCGACGTTCACTGTCCCCACGGCAACCTGCGATTCGTGCGCTGCCCGACGACCACGGGCGCCGAGTTGATGTCGTGGCCACCGCAGGGGATGGAGGAGGGCCGGCCGTTCTCGGTGAAGATCGGAATCACCGCTCAGACGGTTCCCACCAGCAACGATGAACTGCTGGTCTACCTCAATTTCGGAGTACGGCGGTGGCTTCCGGCAAGCGGTCACCTCGCCTTCGATCACGGGCACTCGGTCTACCTGGCGCCGACCGTGCCATACCTCAGTGGGCTGGAGAACTCCCGGCACTTCGGCACTGCGCGGATCAAGCGCCGACCCGTCAAGGACGAGGCGGGTAAGACGACCTGGCTTCCGCGCTGGGATGACGACTTGGCCGGCGTACTCGAACAGGCCGGCTGCCTGAGCCGCCTTCCTGATCCCGAGCAGCTCGTCAACTCCCCGGTCGAGTACCTGCAGCGCACGGGCGACGCTGCTGCGCTCGTCTACCGCAACGGCATGGTCAAAGGCCGGCGGGAGCGGGTGAGTGCAGGTCTTCCGCTGGTCGACCGGGTACCGGTGATGCGCTGGGCGGCGGCCGAGTTGGCGCCACACCTGCAGCAGGTGACCGACCTGCCGCGCGAGAAGTGCACGGTCTATCGCGGACTGGCCGGCATTGCCGAAGGCGCCCTGTCCCCCATCGACCTCAGTTCCACCGTGGGCTCCCGTCTCACGGTCGAGTTGCTCACCGACAACGACGCGACCGTCCAGTACGCACTCGATCGGCTCAGCTACCGGCTGGGCGCCGCGTTGCCGGCAGCACAGGAATTGAACGGGGCGGACTCGGTCACGGTGACCGGCGCGTTGACCGTCACCGTTCGCAGGGTCCCGAACGGCGCCATCCGGGCCGACCTGGATCGAGCCGGGCGTAGCCAACCGCAGGCCGTACAAGACCGGGCCGACCTCATCGCGGAGCAGCTTCGCCCGGCCAAGGAACCGACTGTCGCCCTGGTGGAGATCGGCGGCCAGGACGAGTACGACGGCTCCAACCGGCGGGCGGATCCGAAGTTCGCCATTCGGCACGGTCTGCTTCTGACCGGGCGGCTGAGTCAGTTCGTCACTCCGGTCACAGATCCCTGGAGTGCGGGCTCCGGAGCCGACCGCGAGCGTTGCAGCGCCGCGGTCGACGAGCTGTTCCGTCAGCTCGGCGTGCGTCCTACGCCCCTTCCGGAGCCGGCGACCGGCACTCTGGAACAGCGCCCCGCCCTACTTGCGCTCTGGATGATCCGCCAGAACAAGGGCCGGACCTGGGGTGTACAACGGCAGGTGCCGATCGCCGTGCTGGTCGACCCGACCGGCTGCCAGGTGCAGATCCGTGCGCCCAAGGTGCCCTGGCAGCCCCTGCACACCGGGCTCATCGAGATCGGCCGGACGTACGTCAACGTCGACCTCAAATATGGGGCGGACGAGACGGTGCGGTTCGTCAAGGACACGATCGACGAAGTCATCGCGAGCTTCCCGGACACACTCCTGCTGACCCAGGCACAGAACCTGCGCGGCCCGTGGAAGGCGCTCACGAACCGCCAACTGGAGCTCGACAGCTTGGTGTTCGGCACCACGAAGGTTCCCATGAAGGAGCTGTTGGGCCTGCGTCATGTCCGGGTACGGACCGTCGAGGGCGGTGAGACACCGGAGTGCTACGGCGTGGCCGGAAACGACACCGGACAACCCGGCGGTCTGTGGCGCTACCTCGTCGATCGGCTCTACGGCAGTACCACCGGGAAGCCGGTCACCCAAACCAGCGCGCTCAAGGGCGCGTCGAAGGTCATCGCCGGCGAACATCAGGGAAAGCCGACGGCGCCGCGGCCTCAGGGCAACGTCTGGAACGCCCAGTTCGTGGAGCTGTTCGTGGCCGGCCTCCAGGACGGTGACCGGCCGGAGCACTGGGCGGCGCTGGCCCATGACCTCCGCAACGGCGCGCCTTACGTCCGCGATGCCACGATTCTCCCGTGGCCACTGCACCTGGCCTACCAGATCGAGGAGTACCTGCTGCCCGCCAAGATCTCGGGTTGAGCCGTCACACCGCCCTGTAGACCGTCGCCAAATGCCACTCCAGGAACTCGCGGTTGGGCCGGTCGACTCGTTGCTCCGGAACGGCGATCGGCTCACCTACGCGGGCATAGAGCGCTTCGCCGTTGCCGAACTCGGCACGCAAACGCGGACTCACCAGAAGGCGGTGTTGCGGGTCGATGCCGAGGTAACCCTTGTCATACAGGGTGTGCATGTCTGACCGCAGAAGCAGGCCGTTGTCCAGCCGGTGCTCGCCACCGGCCGGCAACGGTCGGATGTGGGCCGCCTGGAGAACCGGCCGAATCCGGTCACCAGTAATGGCGCAGCGCCCGCGGTACGCGTTGAGGACGACCGCCTTGAAGGACTGCTGGCCCATCCGCTGTGGCACCAGGCGCGGATCGCCGTAAACGGGACCAGGCCGATGCCAGGACTGCGTCAAGTCCAAGGACTCGGCGACAGAACCAACGAGGCGTTCCAGCAGGTCACGGAAGTAGCCGCTCTCCACGTCGTCGGACAGGTCATAGCCCTTGCCCTGCACGATGTTGGAGGCGAAGTTCGGCGGCGCATCTGCCGTCTCGCTGGCGGGAAAGAACCGTGTGTCCCGGATGAAGACACAGCCGATCTCCGGATCCTCCGCCAGCCCGATCGGTGCGCGCCGGTACCGGCCGATACGGCCTCGCATGCGGTCGATGCTTTCGACACCGTTGGCCTCACCGAACAGCTCCCACGCCTCGGAGAGTCGCAGGGCGGCAAAACCGCTGAAGAATCCGCCCCCGACCACGCGGTTCTCCGGGAAATGGGTCTTGAAGAAGAACGGTTCACCGACTGCCAGCGCCCGGAAGGCGCGGCCTCCCGCCGGGCGCCAGAAGTTGACCTCGTCGAGTTCCGGGCGCGCCGCCAGGAATCGATACCAATCTCCGTCGGTCACGCCCGCATAAGCCCGCATCTGCGTACGTCTATCACACAAGATCACGGCCCGACATCCCGTGATCGCCGAATGGAAGGCGGGCAGGGGTCCCGCCAGGCGTTAACAGCAACGACGTTTAATGTGTTGACATCGCCAACTTATTCTCTGCTACAGTGGGGGAGTCACAGCGACAGTCTGTGCACGCCTACCCCTTAGAATTTGATGGAGCACTCCCATGGCCTTTCCCCAGCAGCCCTTCCCTCCTGCCCCGACTCCCAAGAAGAAGAGCAAGTGGCCATGGATCGTCGGCGGGTTTGTCGGGCTGACGCTGATCGCTTGCGGCAGCGCGATTGCCTCCGGCGGGGACGACACCGCCCCCACCGAAGCCGCTGACGTCGCGACTACGACTGGTGCGGCCACGAAGACCGAGAAGGCGGAGAAGAAGGACGAGACGCCGGGGCTCGGCCAGGCGGCCAAGGACGGGAAGTTTCAGTTCACCGTCACCGGGGTCAAGTGCGGCGCCACCAAGGTCGGCTCCGACTTTCTCAACCAGAAGGCTCAGGGGCAGTTCTGCCTGATCGACCTGACGATCAAGAACATCGGCAAGGAGGCGCAGACCTTCCTCGACTCCGAGCAGAAGGCGTACGACGCCAAGAAGGTCGAGTACTCGGTCGACTCCGCCGCGGCGATGTACGCGAACGGGGACAACCAGATCCTGTTCCAGGAGATCAACCCCGGGAACACGGTCAAGGGCAAGCTCGTCTTCGACGTTCCCAAGGGGACCAAGCTGACCGAGCTCGACCTGCACGACTCGATGTTCTCCGGCGGCGTGAAGGTGGCCCTGCGATGACCGCTCCCGAGATGCCGAAGAGCCGGAGCACCGCCTGGCTGATCACCACCGTCGGCGCCGGCGCGGTCATCCTGATCGCGCTCACCGTCCTGGGCACGCTGGCGATCACTCACCGCAGCAAGCCGGAAGCCGCCGCCCCGGCCACCGCAAGCGCCTGGGATCTCGAGCAGGCAGCGAACCAGGCGGACCCCGAGCCCGCCGAGACCACGGCGGCGCCCGGGCCGACGCTCGCCGTCTCGGATCTCACGTTGACGCCGAAAATCACCAAGAAGCAGTGCTTCGGCTCGGCCGGATGCAACGTCCGGATCAAGGTGGAGGTCGGCTACGACGGCCCGACGCTGTCCGAGGACGACACCTGGGAGGTCACCTACCAGGTCATCGGGGATGAGAGCGGCCCGATCGTCGGCACGTTCGAGCTGACCGGTACCAAGTACGACCAGGACGAGATCTCGCTGAGCACCAAGAGCAGCACGACCAAGATCAGCGTCAAGGTCACCGACGTCGCCGGGATCCCGGGGTGAACAAGTACACCTACCTCGAACGACGCTCCGCAGATCTGCACGTGGTCGGCGAATGGGACAGCTCCGAGTCGGAGATCTACCCGGCGGGCCCGCGGCGGCTCGTCATCGAGCTGACCGGCCCGGTGCCGGCGGGCATCACCTCCGAGACTCTGCGCCGGGCGAATCGGCACCTCGGCGACATGACCGACGAGTTCAACGAGGTGCTTCACGTCGGCGGGCACCGGATCATGGTGCGGCAGTACGCCGAGAACCGCCTCGCCGAGCTTCCGCCGGACGGCGACGCCTACCACCGCGGCCTGCTCGCCATCCGTGACGACCTGGCGGAACGCGGCGAGACGAGCCCCGATCACGTGCTGTCCAGCGCGATGCGCGTACCCCTGGAGACCCTGCAGGCCTGCCTGAAAGTCGCCCGCGAGCGACTGGGCAAACGGAAGGAAGATTGATGCGGGAGGACATGTCCGAATACGAGACCCGGGCCTGGGCCGATTTGCTGGACGGCGAGCGGAAGCGCCGGAACGCCTTGCCGACACGCGTGGCCGGCAAGGTTGCTCTTGTCACCAAGCGCGCCGGCGAGCAGCTCCGCAGAATTCCCGGCGCGGGCCGGGCGCTGGAGGTCGGCGACGAGACGATCGGCAAGGCGTTGGAGGGCAGTTTCAAGGCTGTCTTCCTGCCCGCGGTGCGTTCAGCATCGCTGGACAAGCGCGTGGAGAAATTGCGCCACAAGCACCCGGAACTGGATCCCGAGTCGCCCTTCGGGTCGCTTGACCTCAAGGAGCTCGACAAGGGCCGGCCGGCGTTGACCATCCCGCTCCTCGGGGTCCTCGAGTCCAGCGTCGCCTCGGTTCTGATCACCGGGGCGACAGTCAGCACGACGGTCAGTGGTGGCACGACGGCCGGAATCGCCCTGCTGGCGGTGGCGTCCGACGCGGCGGCCTCGCTGGCACTGCTCGGGCGGGCGGTGGCGGAGGTCGCCGTCCACTACGGCTACGACCCGCAGGAGCCCGGCGAGGAGCTGTTCCTGATGAGCGTCCTGAACTACAGCATGGCGTCGACGTCGGCGAGCAAGACGGCCGCTCTGGCCAGCCTGTCGCGCCTCACCCAGCAGATGATGCGCCGCGCGACCTGGGACCAGCTGGGCAAAGCACCGCTCGTCCAGGTGCTCACGCAGATCTTCAAGCTGCTCGGTTTCAAGCTGACCAAGGCAAAGCTCGCCCAGATCGTGCCGATCGCCGGCGGCATTCTCGCTGCCGGGCTGAGCTTCAACATGCTCCACTCGGCCATCGACGACGCGACGCGGCTCTACCGAGCCCGCTACCTGGCGGAAAAGCACGGCCTGTCCTGGGAGAAATGGATCGCCGCGCGGACGTCGGTGGCCGATGCCGAGGGCCCCGACCCAGTCATGGACGCGACGGCGGTCGAGATCGATGACCTCCTCGACGAGGTGACTGCCGGCGAGGAAGACGTCAACGCCGCGTAGACAGCCCCACAGCCAGCTTTCAACCGCTGTGAGCGCGGTTACGACGAGCTCGTCAACACCCTGAACGGGGCGATGATCCGGTCCTGACCGGATATCCGGACGACCGGGCAGCAAGGACCGTCCGAACGTCCCCGGCCGGTGCCCCGCCCTTCGACGATGACCGCGATAGCCTCGGCAAGCGGCACGACCGGTCCGGCAAAGGAGTACACAGGCACATGACCTCGCTGCTCTTCGACGAGGATGCGCCCGCGACCATCCGTACGCGGGCCGCGGCCTTGACCGAATATCTGCTGGCCGTCCGTGCCCAGATGGAACGCCCCGCCCGGACCGTGCCGACCGGCGCGACCATCTGGGAGCATCGACTGCCTGAGCTGGGCAATCACCTCCAGCTCGGGCCCGGCGGCGAGGAGACCAGCTGGTTGCGGGTCACTCGGCCACCGATGCCGAAGCTGGCGACGCCGGTCGCGCCGGCCCGGATCGCGCAGCTGCTGGACGGCCCGCTGACGCCCGACCGGGAACCCGAGTTCCAGGTGCCACCGGGCACCGACCCGGAACAGACTCGGCAGCTGGCCGCGGAAGTGACGGCCTGGATCTCCACTCACTGGCAACCGTGGGCGGAACAGATGCGCCAGGTGATCGCGACCCGGGACCTGTACGCCCGGCTCAACGAGATGCGCAGCCGGCTCGACATGAACGCCGCCACCGAGGAACTCGTGTGGGGCCACGGCATCGTGCACCTGGATGTCGCCGGCCATCAGGTGCGGTATCCGCTGGTCGCGACACCGGTGGCCGTGGAGTACCACCCCGACAAGGGCATGGTCAGCGTCTCCCCGCAGGGACCGGGCCGCCTGCAGATGGACGCGCTCTCCGGCCTCGACGATCAGCACCTGCGTCAACTGCTCGCCCTGGGCGACAACGGCCTGGTCACGGTCGACCTCTGGGACCGGCTGGAACGGCGAGAGCTGCTGGAGCGGGCGCTGCGGCGGCTCGGCCACGAACCGCTGTTGCGGGAGGCGACCGGCCCGTCGATCAGCGAGCCGCACATCCATGACACCGGTGTGCTGTTCGTCCGGCCCAAGCAGCGGATGCTGCGCCGGTTCTTGGAGAACTTCCGCGACCGGCTGATCGACGGCAACACCGCGGGGGTGGGTGCGCTCGCCTCCATCCTCGCCCACGAGCCGAGCCGGCTGCGGATGCCCGGCGAGGACCCGCAGCGATGGGGCTCGGTCGGTGGCCGGCTGCTGATGCCGCTGCCCACCAACGAGGCGCAGGAATCGATCGCCCGACGGCTGGCCGGCAACCGCAACGTCGCCGTCCAGGGGCCGCCCGGCACCGGCAAGACGCACACCATCCGCAACCTGATCTGCCACCTGATGGCCAACGGCAAGCGGGTGCTGGTCGTGGCGCAGAAGGAGGACCCGCTGCGAGTGCTGCGCGACGGCCTGCCCGACGAGGTCAAGTCGCTGTGCCTGGCGGTGCTGGGCCGCTCCGCCGACCAGCTCGTTCAGCTCCAGCTGGCCGCACGGGAGCTTTCCGACCGGGCCGCCACTCTCGACCAGCGGCGCGAGCAGAGCCTGATCACCACGCTGACCGCGCAGATCGAGGAGTCGGAACGCGAACTCGGCCGGGCCCTCGGCGCACTGCGATCGATTGCGGAGAGCGACGCCCGTACGTACCGCATAAATGACGCCTTGCTGAACGCGCCTGACGTGGGTGAGTGGCTCGCAGCTCGCGAGGAGGCCTTCGGTGACCTCCCGGACCCGGTCCGGGAGGACCAGGCCGCGCCGCTGGCCGCCGACGAGTTCGCGGTGCTGCTGCGGCTGGCCGGCACCCTGAGCCGGCATGATCGGGTGCAGAGCCTGCGCCATCTGCCGGTGCATGCGGACCTGCCGCAGAGCGACGCCGTTCGCGTCGCCCGGCAGCGCCTCGCCACACTCGCCGCGGGCCTCACCGAGGTCTCCGACGCCGGCGTGCACCTGGAGGCGGTCCGCCAGTTCGGGCCCGAGGGATTCGCGGAGCTCACCCGGCGGCTCAACGACGCGATCGGCCTGCTGCGCCGGCGTGAAGGCGCCTGGGTGGATCGCCTCGGCCGGCAACTGGCCGACCCGCAGTGGCAGCAGCTGTGGAACCAGCATGTCGTCGCCTGCCAGGCAGCGATCGCCCAACTCGCGGAGCTGACATTCGCGCTCGGCGGGCACGCGGTCACGGTTTCCGATGGGTACGCGGCCCAGCCGCGCCAGTTGCAGGCCGAGCTGGCCGAGGCGCGGCAGCGCTTCGCGGCCGGCAAGAGCATCAGCCGGCTGTTCCAGAGCGGCCTCGCGAAACTGGTCGCGGAGTGCCTCGTCGATGGCGAACCGCTGCGCACCGTCGAGGACGTCGACCTCGTCAGCGCCCATGTCACGCGAATGCAGGTGCGCAGTCAGCTCGCCGGCCGGTGGACCGACTGGGCACAGTGGCTGGCGATCCCGGCCGCCGAGGTGCAGGGCGCGCCGGAGATGTGGGTCAGCGGGCTCATCGAGCAGGCCCGGGTCGCGGTCCGCTGGGACCACGACGAGTGGCCCGATCTGTATGCGGCACTGCGCCAGGCGATTCCGCAGCTGGAGCCGCGGGCCGACTCGGCCACGCTGCAGCCTGCGGCGGAACTACTGGCCAGAGCCACAAACCTTTTTGAGTACGACCAGGTGACCGCCGCCCAGAACACCGTGACCGCGCGCCTGCAGCAGGGGATGTCGCATCCCGAGGCCAGTGATCTGTGGCGCATCCTCGACCTGCAGTGGCAGGAACCGCAGCTCACCGGCTGGGACGACACGTGTGCCGAGATCCGGCGGCTGGCAGCGCTACGTCCGGAGGCGACCACCTATGCCGGGCTGGCCGCTCGCCTCGCGGCGCTCGCACCGCAGTGGGCGAGCGAGATCGATGCCGGCAAGGCGGCCGCATTGCAGGGCACCGGCTCGGACTGCCTGCTGCGCTGGCGGTGGCGGCAGGCGCAGACCTGGTTCGACGAGGTCATCGGCGACCTCGACGCGGAGACGCTGAGCCGCCGGGTGGAACGCACCCGCGGCAGCATCCGCAACCTGACCCGTGAGCTCGTGGTCGCGTCGGCCTGGCTGGCGGTGTCCCAGGCGCTCGACGACCGCAAGCGGGCCGCGCTCGCCGACTGGGCCACCTCGCTGCGCAAGATCGGCAAGGGTACGGGCAAGAAGGCGTCCCACTGGCAGGCGGAGGCGCAGCGGCAGATGGCTGCCGCGGTCGAGGCGGTGCCGGTCTGGGTCATGTCGATCGACCGGGCGGTCGAACAGTTCGCCGGCGGCGCCCGTTTCGACGTCATCATCGTCGACGAGGCGTCGCAGGCCGACATGTTCTCGCTGCCGGTGCTCGCGCTCGCCGAACGTGCCGTGGTCGTCGGCGACGACCAGCAGATCGGCCCGCAGCTCACCTTCGTCGGCGACGTGCAGGGGCTCATCCAGGCGCACCTCGACGACGTGCCGTCGGCGAACCAGTTCGATCCGGAGGGCAGCCTCTACGACCACGCGGTGCGCCGCTCCGACCGGATTCTGCTGACCGAGCATTTCCGTTGCGTCCCGCAGATCATCGAGTTCTCCAGCGCCAACTACTACGACCACAAGATCGAGCCTTTGCGTACGGATCGTCCGGCCGGGATCGGTGCGCCGGTCCGCACGGTTCACGTCCCGGCCGGTGTCCGGCAGGCGGTGGACTCGTTCGGTGATGTCAACGTCGAGGAGGCGCGCCTGCTCGTGGAACGGGTGGCGGCGATCGTGGCCGACCCGGCGTATGAGGGCAAGTCGCTCGGCGTGATCAGCCTGCTGAGCACCAGTGACCAGGGTATGTATCTGCTGCAGCAGTTGCAGGAGCGGATCGGTCTCGATGAGATGGAACGCCGGCGGCTGCGGGTCGGCGACTCGTACACGTTCCAGGGCGACGAACGAGACGTGGTGCTGCTGTCGCTGGTCGCCTCGGCGCACGAGCGGATCGCGCCGTTCACCAAGCGCGACTTTCACCGCCGGGTCAACGTCGCGGCGTCCCGGGCGCGCGACCAACTGTGGGTGTTCCACTCGTTCCAGGCGAACGACGTTCCCGCTGACGACGCCCGCGGCAAGCTGCTGACCTATTGCCAGAACGTCGGTTCGGCCACGGAAGCGTACGAGGAGCTGGAGAAGCGCTGCGACAGCGACTTCGAGCGCGCGGTTCTCAAGCGGATGCTGTTGCGGGATCTGCGGCCGCTTCCCCAGTTCAAGATCGGCAGCTATCGGATCGACTTCGTGCTGCCCATGGCCGATGGTCGTCGGCTGGCCGTGGAGTGCGACGGCGATGCCTATCACGGGCCGGAGAAGTGGGAAGAGGACATCCGGCGGCAGGCATTGCTGGAGCGGGTCGGCAATTGCGTGTTCGTCCGGATTCGGGGAAGCGCGTTCAGCCGTAATCCGGAGGCCGCGATGGCGCCGCTGTGGCGGCGCATCGAAGAACTGGGTGGGGTCGCGGCGCCTGAAGTGGTGGTGTCCGAACCTGAGCCCTCAACGCCGCCGGTGCCCGAGGCCGACGCCACGCCTGCGCCTGCGCCTGCGCCTGCGCCTGCGCCTGCGCCTGCGCCTGCGCCTGCGCCTGCGCCTGCGCCTGCGGAGCCGATTGTTGCGGCTGTCGCCGAGCCGCTTCCGGCGCCCACGGCCACTGTCACGCAGCCGGAGCAACTGCCTCGGCAGACCGAACCGACCTTCTCCGCGGAGGAGGTCGAGGCCGCCACGGCCGGCGCCTCTCGCTACGTGCCCGTTCCCGACGGATTCCGCAGCGTCGCCTGGGTGAGGCCGGGTGAGGCCGAGGCGGCGCTACGCGCCTACCAGACGAAGATCGACGCCCCGATCCGCGAGAACGGCAAGGTCACCGGGTGGGTCCGGTACTACTCGGACGGCTCACCCGACGCGATCAAGTACCGCGCCAATGCGTTGCTGGAGCGGCCCTCGGCGGGCGGTGCGCGCTTCGTCTGCTGGCTACGTGAATCGGAGGCCGAGTCGCTGGTGCGTGCGTCGCAGATCCGCGCGGGTGTGCCGGTGGTCGAGTTCCGGCGCGGGGCGATCGGTCATGTCGAGTACCACTCCCCCGGCAGCTCGGAGGCCATCCGTTTCCGCAGCGTCACCCGCCTGCTCCGCAAGCGCGGCGCCTGACTGAGCGGATCGGACGCCATGCGAACCGGAGCCGAGCCTAATTTGAGAGAAGACTGTTCCATCCGGAATGTCGCCTTGGGCGTCGCCGCCTGCATTGCGGACTACGGCATGGCCTTCGTCGAGGACGACAAGGTCGATGCACTCGGCACGACGCTGCTGGCCTTCTTCCGCACGGCTGGCATCGCAGTACACGACCCGAAATCGGCCAGCCTGACACCGACCGTCTCCGGCTGATCGATCGCGGTTCACCCGGCCCTCGCCAGAACCGCGGCAAGGCCTCCGGAGCCTTGGCGGAAACGAACGCTAGTCATCGTAGAAAGCGAAGCGACTGCCCGGCTGGAGGGCGGCTACCGGAAGGCTCGCAGCGGTGGTGAGTTCGTAAGGTGCGCGAATCAGGGCGCGCTTTCGTTTCTGCTCCAAGCTCGCGGATACTGTGGCCATCGCTTGCGCCACTACGCGTTCTTGCTCTTCGGTAGCGGCGCGTACCCGGTTGAGAGCGGTGGCCATGCCGTCGAGGATCGGAGGCACCGTGGCGCCCTCGATGTTTTGTTCCGCCGGCTGGTTGATGGTGGCCATCGAACTCATGATCGTCGCCGCGCTCTGCACCGTCTCCACCAGGACGGCGGCCACACCGTCGGTGGCCGCGTAGGCAACCGCCGCGAGGGCGCCGACGATGGTCAGGCGGGCCACCTCTTTTGCCGAATGGCTACACCAGCCGTCGAGCTCGTCAAGGGCCTTGTAGGTCACGGTGCCGATCGTCCAGACGTCGGTCAGCATGCTCCTTCGAATGGCCGCCATCGCTTCCAGCCCGTTCGCCAGATCGATGGCGATCTGATGTTGCAGGACAGACGCCGACTCCAGTTGCTTGAAGTAGAGGTCGAAGGCGTTGGCAGCTAGGCCTTTCCAGCTTTTGAGGTGGATCTCCATGATGTCGGTACAATCTTTCACCGGCGCGACTGCGGGCGCCCCACTGACCAGCATGGGCGTGGTGATGTCGGCGCCGTTGGCTTTGACCGAGAGCGAGGGTTGCAAGGTGACCGCGGTCTGATACAGCGTGTCGACGGAAGGCTGCATCGCGGCGGGGTCCGGAACACCGAACTGCGTGAACAGTTGCGGAATCGCTGAGTAGGCGTCATGGACGTACGCGCTCAGGTTTCCGTCGTCGTCCGCCCTGCCGTCCGCCGACGGATGATAATTCTGCGATCGGGTCGGTTGGCCGGTCTCGTGGCGGGTCGCATCGTTGTTGGCCTCCCGCTGCGCTTGCTCGTACGACTCCTGCTGGTGAAGCGTCACCTTGATGGCTTTGTCGCGGATCTTCTCGCCAAGTCGCCGCAGGTCGTCCATGCTGTGGTACTGATAGTCCGTCATAGCGCCCCCGTGGTTGCCCGTTTACTCAGGTCCGGTATCGGACTTCCGGATGCTCGCCCGGGACGATGTACTCCCCGTTCAGCGTTGCCGGAGGACCGTTCTGCCAGGCCGACCGCAGCGCGGCCGCCGCCTCATCGTCGGCGGCGGCGTAGTGGTCCACGATGCGCAGCACGGCGCCTCCGGCGATGTCCATGTTCTCGGACGTCTTACCGAGCAACTCCTGGAACGAGTTCCGCAATTCAGCCCACGGCTCGTACGCCTGGCTCCAGCCCCCGGCCGACCACGAGAACGCGGCGGCGTCGGCACCGGCAGTGTCGTCGATCATGTTGTTGAGCGCCGAGTAGGTGTAGGACAGAGCCGGCAGATCAACCTGGCCGACCATCCTGAGCTCCGACAGATCGGCCGCGAGCCGCCATCCGGTCTCCGTCATGATTGTTCCCTTCGGCTCATCCCTGGCATGTCAGCTGCTGTGTGTTGACCGGGCCGAGCTTCGGGACGCCCATCCCCACGAAGATCTCCCCCTTGGACCAGTCGACCCCGGACGGTAGCCGTTCGTCGAATGACGGTCCGCTCTTCGTCGTCTCCACGCCGTAGATCAGCGCACCGGAACGGTCACGCAGTAGAAGGAAGTACCGCGGATTGCACAACTTCGCTGTATTCGGGTCCGTGACCAGAGTGCCGGTCACCTGGGTATAGCCGGACGAGTCCGGACCGTGGTGACGGATTCCGGTGACCTGCACCGTCGGCCATGACGAGAACACGGACACGGACACGTTCTGAGTGTCCAGGACACGAACGCGAATGCTCTTGACCTGCGCAGCAAAGTCCACCAACAATTCGCCACCCAGTCCGACACGCTGTCCGGGCAGCACCGCCGGCAGCGGGATGCTGGCAGACGCCTGATCACCGGTCAGCTCCGCGCCGTCTCTGCCGATCGCGACGACGTCCAGCGTGCTGCCGACCGCGGCTAGGGGGCAGTCACTGGTGACGACGATGCCGAAGCTGACCAGGCCTTCCTGGACGCTCTGGCCCGTCTCGGCCACTTTCGGGACACAAACCGGCGTCACCGCCCTGCTCATCGACGGTGCCGTGGTGACACCACCGGCGCGGCGATCTGGATCTTGATCACGACGGAACACCGTAACGGCGGCAGCGCCCACGACCAGCAGCGCGACGATGCTGATGAGCAACCAGTGCCCTGGCTGCATCCGCTTCTGCTCCGGATCGGTCACGTGCGCTCCTCGTCGTTTGTGGCTGATCCCGGGCTGCCCGATTGTCATCGCTGACCGAGCCGTGCATCCGTCAGCCACTTCGGGACGCCAATGCCGTAGATCTCGTGGGTAAGCAGGATCGTCTGACTCCGCCAGTCGCGCAGGACGTCGACGATCACACTTTCCGCCTCGGTCAGAAACTCCGCTTCGGACAGCGTTGACACCGTACCGGCGGCGACGCGCACCTCCCAGCGCACCAGCGCACGAGTGTCGACCTCCAACCGGCCTCGAGTCGACCGGCCGTGCACCGTCAGCGCTGCCTGACGTTCGCGGAACGTGATCTCCTGAGGCGTCGTGTACTGCACAGCATCGGAACCCGCCGGTAGGTCACGGTAGGCCGCCAGGATCTCGTCGTACTCACGCCGATAGCGGGCGAACAGCAACGCGGCGAGCTGGCCCAACTGATGCCCGAGTTCACCATCGGAGTACCCGCGGTAGGCGCCGTCGCGAAACCGGACGCTCGCCCGCGGCGGGCTCTCGACCGAGCCGGTGATCCTGCCATCAGGTGAATCTGCGCGCACGGACAGCACCGACAGCTGGTCGGCAAATTCCCCCATCGGCGCTCCCCCGTCGCGGCTCCACAGCGAGTATGGCTATGTTCGTCGATTGATGTCGCCCCTATGCCCGGGCGCATCGGTTGACACCTGCCTATCTGAACACCGCGGGACGTCTCCGGGTTCACGGTGCTCCGTGCCCAGTCGCGGTGCTCACACCACGCAGCCTGCATGGCCGCGACACCCGACTGCTCCTGAGCGCTCACGATCCGCCCGCTTACAGATCGCCAAGCCGGACAGGGCTAGCCTCGGTCGACGCGGATGCGGTAGCTCATCAGCTCGCACCTCAGATCGGGCGTGAGTGCTGCTGAACCAGCCGCACCCAGGCGTACAGGTTGTTCGCCTGAGCAAACCATCGCGGCGATCTGGAGGCCTCCGGTGGGGTCACTGCGGGGTGAGTTTTGCTGTTGTCCGTAAGGCTTCGGGGTCGCGGATGATGAAGCCTCGGTAGAGGGTGTCGATCAGTTTGGCCTCGCGTAGGTCGTGCAGGGCCTTGTGCACGGTGATGTCCGCGGTGCCGCACAGCGTCGCCAACTCGGACTGGGTGATCTCGAGGTCGACGGCGATGCCCTCGGGGGTGCGATGGCCGTGGCTGGCGCCGATCTCGGCGAGCGCCCGCGCTATCCGTACTTTGGCCGGGTAGGACGCGAAGTCGACCCGGCGGCGGTTGGCGGCGCGTAGCCGTTCGGCGACCATGCCTGCCACCTCGATCGCCGCGTCGGCGTGGTCGCGAAGGAACGTGCGGAAGCTGTCGCGGCCGATCATGCGGATCGTCGAGGGGCGGCAGGCGGTCACCGTCGCCGAGCGGGGCAGATTGTTCAGGGCGGACATCTCGCCGACCAAGTCGCCGGAGACCCGGATCGCGATCAGGGCGTGGCGGCCTTTCGGCAACAACGCGGTCACCTTGGCCAGCGCGTTCTCCAGCACGACCACATGTGTCTCCAGCAGACCCTCGTGCATCAGCACATCGCCGCTGCGGTACGTGCGCCGGACACCCGCCCGCAGCAGGGCGGCCCGGGCCGCGGGCGCGAGCCGGCCGACCAGTGTGCGAGCCGACCAGGGCCCGTCCTGCACTCCGGAACTCCCGCTGACCCACCGAGTTACGGACACGCACAGCATCATCTCCATTACTTTCGGCAACTTCAAGTGGCGCGTGTCGATGCCAGAAAATCGACAATCCATATTTTTATGAGATTTCCGGCGGGCTGGGCCGATGGGATATCGGGGTCCGATACCTCTACCGGAGGGTGCGTCCCAGTGCCTGAATTCAGTGACCCGCGGCGCCGGGTCCTCATCTCGGTCGACATGGAGAGCTACAGCCGCCGCAACAACCCGCTGCAGTTCCGTGTCCAGCAGGATTTCCGCCGCATCATGGACGAGGCCGCGGCCGAGCTCGGCATCGAGCGGCCCGCCTGGCTGCAGCAACAGACCGGCGACGGCGAGTTGGCGATCCTTCCGCCGGACGCCGGCGAGCGGGCGCTGGTCGGCAACCTGACGCCCACTCTCGACCGTCATCTGCGCCAGTACAACCTGGGCCGCAGCCCGGAGGGGCGAATCCGGCTGCGGGTCGCCGTGCACCAGGGGCTGGTGCACCTCGACGGGGCCAACGGCTTTCCCGGCGAGGCGGTGGTCACGGTCTGCCGGCTCATCGACTCGCCGGTGCTGAAGGATGCCCTGAAGCGGCGTTTTCCGCAGGCCAACGTGGCGCTGATCGTTTCCGATCCGATCTATACGGATGTGGTCTGCCACTACCAGGATCTGCGGCCTGACCTGTTCCAGAAGGTGCTGGCGGAACTGCCGGACAAGGACTTCGCGCAGATCGCCTGGCTCTATGTCCCGCACGAGAACGCGGCTCAGGAGAGTGCGGCCGGGCCCGGCCGGGAGCCGCCGCCCATTCACCCGGCCGGTCCCCCGGAACAACCGCCGACGCAGATGTTCAGTGATATCCACACCAGCGGCCCGGCAATGTTCGGCAACGGCAACACCCAGCACTACCGGGGTGCCCGATGAGCGACGACGAGCGGCTACCGGATCCTGAGGAGCCGCCGCCCGAGACCACGACGGAAGAGCCCGACGAGCCCGAAAGTGATCCTGAGGCCATCCCGGAGAGCGCCGAAGAGCCCGAGAGCAAATCCGAATTCGAGGAGCGGGAGGTTGCTCCGGACGAATTCCGGATGAGCCGTGAGTTCCTGGAACAGATGCTCGGGCTACGACTGGCCGGGCAGATCTTCACGGGCATCACCGCCAATGGCTCGTCGATGTACGGCAACGGCAACAACCAGTTCAATCTCGCGCTCACCAAGCGCCCGATCCTCACGCCGCCCGCCGCGGTCGGCATCGTCGCGCACTGCTACGCGCCGACCGGCGTCGAGGAGGCCCTGCACCGGCTGCTCGCCGACCGGACGACCGTCTGCCTGACCGGCGCTCCGGAGACCGGCCGGTTCACCACGGCCTGCCGGGTGCTGCTGCGACGGTTCCCGGCCGGGGCCATCACCGAGATCCACATTCCGCCGGATCAGAGCGTGGCCGACGCCGTCCACGAGGAGTCGGAGTTGCCCGCGCGGCAGGGCTACGTGATGCACATCCGGGACGAGGATCCCGCGGTGATCACCCGCCTGCTGGACGGGCGGGTGCGCAAGGCCGGGTCGAAGCTGGTGCTGATCCGGGATCGGGCCGGGCGGACCGGAGCCTGCGTCGACGGCGAGATCGAGCACGTCGCGCCCGCACCGCGCGACGTGTTCCGGGAACACGCCCGGCTGGCCGATCCCGGCCGCGCCGACCTGCCGGAATACCTGCACGTAATCGGCGCCGGAGACCACCTTCCGGACCGTCCCGCCGAGGTCGTCCCACTCGTCCCGCAGGTGTTGTCGCTGCCGGTGGGCGCGGTGGATGCCTTCCTTTCGGGCCACAACACCACGAAGGTACGGGCGGAGGCGCGCGGCTACCTCGAGGTGACCGGTGACGAGAGCCCGGCCGGCCGGCGGCGCCTGCGGCAGCATCGCCGGGCGTTCCGCATCGCGTACGCCGCGTCGGTCGGCCAGCCGATCGGACAGGTCTTCACCGCCACCGGCCTGCTGTTGTCCGAGCTCGACGCGGAGTCGGGCTGGGCCGAGCTCGGCCGCACCGCGCTGGAGCACTCGACCAGAGCGCTGCTCGGCCGGGAGCCCGGGCGGGCCGCCCGGCTCGACGACGCGCTGGTCGCGGCGATCTTCGACGTCGCCTGGCACGAGTTCGATCACACCCGTCCGGCCCTGGTCGCCTGGCTGAACCAGCTGGTCGACCGCAGGGAGTTCGTGTCCACCGCGGTCCTGGCGGTCACCAAACTGGCCCTGGCCGACTTCGACGAGGTGTTCGCCTCGGTCATCAATGAGTGGGCCGGTTCCCGTCGGGTCCATCGGCGGCGGGCCGCCGCCCAACTGGTCGTCATCCTCAGTTCGGTCCCGGCGCTGCGCGAACGGGTGCTGCGCGCGGTGCACCGCTGGGTATCGGTGGCGACGAAGGCCCGGCACGACACCGCGGCGTCGGCCTATGCCAGCGGGCTGCACCAGGGCGATCCTCGGTGGAACCTGGCCGATCTCCGGGTCATCGCGGGCGACCGCACGCAGTTGCGGAGCTGGACCATCGCCGAGGCGGTCCGGCAACTGCTGCGAGCCGGCCATGCCGGACTGGTGGTGGGCGCACTGGCGGAGTGGATCCGGGACGACGTCGAACCTCGCCTGGTCACCCGGCACGCCGCCCGGGCGCTGGTCCGGATGGCGACCGTCCCGGCCGGCGACCGGTGGAACCAGGCTCCGGCGCTGCTGGCCGGCCTCGCGGATCGGACCGTCCTCCCCCACGACCTGGGCCCGCTCTGGTACGCCGCCCTGCTCGGCGAGAGCACCAAGAGGCGGGCCTGGCCGGCGCTGTTCGGCTGGCTTCAGTACGCGGAGACCGACGTCGCCGCGCGCAAGCCGGTCGCCGACCTGCTCAACGAGATGGCCTTGAAGGCCCCGATCCTGCGCCGTCGGCTGCGGTTCAACCTGGACCGGCCGGACGCGCCCGACTGGATCACCACACTGATCGAGGAGTGGAAGCAGTGACCGACCAGAGCAGTAAACCCCCTGACCGGCCCGGCTGGTGGCACCGACTCGCCAGCGCGATCGCGGCACTGTGGCGGCGGTGGATCGCCGCCTTGCGCGGGCCGGATCCGGCGCCGTACGTTCCCCCGACGCCGCCCCCGCCGCCAGGACGTCTCGTCACCCGACGGACGATCACCCCGCTCACCGTGCCGGCCAGGGGCTTCGCGTTCCACTTCCAGATCCACGGGGTCTTCATCTGGAGGAGCGACGGACTCGACCGCGACGCCCTGGACTCGCTTGTCGAGCGTTTCCTGCCCTACGCCCATCATCACCTCAAGGATGAGGCGATCGGCCTGGCTCGTGAGGTGGAGCCGCACCGTGGCGGTGACTTCGAACGCCGGCTGCGGAACCGGCTCGACCAGCTCGGTGAGTGGAAGTACGAGAAGGGCGGCCAGCACGTCACCTGCCGGCCCCAGATCAGGATTCAGCTGGACGAGCGGGTTCGCCAGCACATCCGGCCCTACTGGGAGCAGCTGATCACCCTCGACTACGAGCGTGACCTCGCCGCCCGCCGGGCACGGCACGCCGACGGTGTCAGCTCCCAATGGGCGGCGATTCTGAAGCGGCTGCTCGACGGCCCGGTTCCGGACGGCGCGGCCCGCATGACCAATGATCAGCTGGCCGCGGTGGTCCGGGATCTGCTTGCCGAGCGGGGCGCCGAGGCGCCGGATCCGCTGACGGAGGCGTTCCGGAATCTGGATCCGGACGAGGAGTACGCCCGGGAGGGCTACTTCGAGCTGTTCGGCGCACGGTCGCCCCGGCCCTCACAGAACTGAGACTGCTGTCTGTCGGGTGGCGTCGAGCGGGCGCGGGCGGGGCGGTGGGTGCGGATCCAGGTTTCGATCTCGTCGGCCAGCCAGACTCGGCCCATGGCCAGGGTCTGGTAGGGCGACGGAAAGCCGTCGCGTCCGCTCAGCTGCTGGATGCGCTGGCGGGAGAGCCCGAGCCGCTGCTGGATCTCCTGGAGACCCATCAGCGGTGGCTGTGTGATCATCGTCGGCCTTCCGTCGCCGTACCCATTAGTGGGTTTGTGGGTCTCTGGTCCGCGTCATCGGGTGCAGGCAGGGGCCGTCGGGGGTGATGCGGTAGGGGTCGAGCGGCTGGAAGCCGTGACGGTTGTACAACGCCCGGTTCCTCGGTCCGGTGGCTTCCAGGTAGGCGTGCCGGGTGTCGCGGTGGTCGAGCAGGGCCGAGCCATGGCCGTGGGACTGCCGGGCCGGAGTGACCGCGATGAATGCCAGGTAGGTGTGCGGGTGGCCGGGGTGGTGGGCGGACATCGCCTGGTCGAGGGCGCGGAAGCGGGGCAGGGCGGGGCCGGTGATGGCGGCGAGCCGCTGGTCGTAGTCGTCGATCGGGGCGGCCGGGGCGGTGCCCAGGTCGTACCAGAGCGCGCAGGCCTCCTCGTCGAGCACATCGACCTGACCGTGGGCGAGCGCGTGGGTGGCGAGCATGGCGAAGTACGGCGGGTAGACCCGGCGGCGCACGTCGGGGTCGGGGATGAGCCAGTCGGCGAGGTCGCCGTCCTGGAACGCGGCGGCGAGGATGTCGGTGACCGTGGCGAGATCCTCGGTGGTGGCGCGGCGGATGGTGTCGGCCGGGCTCATCATCGGACCCCGGCGGCGGTGGCGTCGATCAGGGTGTGGTGGGCGCCCGCGCCGATCGCGGCGTAGACGGCGGGCCGGGCGGCGCGCAGGTAGAGCGCCCAGAGCATGCCCAGCACGGCGGTGGCGCCGAACGCGGCCGGGAAGATCCACCGCCAGGGTGAGGACGCGTCCACGCCGAGGAGCACGTGGAACTGCTGCAGGGTGATCACCAGGATCCAGCCGAGCGCGGCGCTGGCCAGGGCCGGGGCGAGCAGTCCGCGGGCGGCGCCGACGGTGGCACGGTTGGCGGGGCGCAGGAAGTAGCCGGCGACCGCGACCGAGGTGATCAGCATGAGCACGAGCACGCCGAGACCGCCGGTGACGGTGATCCAGAAGAACAGGTTGATCATCGGGTCCCAGCCGGCGTACGCGTAGACGGCGAGCACCGCGCAGGCCAGCACGCTCTGGGTGATCGACGCGATCTGCGGGGACCGGCTGCGCACGCTGGTGCGGGCCAGGGCGCGGGGCAGCACGCCCTCGCGGCCGAGGGCGAAGAAGTAGCGGGCGGCCGTGTTGTGGAACGACAGCAGCGCCGCGAACAGGCTGGTGATGAAGAGCAGATGCCCGGCGATGAGCAAAGACGAGGGTACGTACGGCGCGGCCAGGTCGAAGATCAGTTCGGTGCCGTGCTCGGTGGCGGCGGCCACGATGGCGCCGGGGCCGACCGCGACGGTCATGGCGAGCGCGCACAGGCTGTAGAGGACACCGATGACGGCGAGCGCGATGTAGGTGGCCCGGGCCACCGTCCGTTGCGGATCCTTGGACTCCTCGGAGAACACCGCGGTGCCCTCGAAGCCGACGAACCCGGTGATCGCGGTGACCAGCACCGCGCCGATCCCGGCGGTGAACAGCTGGGACGGGGCGATCGCGGTGAGGTCGAGGTGGCCGCCGGCCGGGTGCGTGACGTGCACGGCGGCGAGCACGAGCGCGACGGCGATCTCGCCGATCAGCAGGGTGGCCAGGACCCGGCCGTTGAGGTCGACGCGGCGTACGCCGAGCAGCGCGACCACCGCCCACCCGGCCAGCGCCCACAGCCACCAGGGCGCCGACCAGCCGAAGTGCGCGTCGACGAAGTCGGCGCTGACCTTGCCGAAGCCGCCGTAGAGGCCGATCTGCATGGCGTTGTAGGCGAGCACGGCCACCGCGGACGCGCCGACGCCGGGCACCCGGCCCAGCCCGTGGGTGACGTAGGTGTAGAACGCGCCGGAGTTGACCACCTGGCGTGACATCGCGACGTAGCCGACCGAGAAGACCGCGAGCACCAGCGCGACGAACAGGTAGCCGATCGGGATGCCGATGACGCCGGTGACCGCCCAGCCGGTGGTGGCGCCGCCGGCGATGACGGTCAGCGGTGCGGCGGCGGCCATCACGATGCAGACCACCGGCCACACGCCGAGGCGGCCGGCGGCGAGGGCCTGCTCGATGGTGTTGCGTGTGCGGGGCGGGGTGGGGTGGTGGGACATTAGAGCACTCCTTAGGAACTGATCGCGATGGTGTTGCCGACGAGCCGGTCGAGGTGGCGCAGCAGGGTGGGGATCGGTGGCCGGATGCGGCGGCTGTCGTGCCCGAGGCGCTGGATGACGTGCGCGGGACTGCTGAACACCCGGCGATAGACGCCGGTGGACAGGCAGAGCCCGGCCAGCACCTGATCGAACGCGTCGAACTCGTAGCCGCGTTCGGCCACCGTGTTCAGCCGGGCGCAGGTCCAGTAGGCCTTGTTGTTGTCGGTCGGCGCGTAGCCGCTGCGGGGCGGGCCGAACAGCCGCTTGCGGGGCACCTCGACGAGGTCACCGGAGCGGACCAGCCGGCAGGCGACCTGGTCGTAGGCGTAGAACTGGGCGGACGTGTACGCCGGGCGGGTGGACAGGTACCGCAACCAGTCGGGCACCGGCGCCGGGTCGGGCTGGCTGAGGATCTCGGTGAGAACCGTGTGGGCGAGCGCGTCCGGCGGCGGACGCCGGCCGGTGACCACCAGGATGTCACCGTCGACGGTCAGATGGTTGGTGACCGCGAGCTCGGCCAGCAGGGCGCAGGCGAGTCCGATCGAGATGAGGTCCTGGTCGACGCGGAGTTTGGGCCCGTCGTGCGCCAGCCGGAACAGATCGTCGGCGAACAGCGGCCACCGGCTGGTTCCGAGGGTGTGCGGGTGGTTGTCGTCTGTGGATCCAAACATGTCCCCGTCTTTCGTCGTCATCGATACGGAGGGGTGACGCGCGACTACCTTACGCACGACAATTTGCGCACGACAAGGTGAACGACCGCGAATGGCTGAATGCGACGCCGACCCGGCCCGCCCCCGGGTGACCTGCTCGGCGGTCGACGGCTGGTCGAGTACGGTCGCAGCCGTGCCGGTCTCCGAAACCTCCCGCAACGCGCTGATCACCCGGCTGCACGGGCTGACCGAGCCGGAACTGGCCGAGCTCGCGGCGATGCGGCGCGATCTCACCATGGAACCGCTGCCGCCCACGCTCACCCGGCTCGCCGTACGGATGCTGGAGCCGGAGTCGCTGCGGATCGCGTGCTCGCAGGTGTCGCGGGCCGACCTGCAGGTGGCGGAGGCCGCCGCGGCGCTGGGCGACGGGTGGACGCTGCCGCGGCTCAGCGCGCTGATCGGTGTCGCGGGCGAGGACGCCGCGCTGCGGGCCTCGCTCGCCCGACTGTCCGGGCTCGGCCTGATCTGGCCGCTCGACGGTGGCTTCGCCGCCGATCATCTCGAGGACATGTGGCCGCAGCCGCTCGATCTGGGCCCGCGCGCGGCGCAGCTGTTCAACGAGCTGACCGTGCCGCACCTGCGCAAACTGGCCGAACAGTTCGGGGTGCCGGCCGGCCGGCTCAAGCCGGACGCGGTGGCCGCGATCGCCGGCTGGCTGTCCGATCCGGACAACGTGCGGGCGCTGGCGGACCGGGCCGCCCCGGCGGATCGTCGCCGGCTGGCCGAGGAGGCGGTGCGGACCGGGGTGGCCGTGGTCGGCATGTTCGTGCTCGGCGACGTGGTCCGGGATCTGCCGTGGGCGGTGGACAACGGGCTGCTGGTCGCGGCCGGCTGGGGTGGCGGCGGGCGGATGCCGCGGGAGGTGGCGCTGGCGCTGCGCGGCGTGGACTACCGGGCGCCGTTCGACGTGGAGCCACCCGAGCTGCAGGCCACCGCGGTGGATGCCGGGGCCGCCGAACGGGACGCGGCGGCCGCGGCCGGGCAGGTGCTGGCGGCGGTCGGCCGGGCGCCGGTCAACCTGCTCAAGAGTGGTGGGCTGGGCATCCGGGAGCTGCGCCGGCTGAGCAAGGAGTCCGGGCAGGGCGAGGACCTGACCCGCCTCGTCGTCGAGGTGGCCACCGCGGGCGGACTGATCTCGATCGACGACGACGGCCTCACCGTGGCCGGGCACTATGCCGAGTTCACCGCGCTGGAGCCGGGCAAGCAACTGATCGACCTGATCGCGGAGTGGCTGGAGATGCCGGCCTGCCCGCTGGCGCCCGGCAGCGCCGACGAACGCGCCCTAGCCTGGGACGAGGAGCAGGAGATCATGCTGACCAGGCTGCGGGCCGGCCTGCTGCGCACGATCGACCGGCTGGCTCCGGCGGGGCGGGCGATCACCGCGGACGCGCTGGCCGCCCGCTTCGACTGGCTGCATCCGGTGGTCGCGGAGGACAGCGGCGCCGACTTCGGCCGGTTCGCGGCCGGCATCTGGCGCGAGGCGCACGCGCTGGGCCTGCTCGCGCAGGGGACGCCGACCGCGCTCTGCCGTCACCTGCTGGCGGAACGGGCGCCGGAGGCGATCGCCGCCGCGGCCGCGATGGCGCCCGCCGCCCGGTCGAGCGTCGTGCTGCAGAACGACCTGACCGCGGTGGTCACCGGCACCCCATCGGCAGCGCTGCTGGCGCTGCTCGACGGGGTGGCCGATCCGGAGTCGCGCAGCGGCGCCTGGACGTGGCGGTTCTCGGCGGGCAGTGTGCGGCGCGCGTTCGACGAGGGCGCCGAGGCGGGTGCGTTGCTCGAACGGCTGCGGGCGGTGGCCGAGGGCGGCCGGCTGCCGCAGGCGCTGGACTACCTGATCGAGGACGTCGGGCGGCGGCACGGGCGGATCCGGGTGCAGCCGGCCGGGTGCTGCCTGTGCGGCGACGACGAGGCGCTGCTGACCGAGATCCTGCACACCCGCTCGCTCGCGGCGTTGCAGCTGGTCCGGCTGGCGCCGACCGTGCTGGCCAGCGCCAAGCCGGAGAAGGAGACGCTCGCCGCGCTGCGGGCGGCCGGGTTCGCGCCGGCCGGCAACGCGACGATCGAGCGGCTCCCGCGGCACCGGGAGCCGGAACTGATCGACGAACCGGAGTGGGACGAGCCGGAGATCCGGCTGGCCGCGCCGGCCGATTTCGCGGCGCGGCTGGTCAGCGGCGCCTGAACAGCCGCTTGCCCCACGCCGTGGCGGTCAGCCAGACGGCTTTGAGCAGGGTGGTGCCGGTCAGCAGGGTCTCGCCGGCGCAGGCGGAGGCCCGGTCCAGCACCAGCAGGGCCTGGGCCAGGTCGGCCGGCTTGTCCCGCAGGTGCCACAGGACCTCGGCCTGTTCCCAGGCCAGCGCGCGGGTGGTGCGGACCAGGATGCGCTGGCTCCAGTCGTCCAGGTCGCCGACGCAGCGGTCGATCTCCAGCTGCCAGGCCGTGGCGAAGCGGCGCCGCAGCGGCGGGATCTCCCGGTAGAAGATCTTGTTGACCAGCAGGTAGTCCGGGTGCTGGGGGCCGTCGCCGGGATAGCCGCGGCGCTGCCAGGTGGCGACGACGGCCAGGGCCAGGTCGTGGTTGATGTGGGCGTTGACGCCCAGGACCGCGGCGTCCATCAACGTCACCGAGTCGTCCTGGGCCCGGCGGAACAGGACCTCCCAGGCGTCGGCCGGATTCGCGCCGGCCACGCCCCAGGCGCCGAGCGCCTCGAAATAGAGGCGGGCGAATTCGACGTCGAGGGTTTCCAGCCAATCCGGGTCGGTGACGTCCGGGCCGTCGAGGCTCGCGGCAACCTCTTCGGTGATGGTCAGATAGAGGGTGTTGAACGCGGCGACACGATTGGTGCCGGGCGACGGCGGCAGAGAATCAAGAATTTTCTGTACGGCCTTGAGCCGCTGGATGACCCCGGCGATGTCGCCGGGTGGGGTCGCCACCGTGGCCAGCATTTCCTGCTGGGCCGGTGACCAGTCGTGGGCCTGGACGGTGACCGCACGGGCCAGGCGGTCGCGACCCTCGGCCAACCGCACGGCGCTGGTCTGCGCCTGTACTCGATCGAAGTTCACGGTCTACATGGTGGCGCGTCCGCGCCGTACGGGAAACGTAGTTTTTCTGTCCGATGACAGACGTATCAGCCCGCGTTTCCGGAATTCCCGATAATTGACGCACTTACCGGATCCGGCGAATGTCCATCCACCGTTGCGACGTTTCAAGATACGTTCGGGCGATGCGGACAAAGATCTTCGTACCGACCTCGTTTTGTTCAGTGCCCTTGCATATCGGGGCGTGCCAGTGTTGGCACGGCTGAAGATGGTTTGTCGGAACGGAGCTTGGCAGTGAATATCGAGACAGCGCTCAAAGAGGCGATGACCATCGAAGGCGCGATCGGCGTCGCCCTGGTCGACTACACCAGCGGCCTGACCCTGGGCGTGCTCGGCGGTGGGCAGATCATGGACATGAACATCGCGGCGGCGGGCAACACCGACGTGATCCGGGCCAAGGTTCGCACGTTGAACATGCTCGGCCTGCAGGACGGCATCGAGGACATCCTGATCACCCTCGACTCGCAGTACCACCTGATCCGGCTGCTGCAGAACAAGCGCAACGGCGACGCGTTCTTCCTCTACCTGGCCCTGCAGAAGGACCGCGCCAACCTGGGTCTGGCCCGGCACCAGCTCCGCAAGATCGAGGCGGATCTGGACGTATGACCACGATCGAGGACCAGCACGTCCTGGCCGAGCTCGCCTCCCTGCGGGTGCAGGTGCCGGGCGTGCTCGGGTGCGTGGTGGCGGGTGTGGACGGGCTGCTCATGCTCTACGACACCAATACCGGGACGGAGCCGCACGACGTGGCGGCGCTGGCGGCGGGTGCGCACGGCATCAGCCGGACCGCCGGTGCCGTCCTCGGGCAGGGTGGGTTCTCCGATGTGACGATCCACAACCAGAACGGTTACCTCACGGTCTACGCGGTCGGTGAGCTCGCGCTCCTGGTCGTGATCGGGGACGGGCAGCTCAACATCGCCCGCCTGCACCTGGAGGCGCGGCCGGTCACCAACCGGCTGGCCGAGAAGCTGCAGATCAGGCCCGCGCACCACATGTAGGGGCTGTTCGGATTCTTCCCGGGGCACGCGACGTTCGTCGCGTGCCCCGTTTCCGTGTGCGACGGCAGGACGGGGCTCCGCCCGTACGGGAAACCGGTCTTGATCTTGATGGGTCTGCCGTGTTTCATACTTTTAAGGTTATTTAAGGTTGCGCTCAGCAGCGGCCGTGAGCTGCGCAAACAGGGGATCGCACCGGGCCCGTCGTGATTGACGCATTCATCGACGCGGGCGTAATTGTTAACCGCCTTACCAATCCCGGCCAGGCTCCCCCACCACGGCAAGGGAGATCCCCCCTCGTGAAACGCTCCCGCATCCTCGCCATCCTGACCTCCACAGTGGTCGTCGGCACGCTCGGCGTCCTCGGCATCACCAGCGCGTCCGCGGCCAGCGCCGGCACCGTCAAAAGCTCGCTCAACGGCAAGTGCCTGGACGTCACCGACGGCTCGACCGCCAACGGCAACCTCCCACAGCTGTGGGACTGCACCGCCGGCAGCAGCAACCAGCTCTGGACGTTCGCCGACAACGGCTCGGTCCAGGGCAAGGGCAAGTGCCTCGACGTCGCGAACAACGCGACCACCGACGGCGCCGCCGTGCACCTCTGGGACTGCTTCGACACCGTGGCCAGCCAGAAGTGGACGCTCAGCAGCGCCGGCGACCTGGTGAACACCGCGTCCGGCAAGTGCCTGGACGTCAAGGAGAAGAACACCGCCAACGGCGCCAAGCTGCAGATCTGGTCGTGCACCGGCACGTCCAACCAGAAGTGGACCTTCGGCGGAACCTCTGGGGGTGGGTCGACCACTCCGCCCCCGAGCACCGGCGGGCCCGGTATCAAAGCCGTCGCGCCCTACTACTACACCGGCTGGGGCAACCCGCCGAACCTGAGCACGGTCACCAGCACGACCGGCGTCAAGTGGTTCACCATGGCGTTCATGCTCAACAGCGGCAACTGCGACCCCAAGTGGGACGGCTCGCGGGCGCTGACCGGCGGCGCGGACCAGACCGCGATCAACACCATCCGGGCCAACGGCGGCGACGTGGTGATCTCCTTCGGCGGTGCTGCCGGGCCGTGGCTGGAGCACACCTGCACCAGCGCGAGCGCGCTGGCCGCGGCGTACCAGAAGGTGATCAACGCCTACTCGCTCAAGGCGATCGACATCGACATCGAGGGCACGCCGTACAACACCCCCGCCGACCAGCAGAAGACGGTCGACGCACTGAAGATCATCAAGACCAACAACCCCGGCATCACCACGTACGTCACGCTGGGCAGCGGCACCGGCGGACCGGACGCCTCGCTGATCAACCGGGCGGCCGGCGCGGGCCTGGTCGTCGACGGCTGGGGCATCATGACCTTCGACTGGGGCAACACCACCGGCAACCAGGGCCAGCTCACCATCCAGGCCGCTGACGGCCTGAAGAACAAACTGAAGACGGCGTACGGGTGGTCCGACGCCGACGCCTACAAGCACGTGGGCATCTCGTCCATGAACGGGATCACCGACGAGCACGCGACGGTGACGCTCGCCGACATGCAGGCGATCACGGCGTACGCGCAGCAGCACACGATCGCGCGGCTGACGTTCTGGTCGCTGAACCGGGATCGGCAGTGCCCGGGCGCGTACCCGAACGACGACACGTGCAGTGGGGTGTCGCAGTCCGCGTACCAGTTCACCAAGATCATCGGCGCCTACAAGGGCTGATTCGGCAGTGCCGCGACGCCGGGGGATTCGGGGCCCCCGGCGTCGCGTTTTCATCCGGCGTCGCGCTTCATTCCGGCGTCGCGTTTCGCCCGGCGTCGGGTTTCGCCCAGCTCAGGAGAGCGTCACGAAGCCGTCGACGTTGAGCCGGGTGCCCTGGTTTACCACCTTCACGGTGTGCGTGCCGGCGCCCGTCCAGGTCAGCGTGTAGACGATGCCTAGGCTGCGGGTCACGCCGTTGTTCAGGTTGATCGTGCTGAACTTCGCGCCGTCGACGTAGACGTCGGCCGGGCCGCTGGCCGGGCCGCGGGTGCCGATCAGGCCGATCGCGCGGCCGGTGAACGTGTAGGAAGCCGCGGCGCCCTTGGCGGTGGTGCTCTGTTCGCTGCCGCCGAGCAGGGACTTTCCGGCGACTGTGGACCATGAACCGGTGAATGTGCCGCCGCGGGTGTTCAGGGTCGTGGTGGTGGGCGCGCCTACGACCGTACCGGAATGTCCGATCTTGTCGGAAACCGCGAGTTGCCAGCGGACCTTGACCCCGGGTTTGGCCGTCGCGTCGATCCGACGGACCGCGGCGCCGAGGCCGGCGTATCCGCCGGAGTCCTGGGCGATGCGCTGGCTGGCGACGCCGTTCGGGTCGGTCAGGCCCCAGGCCACCGACACCGGAACGCTTGTCGCGGTGACGCTCGCGCCGGCGCGCAGGGTCGCGACCGGCGCCGGGGAGCCGATCGGCGCGTTGCCGTCGACGGTCACCGTGACCGTGCCGGTCCGGCTGGTGTTGCCGAAGGCGTCGGCCGCCACCGCCTGCAGCGTGTGCCGGCCGTCCGGGATCGGCGCGTCGACCGAGGTCGCGGTGCCCGGCGCGGTCGCCACCGCCACGCCGTCGACCAGGACGGTGACCGAGGCGACCGCGGTGTCGTCGGTGACCGGCGTCCAGGTCACCGTGGTCCGGGCGGTGGTCAGCGACGCGGACGCCTTCGGGCTGAGCAGATCAAAAGCGGACGGCGAGCGGGTGTCGCTGATCCCGCCGACGGTGACCGGCAGCCCCGCCGCGGTGGCCGCTCCGGTCCGGATGCTGATCGTGCCGGCCGGGTCGTTCCAGCCCTCGCCCGGTTGCAGCACCGGCATCGCCGGGTGGTACGAGATCAACTGGTGATCGTGGACGAAGTCGCTGGTCAGGCCGGTGTCGGTGAAGCGGACCGCGAGCCCGGTCCCGGCCGCGGTCAGCGACTGGTCGAGGCGTCCGCCGTCGCGGTACTCCAGGAAGTACGTGCGCGTGCCGGACCGATAGGTCAGCTGCCGCAGTCCCGACCCGCCGGACAACGGCGCCAGGATCGTCGCCTTGCCGGCGGTGGCCGCCTGCGTGCCGCCGCCGCCGAGCACGCCGAGCTGGTCCAGGTGCGCGGCGGTCAGCTCGCCGGTCGCCCGGCTGCCCATCAGGTCCCACGGGTCGGCATAGCCTTCGACCTGGCAATTCTCCGACAACGGCACCTGGGTCTGGCGCGCCGAGTCGGACCAGCAGTGGTAGCCGTCGCTGTGCCACAGGCCCAGGTTGTGGCCGAGCTCGTGCCCGAGCACCTGCGTGGTGCTGTAGCCGTTGAGCCAGATGAAGCCGGCGCCGACGTAGCCGAGGCCGGCGAAGCCGCACGAGCTCTCGCGCGGGTAGTAGACGACGATGTGGTGGAACTGGTCCTGCGGGACGCTGCCGGCGATACCGCGCGCGGTGGACTCCAGGGTCTTGGTGTCGCAGCCGGTCACGGCCACTTTCCGGGGTGCGGTGACCCGGTCGAGGGTGAACCGGATCGCGCCCGCGGAGACCGTGTCGAAGTACTTGTCGACGTTCGCGGTGGTGGTGGCGAAGGCGTCCGCGGTGGGCACGGTGGTCTGATCGGTTCCGGACTGCCAGAA
This sequence comes from Actinoplanes sp. L3-i22, assembly GCF_019704555.1. Lineage (NCBI taxonomy): Bacteria > Bacillati > Actinomycetota > Actinomycetes > Micromonosporales > Micromonosporaceae > Actinoplanes > Actinoplanes sp. L3-i22. Next base: position 9,184,672 of record NZ_AP024745.1, read on the forward strand.
GACCGGCACGATCACCAGGTGGTGGGTTCCGCTCACGGTCGCATTCGAGGCGATTGAGGTACGGGCGTTTACCGCGCTGACCGTGCCGTTCGCGCGCCGGGTCACGGCGACGCTCGCACCGGGCGCGATGTCCCGCGCGAGGCCGCCCGGGATCTCGACGGTTCCACCGGCGGTGGTGGTGACCGTGGTCCGGACGTCGTCGGGCGCGACGGTGAACGTGTCGGCTACGGCGCGCTGCAGGACGCCGGTCTCCGTGGTCTCGGCCGGGGCGGCGTGGGCGGCGGCCGGGGTGGCGAGCAGGAGGGCCGCGCCGAGCAGCGCACTACGGCGGAACGGATACCGGGTCATGGCCGCCACCATCGGCGTACCGTGAAGGATCTTGAGAAAACGCAGGCCCTGGACTTCCAACCGGGCGTGCTGCCCCACGTGCCGCTGATCGTGGGCCGCGCGGGCGCGCATGCTCGTCGGGACCAGCGTTACCCGGGATGCCCTGGTCCTCGAGGTAGGCATCCAGCTCGAGGAAATGCAGGAGCGAGCGCCGCATCTCCCCTGTCCCGGCTCCGCCGAGTCAGGATTGGCAGAACCGACCTGTCGTCTACCGGCTGTCGACGGCGGTGCGCAGCGAGCGCAGCGCGTAGTGGGCGCGGGACTTCACCGTGCCGACCGGAACACCGAGCTGGCGGGCGACCTCGCCCGGGCTGCGACCCCGCACGTACAACTCGGCCAGCACCCGCCGATGCGGCAGGCTCAGATCCCCGATCGCGCGCCGCAACGACTCGACCGCCAGCACCGTCGCCGACGTCTCGTCCGGCCCAGGCTCGTACCGATCGCTGAGGCCAACCTCGGACGGCCGGACCTGCTTACGACGGATGGAGTCGATGGCCACGTTGCGGGCCACCGTGAACAGCCAGCGGCGGGTGCGCTCCGCCCCGGCCGGCAACACGTCGATATGCCGCCACGCCCGGATCATCGTCTCCTGCAGAAGATCCTCGGCACTGGACCGGTTACCCGCGGTGAACCCGGACAGGAAGCCGAGCAGGTCCCGGGAATGCCGGCGGTATATCTCGGTCAGGCGCTCATCGTTCACGCTGCCCACCATGCGAGGACCCGCCCGCTGGTCGCGCCCGTGACGCGTACTGGCCCCCGGGTCCCGTGATTGTCACGGGTCAACCCCCACGTATACGGGACTTCCGGGTTCACCACGGGACCCGTGACGTCCCTTATTGACGGTCCGTGAGCACAGCGCCAAGGATCGAGATGTGTTGCGGGGGCGGAATAGAGAGCAGGCGGCACTGTCCGGCCTGGTACAGGCGGCCCGGGGCGGCCGCAGTGGTGCGCTGGTGGTCCTCGGCGAGGCGGGGATCGGCAAGTCGGCCCTGCTGGACGCGGCGGTGGCGAACACCCGGGACCTGCGGGTGGCAAGGGTGTCCGGCGTCGAGGCCGAGATGGAGCTGCCGTTCGCGGCGCTGCAACGGCTGTGCGGCCCGGTGCTGGATCACCTGGACCGGCTGCCGGGGCCGCAGCGCGACGCCTTGCAGGTCACCTTCGGCCTGCGCGCCGGCCCGGCACCGGAACCGTTCTTCGTCGGCTTGGCAGTGCTGACGCTGCTCGCCGAGGTCGCCACCGAGCGGCCGCTGGTGTGCGTGATCGACGACGCCCAGTGGCTGGACCAGGCATCCGCGCAGACCCTGGCGTTCGTCGCCCGGCGGCTGCTCGCCGAGTCGGTCGTGATGATCTTCGCGATCCGGGAGCAGACCGACAGCCTCGGGAAGCTGCCCGAGCTGCGGATCACCGGCCTGGCCGAGAAGGACGCCCGCGAACTGCTGGAGTCGGTGGTCCGCTGGCCGGTCGACGCCGACGTGCGCGGCGCGCTGCTGGCCGAGGCCCGGGGCAATCCGCTCGCCCTGCTGGAGCTGCCGCTGAGCTGGTCCCCGGCGCGGCTGGCCGGCGGGTTCGGCCTGGCCCGCGGGCACGGCCGGATCGAGGAGAGCTTCCTGCGCCGCATCGACGAGCTGTCCGCAGACGCGCGACTGCTGTTGTTGCTGGCCGCCGCCGACCCGGTCGGTGACCCGTTCCTGCTGCGCCGGGCCGCCGCGAACCTCGGGCTGGGTTCGGAGGCCGGCGACCCGCTGCACGCGGCCGGCCTGCTGCGGATCGGCTCCCGGGTGGTGTTCCGGCACACCCTGGTCCGGTCCGCGGTCTACGGCGCCGCCTCGTCGGCGAACCGGCGCCGGGTGCACGCCGCGCTGGCCGAGGCCACCGCGCGGGAGGCCGACCCGGACCGGCACGCCTGGCACCGGGCGTACGCGACGGCCGGCACCGACGAGACGGTCGCCGCCGAGCTGGCGGCCTCCGCCGACCGGGCCCAGGCTCGGGGTGGCCTGGCCGCCGCGGCGGCGTTCCTGGAACGCTCCGCCGAGCTGACCGCCGACCCGGGCGTGCGCGCCGACCGGGAGCTGGCCGCCGCACGGGCCAAGTACCGGGCCGGCGCGCCGGACGCGGCCGCGGCCCTGCTGGCCGGCGCCGACCTGGGCCCGGCCGACGAACTGCGCGGCGCGATGATCAGCCTGCTGCGCGGGCAGATGGCGTTCGCCTCGGCCACCCGCAGCGCCGAATCACCCGGCCTGCTCGTCGACACCGCCCGGCGGCTCGATCCGCTGGACCCGGACCTGGCCCGGCAGACGTACCTGGAGGCGTTCGCCGGTGCGGTCTTCGTCGGGCGGTTCGCCACCGCGACCGGGCTGGCCGAGGTGGCCACCGCCGCCCTGAAGACCAGCGCCGAGGGCCCGCCCGGGCCGCGTGACCTGCTGCTCGACGGGCTGGCCCGGCTCTACACCGACGGCTTCGAGGCGGGTACCGACCTGATCCGCCGGGCGCTGGCCGACTTCCGGCAGGGCGTCGCCGCGCAGGACGCGATCCACCTGGTCTACGTCGTGTCGCACGCCGCCCACACGGTCTGGGACGACGAGGCGTGGCAGGAACTGACCATGCGGCACCTGCGCAACGCCCGGGCCACCGGCGCGCTCGCCGGGCTGCCGTTCATCCTCTACCAGCGGCTCGCGCTGCACCTGCACCAGGGCGAGCTCGCGCAGGCCGCCGCCCTGGTCGACGAGGTCGACGCGGTCGGGGCGGCCACCGGTGACGGGCAGCCGCCGATCGCCGCGCTCGCGGTCGCCGCGTACCGCGGGCAGGAGCCGGCGGTGTCCGCGCTGCTCGACGAGGTCACCGACACGCTGACCGAACGTGGTCAGGGCGCGGTGCTGACCGCGATGCACCTGTTCGGCGCGGTGCTGCACAACGGGCTCGGCCACTACGCGCAGGCGCAGGCCGCCGCCGAGCAGGCCACCACGTACCAGCTGGAGGCCGGATTCGCCGGCTGGGCACTGGTCGAACTGGTCGACGCGGCGGTCCGCAACGGCGACCGGGCGGCCGCCACCAGGGCGTTCGCACGACTCGCGGCCCGCACCGGGCCCAGCGGCAGCGACTGGGGGCTGGGCGTCGAGGCCCGCTCGCGGGCCCTGCTCACCGAAGGGGCCCCGGCCGAGCCGCTCTATCGCGAGGCGGTCGAGCGGCTGGGCCGCTGCCGCGCCGCCTTCATGCTGGCAAGAACACATTTGGTGTACGGCGAATGGCTGCGCCGCGCGGGACGCAACGGCGACGCCCGCGAGCAGTTGCGGACGGCGTACGACATGTTCTCGTCCTTCGGTGCCGAGGCCTACACCGAGCGGGCCGGCCGGGAACTTGCCGCAACCGGCGCCCCGATCCAGGCTCGCGTCGTCGCCACCCCGACCGAACTGACCCCGCAGGAGCGGCAGATCGCCCGCCGCGCCCGCGACGGCCAGTCGAACACCGAGATCGGCGCCGAACTGTTCCTGAGCGGCCGAACCGTGGAATGGCACCTGCGCAAGGTCTTCACCAAACTCGCCATCAGCAACCGCCGCGAACTACGCACCGCCCTCCGCGACTGACAGCAGCAGTCGACGCCCGCGGCGTTTGCCGGGCTGCTCGCCACCTGCCATCATGAATAGCGGAGGGAGGCTTATTCAGATGTACGTTGACACGCGGAAACTTGGGCTGCGGGTGCGCGAGGCACGGGAAGCGGCAGGCATCTCGCAGGACGCCGCGCGCAGGGCGATCGACGTCTCCCAGCCGACCTACTCGCGGATCGAGAGCGGCGATCGCCCGCTGAAGGGTGACGAGCTGATTCGGCTCGCGGATTGCTTCGGTGTCCGCGCGGCCGTGATCACCGGGCTGCCCGAGGTGCGCGAGCGAGCCCGGTTCGCGGCTCGAACCGACGGTGACCTCGCACCGATGGCCATCATGCGCGAACGCCTCTACGCCTATCTGGAGCTGGACAACTACCTGACCAGCCAGGGCATCACGGGAGCATGACGTGAGCCCCAACGAGCAGCACGCCCAGCAGCTCGCCGACGCGTTCCGGGCTGAGCACGGGCTCGACGACGCCCCGATCAAGGACATGCACGAGCTGGTGCATGCCACCAAGGGCATCGACGTGATCAGCATGAGCGTGCCGGACGCCGAGCACGGCCTGTCGATGTGCGACCCGGTCACCGGCCGGGTCGTCATCGCCGTCGCGACGACACCACATCCCATGCGCCAGCGATCGTCGATCGCCCACGAACTCGGGCACGTCGTCTCCGGCGACCTGGAGCGCGACGCGCGCCTGGTGCCCGGCGAACGATCGCCGGAGGAGATTCGCGCCGACGCCTTCGCCCGTCACCTGTTGCTTCCTCTCGACGGCGTGCGGCACCGCATTCCCGCCGGCACCTCGGGCGGCCTCGCGCTCTCGGCCCTCTCCGACCTGGTCCAGGAGTTCGAGGTGTCCCCGCACCTCGCGGCGATCCAGTTGCGCACGCTCGGCCTGATCGATGCCGGCACCTGCACGGCGTGGAGCGGCAAATCCGCGGCGAACCTGGCGATGACGTTCGGCTGGGCCAGCCAGTACCGCGGCCTGACGGCAGACTCGTCGGCCCCTCGTGCCCCACAGTCGCTGATGGCCCGCGCGGTCGAGGGCTACCAGCGCGGGGTGCTCGGCATCACCGAGCTGGCCGCCTGGTACGGCCAGGACGTCACCGACCTCGAGAACGAACTCGGCACACCGCAGCTGCCTGATCAGCACGACGAGTGGGACGACGACGCCCCGCTCTTCCCCGAGGACCGGCGAGAGGAGCCGGCCTGGTGAGCATCCTGCTTGACGCGGGCCCTTCCCTGAACTTCCTCGCCGTCGGCCAGCAGAACATCCTGATCCAGATCGCGCAGTCGCAGAAGCTTCGCCTCGCGGCACCGGCCCGGGTCGACAGCGAGGTCACCGGGATGAGCCGCAGCGACCGCTTCAAGAACACCGGTGCCCGGACCACCTGGAACACGCTGAAGAGTTCGGGCCGCGTCGAGATCCTGCCCGATGAGCTCACCACCTGGCAGTTCACCGAGGCGGTGGCTCGGATCAGCGGCATGCCGGCCCGCGACCGCGTCCGTGACCGCAGGAGCCTCGGCGAAATCATGGTGCTGGCGCACGCGTCGGTCTTCGTCCAGCAGGGCCACGACGTATTCGTCATGATCGACGAGACCGATGGACGTCGGCGGGCAAGCCGGGAAGCTCAGTGGCTGCGCGACAACGGCCACACCAAACGGCTGGAGCTCTGGTCCACCCGGCGCGTACTGCAGGCGGCGGGCCGTCAGCAGGGCTGGATCGTCGGCGGCCTGACCTGGGAGCAGGTCTACGACCAGATGATCGCCTACGACGACGGGCTGATTCCACGCTCGCAGTGGCGGACGAAACCCTGACACAGCGTTCGGCGGCAATACCTGGAAGGCTGACACTTCTGGGCACACCGGTTCCCGGGACGACAACACCGAAAGCCTGAGAAGCCAGTCGCGGGTCCTCGCCGGCGCCTACGACCAGGTCACCCTCGACAACGGCGCGATTCCGGAGAACTGGCGATGATTCGTCGACGAACCACTGGCGCGGTGGCGGTCTGGATGACCGCCGTGGTATCGGCCTTGTCCGCCTGCTCGGGAATCGCCGTGGAGGCCAAGCCCGAGTCCGATGTGAACGCCGCAGTGCAAAAGCACGCCGATGCCATCGCGGCGCTCGCCGGCAAGGCGCTGGAGAATCCGAAGATGCTCGCCGGCCCATGCTCCGATCCGTTCGGGAGGGACAGCGACGAGGTGTACAGCGTTCAGGGTGTCTACAACCTTGCCCCGCCGGACACCGGGACCCAGTTGGACGTCCTCTCGCGGGTTCGCACCGACTGGAAAGACAAGGGCTACACCGTTACCGACGACAGAACTGTCGCCGCTGACCAAGGTGTCCTGTCCGGCGAGACCAGGGATGGCTACAACCTCGACATCGAGACGGCTTCGCCCGACGGGTTCGCCGTCATCATCAACTCGCCCTGCTTCGAGCGCCCCTGAATCCGTAGCAGCCGTCGATGACCTTGATGATGGTCGAGCAACGGAATGAGCGTTCGACCGAGACCGGCGCTGCCGAGTTTCTGGCCCAACTTGATCAGCACCGCGAGACCCCGCCTGCGGCCGGAGGTCTTACGTGAGCCCAGCTTTGATGGCTGCCATCGAAGCCTTGAGCGCCTCGATAGCCTGCGCTCGGCACTGCGGCTTCTTGTCACCTTTGACGTCCGTGGTGATGTAGTCGAACTGGGCGTTCACCGAGACGTTGTCCATCACGGCCTCGAAGCGGAAGTTGTACTGGTACCCGTGGATGCCGTCCTTGCACGGCTTGCTCGCGCACGGCACCTCGTCGCCCAGAGGATCTGCTTGATCGAGGGTGAGCAGTTCCTCCGCCGTCTCGGGCGTGTACGGCGGGTATCCGGCCTTCGGGATATCCGCGGCCGTGTACCTGCCGTAGTCGAACTCGGCGCGGCCGAAGACGGGTGCCTTGGTCGCCACCTCGTCGTACTCGCCTTCCGGCTCGATATCGCACATCGGCGCATTGGTGGCGAATTTGGTGTAGCTGAACCTCGCGGCGTAGTGGACGGTTCCGGCGGCGGGCAGCGTCACCGTTTTCGCCAGGGTGTCACAGACCGCGCTGAGCTCGGCCTCCGTGGCCTGCTGAGCGCTGGACGCCGCCGGGCGCGCCGACGGGGCCAGCGATTGGGGTGGCTGCGTCGACTCGAGTTCGCCGGGGCTGGCTGACGAGTCGCAGCCCGCCAGCAGCAGAACGACGGCAACACCGGTCACCATTCGCCTGATCATCGGGTCTTCTCCGTCTCGTAGTCGAGCCCGCCAGTGTCGTTGTCGCCCGGGGTCGTGTCGTTGACATACGAGGGTGCACCGGGAATGTGCACTTGCCAGCCGCTGCGATCGGTGTCCCCGGCCCAGTCGCGAGCCCGGCTCGGAGCCTGGCACTGGTGGAACGCGGTCTTGAACGAGCCGTTCTCCCAGCAGGCCGCCGCGACCTCTTTACGCCAACGCTTCGTCAGAGCCTTGCGGAACGCGTTCACTTCGGCTTCGAGCGCGGCGTAGAAGTTGGTGTCGTAGATGATGCCGCCGGCCACGTCGACCTCCCCCGTGAATTTCTGGCTCCCCCTCCTAGCTAGTCATGTGCCAAGCGCTAGCGGTCGGAGCATGAAATTTGTTGATCTAAGCGCCTGCCCTGACCGGCGAACCGCTGGTCAGGGCATCACTCTGAGCCGCCTGACGGAATTGAGCCCGTCGTCCTGCGCTGGTCAGATTGCCTGGCCGGAGATGAACGGGAGCCAGCCGGCGTACCAGCCCGAGAGCAGGGCCAGGGTGGTGAAAACGATGATGAGGCTGCGGTTCGAGACTCGGGCCAGGGCGAGGGCCGGGACCAGCAGGATCGGGAACGCGGGCAACAGATGCCGGGCGGCCATCGAGATGTGCGCGTGTGAGCCGACCGAGAGGATCAGGGTCGCGGCGGCGAAGACCGTCAGCTGCCACGGGCCGCGGCCGACCAGCAGGGCGAGCAGCACGACGAAACCGGCCAGGAACAGCACGGACAGGAGCCGGATCGGCTTGCTGGCGTGGTCGTCGTCGACGCCGATCATGATGTCGGTGACGGTCTTCCAGGCCGATTTCCCGTAGTCCCACTGCGCGCCGAACGTGTTCTCGTGGATCTCGAAGTACCGGTGGACGCTGCCGAGCCGGCCGGCGGCGAACGCGACATAGGCGATCAGGCCGGCCGGGGCCAGGAGCAGCGCGGCGTACGGCCGCCAGCCGCCACGCCGGGAGATCACGGCGACCAGCGCGGCCAGGCCGACGGTGCCGATCAGGGCCGCCGAGGTCGGTCGGCTGAGGCCGCCGGCCGCCGCCAGCAATCCGGCGATCAACCAACGTTCCTTCAGTACGGCGTAGAGCGCCCACGCCGCGAGCGCGGTGAACAGCGACTCGGTGTACGCGCCGTTCTCCGTCATGGCGGCGGGCGCGACCGCCCACAGCACGGCGAGCAGGATCCCGGCGCGGTGACCGTGCACGTGCCGGCCGATCGCGTAGAGGCCCCAGGCAGCGGCGACGGCCGAGAAGAACGAGATGATCAGGCACGCGGTGGCCGGCGAGACGAACGGCAGGAACGTCAGCGGGCGGGCCAGCCACGGGTAGAGCGGGAAGAACATCAGGCGCAGTTCGTACGGCACGCCGTCGGAGTCGACCGCGCCGACCGGGCCGCCCAGTCCGCTGCCGGCGATCTTCGCGTACCACCGGCCGTCCCAGGAGACCAGCGCGTCCAGGATCGAGGTGAAGCCGCGCCACTGGTTGTTGATCGTGCCGTCGGGGTAGACCTGCCGACCCGGGTCGCGCAGGTGCGCGTGGGCGGCCAGCACATACATGACCTCGAGGCTGAGCATGCGGACCATCAGGTAGAGGCCGATCGCGGTGGCGGCGGCCGGGAGCCGGCTCGTGCGCGCGGGGCGCTCCGCTGCGGGGTCGCCCTCGACCGTGTCCGCGCGGTCCTCCGTCACGTGGGGAATCGCGGCCTCCCTGCGTCCGGCGGCAACCATCTTATCGATGCGGATCGTTGCCTGAGGCTATCGCGCCGGCTTGCGCCCCGCGATCCCCGACCTCGGGGTTCGGAAGTTTAACCCGTACCCCAGGATGGTTTTTCCAGCCGTTGGCCAGGAGATCGAAGATGGTCTCGACCGCGGCCCGGCGATCCGGCCGGGCGCTGGTCAGGGCCGGGATCTCCAGGACGAACCGGGCCAGGGTGACGCAGGCCAGGTCGTCGGCGGGGGCGCCGAGCTCGGCGGCGATCGCCGCGCCCAGCGCGCCGGCATGCCGGGTCCACATCCGCTCGGAGTAGGCGCGCAGCGCCGGCGTGCCGTCGACCAGGTGGACGAAGTCGGCGCGCAGCGGGTGCTCGGCGATCGGCAACCAGGTGGCCAGGACGTGCTCGCGCAGAGCGTCCAGGACGTCGCGGCCCGGCGGCCGGTCGCGGACCACCGCGGCGAGGATCTCGTCGCGACCCTCCTCCTGGTCGAAGACCAGCGCTTCCTTGCCGCTGAAGTGCTTGAACAGCGTGGTGGTGGAGACATCGGCGGCCTCCGCGATGTCCCGGATGCCGACCTGGTCGTAGCCGTGCTCCAGGAACAGGCGCAGGGCGGCGTCGGCGAGCGCCTGGCGGGTGGCCGCCTTCTTGCGCTCGCGGCGGCCGATCGGAACCTCGGTCATGGGCCGAGCCTAGCCGAGAGTGGCACCGCCAACAAAGTTGAACCGTTGCACTTTTTTACCGAGTCTGCTTTTCTGTATCCATGACAGCCATCAGCATCATCGGCGCGGGGCCCGGCGGGCTTACCTGCGCCCGCATCCTGCAGCGGCACGGCATCCCGGTGACCGTTTACGACCGCGACCCGCACCGCGCCGCCCGCAACCAGGGCGGCACCCTCGACCTGCACGCCGACGACGGCCAGATCGCGCTGCGCGAGGCCGGCCTGCTCGACGAGTTCTTCCGCTTGGCCCGGCCCGAGGGCCAGGAGATGCGGCAGTATTCGAGCGTCGGCGAGCTGCGCAGCCACCACCTCCCGGCGCCCGACGAGCTGTTCAAGCCGGAGATCGACCGCGGGCAGCTGCGCGACCTGCTGCTCGACTCGCTCGAACCCGGGACCGTCAAGTGGGGTCACGCGCTCGCCTCGACCGACGGGCACGTCCTCAATTTCAAGACCGGCGATGCGGTGGAGACCGAGCTGGTCATCGGCGCGGATGGCGCATTTTCCCGGGTACGGCCGGTGCTCTCGCCCGCCGTCCCGCAGTACACCGGAGTCTCGTTCCTGGAAGCCTGGTTCGACGACGTCGACAACCGGCACGCCGAGATCGCCGCCCTGGTGGGCCAGGGTGGCGCACATGCCGCCGACGGCGAGCGGGGGCTGTTCGCTCAGCGCAACAGCGGCGGGCACATCCGCGTCTACATCATCCGGCGGAACCCGGCCGACGTGACCGGGCTGAGCACCGAGGAGCTGCGGGCGGGGCTGCTGGCCGAGTTCGCCGGCTGGTCACCAGGGCTGCGGCAGCTGGTCAGCGACAACGACGGGGCCTACGTCGACCGGCCGATCATGGTCCTGCCGGTCGAGCACACCTGGGCGCACCGCCCCGGCGTGACCCTGCTCGGCGACGCCGCGCACCTGATGCCGCCGCTCGGCGTCGGGGTGAACATGGCCATGCTCGACGCCAGCGACCTGGCGCTCGCCCTGGTCGGCGCGGCGACGCTCGACGAAGGGGTGCGTGCGTATGAGTCGATCATGCTGCCCCGCTCCGCCGAGATCGCCAAGATGCTCGACGGGCGCGCCGCCGACCTGCTCGACACCGACATCCCGGATTTCGGCGAGCAATGATCAGCGACCGAACCGCCACCAGCGCTTCGCCGCCGGCCGGGTCGGCGCGCTCAGTGCGGCCCCCTCCTCGACCTGCTCCGCGCGCAGCGCCCGCAGCCGGGACGCCGCGTCCGGCACGCCACGCTGCTCGGCCAGGGTCCACCAGCGTTCGGCGACCTCCCGGTCGTGGTCCTCGTAGTAGCGCGCCAGGTTGCCGGCCGCGCCCGCGTTGCCCAGGTCAGCGGCCACGTTCCACCATCGCAGGGCCTCACCCGAGTGCCCCAGGGTGTCGTAGAAACTGCCGAGGTCGTTGGCCGCCTCCGGGTGCCCGCCCTCGTGGGACTGCTCGAAGCGCTGCACGGCGAACCCGTGGTGCCCCTGCCGCATCAGCATGCCGCGGCGATAGTCATGCTCGGCCTGGGCCAGCGCCGCGACTGCCGGGTCCTTCGGCACTCGCTCGGCGAACTTCCGGCGGATCGGCCGCTGGGCGTCGACGGCCCGCTCGACCAGGCGCATCCAGCGGATCAGCGCGACCGTCCGCTGGAATCCGGGAGGTGTTCCGTCGGCGGCCAGGCGCTCCACGGTCCGCTGCAGCTCGGCCGGGGCGCCGGCTTCGAGCGCGCCGAAGATGGTGGTCAGCTCGTGCCCCTCGGGCGTCTGGTCGCCGGGTCGCCCGCCGGCCTCGATCAGCTCGACGATCCGTTCCGCGGCTCGCGCACTGAACAGCAGCTCTTTCTCGACATCGTCCACGCCGTCCCCCATCGCTCGATCCACCATGGACGGTAGTCGTCCGGGTAAAGGCGGGCGGCTCACGGCGTACCGTCGCAATTGTCTTTGGAGGTGAGGCGGCCGGGAGGCGCGCCGCGGCCGGTTGCCGCCGGAGCCTGGCGGAAAAGTCGGACAAGCAGGGCGGGGCGCGGGGCGCGAAGGTGTCTACCGTCGCGGGGTGGCGGGCAGGAAACACCTCTTCAGGCGGCTGATGCTCGCCATGGTCGCGGTTGGCGCGATCGGGCTGGCGATCTGGATGGCGGTCGGCGACTCCGCGACCAATGATGTGCGGGCCAGCGTGGCGAGCCTGTTCGTCGGGCTGTGCGCGCTGGCGCTGACCGTGCTCGACCGGCCGGTCGAGCCGCCGCCGGCCGACTCGGAGCAACTCGCCGACGACCTGGCCGCGACGGTGAACCAGCAGTGGCTCGGCGAGGCGCGGATCCGGGACCTGCGGGATCCGCAGGTGCTGCCGCTGGTCTGGACGAGCGGCGACGCCGGCCCGCTGTTCCGGGTCGACATCGGCGCGTTCGACGAGGTGACCCGGCTGCTGGCCCGCGCCTACCGGTCGGTGCCGGGCGGGCGGCTGGTCGTGCTCGGCGAGCCGGGCGCCGGCAAGAGCGTGGTGGCGGTGCTGCTGACGCTCGGGATGCTCGGCGGGCGTGACGCCGGGGATCGGGTTCCGGTGCTGCTCAACGCGTCCTCCTGGGATCCGGTGTCGCAGGCGCTGCCGGAGTGGATCGTCACGACGCTGGCGGCCACCTACTACGCCGGGGAGCGGCGCATCCCGCAGGCGCTGGTCGACGACGACCTGGTGGTGCCGGTGCTGGACGGGCTCGACGAGATTCCGGAGACGTCACGGCGCAGCGCGATCCGGCGGATCAACGACGCGGTCGGGGCGCACCGGCCGATCATCGTGACCTGCCGGTCCGCGGAGTACGCCGACGTGTTGCGCAACGGCGCGCCGACCCTGCACCGGGCGCCGGTGGTGACCGTGCAGCCGGTGTCCGGGGCGGATCTCGCGGCGTACGTGGAGCTGGTCGGATGGCCGGAGCACGTCGATTGGAAGCCGGTCCTCGCCGAGATCCACGAGAACCCGGACGGGGATCTCGCCGCGGCGCTGAGCACCCCGTTGATGATCTCGGTGGCGCGGGCCGTCTACCGGAACTCGACGGCGGCCGCGAGCCCGGTCGAGCTGCTCGACGTGGAGCGGTTCGACACCCGGCACGCCATCGAGGACCATCTCGTGGACGAGCTGGTCACGGCCTCGTTCGCCGACCGGCCGGGCCGGTGGCCGGCGGACAAGGCGCGCCGGTGGTTGACCTTTCTCGCCGAGCACCTGCATCGGTACCGGGAGCGGGATCTGTCCTGGTGGCGGATGGCGGACCGGCTGCTGTCGCCGTGGACGGCGCCGGCCGTGGGCCTGGTGATCGGGCTGCTGATCATGACCGGCGTGTCGGCCTGGCTCGTCGCGTTCACCGATCCGGACCGGACGACGTTCAGTGACGACACCCTGGGCCCGGGCGCCGTCATCGGTGGCGCCATGACGATCCTGGCCACCGTGCTCTGGTTCGCCGGGGTCGGCGCGGTGCCGAGCCGGCTCGCGATCGCCGTCAAAGGATCCGCGGGACGGCTGCTGTCCGGTTTCCTGGCCGGTTTCTCGGTCGTGGCGATGATTTCCGTGCCGATCGCCGTCGGCCTCGGCGTGGTCGCGTGGATGGACGCCGACTGGACGTTCACGGACACCGTCGAGCTCAGCGACGGCCTGTGGGTCAGCCTCGCCGTCGCGGCGGTAGCGGGGGCCGGGGTGAGCGTGCACGCGCTGCTCAAGGCGCCGCCGGAACGGTCCCGCCAGACCACCCCGGCCGGCCGGCTGACCGGCGACCGCTGGTCGTCGTTGATCGGCGCGGCCGCGGCCGGCGAGGTGGTGGCGCTGATCGTGCTCCCGACGATCATGGTCGGGGTGATCGCCGGTGACGTGACCGGCGGGACGGTGGCGGGGTGGGCCGGATTGTCCGGCACCCCGTCGCTGTGGGCAGAGGGCAGCTCGCCGACGGTCGATCACGATGCCATCGGCCATGTCGTCATGGCGTCCGCGCTCTGCGGTTTCTGCTGCACCGTGCTGGTCCTGCTCAGCCGGGCCTGGCCGCGGTTCCTGGTGCTGCGGGCCGCCCTCGCGGTCCGCGGCCGGGCGCCCTGGCGGCTGATGGCGTTCCTCGCCGAGGCACATCGCCGGGACCTGCTGCGCGAGTCCGGCGGGGTCTACCAGTTCCGGCACATCCGGCTGCAGGAACGGCTCGCCGAACAGGCCGGCGCGACGTTCGGCCGGGCCCGGGGCGGGGCCGTCGCCGGGCCGTGGAGCACCGCTCGCCGGCTCGTCACGGTCGGGGTCGTGGCGGTTCTGGTGATCGGCGGATGGTCGGTCAACGCGATGAACAACCATCTGCACTGCCGGCCGCTGTCCGCGATGCCCGGGCCGGTCGAGCAGGTGCGGATCTTCACCGGGTCCGGATCCGGGTGCTACGGCGTCGTGGCGGAACAGGGGTGGGACGCGCTCGGGCCGCCCCGGGCGGCCGGGGTGGCGAACAGCGGCCGGTACGTGCTGGAGCAGCTGCGCAAAGCCAACGGGTCGACGCCGGCTGACGCGCCCGTCGTCGCGGTCGTCGCGCCGTTCTCCGACCCGGATCCGATCGTCTACGAGTATCTCGTCCAGCAGCTCTCCGGTGTCGCGGTGGCCCAGGTCGGTGGGGGACGACAGGCGCGGGTGGTGCTGTTCGACGCCAAGCCCGGCGAATCGGTCGACGACCTGCTCGGCGCCTGGCGATCGGGAATCCGGCTGAGCGCCGTGATCCGCCTCGGCGACGACCTCGATCAGAGCGAGGCGCGGATCATCGGCCTCGACATGGCCGACCCCTCGTCGGGCCACGAGATGGCGACGACCGCGCCGGCAGACGTGAATTACCTGCTCCGGCGCTACGATCCGGCCGTGCCGGCGGTCGGCGTGGCGGACCCCGAAATCCGGTTCCCGACCAGGCAATACGACGACTGGCGGGTGGCCGGCGGGAACATCTGCGCGGAGCCCGTCCGGTCCATCGGCATCTACACCGGGCCCGGCCACATGATGGACGAGTTCAGTGCCGGAGTGGCCCGATGGTGCGCCAAACCGCCGCCGCTGCTGATCATCCGGCGGGCGGCGGTCGAACACCTGCTGCGCCGATCGCCCCGGGACTATCCGGGGTGGACCTTCTACTACCCCACCGCCGGCGGCACCTCGGTCGTCGGCGGCTGCCGGGGCGTCGACAGCTTGATCGTCGACGGATACCGGACGACCTTTCCCGGGCAGGGCGAGGCCTGCGGCGCGCTGCTGGGCGGCAGCGCGATCGCGGCGTATCGGGCGATGCACACCGTGCAGCAGGCGGCTGGGGAGGCGGATGACCAGGGCGGGCTGGATCAGCGGATCAGGCATCTCGGGCGGGGCTACGGCCGCGAGGCCATCGTGGTGATCCGGATGACGGCCGCCCCGGACGCGGTTCACTGGCGGCTGGACCTCATCAAGCTGTGACGGTGCGGCAAGCGAGGGTGAAGCTAGCACCACCATGAATCCTCATCTCTGCGCTATCGAAGCTCGCGGCCAGCGCTTTTACGCTGTCCACCATGAACAGAGCGTGGAGGGACCTGCTGCGGGCGGTCGGCGCCGGCTTTGCCGGCCTGGCGGGCTTACCCCTTGCTTTCGGTACGGTGGTGAGCCTCCCGATCTGCCCGGTCGCGCTCGCCATGATCCGGCTCGACCGCCGGGTGGCCGACTGGCATCGGCGGCGCGCGTCCGAGATCCTCGGCACACCGGTTCCCTCGCCCTACTCCGGCCCGCCGCGCCGGGACGAGGCCGCGACCTGGCGTGACCTGGCCTGGCTGGTGGCGAGCTTTCCGCTCGGCATCGCCGGGGCCGCGATCGCCGGTGGGCTGTGGATCGGTGCCTTGGAGTGCCTGTTCGCCCCGCTGATCGAGCCGTTCGCCCCGCCCGGGGTGTTCACGCCGCTGATCTACGAGGTCGACAGTCAGCCGGTCGCCTGGCTGACCGTCCTGGCCGCGCCGATCGTCGGGCTGGCCGCGGTCACCGTGCCCGGGCTGGTCAACCGGCTGCGGGCGAGGCTGGCCACGGCCCTGCTCGCACCGACCGAGGCGGAGCGGCTGCGGATCCGGGTCGGGCGGCTCGCCGCCAGCCGGGAGATCGTGGTCGACTCGTCCGCCGCCGAGCTGCGCCGCATCGAGCGGGATCTGCACGACGGCCCGCAGGTGCGGCTGGTGTCGCTGGCCATGCAGCTGGGCATCGCCGAGGACCTGCTCGACGACGATCCGGCGCTGGCCCGCAAGATGGTGGTAGACGCCAAGGGCAGCGCCGGCGAGGTGCTCGGTGAGCTGCGGGACCTGGTCCGCGGTATCCACCCGCCGGTGCTGGCCGACCGGGGCCTGCCCGGCGCGGTCGAGGCCCTCGCGCTGAACAGCGCCATCCCGGTCACGCTCGACCTGAACGTGCCGGGCCGGCTGTCCCCGGCGATCGAGTCGGCGGGATATTTCGTGTTCGCCGAGGCGTTGACGAACGCGATCAAGCACAGCGGCGCGACCCTGGTGACCGCCACGATCACCCACGACGGGTCGACGCTGGTCGTCAGCGTCGCCGACAACGGGCGCGGCGGGGCCGAGCCCGGCGCGGGTGGCGGGCTGCGCGGCATCGAGCGCAGACTGTCCGCTTTCGACGGTAGGGTCACGGTCAGCAGCCCGGTCGGTGGGCCGACGGTCGTGCACATGGAGGTCCCGTGCGTGTCGTGATCGCCGAGGACCAGGCGCTGTTGCGGGACGGGCTGACCCACATGCTCTCGCTCTACGGGTGCGAGGTGGTCGCCGCGGTGGAGGACGGGCAGCAGTTGCTCGCCGCGCTGCGCGAGCACCGGCCGGACGTGGCCGTGGTGGACGTGCGGCTGCCGCCGTCGTTCACCGACGAGGGTCTTCGGGCGGCGGTCGTCGCCCGGGCCGAGATGCCGGGGCTGCCGATTCTGATCCTGTCGCAGTATGTCGAGCGTCTCTACGCCCGGGAGCTGCTCTCCGACCGTGCGGGGGCGGTCGGATACCTGCTCAAGGATCGGGTGAGCGAGGTCCGCGAGTTCGTCGACACGCTGCGCCGGGTCGCCGCCGGGCAGACGGTCATGGACCCGGAGATCGTCGCCCAGTTGCTCGGCGGGACGGACCGGGTCTCCACGCTGACGCCGCGCGAGCAGGAGGCGCTGGCGCTGATGGCCGAGGGGCGGTCGAACGCGGGGATCGGCGCGGCCATGCACATCACCGAGCGGGCGGTGAGTAAGCACATCAACGCGATCTTCATCAAGCTCGACCTGCCCCAGTCCACCGACGACCACCGCCGTGTCCTGGCCGTCCTCGCCTATTTGGACCGCTGACGTCCGCTGCGGCGCGGCCCGGAGCGAGCAGACCGTTGATCTCTGCTGCGGTGCGGCCACGAGCAGGCTTCCGCTGCGGCATGGCGCGCCCGAAGCAGACGTGACCGCTGCGGCGCGCTGCAGGCGGCTGCTGGTGATCGGTGCGGTGGGCGCGCCTGGAAGCACGCGGGGCCGCTGATGACCGGTGCGGTGGGGCGTGTCCCCGCAGCAGACTGGCGGGATGACTGTGTCGCTGCACCACATCGTGATCGACTCGCATGATCTGCCGGCTCAGGCGAGGTTCTGGGCTGCGCTGCTCGGCTGGCGGATTCTGTCCGAGCGGGAGCGGGAGATCGTTATCGGCGCTGACGAGAACGCGGTCGTTGGCATCTGCTTCATGCCGGTGACCGATCGCAAGCAGGGGAAGAACCGGCTGCATCTCGACCTCGCTCCCGGCCCGGACGGGCGGGACGCGGATGTGGAGCGGGCGCTTGCGCTCGGGGCGCGCCGGGTTGACGTCGGGCAGCTCGGCACGGAGTCGTGGACCGTGCTCGCCGACCCTGAAGGCAACGAGTTCTGCGTCCTGCGCCCGAAGACGACGCTCATCGCCTGAGCTGGGTTACCTCGCGGTGGCCGGGGAGGTCGGCTGGGACTGGGCGACAGGGAACTTCACGCCGGTCAGGGCTTCGGAGACGGTCCACAAGCGCTGCTGGACAGGGACCTCGTGGGACTGGGGGCTGGAGGTGACGAGCCGGGGGTGGCCCTTGATTTCGTTGCGGCCGCTGGGGCCGTAGTACTGGCCGCCGAGTGCGGACGGGTCGGTGGCGGCGCGCAGGGTCGGCAGGGCGCCCATTGCCGGGGGCTGGGTGATCAGCGGGGTGAGCCAGGTCAGTGGGAGGCGCAGGGCCGCGGGGGTGTTGCGGGCCAGCTCGGTGCTGGACATGCCGGGGTGCGCGGCCAGCGCGGCGGTGGCGCCGTGTGCGGCGGTGGTGCCGTGTGCGGCGGTGGTGCCGTGTGCGGCGAGGCGGCGCTGCAGCTCGTAGGTGAACATCAGGTTGGCCAGCTTGGACTGGCCGTAGGCGCCGACCCGGCTGTACGACCGCTCCCACTGCAGGTCGTCGAAGTGGATCGCGGCCCGGATCCGGTGGCCGGTGCTGCTGACCGTCACCACGCGAGAGCCGGGCACCGGCAGCATCAGGTCCAGCAGCAGCCCGGTGAGCGCGAAGTGGCCCAGGTGGTTGGTACCGAACTGCAGCTCGAAGCCGTCCTGGGTGGTCTGCTTCGGGGTGTACATCACGCCGGCGTTGTTGATCAGCAGGTCGAGCCGGTCGAATCGGGAGCGCAGGGCCGCCGCCGCGGTGCGGACGGAGTCGAGCGAGGTCAGGTCCAGCGCCTGCACGGTCACGTCGCCGGTCATGCCGGCCGCGGCCCGCTCGCCCTTGGCGACGTCGCGCACCGCGAGCACCACGGACGCGCCGCGCTCGGCGAGTGCCTTGGCCGTCTCATAGCCCAGCCCGGTGTTCGCGCCGGTCACCACGGCGACCCGGCCGTGCTGGTCCGGGATGTTGGCGGTCGTCCATTTCTCGCTCATGCGGAGCTCCTTATAACGTACCGAAGGTATTTTCTGACAAGGACGACGTTAAAGTACCCTCGGTACGTTGTCAACGTACCGGAGGTACCTAAGTTAGGCTGGTGATCGTGACTTTCCAGCGGGCGCGAACCGAGGAGCAGCGGGAGATCCGCCGGCGGGCGATCCTCGACATGGCATCGGCAATGCTCGACGAGATGCCGGTGGCCGCGGTGACCCTCAACGAGCTCAGCCGCCGGGTCGGCCTGGCGAAGCCGAACGTGCTGCGCTACTTCGAGTCCCGCGAGGCGGTGCTGCTGGAGCTGCTGGACCACTTCCTGAAGCAGTGGCTGGCCGAGCTGGCCGGCGAGCTGGCCGACGGGGTCGACGAGAGCCGGCCGATGGCCGAGCGGGCGACCGCGGTGGCCGCGATCCTCAGCCGGTCGCTGTCCGACCGGGTGGTGCTGTGCGACCTGTTCGGCGCGCAGGGCAGCGTGCTGGAGCACAACGTCTCGGTCGAGGTGGTGACCGGTTACAAGCGCGCGGCGCTGGAGCGGCTGACCACGATGACCGAGCTGATCCAGAAGTGTCTGCCGGAGCTGGGTGGGAACGCGACGCTGTTCAGCCTGCAGACCATGGTGATGGCCGGCGCGCTGTCCGCGTACAGCACCCCGCCCCCCAGCCTGCAGGCCGCCTACCAGGCCGAACCCGAGCTGGCCCGGTTCCACCTGAACCTGAGGGACTCGCTGGAGCTGGCCCTGACCGCGACGCTGCTGGGTGTGCTACCCCGCCCCTGAGTCGTCGGCGAGGCCGTCGACGATGGCGCGGGCGACCGGGGAGGGGTCGGTGCCGTCGAGCGGGAAGCCCTCGGCCCAGATGGCCGGCTGGGCCATCATCCGCGGCTCGGTGCCACGATGCGGCCAGGTCGCGGTGTGCACGATGAACGGGTGACACAGGTAGACGTCGCCGGCCAGACCGATCGCGTCCGCCGTGGTGCGGCAGAACGTCGACGGCCGCAGCAGCCCCGGGACGTCAACGCCGGGCATCCCCGCCTCGCCCCGGGTGGCCAGGGCCGCCGCGGCGAACCGGTGCGAGCCGAGGATCAGCTTGGTCGGCGCGTCGTCCGGGCCGACGTCGGAGAACAGGAACAGGGCGAGCAGGCCGCGGTCCTTCGAGTGGACGTTCGCCCACCAGCCGTCGCCGCCCCACCACGAGCCCTCGATGTGCCAGCCGACCTCACCCGGGTACGCCTCGGACGGGAACCGCACCGGCACGGTGCCGCCCACGTTCGGGTCGGCGCGCCACCGGCCGGGGCCGATCAGCAGGTCATAGGCCGCACGCAGGGCCGGTGACGCCGCCGCCGCACGGAACGGCTCGCCGCCCGGGGTGTTGATCCGGACCGCCGGGCGCCAGGTGCCCGGGTCCTCCGCACGTACCCCCTGGTCGGCAAGCGAAGCCCAGATCGCGGCGCGGCAGGAGGCCGCGGTGTCGGCGTCGAACGCGCCGCGCACCACGGTGTAACCGTCCCGCACGAATCCATCGACATCCATTCGCCCATCGTCGGCGCGGTTGCCACCGGGCGCCACCGGGTATCCGATGCCATGGCTGAGACCGCGCCCGTCACGCATTCCGGGAAGACGTTCTTCGGGCAGCCGCGCCCGCTGGCCAACCTGTTCGGGGTGGAGCTGTGGGAGCGGTTCTCGTTCTACGGCATGCAGGGCATCCTGCTGATCTACCTGTACTACTCGGCGGCCGAGGGTGGGCTCGGCATCGACCAGGGCACCGCCACCAGCATCGTCGGCGCGTACGGCGGCGCGGTCTATCTGTCCACCGTGCTCGGCGCCTGGGTCGCCGACCGGCTGCTCGGCTCGGAACGGGTGCTGTTCCTGAGCGCGGTGCTGGTCATGCTCGGTCACATCGCGCTCGCGGCGCTGCCCGGCCTGGCCGGTGTCGGGGTCGGCCTGGTGTTGATCGCGGTGGGCAGCGGCGGCGTGAAGGCCAACGCCACGTCGCTGGTCGGCACGCTCTACGGCGAGCACGACGAGCGCCGCGACGCCGGGTTCTCGCTGTTCTACCTGGGCATCAACCTGGGGGCGCTGGCCGGGCCGCTGCTGACCGGGCTGCTGCAGGAGAACGCCGGTTTCCACTACGGCTTCGCGCTGGCCGCGGTCGGCATGGCGATCGGGCTGGTGCAGTACACGATCGGGCGGCGGAACCTGCCCGAGGCGGGGCGCGAGGTGCCGAATCCGCTCGGGCGCGAGCGGTGGCCGCTGGTCGCCGGGGTGTTCGCCGCCGGGGTGGTGGTCATCGTGGTCTCCGCGCTGACCTGGCTGACCGCGGACCGGCTGTCGAGCGTCGTGGTGGTGCTGAGCATCCTGGCGGCCGTCGCCTACTTCGCGGTGATCCTGAGCAGTCGCCGGATCGACGGGACGGAGCGGCGGCGGGTGCTGGCGTTCATCCCGATGTTCCTGGCCAGCGCGGCGTTCTGGTCGCTCTACCAGCAGCAGTTCACGGTTGTCACGATCTACAGCGACGAGCGGCTGGACCGGACGCTGGGTGGCTGGGAGATGCCGGTCTCCTGGGTGCAGTCGATCAACCCGGTCTTCATCATCGTGCTCTCCGGGGTCTTCGCGGCGCTGTGGACCCGGCTCGGCGAGCGGCAGCCGTCCAGCCCGATCAAGTTCGCCGCCGGGACCGTCATCATGGGCGTCGCGTTCCTGCTGTTCCTGCCGTTCGCCGGGGGTGGGCCGAACAGCACTCCACTGATCGCGCTGGCCGGGATCCTGCTGGTGTTCACGATCGCCGAGCTGCTGCTCTCCCCGGTCGGGTTGTCGTTGACGACGAAGCTGGCGCCGCGGGTATTCCGTACGCAAATGGTGGCTTTGTTCTTCTTGTCGATCGCGCTGGGGACCGCCGCGTCGGGCACG
The DNA here is from genome assembly GCF_019704555.1 of Actinoplanes sp. L3-i22. NCBI lineage: Bacteria > Bacillati > Actinomycetota > Actinomycetes > Micromonosporales > Micromonosporaceae > Actinoplanes > Actinoplanes sp. L3-i22. The sequence goes on from NZ_AP024745.1 coordinate 9,206,156, forward strand.
CTCGCCGGCTTCTACTCCGCCGATCATGAGACGGCGTACTTCGGTATCCTCGGCGGCGTGGCGATCATTCTCGGACTCGCGCTGGCCGCTGGCGCCCGCCCGATCTCTCGGCTGATGGGCGGCGTGCGCTGAAGCCGATCGCGGTCTTCGACGTCGACGGCGTGGTCGCCGATGTGCGGCACCGGCTGCGGCATGTCGAGAAACGGCCGAAGAACTGGGTCGCGTTCTTCGCCGCGGCCCATCGTGATCTGGCGTTGCGGCCCGGGGTGGATCTGGTGCACGAGTATGCCGAGGATCATGAGCTGGTCTGGCTCACCGGGCGGCCGGAGCGGCTGCGGGCGGTCACCGAGCGATGGTTCGAGGAGCACGATCTGCCGGCCGGGCGGCTGTTGATGCGACCCGATCACGACCGTCGGCCGGCAAAAGATTACAAAGCTTTCCGGGTACGGCGGTTGGCCGCCGAGGGAACCGTCGCGGTGATCGTCGACGACGACCCGGAGGTGATCAAGCGCCTGGAGCGGGAGGGTTTCCCGGTGCGGCTGGCGGACTGGGTGCCGCACCGCAAATCCCTGCGCCAGGCCCAGGAGCGCGACGGCCGGACCTGACCGCCGCCGCCCTTTCACTGCGCGGCCGAGGTCCGCGGCCGGGCCGGATCGCCGCTATCGGCCGGGGTGCGCGGCCTGGCCGGGAGTGGCGCCTTCCGGTCCGGGCGGCCGGGGCGCGCCGGCCACCAGAACCAGCGGCCCAGGTCGAGCGCGATCGCCGGGACCAGGATCAGCCGGACCAGCATCGCGTCGAGCAGCACCGCGACCGCGACCAGGATTCCGATCTCCTTGAACGCGACCTGCGGTGCCAGGGTCAGCGCGGCGAACGTCGCGGCCAGCACCACGCCCGCGCTGGTGATCACGCCGCTGGTCGCGGCGAGCGCTCGCAGCAGCCCCTCGCGGTAGCCGTGCGCGGCGATCTCCTCGCGGGCCCGGGAGAGCAGGAAGATGTTGTAGTCGGCGCCGAGCGCCACCACGAACAGGAACCCGATCAGCGGCAGCTGCACGTCGACCGCAGGGAAGCCGAAGACGTGCCGGAAGATCAGCCAGGCCGCACCGAACGCCGCGGCATACGACGCGACGACCGTGGCCATCAGGACCAGCGAGCCGGTGAACGCCCGTAGCAACACCAGCAGCAGGATGAGGACCACGCCCAGGACCAGTGGGATCACCACGTTGTGGTCGTGGGTCTGGGCCGCGTCGCGTTCCATCGCCTCGGCGGTCGCGCCGCCTACGCTCCCCCGCTGCCCGACGACGTCGCGGATGCGTTGGACGGTCGCGCGGGCCTCGGTCGAGTCGACCGGTGCGGTCAGCACGGCGTCGGTGCGTACCAGGGTGCCGTCGGTCGAGCGGACCGGCTCGCCTACCGACGCCACGCCCGGCAGGGCACGAATTTCCGCGGTCAGCGGGATCGCGGCGACGATGCGGACCGGCTTGGTCTGGCCGGCCGGGAAGTGCGTGGCCAGCAGTTCCTGGCCGGCGATCGACTCCGGGTGGCCGGTGATCGCCTGGTCGCTGGTCAGGCCGATCCGCATGCCGGACATCCCGGCGGTCAGGCCGGCCAGCACCAGCAGGCCGAGCAGCCACACCGTGCGCGGCCGCCGGGCGATCCAGTGGCCGGCGACCTGTGGGTCGGACGTCGCGCCGGTGCGCGGGCGCCGAGCGGTCAAACCGCCCGCTACCTGCGGGTCGGGCGTTGCGCCGGCGCGTGGGATCAGCGGCCAGAACACGCGGCGGCCGAGGATCAGCAGCAACGCCGGGAACAGCGTGGTCGTGCTGAGCAGGGCGGCGACGACGGCGATCGCGCCTGCGCTGCCGAGGGCGTGGTTGAAGCCCATGTCCGCGGCCAGCAGACAGAGCAGGCCGAGGCTGACGGTGGCGGCCGACGCGACGATCGCCGGGGCGGCGCCGCGCAACGCGACCCGCATCGCCTCGTGCCGGTCCGGGTGCCGGCGCAACTCCTCGCGGTAGCGGGCCAGCAGCAACAGCGCGTAGTCGGTGCCCACGCCGTAGATCAGCACGGTCACCACCGCGGCGTTCTCCGGGTCGACGGTCAGGCCGGCGTGCGCGCCGAGAATGTACTGCGTGGCGCGGGCCAGCAGGACCGCCAGGCCGACGTTGAGCAGGGGCAGGATCCACAGCAGCGGGCTGCGGTACACGATCAACAGCAGCAGGATCACCACACCGAGCGTGACCAGCGTGATCGTCCGGTCGGTGCGCTCCTTGGCGTCGGCCGCGTCGAGCGCGGCGCCGGCCGGGCCGGTCAGTTTCACGGTCAAACCCGGAGAATCAACGGCAACATTTTCCCGTACGGCACGGGCCGCGCCCGCCAGCGTGGCCGGATCATCGGGGAGCGGGACGACCAGGATCGCGGCCTGCCCGTCGGCGGAGGTCACGGGGTTTCCGCCGTACCGAAGCCGGTCTTGCTCGATTTTGATCTTGTCTTGTCGGGTGAGGCCGGAGTCGCGCTGGTAGACGACGATTGCCGGGGCGATGCCGCCGTCCGGGAAGCGGGCCGCGAGCTCGGCGACCCGGGTAGCGGGCGCGCCGCGCGGCATCTCCGCGACGGTGGCGTTGACGTGCAGGTCCTCGAGTCTGCCGGCGAGCGGGACGGCGGCGGCCGCGATCAGCAGCCAGAGCAGCGCCGTCCACCACTTGCGGCGTCGCAGTTTGTCGGTCATGGCCGGTTTACCTCCGTTTTGGCCGCCTATGAGCTGTGCGTGCCTTCAACGTAGGTTTGCGACCCCGAGTGGACCATGGCCGCCGCATCCGGATGCGAGGTGTAGCTGGCACCCCTATTTCCGCGGCAGACCGCGGCCATCCGTGCCGCGATCGATGTGGCCAGCAGACCGAAAGTTAGGTTTTGTCCGGTTGCGCGATCGGAGCCGGGGCGGGGCGGCGGGAACGGATCCAGAAGGCGATCAGCGGGATGGCCGTTGCCAGGAGCAGTCCCATGACGGGCCGCCATCCTGCGTATCGGCCGTCCGGAACCAGGCCTCCGAGCAGGAGGAACAGCAGGTACAACACCAGGGCCTGGGTGACGTAGCCCGCGGTGTACGGATCGCGCCGTGCCGAGGAAGACCTGCGAATCAGCACGGTGTAGATACCTGACAGGACGAGCGCACCCGACATGATCAACAGCCCGAAGACGACCAGGACGGAGTTCGATCTGACGTAGGCGCCATTCACCGACACCAGCCGACTGCCGGAGAACCCGACCGGCACGGTGGCGCCCTCGTCCACATCGACGACAGTCCCGCTCGGCGGTGTCGTCAGCACCGCGCCGTTGTCCAGCCGCAGCGAGATCTTCTGCGTCACCCAGTGCGAGTTCGTGTCCCAGCCGGAGTCGACTGCCGTGGTCAACACGGTCGCGTTGTGCATCGTCAGGCGGCCGGCGGCGAAGTCACTGCGGGCCGCGATGTCCTCGTAGGCGGGGCGGGCGACAAGAAGCAGCAGGACCAGACACAGACCGGCCGCGTATTTCAGAACAGTGCGCTCGAAGGTACGGCTGTCGCGCTCCGTGTCCATGACCTCACCGTACACATGGGCGTCTCTAGGCACAGCCACCCCTGACGACGGCGCCTCCCGACTCGCCCGGGCCGGCAAAGGCAAGCCGGACGATGCACCCATGCGAACCACCTCACCGCCATCCCCGGCGAACCGCTGCCCGCGCGTCTGACCAAACGCGCAGCAAGCGAGCCCCGCGGGACGGCTCCCGTGCCGATCTCGGCCACCACGCAAACGGCATCTGGCCCTGCTCGACGACCCGCTCGCCGTGCTGTTGAATTCCGCTTCATCCATGATCCAGACATCACCGAAACCGCCGAGTATCTCGATCCCGGCCCGGCCTCCGTAGCCGAAATGATCAACCAAGCGCTCGCACACCTGCGCAGCACCATGCAGGCAGCAGCCGAGTAACGCTGATGAGCTCAGCCGCCTGCGGACCGGTAGCGCGCTAGGGCGTGTTTCATAAGCAGGTCAGAGCCACTCGCAGATGATGGTGATGGTCAGAACTGCCTGGTAGCGGACGGCAAGTTTGTCGTAGCGGGTCGCGACGCCGCGGTGGCGTTTGAGGCGGTTGATGCCGCATTCGACGGCGTGGCGTTGCCGGTAGACGAGCCGGTCGAAAGCGGGTGGCCGGCCGCCTTTGCGGCCTTTGGCTTTGCGGTGGGCGTCCTGGTCACTCTTGCTGGGAATGCACGCCCGGATTCCGCGTTTACGCAGGTAGGAACGGTTTCCTTTCGAGGTGTAGGCCTTGTCGGCGAGGACCGTGTCGGGGCGGGTCCGGGGCCGGCCACCGCCGGGCCGGCCGACCCGGATCCTGGACAGGACCGGGATGAACTGCGGACTGTCCCCGCACTGCCCGGCGGTCACGATGAACGCCATGACCTTCTGCCCCTGCTCACAGGCCAGATGCGTCTTGGTGGTCAACCCGCCCCGCGACCGCCCCAGGCCGTGATCATCAGGTTCGGTGTGCACGCCGCCGGGCGGTTCCTTCTGCAACTGCCCGTCGCGGCGAGCACCGGCCGCGTGCTGATGGGCGCGGCTGGTCATCGAGTCGATGCTGATGTCCCAGCGGATCCGGCCGGCCGCATCGGCATGGGCCTGCAGAGCGGCCAGGATGCTGTCCCAGGTGCCGTCGCGTTGCCAGCGGCGAAACAGTCCATAGACGGTAGGCCAGGGCGGATAGACGGCGGCGACGTCCCGCCACGGAACCCCGTTCCGGATCCGCCAGCGGATCCCGTTGATGAGCTGCCATTTCGTCCACTTCGGCGGCCGCCCGTTCCCCGACACAGCAGGCAGCAACGGAGCAAGCCGCTGCCACTGAGCGTCGGTGAGGTCATGCCGCGTCGTCACCGCTAAGGTGGCCACGAGGTCTCCGGTATGAAGTTCTAGCTTGGTCGCTGAACCACTTACCGGAGACCTCTTCAGTTATCGATGACCGCCACGCCGTGACCCTCACCGGCAAAACCAACTTCTAAAACACGCCCTAGTGCGTTGACCACGAACGTTTACCGGGTCGGTGACACGCCGGATCGCCTCCGTCGGTAACTGCTGACGACGGCTCACTCTCAACGGCGGTGACATGCGTTGTTGAGAGTGAGGTGGCAGGTTGGCCGAGCCGGTCAGGGCACGGCGGTTGACGCAGGATGAGGGCCGCAAGCTGCAACAACTTGTCCGTAGGGGCAAGCACGATTCGGTCCGGGTACGCCGGGCGTTGATCATCATGGCGTCGGCGTCCGGGACGCCGGTTTCGGCAATCGCGAGCCTGATCGCCGGGCATGAGGACACCGTCCGGGACGTGATCCACTCGTTCAACGAGATCGGTCTTCGTGCGTTGGACCCTCAATGGGGCGGGAGGCCGTCCCCGCCGGATCAGTGACGACGATGAGGCATTCATCGTCGCGACGGCCACGGCCCGCCCGAGCACGCTCGGGCGGCCCTTCACCTGCTGGAGCCTGCGTAAACTCGCCGACTACCTGGCTACCGGCGCCGCCCGGCCGATCATGATCGGCCGGGAACGGCTGCGGCAGATCCTGCGCCGTAACGAGGTCAGCTGGCAGCGGACCCGCACCTGGAAGGAATCGAAGGACCCGGACTTCGACGCGAAACTCGACCGGATCGAGGAAGTCACCACCCGATTTCCCACCCGGTGTTTCGCGTTCGACCAGTTCGGGCCGCTCTCGATTCGTCCGCACCACGGCCGCGGCTGGGCACGACAATCGCATCCGGACCGACTGCCGGCGACCTACCACCGCACGCACGGCATCCGCTACTTCCACGGCTGTTACAGCCTCGGCGACGACCAGCTCTGGGGCGTGAACCGGCGTCGCAAAGGCGCAGATCACACCCTGTCCGCACTGAAAACGATCCGCAGGACGCGGCCGGACGGCGCCCCGATCTACGTCATCCTGGACAACCTGTCGGCGAACAAGACGCCGACGATCCGGGCCTGGGCGGTCCGGAACAAGGTCGAGTTGTGTCTCACGCCGACCAGTGCGTCCTGGGCGAACCCGATCGAGGCACAGTTCGGGCCCTTGCGCATGTTCACCATAGCGAACTCGGACCACCCGAACCACACCGTCTTGGCCCGCAAGCTGCAGAAATACTTGCGATGGCGTAACGCCAACGCCCGCCACCCCGACGTCCTGACCGCACAACGCCGTGAACGAGCCCGGATCCGCAGCGAACGACAACAACGCTGGGGCCGACCCCGAACGAAGGCCGCCTGACGGATCAGACCCGGCGAACGTTCGTGGTCAACGCACTAGCATTGCTGTCAACTTCTGCCACCGAGGGAGGGTTCATGGCGGCTCTCAGTATCAGAGATCTTGACGATGCGGTGAAAGAAAAGCTCCGGCTTCGGGCCACCCGGAACGGCCGCTCCATGGAGGCTGAGATCCGCGCCATCCTGACCACCGCTGTCACCGAAGACGCACCACGAACCGATCTGTTCAGCGCCCTCACGGACCGGTTCGCCCAGCTCGGCGGCACCGACTTCGATCTGCCGGCACGCACCACCACGCCCAGGGCTGCGAGCCTGCCGGAGTGATACGCCGGACGCCTGAAGAGGACATGGCGTGGTCGCCGCGATCCGCTGGGCCGGCCCAGGCCGCGAACTGACCCAGACCGGCCAGTTGACCATGGCAGGCATCCACCATCGACTTGCCACCAGCCTATGAGCCGGCAGAACCACATCGTCACGGGGTTACCCCGTTCGCGTGATCATTCGATCAGACGTCGAGCCAGGCGTCCGGCATTGAGTGACCGCATCGCGTCCTCCACGGCTTCCGGGTCGGAGAGATCGACACCACGGGCCTCCAGCTCCGCGGCGATCTGCTTGGCCGGACCCCACGCCGCCGAGTCGTCGAACGCCTCCTCGAACCCGGGGAGGAACACGTCGACAGCGTCGACCACCGGACCGATCCATACCGGGTCTACCGTGCGGCGTTCCAGCGTGTACCGGATCCAGCGCCGCAACACATCCGGCAACGCGGCGCGCTGCTCGGCATCCAGCACCGCCTTGCGCGGCAGCCAGTCGTCCAGGAACAAGCCGACCTGCTCCGGGCTCCAGCACAGTGGGCCACTGGTCATGTAACCGTCGCCGTAATCCAGGAACAGATCGGCCAGCGACCTGGCGACCGTGTCGTCCGCCGGCGCGAACCCGTCCAGCAGTAGTTCCCGTTCCGCATCGCCCATCGGCTGCCAGTCACCGAAGTCCGGAAGGTACGGCCGGCACCGCGACCAGGCCAGCGCCCGCAGGTCGAGGAAATCCTCGTCGTCGGGACGAGGCCAGGTCATGTCCGTGGCCCGCAGAGCATTCGCCAACTCCGCCAGCACGACGTCGACCGGGCTCTCGACGGCCGGCATCGGCACCTCGCCCGGCTCGCGCAGCCGGTTCCAGGTCTCCGCCGCCCCCGGCTCCAGCACCGCCAGCTTGTCCACCAGCACACCGGCCGCCAGGGAAATCTGCGCCATCAACGTGTGCGGGCGCTGCCCGGCGAACTCGATGAACAGCACGTGCTCGCTGTCCCAGACATCCACCGCCTGCCACGCCCGAGCCGGCTCGAAGGCAGGAACCTCGAACCACTGCGGCATCGGCTGACTCTCCGACAAGATCTCCAGCGTGCCATCCAGCAGCGGCCACTCCTCAGTGGCAGCGACACGCCGCAGCGCCGCCACCGCGGCCAGCCCATCCGGCGACGGCCGGGTCGACGCCCGGCCGGCGACCTCCAGGTGGAAAGTTTTCTCCGGCTCGCGCTCGCCGAGCCCCGCGGCCGACCACGCGGCGCCGAGCCAGCTACTGGCCCACCGCTCGGCCTCGAGCGCACTGTCCACGGACACGATCGTCACCGCGTCACGCATCAACCGATCCGACAACCGCAGCTCACGCACCGGGCGCTGCGGACGCTGCGGCTTACCCCGTCCCCCGGGACGACCACGACTCTTGGGCATATACCCGTTTACCACATCGAGCCTGGCACCAGGCCCCGCGCGACCCGCGGTTCGCGCAATTCCACCTTCGACGGCAGGCTCTCCGCACCACGCGCATAGATCCACATCACCGCCGACACCAAGACACGAACAACATTTACACCGTTAACTGGGCAATCCTGGGTAATAGGGTCGATCATGTCGGCCTGGGCGCGTCAGTAGCTGTGGAAGACGTTGCGCAGCGTGGTGATGTCGGCGTCGGCCAGGCTGGTGAACTTGCCCGGCGGCGTTATCAACAGCTTCGAGCGCCTCCCGTTCACGGCGTTCCGCAGGGCGCCGAGCGCGTTCGCCAGTAGCTGCTCCTGGTAGTCGATGCGGTCGTGAAGCTTCTGGATGGCCTCGGTCATCGACTGGATCACCGCTTGGACGGTGGCACCGGCGATCTCGAAGCGTTCATCCTTCTGGTCCGGCACCGTGCCGAGGATGGCACCGAGGGACTGGATCGACTCGGCGGCCATGGCGGCTCCGGCGGGCAGGCTCTCCGGTGCGACGGCGACGACAACGACCGCGGCGATCGCGCCGACCACCGTCAGCACGGTCTGGGTGCCCTTCTTGCGGTTCATGCACCACTGGTCGAGGGAGTCCAGGGTCTTGATGGTGTTCTCGCCGATGGTCCAGACGTCTGTGAGCTGCCGGCGCCGTAGCTCCAGGTGGGCGTCCATGACCTCGGCGAGGGTGGTGGCGTACTGGTGTTGCAGGCCGGCGGCGTGCGTCAGCGCGGAGCAGTATCCGGAGAAGTTGTCGGCCGCATCGCCGGTCCAGTACTTCATGCGGATGGTGGTGACATAGTCGACGAGTTGGCCGACGGTCTCGTCCTGTGAGTCCGCGCCGGCGAGGGTCTCGGTGGACAGCTGCCCGCCGGCCTTGCGGGTGAGTCTCAGGCTGGGGATAAGGGTGCCGGCGGTGCGGTAGAGCGGGCTGGTCAGGGACTCGTTGATGCTGTCCGGGTCGGGTATGGAGAACGCGGTGAAGTAGCTGGGGACATCGGCGAGGGCTTCCCGGACATATGCCTGCACGTTTGCGTTGTCCTCAGGGCTTCCCGAGGTCGGGGCGAGGTAGTGCGGATTGCTGGTGGCCATGCCAGGGGTCTGCGACTTGGCGTAGTCGTCGATGGAGCCCTGCTGGGCTTGGCTGTACGAGTTGTCCTGCCAGAGGACGACCTCGGCGGCCTTGTCGACGACGCGCTGGCCCAGTGATTGCAGGTCGGCGTAGCTGCGGTAGACGTATCCGTCGGCCATGACGTTGTCCTGCCTATCCGGCGATCTGGATCACCGGCGGCTGGTCCGCGGGGATGCGCTCTCCGGCCAGGGTGCCGGACGGATTCCCGCTGTCCCAGGCGGCCTTGAGGATGGCTTGGCCGGATTCGGTGTCGGTCTGCTCGTACACCTCGGCGATGTGGACCACGGTCTGGGCGGCGCTGAACAGGTTCTCGGCGCTGTGGCCCAGAACGTTCTGCAGGTCGTCGCGCAGTTCCTGCCAGAGTGCGGTGATCAGGCTCGCCGGGCCATCGGCCGAGACCTGGAAGGCTGCAGCCTGGCTGCCGGCCGTCAAAGCGACCGCGTTGTTGACCTTGCCGTAGGTGGTGGCCATCAGCAGCAGGTCCATTCTGCCGATGATGAGCAGGTCATTGATGTTGGCGGTGAACTGGTCGGCCATGCTGACTCCCCGTGTCGTCGGTGATGGTTCAGGCAAGGCAGGCCGCGGTGGCGACCGGGGTGAGACTGAGCGCGGGCTGACCCAGCGCGATCTGCACCGTGGTCTTGCTCCGGTCGGTGGCCTTGGGCAGCGCGAGCGTGAATTCAACGAACTGATCGGCGGTGATCCGGCCGTTCATCCCGTAGATGATCTTCCCGCTTTTGTTGCGCAGGATCAGGGTTGCCGCGGGAGCGCAGAGCCCAGCGCCGGACGGGTCGGTGACGATGCGACCGGTCACGGTGGAACGGCCGTCCCCGTCGGCAGCACCGACCTTCACATCGACAACCCGAACCTCACGAGGCCATCCAGCGAATGCGCTGGCGGAGACCGGTGTCGCTCCGTCGAAGGCCGCCTCAACCTTGCCGATCTCGGCGCCCTCCTTGTCGAGGTAGAAGCGCCCAGCACCGGCGAGTTCCTGACCCGGCAGCATGACCACGATGTTCGGGGACTCCTCCTCGCTTGCCGCGACCGTGGCACCCGACGGGTCGAGGAGGTGGACCTTCACCGAGGCGTTGTAGACGGCGTATGGGCAACTGTTACGGGTCACGATGCCGTACTGAACGGTCTGCCCGTCGAAGTTGAAGCCGGTCTCGGTGACGGTCGGCTTGCACGCCGGAGCACTCCGCGCAGGCCGCGGCGCGGAACTGGCGACAGCGGATGGCGCCGGGCCCTCGGCGGACGGTCCGTCGACGCAGCCGGCCAGGGAGGCCAGCACTACGGCCAGCGCGAACCACTTCAGGCGACGGGGCGCGATCATCGGCTCTCCCGGATTGCGTTGTCGGTGGGTGCGGCGCGGCGCCACGCGGGCAGGCCTGCCCCCAGGTCGTAATACTGGTCGAGCAGGCGGGCGCGGCCCGAACGGTAGGCGTTGATCGTGCCGTCGGCGGCGGTCAGGGCCTCGGTGACGAACCGGTCCTGGAAGAGTTCACGCTGGGCGCCGGGTCCGACCACGACGGTCCACGACGCCAAGGCTCGGCTGGTGATGCTGATCCAGCCGTCCGGCGAGGAACCCGTCACCGTCAGTTCGGCAGCTTCCCGCTCGAAGCTGCGGTCGACGGGGTTGCGGTCCGGCTCGTATCCGTCCAAGAATGCGGCCTCGACCTCGGCGTACTCCCGGTGGTAGCGAACCCGGACTGCCCCACTGACCGACCCCCGTAGATCGATAAACGCCATGCGCCGTGCTCGCCGGAGATTACAGCGATCGGGAACGCCGGGTTCAATCGATCCGTTATCCGACACTGGGCCCACCGGGAACGTGGCACAACGGCGCGCCTGGCCGAGGACCTCCGCCGCGACCTGGCCGAGGCCCGTGCGAAGGCCAAGCCTGCGAGGGGACTCGAACCCCTCGACCACCAAGTCGCTGACCTGCCCAAAGCACGGGTCGGCGGACGGGCAAGGGCTATCGGGCGCTGCCCGGGACGCGGTAGCGCAGATGCACGACGCCGTTCGGGAAGCGGTGCTCGTCGAGGAGTTCGAGGTCGGCGCGGATGCCGGTCGGCAGGCCTGGCTTGCCGCCGCCGAGGAGGACGGGCAGGACGACCAAGCGGCACTCGTCGACCAGCCCGGCCCGGAAAGCCTGCGCCGCGAGGTCAGCACCGCCGATGGTGAGATCGCTGCCGGCCGAGGCCTTCAGTTCGCGCACCGCGGCGGGGTCGAAACGGCGTTCGAGCCGGGTACCGGCGGTCGACACCGCGGCAAGGGTCGTGGAGTACACGACCTTGCTCGCCGCCTGCCAGGCGCTCGCGAAGTCAGCCATCAGGCCGGACCGCGCGGCCAGAGCCGGATCGGTCTCCCAGACGGCCATCGCCTCGTACAGCCGCCGCCCGTAGAGAAACGTGCCCACGGACCGCAACAGATCGGTGTGGAACGCGAACACCTCGTCGCCGATCGGAAACCAGTCGATCCCGCCGCGTTCGTCCTCGATGTAGCCGTCGACCGACACGTTCGTCACGTAGCTGAGCTTGCCCATGCCATCACCCATCCATGGTCCCGAAACCGACTGCCCTTACCCGCTCTACGAACGACCCGCGGCAGATCCGACACGTGCCGCCCCGATCGCGAACAATCGAAGCGGTCAGCGCCGCCGGCCGGCGGATTTGGCCTGGTACATCGCGGCGTCGGCCTCGCGCAGCAGGTGGTCGGAGTCGGTGGTCCCGTCGCCGGAGACGGCGACGCCGATGCTGACGCCAACCGTGACCGTACGGCCGTCGATGTCGATCGGCTCGGCGACCGTCTTCTGAATGGCGTCACACACCCGCTGGTACGCGTCCGGAGTCATCAGCCCGTCGATCAGCACCACGAACTCGTCACCACCCAGCCGCGCCACCGTGTCGGTACGCCGCAACAGCGTGCTCAGCCGCCGCGCCACCTCGATCAGCAGCACATCGCCGGCCGCATGCCCGAACGTGTCATTGACCGCCTTGAACCCGTCCAGATCGAGCAGCAGCACCGCGAACCGATATCCCGGCTCCCGCGCCGCCCGAGCCTCGGCCAACGCCAGGCGATCCTCGAGCAGCACCCGGTTCGGCAACCCGGTCAGATGATCGCGCAGCGCCGCCGTGCGCAGCCGTTCCTCCTGCTCACGCAGGGCGGCCATCATCACCTGATAGTCAAGTGCCGACGCCAGCAGCGCCCCGGAGTGGTTCATCATCTCGCGCCCGGGCGGCGTCGTCGACTGGATCCGGCCGACCGCGGCGAGCATCCCCCAGTCCCGGGCGCGGCTGCGCACCGGCACGGTGAAGACGATGTCGCCGGCCGCCCCGTCGGCCATGTCGAACAGTTCCGCCGGCGGAAACTTCGACACCGGCATCGCCGCGTCCGGTGCGCCCGCGCCGATCCGGAACTCGCCGACCAGCCGCAGGCTGTCCTCCGCCAGGTCGTCGTCCCACAAACCCAGGCACCCGGCTGACGCCGGGGTCAATCCGAGCCATTCGAGGGTACGGGCGTCGCCCTGCTCGATGCCGAGCAACGCGAGCCCGAGGTCGTACTGAATGTTGAGGGTGCTCTGCAGATATTGCACTTCACCGAAGAGCGAACGGGTGCCCGTTTCCGAGATCGGCAGCCCGGTGCGCGGGCAGCCGCACGAGTCCCGGTTCCGGAAGATCGTCGGCACCCGCACCTCCACCGGTTCCGCGTTCTCCCCGGCCAGCAGCCGGTAGACGGCCGCGCCCACCTCATCGAGCGGTTGCCGCACGCTTGACAGCGCCGGCCGCAGATAGGCCGCGTCCGCGATGTCATCAAACCCGACAACCGCCAATTCCTTCGGTACGTCGTAACCGGCCGCGACCATCCGCCCGATCAGTCCCATCGCGTTGCGGTCGGTGCCGAGCACGATCGCGGTGGCCGGCATCCCGGCCCGGACGAGCGCGTCGGCGACCGTGGCCCCGCCGCTCTCGTGGTTGTCCCCGGTGTCGAACAGCAGCGCGGGATCCGGCGTGATGCCGTGCGCGAGCAGCCCTTCGCGGTATCCCTCGTGACGCTCCCGCAGGTCGAAATGCGCCAGGTAGCCGGCGAACGCGATCCGCCGGTGCCCGTGTTCGATCAGGTGCGCCACGGCTTCCCGCACGCCGCTGCGGTTGTCGGCGAGCACCACCGACGCCCCGCTGTCCCCGGGGTCCTGGGCCACCACGACCACCGGCAGTCCCGCGCGGCGCGCCGCGGCGGCGTAGTCCGCGCCGACCGCCCCGGGCAGCACCGCCAGCCCGGCGAGATGTGCCCAGGACACCGGCCGGTGGTACTCGGGGATCCCGCTGCGGTCGGCGCTGTGCGCGCCCGGATCGAGCGTCTGCATCGCCATCACCCGGTCACCGCCGGCCACCGCCGCGGCGTTGATCCCCTCGATGATCGCGCCGTAGTAGTCACCGCCGACGAACGGGGACAAAATCGCGAAGGTACGGGCACTCACCGCCCCATGATCCCTTGCCCCGTTCTACCGCGGCCGCGAAGTCCGACTATTGCGCGTTCTCCGGGTCGGCGCGCCGCGGGATCGCCGGGCCGGAGATCGGCGTCAACTCACCGGCGCCGGAGTGGCGGCGAGCCGATCGTGGGTATGAGGTGGGGATGGAACGGGTGCGGTTCGACGGGTGGATCGCCGGGGTGGGGATGAGCGCGGGGCCCCGGCTGGTGGTGGGGCACTGGGTCGACTCGCCGTTCGGGGCGGTCACCGACGTCATGGTGGAACACCGCGACGGGCGGCGGGTGCTGCTCGCGCCGGACCCGGAGCTGGGCCGGTTCATCGCCGAGACGTACTCGTTCGACGAGGTCCGGGTGGTGCCGACGGCGATGCGGCGGGCCGGGAACGCGTGGACCGTCACCGCCGGCGGGCTCACCCTGCGGTTCGAGACCGGTGGGCGCGGTGCGCTCGGCGGCCTGCTGCGGCTGGTGCCGGCGCCGCTCGCCGGACGGCTGAGCTGGGTGCGGCTGGTCGACCGGCCGGCGCGGCTGCTGCGGGGCGTGCGCACCTACGGCAGTGCCGGCAACGGCCGCCGGGAGTGGTACGCCGCCCGTGACCTGCACCGGATCACCGCCGCGAGCGGCGAGCTCGACGGGACCGATCTGGGGCGGCTCACCGTTCTCGACCCGCCGGTGCGGTTCGGCTTCGGGTCGGCGCCGCGGTCACCGGCCCTGGTGCGCGTCACCACGACGGTGGAACTGCCGGCGCCTGCCGGGTGAGGCGTGGCGCCGACGGAAAGCCTGCGAGGGAACTCCGGCGGGTCAGGCGGCCGCGGCGGCGGCCAGTTGGTTGCGGCCGGCTCGTTTGGCGACGTACAGGTGGGCGTCGGCACGGTCGTACAGGTCGCGGCCCGGTTCGCCGGGGCGGCAGGCGGCCAGGCCCATGCTGAGGGTGACCGTCAGGCCCGGCATGATGGTGTTCCAGTCGCGGGCCTGGATCACCCGGCGGATGCGTTCGGCGACCTGCCGGGCCTCCTGCTCGCCGGTCGCCAGGAAGACCGCGAACTCGTCGCCGCCGAAGCGGATCGCGACCTCGTCGTGGCGGCAGTGTGAGCGCAGCACCGCGGCGATCTCGCCGAGCACCCGGTCGCCGACGCCGTGCGAGTAGCGGTCGTTGATGTCCTTGAAGTGGTCGACATCGATCAGCAGCAGCGAGCCGCCGTCGGCGACCGTGCTGATCCGGCGGTCGAACATCCGCCGGTTGCCGAGGCCGGTCAGCGCGTCCGAGGTGGCGGCCAGGTCGGCGGTGGTGCGGGCCGCTTCCAGCTCGACCCGGCGGTAGGCCTGGCGCAGCATCGTGCGCCGGTCCAGCCGCAGCTGCCACAGCGCCTCTACGTGGCTGCGCAGCGACTCCAGCACGGCCTGGGTGACCTCGCCGGGGAATTCGAGCGCGGCCGTGATGGTCAGCTCGTACTGGAACAGCAGCCGCTGCGAGCGCAGCACGGAGAGCTCCACGGCGGCCCGGAACTCGCGGCGGGCGTCCCGCCACTCGCCGTTCGCCCGCAGGGCCAGCCCGTGCGCGAGGTGCAGCAGGCGCGACTCGTGGTTCTGCTCGGCGGCGCGCATCTTCGGCAGCAGCTCGTCGACCAGGGCGAACGTCTCCTTGATCCGGCCGGCCTTGGCGTGGCAGACGGCCAGCAGCGCGATGCCCAGCGGGGAGTCGATGCCCTGATCGATCCAGTACTCCAGGGCCGTCGTGCTCTTGGCGACCAGGTGCGCCGCCTCCTCGGCCCGGCCCACCTGGTCCAGGCGCAGGGCCCACTCCAGCCACAGCTCGGCCTGGGTCAGCGCGGCGGCGGAGCGGTACACGTCGTCGGTGGGGTCGAACGCCTCGATGGACCGGCGCATCGCGTCGTCGGCGAGCTCGAACAGCTCGGCGACCCGGGCGGCCTGGGCCAGCGAGGCCATCGCGGAGAAGTAGCGCAGGCCCTTGCGCGGCGCCACGTCCAGCACGGCCATCGCCCGGGCCACGTAGTGCAGGCCGTCGTCGATGCGGCCCAGGTCGATCAGCACCTCGGCGGCGTCCGCCATGATCTTGGCGTCGGTGGCCTTCGGGCCGCCCAGCCGGGCCTGGTCCTCGATCAGGTCCTCGGCGATGCGCAACGCCTCGTCCAGCCGGCCGAGGCACTTGAGCGCGTACATCCGGCCCAGCCGGCTGACCCGGTGGGTGCGGTGGTCGCCGAGCATCAGCGTGATCGCCTCCGCCTCGTCGGCGGCGTGCAGCGTCTCGGTGTGGTGCCCGCGGATGGTCAAATCGTGCACGTGCAGCGCGAGCTCGGCGTAGGGACCGTACGGCGAGACCAGCACCGGCAGGCGATTCATCGGTACACCCCGTATCGCATGGCTCTATGGTCGGCTGATTCGCGCCGGACGTGAGGTAATCATCCGGGCCGCTTCCGCGCCCCACGCCCGCAGGCCCTTGCCGGTGGCCAGTTCCAGCGCCGCCCGCGCCTCGGCCCGGCCCTCGTCCGCCCGGCCGGCGGCGATCAGCAGGGCGGCGAGCGCGGTCCGGGCCGGCACCAGCGGCCAGACCGCGCCGGTCCGGGTGGCCTCGGCGACGACCGCGCGCAGGCCGGGTTCGTCGCCGCCCAGCCGGGCCAGGTACAGCCGGGCGTCGGCCATCGCCAGCGGCAGCCGGTACGGCCGGTCCAGGAAGTGCAGCAGTCGCGCCCGCAGCCCGTCGTGCCGGCCGGCGGCCAGGTCCAGGCCGAACTCGGTCAGCTCGACCACCGGGCGCAGCCGCTCGTAGTCGGCGTCGTCGACCAGCCGCCGGCCGATGTCCAGCAGCCGGGCGGCCAGCGCGGTGCGGTCGGTGTGCAGCGCGCCCTGCGCCCAGTTCAGGCAGGCCCGGGCCCGTTCCCGGGGACGGCCGGCGAACGTCTGGCCGGCCAGCGCGGCCGCGATGTCCGCCTCGGCGGCCGGGTCACCGGTCTCCAGCGCCAGCGACAGCCGGGCGATCAGCACCGCGAGCCGGGCCTGCGGGTCCCCGGACAACTCGGCCT
Source organism: Actinoplanes sp. L3-i22 (assembly GCF_019704555.1). Classification (NCBI taxonomy): domain Bacteria; kingdom Bacillati; phylum Actinomycetota; class Actinomycetes; order Micromonosporales; family Micromonosporaceae; genus Actinoplanes; species Actinoplanes sp. L3-i22. Next base: position 9,222,843 of record NZ_AP024745.1, read on the forward strand.
CGGCGGCGGCCTCGGCGCAGAGCCGCTGATGCTCGGTGACGTGCCGGCCGACGACGGTGTCCGGCGCGGAGAGCACGGCCAGCGCCCGGGCCCGGCGGCCGTGCTGGCGCAGGTACGGCACGGCCCGCTCGATCTCGTCGTACCCCTCGCGGGCCTCGCCCTGCTGGCGCAGCATCCGGCCGAGCGCCAGGCCGAGCTCGCCGCGCGCGCCGGGCGGCAGGCGCCGGTCGGCGAGCAGCCGGCGCAGCACCGGGATCGCGTCGGCCTGCGCGACGCTCTCGATCGCCGAACAGGCCAGCTTCGCCGCGAGCCGGACCCGGACCGGGCGGGGCAGGTCCGGGTACCCGGTGGTCTCCAGCAGGAAGCGGGCCGCCGTCGCGTCGTCGCCCTGGGCGGCCGCCAGGTCGGCGGCCACCTCGGCGTTGCGGACGTGGTCGGCCGCGCTCCCGGCCAGCCGGTAGTGGTGCGCGAGCCGGGTCACCGGGCGCGGTTTCTGCTCCTCCAGCAGCCGCGCGGTGCGCAGGTGCAGCAGCCGGCGGGCGGTCGGCGGCACCAGCTCGTAGACCACCTGGCGGGCCAGCGTGTGCCGGAACCAGAGGCGGCCGTCGAGCTCGTGCAGCAGCCCGGCGTCGCGGGCCGCGCCGAGCGCGACCGCAACGGTCCGGTCGTCCACGCCGAGAACCGCCGCGATCGGGCGCGGGTCGGCGGCCGGGCCGATCGCCGCGGCCGCGCCGAGGATCTCCCGCGCGTTCTCGCCGAGGTGACTCAGGCGGGCCTGGAGCACGTCGCGGAGCAGGGCGGGGATGTCGCCCAGAGCCTCCGGGTGGCGCTGGATGCGCTCGACGTCGCCGTCGGTGACCAGGGTGCGCATCACCTCCTCGACCAGGAACGGGATGCCCGCGGTGCGTTCGTAGAGGTGGGTGACGAACCGGCCGGGCGGCTCGGCACCCGGGTCGTGCCGGGCCAGCAGCGAGGCGGCCAGCGCGCCGACCTCGTCGCGGCCGAGCGGGCCGACCGGCAGCCGGCGCACCGCGGCCGGCAGCGGCCGGACCGCGTCCGGATCCCGCATGGTCATCAGGATGGTCAGGCCGGGCACCGGGTGCGCCGCCAGGTGATCGATCAGGTCCAGCGTGGCCGGGTCGGCCATCTGCAGGTCTTCCAGGGCGACCACGAGCGGGCCGCGTTCGCGCAGCAGGGCGGCCATCGCGCGCAGCAGCCGGGCGCGGTCCGCGTCCGGGTCGAGCGGGGGCCCGGTGACCAGCGGCGGCTTCAGCCGCAGCCCGTCCAGCAGCGGCCCGAGGGGCTGCGGTTCGCGCAGGTCGTCGCAGTGCGCGACGACCACCGGCACCGGGGACCCGGCCAGCGCCTCGGCGACCAGCCGGGTCTTTCCGACGCCGGCTTCGCCGATCAGAAGAATCATTGCGTACGGCTTCGTCAGCTCAGCGTGCAGTTCGGCGAGCAGCTCGGCCCGTCCGACGAACGGCCCGGTCGCGCTGGGCAGCGCGAGGGAGGCGGCCAGCAGTGGTTCCCGCACGCTTGCTCTAGTGGCGCAGTGTGCTGGTCAGGCCGCCGCCGGACTTGTAGGCGAAGCACACGATGTCGCGGTCCCGGCTCCAGGTGCTCTCGGTCGGCGTCGCGAAGACGGTGTCGACGTCGCCGGTGCCGGCGGCCGTACCGGTGTAGGCCTGGAACCGGCCGGAGCACTCGGTCTTCGCCGCCTGGTCGACCGCGTCCGCACCCGGCCAGGTCCCCTTCGGCATGGTGTGGCGCCCGATCACCTCGGCGTTGTGCGCGGTCGTGCACGGCGTCACGTCGAGGTCGCCGACCAGCGAGAGGAACGGGTTCAGGCTGGTGCAGTCCCCCGCCCGGACGTCGGTGACGGCGATCGACCGGTTCCCGCGGACGTTACCGGCGTCGTCCCGGTCCGGGTCGATGACGTGGGTGTAGAAGACACCACCGAGGAACGCCAGCACGATGCCCACCCCGAGGATCAGCTTGAACCAGCCCCAGGCACCCCGGCGCCGCTTCGGCGGCGTGAACGGCTCCCGCGGCGCCGAGTCCGGCCAGGGCTGCCCGAACTGCGCACCCGGGTAGGGCGGCTCACCGGCGGTCGGCGGGGTCTCGATCGGCTGCGGTGCGGGGTCCCCGTGGTCTGCATTCACGGCGGTCACCGTAATGGCCATGGTCACGCTGGACCAAACGCCCACCAGACGTTCGGGCACGTGACCTGCCGCAGACGGGCGACGACGGTTCCGTGCGAACGTCGGCGTGGGCGCATCGCGGCAGTGCCTGCATATCAAGCAGATGAGGGCGCGCGTCGCAACGCATCGGTCAGGAATCAAGAAGCGGTGAATGGCGCCGATTCGTAGCGTGGAACCCATGACAACGATCAACTCCATCAGCGTCGGAGCGTCCGACCCTGCCGCCGCCGCAGCGTTCTACCAGGCCGCGTTCGACTTGGGCGACATCGTCCGGGTGCATCGGTCGGAGGCACCGACCACTGGCTTCCGCGGATTCGCGGTCTCACTCGTTGTCGCGCAGCCCGCCGACGTCGATATGTTCGCCGAGGCCGCTCTGGGCGCCGGCGCTACCGCGCTCAAGCCGGTGACCAAGAGCTTCTGGGGCTACGGTGGCGTCGTCCAAGCACCGGACGGCACGATCTGGAAGCTGGCGACCTCGTCGAAGAAAAACACCGCTCCGGCCACCCGGCGGGTCGAGGCTGTGGTTCTGCTCCTCGGCGTCGAGAACGTCAAGGCGACCAAGCAGTTCTACCTCGAGCACGGAATGACCGTGGCGAAGAGCTTCGGCAGTAAGTACGTCGAGTTCACCGCCGGGGACTCACCGATGAAGCTGGCGTTGTACACCCGCCGTGCCGCCGCCAAGGACGTCGGGACAGCCGCGGAGGGTACCGGCTCGCACCGAATCTCGATCAACGGCGATAACGGCTCGTTCACCGATCCTGACGGATTCGTGTGGGGGGAAACGACCGCACACGCTGCCTGACGCCCAGGCCGTTGTCCGAGTCCGGTGGGCCCTGGTGTCATCGCGGCACAGGCGTGCAGACTTGTGTCCCATGCCGGTACTTGATCCCCCCGAATTGACGGCGACGGGTAGCCAGCTGCCCTCAGTTCGCGCTCTGGTGGAAGAACGCATCATCTTCACCTACCGTCTGCCCGCCGACCACCTGGAACGGCTGCTCCCGGTTGCCTGGCTGACCCCCCAGCTCGTAGACGGCGACGCGGTTGCCTCGGTGTGCGTGTTGCGGCTCAGCAAGGTCACGGCCGGTCCGGTCCCCGCCCTGTTCGGCGTCCGGAGCGTCAGTGCGGCGCGGCGCTACGGAGTTCTCGATCAGAGGTCCGGCGGCCGCCCTGCCGTCTTCGTCACCGAGCGCACGACCAACTCGGCTCTCGGCTCCCTCTTCACCGGGGCCGGGTTCTCGGCCCAGCACGAGCATCTGTCCGCGAACATCAGCAGAGACGACGAGTCGTTCCTGGTCGCCCTGGGCAACGACCGCTTCAACGGTCGAGCGGTCCCGGCTCAACGGTGGTCGTCGTCGCTGTTCCCCACGCTCGGGGACTTCTCGGCCTTCTTGGCCGAGGGGATCCGGAGCTACGGAACGTCCCGGCACGAAGGGCAGCTCACCATCCTCGACCTGTTCAAAGAGGACAAGGGCTATGAACCGCTGGCCGCTCGTGCGGTCCGTGGATCGCTGGTGCAGCCCTGGCTGGACGCCGGAGCCGTCCTGGACAGTGTCGCCCGCACCACGAACGCGAAATATCGCTGGACCTACCACGGGCTCACTCGCCGGCCCTGACTCGACTTTGACGTCCGAACGGCCGACCACCATGGCGAGCCGGCCGTTCGGGGCGGAAGGCCGGGCCCGTGAACGGGCCCGGCCTTCCTCTGGGGGGTGAAGGTTCTCAGCCGGTAACGGTGACCGGGATGCGGCGGACGACCGTGTGGCCGTCGCTGACGGCGAGGACGCCGTGGTACTGCTTGCCGGCCTCCAGGCCGGACCAGCGGACCGTGATCGTGCTGATGGAGCCGGCCTTGATGGTGCTGCGGGCCGGGCCGGCGGTGAACGTGCCGGTGTTGACGCCGGGCGCGCCCGGGGTGATCACCGTGTAGCTCAGCTGCTGGCTGTTCTGGCCGGCCGGCAGGTTCCACAGGTCGGTCTGCTCGACGACCAGGGTGTAGTCGCCGGCGCCGTCCGGCAGGTTGAGCGTCGCGGTGTGCGGCAGGTGCATGAACTGCGCGTCGACGAACTCGCCCTTGGCGTTGAAGATCTTGGCGTAGAAGTCGCCGCAGGCGCCCTCGTCGTCGTCGTCGAAGAAGCAGCGGGTGTACTGCGCGTCGACCCGGACGTTCGGGCCGAGGCTGCCGGCCGGGACGTGGATCTTGGCGACCGTCATCGCCGGCGGCGCCGGGTTCGGGATGGTCTCGTAGGTGTCGTCCCAGGCGTTGCCGATCATGCCGGTCAGGGTGAATCCGGTGGTGGTCCCGGCGGTCAGGCCGGCCCGGTCGATCTCCAGCTTGCCCTGCCAGCCGGGCTGCAGCGCGACGCCGAGGCTGCCGCTCGTGCCGGTGCCGGTGAGCTTCTCCGGCGCGACCAGCTGGGTGTTGTTCACCAGGATCGGGCTGCGCACCCGGTGGCCCTGAGCGTCCACCCAGGTCAGGTTGCCGCTGACCGGCACCCCGAACGCGCCGCCGGCGTGCGTGACGGTGAGCGTGTAGGTGACCGACCGGCCCGGCTTGACGGTGAACTTCGCCGGGCTGACCTTGACCGAGTAGCCCTTCGGGGCGTCGATCTTGGCGACGTACGTGCTGGTCCGGGTGCCGACGTTGGTGACGGTCCGCTGGATCGAGCGGGTGCCGACCATCTTGCCGAACGCGACCGACGGATAGTTGAGCGCGGCCGGCGGCGTCGCGTCGATCCCGGTGCAGTCCGGGTAGTAGCCCCAGTCGTTGTTGTCCTCGCGGATCTCGTACGCGCCGCACAGGAAGCCGGCCCACTGCTGCGGGGTCGACTCGTAGACCAGCCCGGCGTCGAGCGCGGCGGCCGGCACGACCTCACCGGAGCCGTAGTTGAGCGGGGTCGCCTGCTGATCGACGTACCAAAGCGGGTTGCCCTTATCGGTCTTGTCCCTGGATCCGGTCATCAGCGCCGAACGGATCGCGGTCGGGTCCCAGCTCGGGTGCTTGGCCTTGACCAGCGCCGCGATCCCGGCGATGTGCGGGGTCGCCATCGAGGTGCCGGACATCATCGCGAAATTGCCGTCGTGCTCGGCCGGCGAGACCGCGGCGACCACGTCCGAGCCGGGCGCGGCGACATCCGGCTTGATCAGGTCGCCGCCGCTGAGCGAGGACGGACCGGACGACGAGAAGCCGGCGACCGCGGGGGCCTCGACCCGGGTGTAGACGCCGGCCGAGATCTTGATGGTCGGCGTGGCGGTGGCCGCGTAGCTGAGCAGCGCGGCGCCGGTCGGCACGTCGACGTGCGCGGTCGGTACCGCGTGCAGGTCGGCCATCAGCGCGTTCGGGTCCCACTCCGGCTGGTAGAGGATCATGCCGACGCCGCCGGCGTCCGCGACCACCTGGCTCTTCGCGACCCGGGCCGACTCGCCCCGGGCGCAGAGCACCACCTTGCCCTTGACCTTGGCCGGGTCGAGCGTGCCGGCCAGGCACATGCTCGCCCAGTAGTCGTCGCCGTCGATCGTGGACGCGGACCGGCTGTCCAGCAGCCCGGCCGAGACGCCGGCGGCGCCGATGCCGACCCCGGTGTACGTCTTGCCGTTGCCCAGCTTGATCGTGCGCAGCCAGCGGTGGTCCTGCTCGGTGGCGGCCACCGTGGTCACCCACGGCAGCGTGTTGTCGACCGAGCCGGCGCCCGGACCGGCGTTGCCCGCGGCGGCGGCCACGAACACCCCGGCCGCGGCGGCGTTGAAGAACGCCTCGTCGATCGGGGTCCACGCCTCGCTGTCGTCACCGACCGAGTAGTTGATCACGTCGACGCCGTCGGCGACCGCGTCCTCGATCGCGGCGATGATGTCGGTCATGCTGCCGACCGCCCCGCCCGCGCCGTCGGACCAGAGCGCCTTGTAGATCGAGAGCCGCGCGCCCGGGGCCATCCCGGTGATCGTGCCCATGTCCATCCCGGACACGGTCGCGTGCACGCCGCTGAGGCCGGCCGCGGTGCTGGCGGTGTGGGTGCCGTGACCGTTGCTGTCACGCGGGGACTTGAACTCGGCCGGGTTCAGCGTGGAGAGGCCGTCGTTGTCGTACCAGCGGGCGCCGATCACCTTGTTGTTGCAGCGGGCCGGCTCCGCCGTACCGAAATCGCAGGTGCCCTTGAATTTCGCGGCGATCGTCCGGGCGTCCGGCCGGGGCTCGGACAGCGGCGCGAAGCTCGGGCTCTCCGGCCAGTAACCACTGTCGATCACGCCGATCACGGTGCCCTCGCCGGCGTGCTTGTCGCCGCCGAAGGACTGCTGCCAGACGCCGGCGCGCCCGGTCAGGCCGAGCTCGTCGGCGGTCGTCGAGATCTGCGCGTGGACCAGCCTGTCCTCGACCACCGCGGCCACGCCGGGGGTCTTGCGCAGCGTCGCGGCCTGACCGGCGGTGAGGGTCGCGGTGAAACCGTTGAAGGTGGTGTCGAAGGCGCGCCCGACGCTGACCCGGGCCGCCTTGGCGACGGCGGCGCGCCGCTGCCCGAGGTGATCCCGGTAGGCGCCGGCGTCCGCGGTGGTCCGGCTGAGCTTCGCGCCCTGCGGCGCGCGGGTGGCTTTCAAACCCGAGACCCCACCTGCGTACGACGCCAGCGGCGCCTCGGCGAGCCGGACCACGTACCGTCCGGACAGGTTCGGCGTGGTCGGGGCGGCCCCGTCACCGAGCGGATCGGCGTGGGCCGGCAGCGGGGACCCGGCCATCGTGACGAGTAGGGCGGCCAGGCTCGTGCCGAGTCGCCGGAGGTTCAGAAACGGTCGCACAGCAGTGATTCCTCTCCCCCGGCACCCCAGGCGCCGGGCGAGCTGAACCTACGAAGAACATCGATCCGGCCGACAGCGGCGGGACGCGAACCGGTACGCCGCGAAACAAACTCGTAACCGAACGATCCGGTCCCCGTAACAATCGCTCAGCCGGCGTCGCGGGCGCATTCGACCGAACCCTGCGGTTGAGCGCCGGGCTGACCGTGCTCGCGGCCGCCAACCTCCGGGGCAGGACCAGCGTGCTGGAGCTGATCACCTGGTGTCTGCGGGACTCGCCGGGGCCGGCCCGCAGGGCGTGGTCCGTGGCCGGCTGAGCCGGCTCGACTGCGACGTGACGACGGAGCTGCTGAACCTGGAGCGACTGGAGGGCGTCGTCGCGGTATTTCCGTCGGCCGAAAAGGCAACCTTGCGGCATCGGCGTACGTCATATCTATGTGATGGTCCGCCGAATCAAGCCGTGGGCGCGCGCCCTGGCCCTGCTGGCCGTCATCGCGGGAGCGCTCAGCGCCGCTGTCCCGGCGCACGCCATCGCCGGGGGTGACCGGGTGCCGCAGGGGCGGTATCCGTTCGCGGTGAAGCTCACCATGACCGACATTCCGGACGGCAGCAACACCCGGGACAGCTCCTGCACCGGCAGCCTGATCACTCCACAGTGGGTGATCACCGCCGGGCACTGTTTCAAGGACGACGCGGGCCGGCACGTCAGCCGCCCGGTGGCGAAGCGGACCACGGCCACCGTCGGGCGCACCGACCTGCGGACCAAACGGGGCCGGGTGTCCACCGTCGTCGCGGTCCGGCAGGCGCCGGGGGCCGACGTGTCGCTGGCCCGGATCGATCCGCCGATCACCGACATCGCGCCGATCCATCTGCGGACGGCCGCGCCGAAGGTCGGCATGCTGGTGCTGCTGGCCGGCTTCGGCGACACCGGGCGGGACAAGCCGACCGCGACGGTGCTGCAGTCCGGCACGTTCGAGGTGGTGTCGCGCACGTCCGGGCTGCTCGGCGTGAGCGGCCGCAAGCCGAGCGCGACGACCAGCGCGTGCCGGCACGACTCCGGCGGCCCCTACTTCACGGTCGACGGCAGCGGGCATCCGGAGCTGGTCGCGGTGGTCAGCAAGGGGCCGTCGTGCCCGCACACCGGGGCGGACACCGCGTCCCGGATCGACGCGGTGTCCGCGTGGATCGCCAAGACGGTCGGCAAGTCGCAGCTGAACCGGCCGTATGCGACCGCCCCGGCGCGCCCGCCTGCGACCTCGCCCACGTCCCGCTCGTCCGCCACTCCCGGGGCGGCCGCGGCGCTGCCGGCCGCCGGGTTCCCGTCGCCGTGGCGGGCCGTGGTGCCGATCGTCGCGGGGCTGCTCACGGTCGCCGCCGTCGCCGCCCTGCGGCAGAGCGCCCGGCGCCGCCACCGGGCCGGCCGCAGGGTCCGCTCGCACCGGGTCTGAGGCGGCCGAGCGTCCGGCGCCGCCACCGGGCCGGAAGAAGGGTCCGCTCGCACCGGGTCCAGGCAGGTTTTTAGGGGTATTCGTGGTTCTCCGCGCCGCGTTAGCGTCCGGTCGAGCCCGCACCCCTGTCGGTGTTCCGGGCCCGAATCCGAGCATGCGACGTGGGGAGGCTGTGCGGTGTTCGAACGTGTGGCGATCATCAACCGCGGCGAGGCGGCGATGCGGCTGATCCACGCCGTCCGCGACCTCGCCGCGGAGACCGGCCGGCCGATCCGGACCGTGGCCCTGTTCACCGACGAGGACGAGACGGCGACGTTCGTCCGGGCGGCCGACCTCGCGTACCCGATCGGCCCGGCCGCCGCTCGCCCCTACCTGGACCACGCCGTGCTGGCCCGGGCGCTGGTCGAGACCGGCGCCGACGCGGCCTGGGTGGGCTGGGGCTTCGTGGCCGAGGACCCGGCGTTCGCGGAGCTCTGCGAGAAGCTCGGGGTCACCTTCGTCGGGCCGAGCGCGGAGGCGATGCGCCAGCTCGGTGACAAGATCGGGTCGAAGCTGATCGCCGAGAAGGTGGGCGTGCCGGTCGCGCCGTGGAGCCGCGGCGAGGTGGCCACGCTGGCGGACGCGCTGCGCGCCGGCGACGAGATCGGCTATCCGCTGATGCTCAAGGCGACCGCCGGTGGCGGCGGGCGCGGCATCCGGATGGTCGCCTCGGCCGCCGACCTGACCGACGCGTACGAGCGGACCAGTCAGGAGGCGTTGCGCGCGTTCGGCTCCGGGGTGGTGTTCCTGGAACGCCTGGTCACCGGCGCCCGGCACGTCGAGGTGCAGGTCATCGCGGACGGGCAGGGCACCGCGTGGGCGCTGGGCGTACGGGACTGCTCGGTGCAGCGCCGCAACCAGAAGGTGATCGAGGAGTCGTCGTCGCCGGTGATGAGCCCGGCGCAGGCCGCCGAGCTCAAGGAGTCGGCGGTGCGGCTGGCGCTGGAGGTCGGCTACCGCGGGGCGGGCACGGTCGAGTTCCTCTACCACCCGGGCGACCGGCTGTTCGCGTTCCTGGAGGTCAACACACGGCTGCAGGTCGAGCACCCGATCACCGAGCTGACCACCGGCACCGACCTGGTCCGGCTGCAGCTGCACGTGGCCGCCGGCGGCCGGCTGACCGGCGAGCAGCCGAAGGAGTCCGGGCACGCGGTCGAGGCGCGGCTCAACGCCGAGGACCCGGACCGCGACTTCGCGCCGTCGCCCGGGCGGATCGCCCGGCTCGGTCTGCCGGCCGGCCCGGGCATCCGGGTGGACACCGGGGTCAGCGAGGGCGATCGGATCCCGGCGGCGTTCGACTCGATGATTGCCAAGATCATCGCGTACGGCCGGGACCGCGACCAGGCGCTGGGCCGGTTGCGCCGGGCGATGGCCGACACCACCGTGATCATCGAGGGTGGCGCCACCAACAAGAGTTTCGTGCTCGACCTGCTGGCGCAGCCGGAGGTGATCGACGGCAGCGCCGACACCGGCTGGATCGACCGGGTCCGCGCGCAGGGCCGGCTGGTCGGGCACCGGCACTCGGCGATCGCCCTGGCGGCCGCGGCGATCGAGGCGTACGCCGACGCCGAGCGCGCCGACCGGGACCGGCTGCTGGCCACCGCCCGGGGCGGGCGCCCGCAGGCCCGGCACGAGACCGGCCGCCCGCTGGAGCTCAAGCTGCGCGGCGTCGGCTACCGGGTGCTGGTGGCCCGGGCCGGCACCGACCGGTTCCGGGTCGCGATCAGCGCCGGCTCCGGCGCGGCCCGGCACGCCGAGGTGGTCAGCGAACGGCACGACGAGCACACCGGCCGGCTGACGGTCAACGGGCAGCGCTTCCGGGTGGTGTCGGCGACCCACGGGCCGATCCACACCGTCGAGGTGGACGGGGTGACCCACCGGATCAGCCGGGACGAGGGTGGCGTGGTGCGCGCCCCGGCCCCGGCCCTGGTGGTGGCGACCCCGGTGGCGGTCGGCGACGAGGTGGCCGCGGACGCCCCGATCCTGGTGCTGGAGAGCATGAAGATGGAGAACGTGCTGCGCGCGCCGTTCCGGGCCCGGGTCCGCGAGTGCCGGGTCGCGGTCGGCGGTCAGGTCGAGTCCGGGACGCCGCTGATGCGCCTGGAGCCGATCGGGGGCGAGTCGAGTGGCGCGGCCGAGATCGCGCCGGCGACCGTGGCGATCGAGCTGCCGGAGCAGCCGGACACCCGCGATGACCTGCGGGAGTTGCGCGCGCTGCTGCTCGGCTACGACACCGACCCGGAGCACCGCGAGCGGGCGCTGCGCGGGTACCGGGCGGCCGGCGGGGACCGGCTGCCGGGCGAGCTGGACCTGCTGACGGTCTTCGCCGACCTGCTGGAGTTGAGCCGCAACCGGCCCGGCGCCGACCCGGTGACCGAGCCGGGCGACGCGGTGCACAGCCCGCGCGAGCACTTCCACGGCTACCTGGGCGGCCTCGACGCGGAGCGGGCCGGTCTGCCCGCCGGCTTCCGGGCCCGGCTGGCCCGGGTCTTCGCCCACTACGGCGTGCCGGACCTGGACCGGACAACTCAGTTGGAGGACGCGGTCTTCCGGATCGCCCTGGCCCAGCAGCGGATCCCGGACGCCGAGCCGATCGTCGCCGAGGTGCTGCGGCGCTGGCTGGCCGCGCCCGCGCCGATCGACACCGGCGACGCCGGCCGGGTGCTGGAGCACCTGATCGAGGCCACCCAGGTGCGCTTCCCGGCGCTCGGCGACCTGGCCCGCGGCGTGGTGTTCCGCTGGTTCGCCCAGCCGCTGCTGCGCCGGGCCCGGGCCCGGGTCTACGCCACGGCCCGCGCCGACCTGCGGCACCTGGACCGGCAGCCGGACGCGCCGGACCGCGCCGAGCGGATCGATCGCCTGGTGGCCGGCTCGGAGCCGCTGGTCCGGCTCTTCGGGCAGCGGATCGGACGGCCCGGGCGCGATCATTCCGCGCTGCTGGAGGTGCAGGCGCGACGGCTCTACGGCCCGGGCGAGTTCACCGTGCGGGAGGTGGGCGGACGTCCGTACCAAATCGGAAGTTTGCTGATCTCGGCGGCGTGCACCGTCGACGACCTGGGCGATGTCCTGACCGGGCTGGCCGAGCTGGCCGACGGCGGCGACGCCGACCTGTATGTGGCCTGGCCGGGGCGCCCGGACGCGGACGCGATGGCGCGGCGGCTCGGGATCCTGATCGCCGAGCATTCGGTGGCGCTGCGCCGGATCACCGTCGTGGTCGCGGCGGCCGGCGGCGCGGTGCACCAGCACTTCACGTTCCGGTTCGGGGCCGGCGGCTTCACCGAGGACCGGCTGATCCGGGGCCTGCACCCGCGGCTGGCCGAGCGGCTGCGGCTGCCGCGGCTGAGCGGGTTCGAGCTGACCCGGCTGCCGTCCGCGGACGAGGAGATCACGCTGTTCCGGGCGAGCGCGCGCAGCAACCCGGCCGACGAGCGGCTGGTCGCGACGAACCAGATCCGCGACCTGACCCCGCTGCGCGACGACGCCGGCCGGCTGGTGGCGCTGCCGACGGCCGAGGCGGCGATCGCGTCGAGCCTGGACGCGATCCGCGCGGTGCAGGCGCAGCGGCCGGCGCACCAGCGCTTCGACACGAACCGGATCGTGATGTACGTCTGGCCGCCGGCCGACCTGACCCGCGGCGACCTGGCGGTGCTGCTGCGCCGGATCCTGCCGACGACCGCCGGGGCCGGGCTGGAGGAGATGCTGTTCATCGCGCGCCGGCCGGGCGGCGGTGAGGTGGCGGTGCGGATCGTGCTGGATCCGGGGCAGGGCGCGCGGATCGAGATCGGCGCGCCGGCCGAGGAGCCGGTGGCGGTGCTGGACGGCTATCGGCAGAAGGTGCTGCGGGCGGCGCGGCGCGGGACGGTCTACCCGTACGAGCTGGTCGAGTCGCTCGGCTCGTTCCGCGAGCACGACCTGGACGAGAGCCACGCGCTGGTGCCGGTCGACCGGCCCCGGGGCACCAACACCGCGGCCCTGGTCGCCGGCGTGGTCACCGGCCGTTTCACCCGGGTCGTGCTGCTCGGCGACCCGACGAAATCACTCGGGGCGCTGTCCGAGCCGGAGTGCCGCCGGGTGATCGCCGCGCTGGACCTGGCCGAGGCGATGCGGGTGCCGCTGGAGTGGTACTCGCTCTCCTCGGGCGCCCGGATCTCGATGGACTCCGGCACCGAGAACATGGACTGGGTGGCCGCGGCGCTCAAGCGGATCGTCGAGTTCACCCAGGCCGGCGGCGAGATCAACATCGTGGTGGCCGGGATCAACGTGGGCGCGCAGCCGTACTGGAACGCCGAGGCGACCATGCTGATGCACACCCGGGGCATTCTGATCATGACGCCGGACTCGGCGATGGTGCTGACCGGCAAGCAGTCGCTGGACTTCTCCGGCGGGGTGTCGGCCGAGGACAACTTCGGCATCGGCGGCTACGACCGGGTGATGGGGCCCAACGGGCAGGCGCAATATTGGGCGCCGAACCTGACGGCGGCTCGCGAGCTGCTGCTGGCGCACTACGAGCACACCTACGTCGTGCCCGGTGAGGCCGGTCCGCGCCCGGTGCCGACGGCCGATCCGGTCGCCCGCGACATCACCGACTACCCGCACCTGGTCGACGGCAGCGACTTCACCACCGTCGGCGAGATCTTCTCCGCGACATCAAACCCCGACCGCAAAAAACCCTTCGATATCCGTACGGTCATGAAGGCGCTCGCCGACCAGGACCACACCGTGCTGGAACGCTGGGCCGGAATGGCCGACGCCGAGACCGCGGTCGTGCAGGACGTCCACCTGGGTGGCATCCCGGTCTGTCTGCTCGGCATCGAGTCCCGATCGGTGCCGCGGCGCGGGTTCCCGCCGGCCGACGGGCCGGACACCTACACCGCCGGCACGCTGTTCCCGCAGTCGTCGAAGAAGGCCGCCCGGGCGATCAACACGGCCAGCGGCAACCGGCCCCTGGTCGTGCTGGCCAACCTGTCCGGCTTCGACGGCTCACCGGAATCGATGCGCAAACTGCAGCTGGAGTACGGCGCCGAGATCGGCCGGGCGATCGTCAACTTCTCCGGCCCGATCGTCTTCGTGGTCATCTCCCGCTACCACGGCGGCGCGTTCGTGGTCTTCTCCAAGGCACTGAACCCGAACATGACGGTGCTGGCGCTGGAGGGCTCGTTCGCCTCGGTGCTCGGCGGGGCCCCGGCCGCCGCCGTGGTCTTCACCGGCGAGGTCAACCGGCGCACCGCCAACGATGCGCGGGTCACCGCCCTGCAGGCCGGGGTCGGTGCCGCGACCGGCGCCGAGCGGGCCGAGCGGCAGGTCCGGCTCGCCGAGCTGCGCGCCGCGGTCCGGGCGGAGAAGCTGGGTGCGGTGGCGGCCGAGTTCGACCGGGTGCACAGCATCCAGCGGGCGGTCGAGGTCGGCTCAGTGGACGCGGTGATCCGCGCGAGCGAGCTGCGGCCGCGCGTCATCGCGGCCATCACGGCGGGCCGGTAGGTCCCGGACGGGCCGGTCCGGGCGCTCGTGGCGCAGCACCCGGCCGGCCAGGGCCGCGGCCAGCAGGAACAGGGCGGCCACGGTGAGCCAGGCCGGGCCGTACCCGACATGGTCGGTAATGAGGCCGAGCGGGACCGGACCGGCCACGAAACCGGTGAAGAAGCCCAGCGACAGCAGCGCCGACGACGGGCCGAGCGGCCCACTGCGCCGATCCCGCACGATCAGCACCATGGTGACCGCGTTCGCGCCGACCGCGGTGGCGCCGACCCCGACCGTGCCGGCCCACAGCACGGCCGGGCCGAGCCCGGCGGCGCTCCAGATCAGCACCGCGGAGGCCGCGGCGCCCAGGGCCAGCCGGCGCAGCAGCGGGCTGAGCAGCGGCAGCGCCGCCGCGTGCCGCGACCAGAGCAGGCGCGAGGCGACCCCGGCGACGCCGAGCGCGGCGATCAGCACGGCCGACACGCCCGGGCCCTGATGCAGCCGCTCCTGGCTGTAGAGGGCGGTGAAGGTGGCCACCCCGGACACCCCGCAACCGAGCACCGCCAGGAAGATCATCAGCAGCGCCAGATAGCGGTTGGGCCGGGCCGGGCGCCAGGTGAACGCGCGCCGGGCGATCGGCCGCACCGGCACCGCCCAGCCGGTCGTGACCAGCGCGGCCACCGCCAGCGGCGCCCCGGCCAGCAGCACCGCCCGCCAGCCGGCCACCTCGGTCAGCAGCGGCGCGGCCAGGCCGACGACCAGCGCCGACAGCTGCACCCCGGCCTGTTTGCGGCCGACCGCGCCGGCCCGCTCACCGGGTTCGAGCCGCTCGGTGATCGCCAGGTTGGTGGCCGGGTTGGACATCGCCTGACCGACCCCGCTGAGCATCATCGCGGCCACCAGCCCGGCATAGCCACTGGCCAGCCCCATCAGCAGGAACGCGGTCGCGGCCACGCCGAAGAGGGTGAACAGCGCGGCGCGCGCGCCGATCCGGTCCACCAGGCCGCCGGACCACAGCGACAGCACCGCCGCGGTCGCGAACACCGCGGCGGGCAGCGCGCCCAGCGCGGACCGGGAGATGTCGAACGTCGTGGTGATCTGCGAGCCGACCGCGCCGACCGAGTAGAGCACCGAGGTCGGCAACGCCATCGCCAGGACCAGTGTGGGACCCAGCGTCCGGGCGTGCGCGGCCGTGCTCATTCGGAGGGCCGGCCGGGGGCGATCAGCAGCCGGTCGCCGCGCACCAGCGGCAGGAAGAACTCCAGCACGATCAGGCCGGCCGCCAGCCGCGGGTCGGCGACGCACCGGTCCAGCAGGGTGGCCAGGTCGTCGTGGGTCAGCCGGATGGTCGCCGAGCGCGACACCCGGCTCACCAGCGCCGCGGCGTCGCCGTCCGGGACCGGCGCGTACGGCGGCTCGGTCGGCGCGGCGACCACCTCGACCAGCGGCACGACCGGCACGCCGCCCGGGAAGCGGGCGCCGGGCGCGACCACCGCGGCCCGGATCCCGGCGACCGGCAGCGGGCCGGAGTCGTCCGGGCCGACCGGCAGGCAGGCGGCGCCGCTGAGCCAGATCCCGAGGATCGCCGACAGCAGCTCGGCGCCGCGGCCGGCGGCGACCGCGACCACGTCGCCGGGCTCCACCCCGGCCTCGACCAGGTCCCGGCGGGTCCGCGCGGCGGCGTGCCAGAGCTGGGCGTACGTGTACTGATAGCCACGGTCGTCGACCGCGACCAGGCCCGGGGTCCGCGCGGCGCGGCGGGCGATCACCCGCAGCACCGGTTCACGGGCGGGTGCGGACGGTAGTTGCGGGGCCAGAACGGCCGGGAGCGTGAGCATCGAAGTCACCTTTTCCTCGGACGGGCGCACCAACGGATGCGTCCGACGGTAATCAGGCGCTCAACGAGCGGTACACCCCAGCAGTCGCGGTACCAGGCGCCCCCTAACGACGTCAACGACAGGCAGCCCGCGCCTTCGGCGCGGGCTGCCAGGGTGAATGCGATTCAGCCGGCGCGCTCCCAGCGGCGCGATTCAGGGGTCCGGCGGGATGCCCCGCCCTGCAACGCCCGGGTGATCACCGAGCGGACCGCGGCCCGGGCGGCGCCGTCCAGATCGGCGGCCGTGCCCATCCCCCACACCCGGCGCGCCCCGATCCGGCACTCGGCGTAGACGACCACGTCGTCGCGGCGCGAGTCGGCGGCGCTGACCCCGATCCGGTGCACCTCGTGCACCTGCATGCCCCAGGACGCCAGGTGTTCCTCCAGGTCGCCGAGCGCGTCGGCCCGGCTCGCGCCGACCGCGAAGCCGTCGCCCTGCACGTGCAGGACGGTCGGCACCGGCTTGCGGAACGCGACCGGGACGGTGACGAAGCGCGGCGAGGCGTACTCGTCCAGGAACATCGTGGCGATCTCGGCCGGGGCGATCTCCCGGCCCCGCTCGTCGGCGGCGGCCTGGACCGTGGCGGCGAACTCGATCCGCAGGTCGCGGGGCAGTTCCAGGCCCTGGCGGCTGCTCAGCACGTAGGCCACGCCGCCCTTGCCGGACTGGCTGTTGATCCGGACCACCGACTCGTAGGTACGGCCCACGTCGTGCGGATCCAGCGGCAGGTACGGGATCTCCCAGCGCAACCGGTCCGGGTCGGCGCCCTCGGCGAGCGCCCGGGCCCGTACGTCGAAGCCTTTCTTGATCGCATCTTGATGCGAACCGGAGAACGCGGTGTAGACCATGTCCCCGCCGTAGGGATGCCGCGGGTGCACCGGCATCTCGTTGCACCACTCCACGGTCCGCCGGATCCGGTTCAGGTCGCTCAGGTCCAGCCCCGGGTCGACGCCGTGGGTGTGCAGGTTCAGCGCCAGCGTCACCAGGCAGACGTTGCCGGCCCGCTCGCCGTTGCCGAACAGGCAGCCCTCCACGCGCTGCGCGCCGGCCAGCACCGCGAGCTCGGCCGAGGCGACCCCGGTGCCGCGGTCGTTGTGCGGGTGCACCGACAGGCAGACGTCCTCGCGGCGCGACAGGTTGCGGTCCAGCCACTCGATCTGGTCGGCGAAGACGTTGGGGGTGTTGCGCTCGACCGTGGTCGGGAAGTTCAGCGTGATCGGCCGGTCCGGGCCGGGCTGCCAGACGTCCATCACCGCCTCGCAGACCTCCAGGGAGAAGTCCAGCTCGGTGTCGGCGAACATCTCCGGCGAGTACTGGAAGCCCAGGTCGCAGTCGGCGAGCGTGCGGTCGGCGTACTTCAGGAACAGCCGGGTGCCCTGCACCGCGAGGTCCTTGCACTCCGAGCGGGACAGCCCGAAGACCATCCGGCGGAACTCCGGCGAGGTCGCGTTGTACAGGTGCACGGTCGCCGAGCGGGCGCCGGCCAGGCTCTCCACGGTCTGCCGGATCAGCTCGTCGCGGGCCTGCACCAGCACCGAGATGCGCACGTCGTCCGGGATCAGGTCGCGCTCGATCAGCATCCGCAGGAAGTCGTGGTCGTCCTGGCTGGCCACCGGGAAGCCGACCTCGATCTCGGTGAAGCCCATCTCCACCAGCAGCCGGAACATCGCCAGCTTGCGGTCCGGGGTCATCGGGTTGACCAGCGACTGGTTGCCGTCGCGCAGGTCGGTGCTCAGCCATCGGGGCGCGACGTCGATGGTGCGGGACGGCCAGGCGCGACCGGGAAGGTCGACGGCCGCGGGGCGGACGTAGCGACTGTTGCTCATCACTGGCCGGTCCTCTCGATCCGATCGGGGTCAGGCCCGATCGCCGAAGTACAACGAGTACGAGTACGGGGTCATCAGCACCTGGATCTGGCACGTGTGCAGCTCGCTCAGAACCCGGAAGACCACGGTGATCTCGGGGTACGCGGCGCTCACGCCGAGCCCGGCGAAGTAGTGGTCGCTGTCGAAGACGATCCGGTACGGGCCACGGGCGAGCCGTCCCGTCCCGAAGTCGGCGATGGCGCCGGTCTCGTCGGTCTCGGCGTTGCCCACGGCCTGCCAGCGGCCGTCCACCCCGTGTTCGAGGCGGGCCCGCAGGCCGGCCGCCGGCTTGCCGTAGACGCCGTCCAGAGCCTGAGCCGAGACGCTCATGCCGATCACCTGCCTGTCCGTGCCGCGCGGGGACGGATCCGACCGTGACACCCGCGCGGGGCCGGGCGATCCGGCTCCGATCCCGATGGTGATCGAGGTCGTTATCGAGACGCCTATCGCCGGGTTATCGCCGGGGCTTCGGCCCTTATCGCCGACCCCGATAGCCCCGGCGATGCCGGGACCGTGGTGCGGCGATAACGGGTCGATGAGGGGCGTCCCTAGCGTCATTCCCATCAAGGCGGCGAGCACGACGCCCCGCCGGATCCCACACCCGAAAGAGCAGGTAGAGCCATGCGCAACAACGCCCGCATCGCGTCGGTCAAGGTCGCTTTCGCCATCGTCCTGACGGCCGCTCCGATCGCCGCCGTCTTCGCCGCGGCGAGCACCGGGACGGCGCCGGCGAGCAGCACGGTCAGCGTTCAGTCCGAGGGTGGCGCGGCCGCCGCGGCGACCCCGACCCCGACCGCCTCCACCGACGACACCAAGTGGGGCTGAACGGCGACTGAGCGCCCCCGTGGCGACCTGTGACACCCGGACCGGCCGGCCGGGATCGTCGCGGGACAGCTGCTTCAGATAGTCAGATGATCGGTTAACGCCGCCGCGTCCGGGCCCACCGGATTGTCCGCGGCCGTGTAGGCATCACTGAGCAACCCCAGCACCCGCGCCTCCAACTGCGGCGCGGAGATCGCCCGGAACAGTCCCAGCGAGCGATGCAGATGGACCACCGCCTGCGGCGGATTGCCGAGGGCCATGGCCAGCTCGCCGAGGACCATCGAGACCCGGGCCTCGATCAACCGTTCCGCCGCCGCACAGGCGAGCTCCATCGCCTCCCGTAGCGCCTCGGCGGACTCCGCGAAGGCTCCGGAGCGCAGGTACGCCGTGCCCAGCCCCTGCAACGCGTACGCCTGCCCGACCGGATCGCCCAGCTCGCGCACCACCGTGAGGGCCTGGCGCAGCACGTCGATCGCGGCCTTCACCTCGTCCGCCTGCAGGTGCGTCTCGCCGAGCCGGTGCAGCACCTGCGACTCCACGCGCCGGCTGTTCGCCCGCCGCGCGTAGTCCAGCGCCTCCGGCAGCAGCGTGCGGGCCGCGTCCAGGTCGCCCTGCTCCAGCTTGATCTGCGCGATGCTCTGCAGCACGTAGGCCACCGCGACCAGGTCGTCGCCGGCCCGGAACGTCTCCAGCGCGCGCTGATAGTTCTCGGTCGCCTCGGCGTACCGGCCGCTGAGCCGGTCGATGTAGGCCACGTACCGGCTGACCATCGCGCGGCCGTGCTGATCGCCGACCCGCTGGAACAGCTCGTCGGCGGCGGCCAGCAGGCGCAGCGCCTCCGGGAACCGCTGCTCGCCGATGTGCAGCGAGCCCAATGAATACAGGATCGCGGCCTGTCCGCGCTCGTCGCCGGCCTGCCGGGTGGCCTCCAGGGCGATCTGATGCGTCTCGCGCCAGTCGCTCAGGTAGATCCGCGACTCGAAGAGCGTGACCGCGGTCATCGCCAGGCTCCAGCTGTGCCCGGCCAGCCCGGCCTGCGCGGCCTGACGGACCGCGGCGACGATGGTCAGCCGCTCGCGCTCGAACCAGGGCAGCGGCGGGTCGACCAGCTGGCGCACCTGGCGGGCCGGCAGCTCGTGCAGCGGGGCCTCGGTCTGCACCCGCAGGTAGTCGCCGTACAGGCCGCGGCGCGCCTCCTCGGCCAGGAACAGCAGCGCGCCCAGCACCCGTTGCAGCGCCTGGTCACGCTCCTCCACCGGGTCCTCGGCGACCAGGCACTCGCGGGCGAAGACCCGGATCAGGTCGTGGAAGCGGTACTGCGCGTGCACGCCGCGGCCGTCGCTGCTGGTCTCGATCAGCTGCGCGTCGGCCAGGTCGTCGAGCAGGTCCTGGGCGTCGTGGAAGTCGGTGTCCAGCAGCGCGGCCGCCGCCCAGCCCGAGAAGTGCGGGAAGTCCAGGACGGTGAGCAGCCGGAACAGCCGCTTCGCGTCGTCCTCCAGGTGGTCGTAGGTCAGCGAGATGCTGGCCCGGATCCCCATCCCGCTGTGCTTGAGCTCGTCCAGCCGGCGGGCCTCGTTGGCCAGCCGCTCGACCAGGTGCTCGACGCTCCAGTGCGGGCGCGCGGCCAGCCGGGCGCCGGCGATCCGCAGCGCCAGCGGCAGGTGCCCGCAGAGCTCGGCCAGCTCGGCGGTGGAGTCCGGCTCGGCCTCGATGCGCTCCGCGCCGGCGATCCGGGACAGCAGCTCGGTGGACTGCTCGGGGTTGAACACGTCCACGTCGATGTGCACCGCGCCGGGCAGCCCGGCGAGCCGGCTGCGGCTGGTGATCAGCATCGCCGACTGCGAGGTGCCCGGGACCAGCGGCCGGACCTGGCTCTCCCCGCCGGCGTTGTCGAGCACCACCAGCATCCGGCGGTCGGCCAGCAGCGTGCGGTACAGCTCGGCGCGCTCCTCGATCAGCTCCGGCATCTGGGTGCCGGCCACGCCGAGCGCGCGCAGGAAGCGTTCCAGCACCCGCATCGGGCCGACCTGCTCGGCGTGCCGGCCGTGCAGGTCGGCGAAGAGCTGGCCGTCCGGGTAGCGCGCGGCCAGCCGGTGCGCGGCGTGCACCGCGAGGGTGGTCTTGCCGATCCCCGGCTTGCCGGCCATCACCACCACCGGCACCGCGTACTGCGACGCGTCCTCGGCCAGCCCGAACTGCCCGTGGATGGCCTCGATCTGCTGGCTGCGGCCGGTGAAGTCGGCGATGTCGGTGGGCAGCAGGCAGGGCACCGGCGACGGATTGGGCCCGGCCGCCGGCGCCGCGGACACCGGCGGGGCCAGCGGCACGGCCGGGATCACCGCGGCGACCGGCTCGCGGATCTCCTCCGGGATCGAGGCGATGATCACCGGTGGTGCCGGCGGGGGCACCTGCTCCGGCGGGCGCGGGGTGAGCACCACGGCCGGTTCCGGCAGCGCCAGCTTGGCGTCGCCGGTCAGGATCGCGTGCTCCAGCTGGCGCAGCTCCTCGCCCGGTTCCAGGCCCAGCTCGTCGATGAACAGCCGGCGCGCGCTGCGGTAGGTGTCCAGCGCCTCGGCCTGCCGGCCGGAGCGGTAGAGGGCGAGCATCAGGTGCTCGCGCAGCCGGGCCCGCAGCGGATGCTCGCCGACCAGGGCGCTCAGCTCGTCGATCAGCTCCCGGTGCCGGCCGAGCCGCAGCTCCAGCTCGATGCACTCCTCGGTGGTGGTGAGCCGGCGCTCGGCCAGCCGGTCGGCGGCGCTCTGCACCACCCGGCTCTCGATGCCGTCCAGCGCCGGGCCGCGCCACAGGGTCAGCGCCTGGCGGTACCGCGCGACCGACTCGTCCAGCCGGCGGAACTCGCGCAGCTGCCGGGCCTGGGTCAGGGCGTCCTCGTACCGGTGCAGGTCGAGGCTGCCCTCCGGGATCTGCAGCGAGTACCCCTGGGTACGGGTGATGATGGCGTCCGGATAGCCGTGGCCGGCGAACAGCCGGCGCAGCGCCGAGATGCAGATCTGCACCTGGACCCGCGAGGTGGACGGCAGGTCGTCGCCGTACAGGGCCTCCATCAGCCGGGTCACCCGGATCACCCGGCTCGCCTCGAGCGCCAGCGTGGCGAGAATGATCTGCTGCCGCTGGCCGCCGAGCTCGATGCTCTGCTCGCCGATCAGCACCTCGAGGATTCCCAGGATGAGAATCTGCACGTGCGCCTCCTTGTGGGGGTCGCGCGTCGTGGGTCTTCCGGCGTACTCGGTGTAGTGGAACCGTGCCCCTGTGCCGACCGGCTCGTGGCTGTCAGGGACAGCCGGGCACGCCAGAAATCCCCCGCATGGATGGGAGGCTATGCAATCGGTGGGCCGCCGCGCTACCCGCAGTGATTGACGGAGGTCCGACCTTCGACCACTAAGAATTACCCGGTCAACCTCTTGCGATACCGACCGGTAACTCCGTTATGCAGCTGGATGCATGATCGATGCCGATATCGGGCCGTTGTGCACTCGCAGTGCAGGTTTGTCACCGGGTGCCCGCGGTCTCCCGGACCCGGGCCGGGCGCACCGGCGCGCTCACCGGGACCACGATCGCGGTCAGGATCAGCCCCTGCTCGACCATCCAGCGCCCGGAGAACCCGGTCAGCCGGCGACCGGCCACCCGGGGCCCGACCACCAGCAGCCGCGCGTCGAACCCGCCGGTGGACGCGCCGGCCGACCCCGGGCGCAGCGTGACCACCGCGTCGTCGAAGTCCAGCCACCGCTGCGCCAGCGGGAACCACGACTTGTAGACCGCCTCCTTGGCGCAGAACAGCATCCGGTCCCAGCGGATCTCCGGCCGGGCCTCGAGCAGCTCCGCGACGTGCACCCGCTCGTCGGGCAGCGCCACCGACTCCAGCACGCCGTTGGTCAGCGGCTCGTTGGGCTCCGCGTCGATCCCGACCGTGGTGATCTTCGAGTCGGCGGCGACCACCACACCCCGGTAACCGGCGCAGTGGGTGATCGTGCCGACCACCCCGGCCGGCCAGAGCGGCTCGTTGAGCCGGCCGGCCAGGATCGGCTGCGGCGGCACCCCGAGACGGGCCAGCGCGGCGCGCGCGCAGTGCCGGGCGGTGGTGAACTCGCGGCGGCGCTTCTCGATCGCCTTGGCCACGATGCTCTCCTCCTCGGGCAGCAGCGTCGCGTCCGGCGGGTCGTCGAAGGTGTCGACCGCGACCACGTCGGCGGGAAGGATTGTCTCGATCATGATGTCCCCGCAGTGGCTCGGTGGGTCCTCGGGCATCTGCACCGATGTCGATGGATCCGGCATCGTTGCCTGGTGGCTCCATCGTAGGTTCGCGATGACCGGCGGCGATATCACGGCGCGGGCATTCACGGGCCGTGCGCGCCCGGATAAGGGAGTATCGGTGGATCTAAGGGGTCGTGACGCACCGTAGCCGGACCCGGCCGCCCCCGCCACCCCTGTCCACCGCTTGCGAGCAGGGCAGGGGTTGCCGGCCGGGGTGCGTGAGCGCCGCCACTGGGGTGTACGCCCCGTCGATGCCGAGCCTAACTTCATCGGTACCGGTTGCCGACGCCCACGAAGCCTTGGAGGCCTACCCCGATGACCGCGACCACTCTGGACAGCAGCCTGTGGCTGCGCAGCTATCACCCGACCGACGTGGCCCCGATCCGGCTGCTGTGCCTGCCGTACGCCGGCGGGTCCGCCTCCTACTACTTCCCGGTCTCCCGGGCCCTCTCGCCGCGGGTCGAGGTGCTCGCGGTGCAGTACCCCGGCCGCCAGGACCGCCGCGGCGAGCCCGGCATCGGCACCCTGCAGGACCTGGCCCGCGACGTGTACGACCAGATCCGCTACCACGAGGACGACCGCCCGCTGGCGCTGTTCGGGCACAGCATGGGCGCCTCGGTGGCGTTCGAGGTGGCCCGGCTGCTGGAGGCCGACGGCGCCACCCCCGCGCACCTGTTCGTCTCCGGCCGCCGCGCGCCGTCGCAGTTCCGCGACGAGCGGGTGCACCTGCAGAACGACGCCGGGCTGATCGCCGAGATGCGCCGGCTCGACGGCACCGGCGGCGGCCTGCTCGACGACCCGGACGTGCTGCGCATGGTGCTCGGCGTGATCCGCAACGACTACCGGGCCGCGGAGACCTACCGCTGGACGCCCGGCCCCGGGCTGCACTGCCCGATCACCGCGCTCACCGGCGGCGGCGACCCGAAGGTCACCCTGGCCGAGGCGGCCGCCTGGCGCGACCACACCAACGCCGCGTTCGACCTGCGCGTCTTCGACGGCGGGCACTTCTATCTCAACTCCCACCAGGCCGAGGTGCTGGACACGATCCGGACGGCCCTGACCCCCGCACCTCGCCGATAAGCGAGTGCCACGACGGCGTGCCGCGCTCACGAGGCCATGGCACGCGGAACGGCCCGGACTCCACCGAGTCCGGGCCGTCCGTCTGTCTCACGCCGTCGGGGCGAGGCTGGCGTCCAGGTTCGCCGGCAGGTCACTGCGGCGAGAAACATTCAATTTCCGGTACGTACGGGTCAGGTGCTGCTCCACCGTGCTCGTGGTGATGTACAGCTTGTCGGCGATCTCCCGGTTCGTGTAGCCGACCGCGGCCAGCGCCGCCACCCGGCGCTCGGCGTCACTGAGCATCGCCGCGGCACCCCCGGCCACCGCCGTCTGGGCGGTCTCGCCGGACTCCCACTCCTCGTCCTGCGACAGTGCCCGCCGCAGCGGCGCCGCCTCGCAGCCCTCGGCCAGCGCCCGGGCCCGGTGCCCGATCATGCCGGCCCGGCGGGACTCGCCGAGCGCCTGGTAGGCCTGCGCCAGGTCGGCCAGGGTGCGGGCCAGCTCGTATAGGTCGCCGCTGTTCTGCAGCAGGTCGGCGGCCTGGCGCAGCAGCATCGGCCGGTGCCGGGCCTGCTCGGTCGCGGCCAGCAGCCGCAGGCCGACACCCTGCGCCCGGGGCATCTGCCCGGTGCACCGGGCCAACTGCTCCTCGGCCAGCTTGCGGGCCTGCAGCGGGCGGCCCATCCGCAGGTTCGCCTCGGCGGCGTCCGAACGCCAGGCGACCAGGCCGGGCGCGTCCACCCCCCAGGCGCTCATCAGGTCGCCGCAGCGCTGGAAGTCGCGCAGGGCCAGCGCCGGGTGGTCGGTGGCCAGGCTGTAACGGCCCCGGGCCTGCAGGTAGTGCAGGCCGTACCGGGTCTGGAACATCGCCTCGGGCACCGGCTGGTCGAGCTGCTCGCGCACGTCGTCGAACTCGCCCATCGCGATCGACGCGATGATCAGCAGCGACAGCGGGTGCCCGATCGCGACCCCCCAGCTGGCCGGCGGCATGATCTCCAGCGCGGTCCGGGCGTAGCGCGCCGCGCCGGCCAGGTTGCCGGTGCGGACCGCCACCTCGGCGCGGACCACGGCCAGGCGGGCCTGCCGGCTGGGCGCGCGGCGGGTGTACGCCTCCTCGACGAACATGTCGGCCCAGCCGGCCGCCTTGTCGGCGTGCCCGGCGTAGGTCAGCGCCAGCAGCGAGCTCTCCACGGTGTCCAGGGACATCTCGTCGAGCCGGGACCCGCGCAGGATCCGCTCCAGGGTGTCGCCCAGGTCCGGCCCGGGGCTGGAGCTGATCACCGAGGAGAGCGCCCGGGCCGCGGCCAGCCGGCGACTGGCCGAGACCGTGTCGACGGTCGCGGTGGTCTTCGGCAGGCGGGCCACGAACGGCGCGTACGTGCAGCGCAGCCACGGCCGGGTGGCGGCCAGCTCGGCCGCGGTGTCCGGGTCCAGCTCGGCGCCGTTGGCGGCGAGGTGGTCGAGCACGTGCTCGGCGTCGCGGAACTGCCCGTGCCAGAGCAGCGCCTTGGCCAGCACGATCGCGTCGCTGCCGCGCAGCACGCCCTTGTCCAGCGCGCCGGTCAGCTCGGGCAGATACCCCGCCGAGGTGCTCGGGTTGATCCGCCACTCGGCGCGGACCAGCGTGGTCATGATGCGCACCCGGTGCCGGTCGTCGGTGCAGGCCTTCCAGGCGAGCTTGAGGTAGCGCACCGCGGCCTCGACCCGGCCCTCGCGCAGCGCCTGGCGGGCCGCGTCCTCCAGCACGCTCACGCCCCAGCTCTCCTGGACCTCGCTCGCGGCGTTGACCAGGTGCTCGGCGACCACCCGGGTGGAGGCGCCGCGGTCGTAGGTGAGCACCGCGGCCCGCCGGTGCAGCTCGGCGCGCTGCTCCTGGTGGACGTCGGCGAGCACCGCCGCGCGGGCCGCCGGGTTCCGGAACGCGCCCATGCCGAGCAGGCCGGCCGTGGTCAGCGCGCGGACGGTCTGGGCCACCTGCTGGGGGTCCAGGCCGATCAGCCGGTCCAGGCTCTCCGGGTCGTCCAGCACGGCGATGCCGCGGGCCACCTCGAGCAGCCGGTCCTCGCCGCGGTAGAGGCACGACATCACGGCCGCGCCGTAACCGTCGCCGGCGACCGCGTCGGCCGGCTCGGCGCCGGTCTCGGCCAGTGCCTGCCGGTGGTCCGCGACCAGGCCCTCGACCAGCAGCGGGTTGCCGCCGCTGAGCTGGTGCCAGCGGCCGGCCAGCCGGTCGGCGACCTCGGCGCCGGCCAGCTGCTCGGCGAGCTGCCGGACACCGTCGCCGCTGAGCGGCTCCAGGTGGATCCGGTTGCCCGAGCCGGGCCGGACCAGCTCGGTCTGCCAGGCCGGGTCGCCGGCGGCGCCGAACGTGCTGCGGCTGAAGACCACCAGCACCTTGGCGAGCCGGGCGCGGCGGGCCAGGTAGGACAGGCAGACCAGGGAGGCCCGGTCGGCGTGCTGCACGTCGTCGACCAGCAGCGCCAGCGGGAACCGCTCGGCCAGCTCCAGCAGGATGGTGCACAGGCCGTGGATGACCTGCGGGTCGAGGTGCGCGCCCGGGCCGGCCGCCAGCACCGCCCTGGTGCCCTCCAGCAGCAGGCTCATCGCCCGGTCCCGGTCGTCGGCGGGCAGTGGCGCGTCGTGGAAGAGCTGGCCGAGCAGGGCGAGCGGCAGGTCCCGCTCGACCGCCGAGCCGGTCGCCGTGACGGCCAGCGCGCCGCGCTCGATCGACCGGTCGGCGAGCAGGTTCAGCAGCTCGCTCTTGCCGGTCGCGACGGTGCCGGTGACCAGCGCCACCCGCCCCCGCCCGGCAACCGCGTCGGCCAGGAGCTCGTCGAGGCAGTCCAGGGCCTCATCGCGCTCGATCAGTCCCATGATGGACCTCCCTGTCGGATCCCCGTTCCCCGGCGGGCGAACCCGCTCCGCCGGGGAGGCGACCGGACATCCCGGTTGCCTGACACCACTGTCCGGCGAGCCGTTATCGGGCCGCCTTCGTGCCCTTATCGCCGGGCCGAACAGCAGGTCAGAGCGGTCAGGACGGGGTCGGGTAGGCGGGGATCTCGATGCCGTTGGCGGCCTTGTGCAGCGGCGCCATCATCGCCGCCATCATCCGGTCGCGGCCGGGCAGCCGGGACATCACGCCCAGCATCACCATCGACATGCGCACCTGGCCGGCGCTGCTCAGCACCATCCGCTTGACGTTGGCCGGGCCGAGCTTCTGGTTGCGCTCGGCGAACGGGCGCATCCGGGCCTCGTACGCCGGGAAGGCCTTGGTGTGGTCGCCGCCGGCCGCGGCCAGCTCGCCGGCCAGCAGATAGGCCCCGACCAGCGCGAGGCTGGTGCCCTGGCCGGAGGCCGGGGAGGCGCAGTGCGCGGCGTCGCCGATCAGCGCGACCGGGCCGGCCGACCAGCTGTCCAGCCGCACCTGCAGCATCCGGTCGTAGTAGAGGTCGCCGGCGTCGGCCGCCGCCTCCAGCAGGCGCGGCACCTCCCAGCCCTGATCCGCGTACGCCTCGCGCAGCGCGCGCCGCGGGTCGCTCTCGTCGACGCCCTCGGGCGCCTCGAAGAGGAACATCGCCTTGGCCGCGGGGGCGCCGGCGGTGCTGTAGACCAGCGTGGTGCGGCCGGGGCTGACGTAGGTCAGCTCCTCACGGTCCAGGTTCAGGTGGTTGGGGACCGAGGCGATGGCGACCCGGTAACCCATGTCGGTGACGAAGCCGGCCTCCGGGCCGAAGGCCAGCGCCCGGGTCCGCGAGTGGACGCCGTCGGCGCCGACGATCAGGTCGAACGTGCCGGTGCGGCCGCTGTCGAAGGTGACCTGATGGCCGTCGATCGCGGCGATCGCATCGCCGAACCGATAGTCCACCTCGTCCTTGGTCAGGTCGAACAGCAGGCGGGTCAGGTCGCCGCGCAGGATCTCCGCGTCGGCCTCCTCGCGGCCGCCGAAGGCGTCACCGTTCATGCTGGCGACCCGCTTGCCGGTGCGGTCGACGACGGCGCCCGAGCGCACGTCGGTGCGCCGCTCGCGGATCGCCTCCAGCAGCCCGGCCCGGCGCACCACCTCCAGCGCGGCACCGCGGATGTCCACCTTGTAGCCGCCGTCGCGCAGGGCATCCGCCCGCTCGACGACCGTCGGAGTGAAGCCGTGGCGGCGCAACCAGTACGCCAGGGTGACGCCGGCGACACCGGCACCGGAGATGAGGACCGTCTTCGTCATGCCTGGAATCATACGCACGTGTTAGACGTTTGTGCAAGACGTTCGTACGAGCATTGTGGACGTCGATGGAACGCACGGACGGCCCGGAGGGGGAATCCGGGCCGTCCGCAGTCTGGGGTGGCATCATCAGTTACCGGCGACCGCGTACTCCTCTCGGCTGTCCTCGACCTCAGCCAGCTCCCCGGCCGGCTTCGGAGCGTCCTTGACGTGGCGCAGCGCCACCACCGCGAGCACCGCGCCGACCACCATCAGCAGCGTCGCGACCAGGGCGGCCACGTGCATCTCCTGCACGAAGGCCCCGTGCGCCTTGGCGATCAGCTGCTCGGCGGCCTGGGCGGGCAGGTCGCGGGCCGCGGCAACGGCCCCGCCCAGCGTCTCCCGGGCCGAGTCCGGCAGCACACCGGCCATCTGCCGGCCGTAGATCGCGCTGCCGATGCTGCCCAGCACCGCGACACCGATCGCGCCACCGAGCTCCTGCCCGGTCTGCAGCACGGCCGAGGCGGCGCCGGCCTTCTCCGGCGGCGCGGTGGCCACCACCATCTCGGTGATCATGGTCATCACCACGGCCAGGCCGGCGGAGAGCGCCACCAGGCCGGAGAGCAGGACCGGCAGACCGTCCGCGACCGGCGTGAAGGTGACCGTGAAGAAGCCGGCCGCGGCCAGCGCGAACCCACCGGCCACCACGTACGCCGGGCGGACCACCCGGACGATCGCGGTCGCGATCGGCACCGCCACGCCCACCGCGATGGTGCCCGGGATGGTCCAGAGCGCGGCCCGGAACGGGCTGAGCCCCAGCACCGTCTGCAGGTACTGCGTGCTGAACAGGGAGAAGCCGATCATGCCGAACAGCGCGATCAGGTTGATCGCGATCGAGGCGCCGTAACCCCGCTGGCGGAACAGCGACAGGTCGATCATCGGGTCGGCGATCACCTTCTGCCGGCGCACGAACACCACACCGAGCACCAGGCCGATCACCGCGGAGGCGACCGGGATCGGCTCGAGGCCGTAGATCGCGATCCGCTTCAGGCCGTAGATCACCGGCAGCACCGTGCCCAGCGAGAGCGCCGCGCTGACCAGGTCGAACCGGGGCGCGCCGGGCACCTTGAACTCCGGCAGCAGCACCGGGCCGAGCACCACCAGCAGCGCCATCACCGGCACGTTGATGATGAAGACCGAGCCCCACCAGAAGTTGTCCAGCAGCAGGCCGCCGATGATCGGGCCGAGGGCGGCGCCCGCGGCCATGCCACCGGACCAGGCCGCCACCGCGGTGCGGCGCTGCGTCTGGTCGTGGAAGAGGTTGCGGATCAGGGCCAGGGTCGAGGGCATCAGGGTGGCGCCGGCGATGCCCATCGCGGCGCGGGCGGCGATGAACGCCTCCGCCGAGTCCGCGTACGAGGCGATCAGCGATCCGACGCCGAAGAACAGCGCACCGGCCAGCAGCAGCCGCCGCCGGCCGATCTTGTCCCCCAGGGTGCCCATGGTCAGTAGCAGACCGGCCAGCACAAACGCGTAGATGTCGACCATCCACAGTTGCTGGGCGCCGGTCGGCCCCAGTTCCGCGCTCATGGCCGGCAGTGCGTAGTAGAGCACCGTCAGGTCCATCGAGACCAGCAGAACCGGAAGCAGCAGTACGACGAGGGCAAGCCATTCCTTGCGGCCGGCCTTCGCCTGAAGTGCCTCAGTTTCGGTCATGCGACAAAGGTAGGAAGAATAGCTCCGGCGCGTCCATAGCCGCTGGGGCCTTTTGCATTCAATTAGGGGTTCCGAACCACGAACAGGGGTTCCCCCTAGCGCGTCAATGGGCTGGTCAACCCGGTAGGGGTTGGTCGCGACGGACACCCTCAATAGCGTCGTTCGCGGGCCGGTGTGGCCGTTTCTCTTTCTCTCTCACGACGATTTCGCCGACCGAACTTGTGGGGTGTCCCGAATGGACGAGTCCGAAAACTTCGCCGCCCGGTTGTCAACGTTGTCCGGGCCCGAGCGCCGCCGCCTGGTGTCCGACCTGGTCCGCGACGCGGCCACCGAGGTGATCCGGCAGGTGATGCCGGACGAGACCCCGGTGGTCGAGCCCGGGCGCCCGTTCCGGGACCTGGGCATCGACTCGATGGGCCTGGTCGCCCTGCAGTCGCGGCTGAGCCGGGCCACCGGGCTGGCGCTGCCGCCGACGGTCGGCTTCGACTTCCCCACCCCGGAGCGGCTCGCCGGGCACCTGATCGCGCTGGCCACCGGCGCCGAGGCCGGCGACGAGCGCCCGGCCGGACCGGCCCCCTCCGCCGAGCCGATCGTGATCGTCGGCGTCGGCTGCCGCTACCCCGGCGGGGTGCACTCGCCGGAGCAGCTCGGCGACCTGGTCGCCGACGGCCGGCACGTGCTCGGCGACTTCCCTGCCGACCGCGGCTGGGACCTCGACGCCCTCTACGACCCGGACCCGGACAAGCCCGGCTCGATGTACGTGCGGCACGGCGGCTTCCTGCCCGACGCCGCCGACTTCGACGCCGGGTTCTTCGGCATCGGCCCGCGCGAGGCCCAGGCCATGGACCCGCAGCAGCGGCTGGTGCTGGAGACCGTGTGGGAGGCGATCGAGCGGGCCGGCATCGAGGCGGACACCCTGCGCGGCAGCCGCAGCGGCGTGTTCATCGGCGCCGAGGCCCAGGAGTACGGCATGCGCCTGCACGAGGCCCCGGACGGCCTGGACGGCTATCTGATGACCGGCAACGCGCCGAGCGTCGTCTCCGGCCGGGTCGCGTACACGCTGGGTCTGCAGGGCCCGGCGCTGACCATCGACACCGCCTGCTCGAGCTCGCTGGTCGCCCTGCACCTGGCCGTGCAGTCGCTGCGCCGCGGGGAGAGCGACCTGGCCCTGGCCGGTGGCGTCGCGGTGATGGCCGGCCCGGGCACGTTCACCTCGTTCAGCCGCCAGCGCGGACTGGCCCCGGACGGGCGCTGCAAGCCGTTCGCGGCGGGCGCCGACGGCACCGGCTTCGCCGAGGGGGTCGGCGTGCTGGTCCTCGAACGGCTCTCCGACGCCCGCCGGCACGGGCACCCGATCCTCGCCGTGGTGCGCGGCAGCGCGGTCAACCAGGACGGCGCCAGCAACGGGCTGACCGCCCCGAACGGCCAGGCCCAGCGGCAGGTGATCCGGCAGGCGCTGGCCGACGCCGGGCTGGACGCCGGCGACGTCGACGTGGTGGAGGCGCACGGCACCGGCACCACGCTCGGCGACCCGATCGAGGCGACCGCGGTGATCGCCACCTACGGCGCCGGGCACTCCCCCGAGCAGCCGCTGCGGCTCGGCTCGGTCAAGTCGAACCTCGGGCACACCCAGGCCGCGGCCGGCGCGGCCGGGATCATCAAGCTGATCGAGGCGATGCGCCGCGAAGTGCTGCCGGCCACCCTGCACGTCGACGCGCCCACCCCGCACGTGGACTGGTCGGCCGGCACGGTCCGGCTGGCCACCGAGGCCGGCCCGTGGACCGCCGGGGAGCGGGTGCGCCGCGCGGCCGTCTCGTCGTTCGGGGTCAGCGGCACGAACGCGCACGTGATCATCGAGGAGCCGCCGGCCGCCGAGGCGGTCGAACCGGACCCGGCCCACTTCCGGCCGGCCGGCACGCCGGTGCCGCTGGTGGTCACGGCCCGCGACGAGACCGCGCTTCGCGCCCAAGCCAAAAACCTGCTTGGGTACGTCGACAGCACAGCGACCCTGGACGACCTGGCCTTCTCGCTCGCCACCACGCGCGGCAAGCTGGACGTGCGCGCGGTCGTGCTGGCCACCGGGGCCGAATCGGCCCGTGCGGGTCTGCGGGCGATCGCCGACGCCGCCGACCATCCGGCCGTGCTGCGCGGCACCCCGCCGGCCGGCCCGCTCGCCGTGCTCTTCACCGGCCAGGGCAGCCAGCGCCTCGACATGGGCCGCGAGCTGGCCCAGACCTACCCGGTCTTCCGGGACGCGCTCGCCGACGCCATGGACGCCTTCGACGTGCACCTGGAGGTCCCGCTCGCCGACGTGCTGTTCGCCCCGGCCGGCTCGGCTGACTCCGCCCTGCTGGACCGCACCGAGTACACCCAGCCCGCCCTGTTCGCCGTGGAGACCGCGCTGTACCGGCTGGTCACCAGCTGGGGCGTGCGGCCCGAGTACGTCGCCGGGCACTCGGTCGGCGAGCTGGTCGCCGCACACGTGGCCGGCGTGCTCGACCTGGACGACGCGGCCATGCTGGTCGCGGCGCGCGGCCGGCTGATGGGCGCGTTGCCGGCGGGCGGCGTGATGGTCGCGGTGGCCGCCCCGGAGAGCGCGATCGAGCTGATCGACGGCGTCGACATCGCCGCGGTGAACGGCCCGGCCTCCGTGGTCCTGTCCGGAATCTCGGCGAAAGTCGACGAAGTGACGGCGAAGCTCGGGGTGAAGGCCACCCGGCTCAACACCTCGCACGCGTTCCACTCGCACCTGATGGAACCGATGCTGGCCGAGTTCGCCGAGATCGCCGAGGTCCTCGACTACCAGCCCCCGCGGATCGCCGTCATCTCCGGCGTGACCGGGCGACCGGCCACCACCGCGCAGCTGTGCGACCCGGCCTACTGGGTCGGCCACGTGCGCGCCGCCGTCCGCTTCGCCGACACGATGACCACCCTCGCCGAGGCCGGCGTCACCACGTTCCTGGAGCTGGGCCCGGACGCCGTGCTCACCGCGCTGGGCGCCCGCTGCCTGGACGACGAGGCGGTGCTGGTGCCCGCGATGCGGCGCGGCCGCCCGGAGGCCGCCGAGCTGGTCGCGGCGCTGGGTGCGGTGCACGCGCACGGCGTCCCGGTCGACTGGGCCGCGTTCTTCGCCGGGCACGGCGCCCGCCGCGTCGAGCTGCCCACCTACGCCTTCCAGCGCCGCTCCTACTGGCTGCACGCCCCGGCCGCGACCGACACCGCCGGGCTGGGCCAGGCCGACGCGGACCACCCGCTGCTCGGCGCGGTCGTCCGGCTGGCCGGCGGCGGCGTGGTGCTGACCGGCCGGATCTCCGCCCGCACCCACCCGTGGCTGGCCGACCACGAGGTCGCCGGGGCGGTGCTGGTGCCCGGGACCGCCCTGGTCGAGCTCGCCGTCCGGGCCGGCGACGAGGCCGGCTGCGGCCGGCTGGAGGAGCTGACCCTGCAGCAGCCGCTCGTGCTGGCGGATGCCGCCACCGCGGTCGACGTGCAGGTCGTCGCCGGGGAACCGGGCACGAACGGGATCCGCACGGTGGAGATCCACGCCCGGCCCGCCGGGTCCGTGGACGAGCCGTGGACGCTGCACGCGGCCGGCACCCTCGCGCCGGACGGTGCGGTGGCCGAGGCCGCCGCCGGCGCCTGGCCGCCGGCCGGCGCCGAGCCGATCGACGTGACCGGCCTGTACGACACGCTCGCCGCCGCCGGCTACGGCTACGGCCCGGCGTTCCAGGGCCTGCGCGCGCTCTGGCGGCGCGGTACCGAGGTCTTCGCCGAGGTCACGCTCCCCGAGGCGGCCGGTGGCGCCGGCACCTTCGGGCTGCACCCGGCGCTGCTGGACGCGGTGCTGCACGCCACCGACTTCGCCACCGGCGCGTCCCTGGACGGCGCCACCCGGCTGCCGTTCGCCTGGACCGACGTGACCCTGCACCGCTCCGGCGCGACCGCGGTGCGGGCCCGGATCAGCGCGACCGGCAGCGACGCCGTCACCATCGACCTGACCGACCCGGCCGGCGCCCCGGTGGCCACGGTCGGCTCGTTCGTGGCCCGCGCCGTCGGTGGCGTGGCCCCGGCCGCGGGCGGTTCGCTCTACGAGGTCACCTGGCAGCCGGTCACGGTCCCGGCCGACACGCCGGCCGGGCGCACCTACCCGGACGTGGCGACGCTGCGCTCGGCGCTGGCCGCCGGCGAGAGCTTCCCGCAGTGGGTGGCCGTCAACGCGACCGGCGCGGGCGCCGACGTGCTCACCGGGCTGCACGACCGCACCGGTGACCTGCTCGAACTGCTCGCGGCCTGGCTGGGCGACGACGCGACCACCGGCACCCGGCTGGTCGTGGTGACCGGCGCGAACCCCGGCCTGATCGACGGCGCGGTGACCGGCCTGGTCCGCACCGCGCAGGCCGAGAACCCCGGCCGCGTCCAGCTCGTCGACCTGCCCGGCGGCGACCCGGCGCTGCTGGCCGCGGCGGTCGCCACCGGCGAACCGGAGCTGGCCGTCCGCGACGGCCGGGTGCTGGCAGCCCGGCTGGCCACCGCGGTGACCAGCGAGAACGACGAAAACCCGTGGACCGGCGGAACCGTGCTGATCACCGGGGGCACCGGCGGGCTCGGCGGGCTCGTGGCCGCGCACCTGGCCCGCGCTCACGGCGTACCCAAGCTGGTTCTGACCTCCCGTCGCGGCCCGGACGCGCCCGGCGCGGCGGAATTGGCCGCCGGCCTCGCGGATCTCGGCGCGGAGGCCGAAGTCGTCGCCTGCGACGTCACCGACCGCGCGGCCGTGCAAGCGCTGCTGGCCCGGATCGGCGACGACCTGACCGGAATCGTGCACACCGCCGGGGTGGTCGCCGACGGCCTGATCGGCAGCCTGGACCGGGCCGCGGTGGACGCCGTGCTGGCCGCCAAGACGGACAGCGCCTGGCACCTGCACGAGCTCACCCGCGACCTGCCGATCCGCGCGTTCGTGCTGTTCTCCTCGGCGGCCGGCACCCTCGACGGCGCCGGGCAGGGCAACTACGCCGCGGCCAACGCCGCCCTCGACGCGCTCGCCCACCAGCGGCACGCGGCGGGCCTGCCGGCCACCTCGCTGGCCTGGGGCCTGTGGACCGGCGACGCCGGGATGGGCGGTCAGCTGACCGCGACTGATCTGCAGCGGGTGGAGCGCTCCGGCCTCGCCCCGCTGTCCCCCGCGGAGAACCTGGCGCTGCTGGACGCCGCGATCGCCGGTGGGGTCACCGCCGCACTGCCGCTGCGCCTCGACCACCAGGCGCTGCGCAAGCGCGGCGAGCAGCTGCCGGCCATGCTGCGGGGCCTGATCCGCACGCCGGTCCGCCGCGCCACCGCGTCCGGCACCACCGCCGCCGCGCCGCAGGGTGAGCTGGCCCACCGCCTGGCCCAGCTCCCGCCGGCGGACCGCCCGGCCGTGCTGCTCGACCTGGTCCGCACGCACGTCGCCGCGGTGCTCGGCTTCGACGACCCGGCCGCGGTCGACCCGCGCCGGGCGTTCCAGCAGATCGGTTTCGACTCGCTCGGCTCGGTGGAGCTGCGCAACCGGCTCGCCGCGGCGACCGGGCTGCGGCTGCCGGCGACGCTGACCTTCGACTACCCGTCGTCGCGGGCGCTCGCCGAGCACCTGCGCGAGCTGGTGCTGCCGGAGGCCGCGACGCCCGAGGCCGTCGCGCCCAGCACGGCGCACGACACCGACGAGCCGATCGCGATCGTGGGCATGGCCTGCCGTTATCCCGGCGGGGTGGAGACGCCCGAGGATCTGTGGCGGCTGGTCGCCGACGGGGTCGACGGCATCACCGAGTTCCCGGTCAACCGGGGCTGGGACGTCGACGGCATCTACGACCCGGAGCCCGGCAAGCCCGGCAAGACGTACGCCAACGAGGGCGGCTTCCTGCACGACGCCGCCGAGTTCGACCCGGCGTTCTTCGGCATCTCGCCGCGCGAGGCGCAGGCCATGGACCCGCAGCAGCGGCTGCTGCTGGAGGTCTCCTGGGAGGCCGTGGAGCGCGCCGGGATCGACCCGCAGTCGCTGCGCGGCAGCCGGACCGGCGTGTTCGCCGGCGTGATGTACCACGACTGGGCGACCCGGCTCGGCGAGGTGCCCGAGGAGCTCGCCGGCTACCTCGGCAACGGCAGCCTGGCCAGCGTCGTCTCCGGCCGGGTGTCCTACGTGCTCGGGCTGGAGGGACCGGCCGTCACGGTCGACACCGCCTGCTCGTCGTCGCTGGTCGCGCTGCACTGGGCGATCCAGGCGGTCCGGCAGGGCGACTGCTCGCTCGCCCTGGCCGGCGGTGTGACCGTGATGGCCACGCCGGACACCTTCACCGACTTCAGCCGGCAGCGCGGGCTGGCCGCCGACGGCCGCTGCCGATCGTTCGCGGACAGCGCGGACGGCACCGGCTGGGGTGAGGGGGCCGGCGTGCTGCTGGTCGAGCGGCTCTCCGACGCGGTCGCGAACGGGCACCCGGTGCTCGCCGTGGTCCGCGGCTCGGCGGTCAACCAGGACGGCGCCAGCAACGGGCTGACCGCCCCGAACGGCCCGGCCCAGCAGCGGGTGATCCGGGCCGCGCTGGCCGGCGCCCGGCTGGCCACGACCGACGTGGACGTGGTCGAGGCGCACGGCACGGGCACCACGCTGGGCGACCCGATCGAGGCGCAGGCGCTGCTGGCGACCTACGGTCAGGATCGGTCGGAGCCGCTGTGGCTCGGCTCGATCAAGTCGAACATCGGGCACACCCAGGCCGCCGCCGGCGTCGCCGGGATCATCAAGATGGTCGAGGCGATGCGCCACGGCATCGTGCCGAAGACGCTGCACGCCGACGAGCCGTCGTCGAAGGTCGACTGGACCGACGGCAACGTCCGGCTGGTCACCTCGCCGGTCGAATGGCCGGATGCCGGCCGCCCGCGCCGCGCCGGGGTGTCGTCGTTCGGGATCAGCGGCACCAACGCACACGTGATCATCGAGCAGGCGCCCGCGGTCGAGGCGCCGGCGGCGACCGTGCCCGGCCCGGTGCCGTGGCTGCTCTCCGGGCACACCCCGGAGGCGCTGACCGGGCAGGCCACGCGACTGCTGGGCTACCTGGGGAGCACCGCCGAGATGGATCTCGCCGCCGCCGCGCGCACCCTGGCGACCGGCCGGGCCGCGCTGGAGCACCGGGCCGCGGTGGTCGCCTCGACCGAGGTGGAGTTCGCCGACGGCCTGAAAACGATCACCAGCGCCGAGGTCGCCGGCGGGAAGCTGGCGCTGCTGTTCACCGGGCAGGGCTCCCAGCGCCCGGGCATGGGCCGCGACCTCTACGAGCGCTTCCCGGTCTTCGCGGCGGCCTTCGACGCGACCGGTCTTCCGGCGCCCTGGGAGCTGTCCGAGCAGGAGTTGGCTCAGACCGGGAACACGCAGCCGGCGGTCTTCGGTTTTGAGGTCGCTCTCTATCGGCTCCTGGAGTCGTGGGGCGTCAAGCCCGACTATCTGGCCGGCCATTCGATCGGGGAGATCGCCGCAGCTCACGTGGCCGGTGTGTTCTCCCTGGAAGACGCGGTGAAGTTGGTGACCGCGCGTGGTCGGCTGATGCAGGCGCTGCCGGCCGGGGGTGTGATGGTCGCGGTGGCCGCTCCGGAGAGCACGATTCAGTTGGTCGACGGCGTCGACATCGCGGCGATCAACGGCCCGGCCTCCACGGTTTTGTCGGGAATTTCGGACCGGGTCGACGAGGTCGTGGCGGCGCTGGGCGGTGTGAAGGCCACCCGGCTGAACACCTCGCATGCGTTCCACTCGCACCTGATGGAGCCGATGCTGGCGGAGTTCGGACAAATCGCCCGCGAAATCTCCTACAGCGCGCCGACCATCCCGGTCATCACCGTCGGCGACGTGACCGATCCGGACTACTGGGTCGGGCACGTCCGCAACACCGTCCGCTTCCACGACATCGTCACCGACCTGCTCGGCCGGGGCGTGACCACCTTCCTGGAAGCCGGCCCCGACGCCACGCTGACCGGGCTCGGCCGGCAGATCACCGACGACGCCTCGTTCATCGCGCTGCAGCACCGCACCAGGCCCGAGCCGACCCAACTGCTCACCGGCCTGGCCACCGCCTGGACCCGCGGCACCGACCTCGACTGGCCCGCCCTGCTCGGCCCCGGCCCCCGCGCCGACCTGCCGACCTACGCCTTCCAGCGCCGCACCTACTGGCTGGACGCGGTCGAGTCGGCCACCGGCGGCCTCCGCCAGGCCGGCCTGGCCACCACCGACCACCCCCTGCTCAGCGCGATCGTGGTGGCCGCCGACGGCAACGGCGTCACGCTGACCGGCCGGCTGTCGACCGGCACCCAACGCTGGACCGCCGACCACGTCGTGCTCGGCTCGACCCTGCTCCCGGGGACCGGCTTCGTCGAGCTGGCCCTGCGCGCCGCCGACGAGGTCGGCTGCGACCTGGTCGACGAGCTGACCCTGGAGTCGCCGCTCGTGCTCCCGGCCCGCGGCGCGGTCGCCGTGCAGGTCACCGCCGGTGCCGCGGACGAGACCGGGCGACGGGCGTTCGCCGCCTGGACCCGGCCGGACGACGCCCCCGCGGACACCCCGTGGACCCGGCACGCCGTCGGCTTCCTCGCGACCGGCGCCCCGGCTCCGGCGGCCCCGCTCGACGAGTGGCCGCCGCCGGGCGCCACCCCGCTGCCGGTCGACGGGGCGTACCAGCGGCTCGCCGACCGTGGCTACGGCTACGGCCCGGTCTTCCAGGGCCTGCGGGCCGCCTGGCGCCGTGGCGACGAGCTGTTCGCCGAGGTCGCGCTCCCGCCGCAGGCACATGCCGACGCCGCCCGCTTCGGCATCCACCCGGCCCTGCTGGACACCGCGATGCACGCCGACCTGCTGCTGGAGGACGCCGACGACACCGGGGAGACGCTGCTGCCGTTCGCCTGGACCGGGGTGCGCCTGCACGCCGCCGGGGCGACCGCCCTGCGGGTCCGGGTGCGGCGGATCCGCGGCGCCGAGGTGTCCACCATGTCGGTCGCCGACGCCACCGGCGCGCCGGTGCTGACCGTGGACCGCCTGGTGTCCCGCCCGGTCAGCGCCGACCGGCTGGCCACCCCGGCCGCCGACGCGCTGTTCGGCGTGGAGTGGCGCCCGGCCCCGGAGGCGACCGGCACCGAGGTTCCGGAGGCGGTCGTGCTGCGCTCGCCGGACGGCGACGACCTGCCGGCCCGCACCCGGACCGCGGTCGTCGAGGCCCTGGCCGTGCTGCGGGACCGGCTCGCCGGGGACCGCACCGCGCCGCTTGTCGTGGTCACCCGCGCCGCGGTCGCGGCCGCCGCCGAGGACGACCCGGACGTGGTCAGCGCCCCGATCTGGGGCCTGGTCCGCGCCGCGCAGGCCGAACACCCGGGCCGGTTCGTGCTGCTGGACAGCGACGCCGACGTCCCGGACGCGCTGCTGGCCCGGGCACTGGCCACGGGCGAGACCG
This sequence comes from Actinoplanes sp. L3-i22, assembly GCF_019704555.1. Taxonomy (NCBI): domain Bacteria; kingdom Bacillati; phylum Actinomycetota; class Actinomycetes; order Micromonosporales; family Micromonosporaceae; genus Actinoplanes; species Actinoplanes sp. L3-i22. Next base: position 9,262,031 of record NZ_AP024745.1, read on the forward strand.
AGCTGGCGGTCCGCGAGGGCCGACTCCTGATCCCCCGCCTGGTCGCCGCCCCGGCCACCGAGCCGGTCGCCTGGACCGCCGAGGACACCGTGCTGATCACCGGCGGCACCGGCGGGATCGGCGCGCTGCTCGCCGAGCACCTGGTCCGGCAGGGCGTCGGCGGCCTGGTCCTGACCAGCCGCCGCGGCCCGGCCGCCCCGGGCGCGACCGAGCTGGCCGAACGCCTCACCGCGGCCGGCGCCACCGTGCGCATCGAGGCCTGCGACGTCACCGACCGGGCCGCGCTCGCCGCCTGCCTGCGGACCCACGGCGACGCGCTGACCGCCGTCGTGCACGCGGCCGGCGTCTCCGACAACGCGATGACCGCCGACCTGACCGCCGAGCGGGTGGCGGCGGTGCTGGCCCCGAAGGTCGACGCCGGCTGGCACCTGCACGAGCTGACCGCGCGCCTGCCGCTCAAGGCGTTCGTGCTGTTCTCCTCGGCCGGCGGCCTGGTGCTCGCGGCCGGGCAGGGCAACTACGCCGCGGCGAACGTCTTCCTGGACGCGCTGGCCCAGCATCGCCGGGCACGGCACCTGCCGGCGACCGCGATCGCGTACGGGCTGTGGACCGCGGAGACCGGGCTGGGCGGGGCGATCACCGCGGCCGACCTGGACCGGATGCGGCGGCTGGGCACGCCGGCGATCGAGAGTGCCGACGCCTTGGCGCTGTTCGACCGGGCGCTCGGCAGCGGGCTGCCGCTCGCGGTGGCGTTGCCGGTGGACCGGGCGGCGCTGGCCGCGCGGGGCGGGGACCTGCCGGCACTGTTGCGGGGCCTGGTCCGTACCCCCGCAGCCGCCCGCAGGGCCGCCGCAGCCGCGACCGGCGCAGCCACCGGAACCGCGCTGGAGCAGCGAATCTCCGGCCTCGACGAGGCCGCCCGCGACCGGCTGGTGCTCGACCTGGTCCGCGGGCAGGTGGCCGCGGTGCTCGGGCACGCGTCCGGCGACGCGGTGGCGGCCGACCGGGCGTTCAAGGAGCTCGGGTTCGACTCCCTGGCGGCCGTCGAGCTGCGCAACGCGCTGAACACGGCGACCGGGCTGCGCCTGCCGGCCACCCTGGTCTTCGACCACCCGACGTCCCGCTCGGTGGCGGACCTGATCCTGGACGGCCTCGGCCGGGCCAAGGCGGCCACGCCGCGGACGGCCACCCCGGTGGTCGCGGTCAACGGTGCCGACCCGATCGCCATCGTGGGCATGACCTGCCGTTATCCGGGCGGGGTGCGGTCACCGGAGGACCTGTGGCGGCTGGTCGCCGACGGGGTCGACGCGGTCGGCGCGTTCCCCGGCGACCGCGGCTGGGACGTCGGCGCGGTCTACGACCCGGAGCCCGGCCTGCCCGGCAAGACCTACTCGCGGGACGGCGCGTTCGTCTACGACGCCGCCGACTTCGACCCGGCCTTCTTCGGCATCTCGCCGCGCGAGGCCCAGGCGATGGACCCGCAGCAGCGGCTGCTGCTGGAGACCGCGTGGGAGACGTTCGAGCGGGCCGGCATCGACCCGCTGTCGGTGCGCGGCACGCAGACCGGCGTCTACGTCGGCGTGATGTACCACGACTACGGCAGCTGGCTGCGCGAGGTGCCGGACGACATGGCCGGCTACGTCGGCAACGGCAACGCCGGCAGCATCCTCTCCGGCCGGATCTCCTACGCGCTGGGCCTGGAGGGCCCGGCGGTCAGCGTCGACACCGCCTGCTCATCGTCGCTCGTCGCGCTGCACGTCGCGACCCAGGCCCTGGCCACCGGCGAGGTCAGCATGGCGCTGGCCGGCGGCGTGACCGTGATGAGCACCCCGGAGATCTTCGTCGAGTTCAGCCAGCAGCGCGGCCTCTCGCCGGACGGCCGGTGCAAGTCGTTCGCCGGCGCCGCCGACGGCACCGGCTGGGGCGAGGGCGCCGGGCTGCTGCTGCTGGAACGGCTCTCCGACGCGCGCCGCAACGGGCACGAGGTGCTCGCGGTGATCCGCAGCTCGGCGATCAACCAGGACGGCGCCAGCAACGGGCTGACCGCCCCGAACGGCCCGTCCCAGCAGCGGGTGATCCGCAACAGCCTGGACCGGGCCGGTCTGACCAGCGCGGACGTGGACGTGGTCGAGGCGCACGGCACCGGCACCCGGCTCGGCGACCCGATCGAGGCGCAGGCGCTGCTGGCCACCTACGGCCAGGACCGGCCGGCCGATCGGCCGCTGCTGCTCGGCTCGATCAAGTCGAACATCGGGCACACCCAGGCCGCCGCGGGCGTCGCCGGGATCATCAAGATGGTGCAGGCCATGCGCCACGGCGTGGTGCCGAAGACGCTGCACGTGGACGAGCCGTCGCCGGTGGTCGACTGGGAGGCCGGGCACGTCCGGCTGGTCACCGAGGCGGTCGCCTGGCCGGCCGTGGACCGGCCGCGCCGCGCCGCGGTGTCGTCGTTCGGGCTCAGCGGGACGAACGCGCACGTCATCGTGGAGCAGGCGCCGATCGCCGCCGAGCTTCCGGCTCCGGCCGCGGTGACGGGTCCGCTTCCGATCGGGATTTCCGGGCGTACGGCGGAAGCTCTCGAAGCCCAGACGGCCCTGCTCGCGGAAGCCGGCGGGAGTCGCCTCGACGTCGCGTTCTCGTCGTTCACGACGCGGGCGGCACTGGACCACCGGCGGATCCTGCTGGACGACCGGCAGATCACCGGGTCGGTCACGCCCGGATCGCTCGCCGTGCTCTTCACCGGTCAGGGTTCGCAGCGCCTCGGGATGGGTCGTGACCTGTATGAACGCTTCCCGGTCTTTGCTGCGGCCTTCGATGCGGCCGGCTCAAAGATCAAAAACATCGCTTGGGGTACGGACATTGCCGCGCTCGCGCAGACGGCCACCACTCAGGTCGCGATCTTCGCGTTCGAGGTAGCGCTCTACCGTCTGCTGGAGTCGTGGGGAGTTCGGCCCGACTATCTCGCCGGGCATTCGATCGGGGAGATCGCCGCGGCTCACGTGGCGGGTGTCTTCTCGCTCGAGGACGCGGTGAAGCTGGTGACCGCGCGCGGCCGGCTGATGCAGGCGCTGCCGGCCGGGGGTGTGATGGTCGCGGTGGCCGCTCCCGAGAGCACGATTCAGTTGGTCGACGGCGTCGACATCGCGGCGGTGAACGGGCCGGCGTCGACGGTTCTGTCGGGAGTTTCGGACCGGGTCGACGAGGTGGTCGCGGCGCTGGGTGGCGTGAAGGCGACGCGGTTGAACACGTCGCATGCGTTCCACTCGCACCTGATGGAGCCGATGCTGGACGAATTCCGGCACATCGTTTCTTCCGTCGATTTTTCCGATCCGCAGATCCCCGTCGTGACCGTCGGCGACGTCACCAGCCCGGACTACTGGGTCGAGCACGTGCGCAACACCGTCCGCTTCCACGACATCGTCACGGATCTGCTCGGGCGGGGCGTGACCACGTTCCTGGAGGCCGGACCGGACTCGACGTTGACCGGGCTGGGCCGGCAGATCAGCGACGACGCGGCGTTCATCGCGTTGCAGCACCGCACCCGCGACGAGTTGCTGACCGGGCTGGCGACCGCCTGGACGCGCGGCGTCGAGGTCGACTGGACGCCGCTGCTGGCCGGCGGTCGCAAGGTCGACCTGCCCACCTACGCGTTCCAGCGGCAGCGCTACTGGCTGGACGGCGGCCACACCAGCGCCGCCGACGCGGCCGGCATGGGCCTGACCCGGCCGGACCACCCGCTGCTCAGCGCCGTCGTCACGGTCCCCGGCACGGACACCACCGTGCTCACCGGGCGGCTCGCGCTCGGCGCCGAGGCGTGGCTGGCCGAGCACGCCGTGCACGGCAGCACGATCCTGCCCGGCACCGCGTTCGTCGAGCTGGCCCTGCACGCGGGGCTGCACACCGGCGCGCCGCTGCTGGCCGAGCTGGTCCAGGAGGCGCCGCTGCCGATCCCCGAGCGGGGCGGGCGCACGCTGCGGGTGGTCGTCGGGCCGCGGGACGACTCCGGGTACCGCCCGGTCAGCGTGCACACCCGGCCCGACGACGCGGACCAGGACGACCCGTGGACCCGGCACGCCGCCGGATTCCTCGCCCCGGAGGACGCCGGGGACGCCGCCGGGCTGACCGCCTGGCCGCCGGCCGGGGCCGACCCGGTCGACGTCTCCGGGCTCTACGACGAGCTGGCCGCGGCCGGCTACGGCTACGGGCCGGCGTTCCGCGGGCTGCGGGCCGCGTGGCGGCTGGGCGAGGACGTCTACGCCGAGGTGGCGCTGCCCGCGGGCAGTCACGCCGAGGCCGCCCGGTTCGGGATCCACCCGGCGCTGCTCGACGCGACGATGCACGCGCTGAGCTACGGCGGGACCGGGGCCGGGGCCGAGCAGGGCGCGACGATGCTCCCGTTCTCCTGGGCGGGCGTGTCGCTGCGGGCCGGCGGTGCGGACGCGGTCCGGGTGCGGCTGTCGCCGGCCGGGCCGGGCGCGGTGCGGCTGACCGTCGCCGACACGTTCGGGGCGCCGGTCGCGAGCGTGGCGTCGCTGACCCTGCGGCCGGTCACCCCGGCGCAGCTGGGCACCGGGTCCGAGGTCGCGAACTCGCTGTTCACGGTCGAGTGGGCACCGGTGGCCGGAACTGCCGGGAGCGGCGACGACGCCCGGATCGTCCGGGTCCTCGGCGCCGCCGACCTCGACGGCGTGCGCGGCGCGGTGACCGTGGTCGCCGCGGTCGGCGCACCCATCGGACTCGGCGGCGGGCTCGCCGCCGAGCTTGGCGGCGGGCTTGCCGCCGGGCTTGGCAGCGCGTCGGTGCCGGAGCGGGCGCGGGTCGCGGCCGAGGAGGCGTTGGGCCTGGTGCAGGCGTTCCTCGGGCGGCCCGAGCTCGACGACGCGCGGCTGGTCGTGGTCACCCGGGACGCGGCGACCGTGCCCGGGCACGACGTCGACCCGGCGGCGGCTGTGGTCTGGGGGCTGTTGCGCTCGGCGCAGGCCGAGCACCCGGGCCGGCTGGTGCTGCTCGACATCGACGGCGAGAACATCGGCGCCCGCGCCGGCAGCAAGAACGGCGGCGACGACATCAGCGGGCTGGTCGGTGACGAGATGCTGCGCCGGGCGGCCGGGGCCGGCGAGCCGGAACTCGCCGTGCGGGACGGGCGGCTGCTCGCGCCGCGGCTCGTGCCGGCCGCCGCGGTCGAGCCGGTGGTCTGGGACTCCGGCGACACGGTGCTGGTGACCGGGGGGACCGGGGGCCTCGGGGCACTGCTCGCGGAACATCTGGTGCGGGCTCACGGCGTACGAAAGCTGGTTTTGATCAGTCGTCGCGGGTTGCGGGCCCCCGGCGCGGAAGCCCTCCGCGAGCGACTCGCCGAAGCCGGCGCCGAGGTGCGGATCGAGGCGTGCGACGTCACCGACCGGGACGCGCTCGGCGGCCTGCTCGACGGTGTGACCGGGGTGATCCACGCCGCCGGAGTGGCCGGCAACGCCCTGGTCGCGGACCTCACGCCGGAGAAGTTGCGGCAGGTCATGGCCCCGAAGGTGGACGCCGGGCAGCACCTGCACGAGCTGACCGCGGACCGGCCGCTGAAGGCGTTCGTGGTGCTCTCCTCGGCCGGTGGCCTGGTGCTCGCGGCCGGGCAGGGCAACTACGCGGCGGCCAACGTGTTCCTCGACGCGCTCGCCCACCACCGTCGGCACCGGGGGCTGGCGGGCACCTCGCTGGCCTACGGGCTGTGGGAGGTGAGCACCGGGCTCGGCGGCGACCTGACCGATTCCGATCTCGAGCGGATGCGGCGGCTCGGCACCCCGGCGCTCACCGTCGAGGACGGGCTGGCGCTGTTCGACGCCGGGCTCGCGAGCGGGCGGGCCAACCTGGTCCCGATGCACGTGGACCCGGTGGCGCTGGGCGGGCGGGCGGACGACGTACCGGCGCTGCTGCGTGATCTCGCCCGGCGGCCGCGACCGGCCCGCCGGGAGGTCGCCGCGGGCCGGCCCGGTGTCGCCGACCTGGCGGAGCGGCTGACCGGGCTCTCCGCCGAGGACCGCGAGGCGCTGGTGCTGCGGCTGGTCCGCACGCACGTCGCGACCGTGCTCGGGCACGCCGGCCCGGACACCGTCGAGGTGGACCGGCCGTTCAAGGACCTCGGCTTCGACTCGCTGACCGCGATCGAGCTGCGCAACGCGCTGAACAACGCGACCGGGCGCAAGCTGCCGGCCACGCTGATCTTCGACCACCCGACCCCGCGGGCGGTGACCGCCGAGCTGCTGACCATGCTGGCCCCGGCGGCCGCCCCGCAGGCGACGGCGCTCGACGACCTGGCGCGGCTGGAAGCCCTGCTGGACAGCACCCCGCCGACGGCGGACGAGCAGGCCCGGATCGCGGCCCGGCTGCGCTCGCTGGCCGCCCGGCTGACCGGCGGCGCGGAGGTCGAGGACACCGACGGGCTCTCCGCGGCCAGCGCCGCCGAGCTGTTCGACATCCTCGACGCCGAACTGGGGGCCCTCCCGCACTGACCGCTGACGACTGACAGGGCCGCCGGGATGCTCCGGCGGCCCTGCTCGAACTATCGGCGCACGTCGAACTTGAGGTGCAGCACCCGCTCGCCCTGCACGACCACGTCCGGATCCGCCAGCAGATGCTGTCCGTCGACGCCGCCGAAGTAGCGCTTGCCCGAGCCGAACACCACCGGCACCACGTCCATCGCCACCGCGTCCACCAGGCCGGCCGCCAGGGCCTGGCCACCGACGTCGCCGGCGTTCACCGCGACGACGCGGTCCCCGGCGAGCTCCCGGGCCTTCGCGATCGCCGCCGGCACGTCCCCCACGAAGTGGTACGACGCCTCGGGGTGCCACCCCTCGGGCTTGGGCCGGTGCGAGACCACGACCACGTGGTCACCCGCCGGCGGCCGGCCCTCCCAGCCGTTCACCAGGTCGAACAGGTGCCGGCCCATGACGATCACGCCGATCGACTCCCACATCGACCGGACGTATCCCGCCGACGCCCGGGAGACCCGGAACCGGTTGCCGCTGCCGTCCCCGGTGATCGGGGTGTCCCCGCTGAAATACCAGTCGTGCAGGGGCCCGACCGCGTCCTTCTCGTCGGCGATGAAGCCGTCCACCGACACCACGCTGTGCATGATCACGCTGCTCACGGATACTCCCGGTTCTCTCGTGCCGTCTCCGGTGATCGTGTCGCGCCCGGGACGGCCGGGTCTTGTAGGAAATCACTCGGCGGGCATCGGCCCGCGGTCCGGCGGGAACCCCGGCTCGGCCGGAAATCGGCGGCGCAGGTCCAGGTACCCGGTCGGGGTGTGGCCGGTGAAGTCCTTGAACTCCCGGCTGAGGTGAGCCTGGTCGAAGTAGCCCGCGCGGTGGGCGAGCCGCGCCCAGTCGACCGGGCGGCAGTCGTCCACGGCGTGGATCAGCCGCGCGAAACGATAGATCCGGGCCACCCGTTTCGGGGTCACCCCGACGTGCGACTTGAAGAGCGTGGCCAGGTGGTTGACGCTCACCCCGGCCGCGTCGGTGAGCGCGCCGATCGGCACCGCACCGTGGGCGACGGCCAGCCGCCGGGCGGTGTACCGGACCAGTTCGAGGCCGTGCGCCGGCGCCGCGGCCAGTCGCGAGCGCAGCTCCTGCTCCAGGATCCGCAGGGTGCCGGCGTTCGGGGCGTCCTCGCCGGCCCGGTCGCGGATCCGCTCCACCGAGCGCTGCCAGACGTCGTCGACCGGCGCCCAGCGATCGCGCAGCTCATCGGCCGGCATGCCGACGAACGGCGCCATCCCCCACGGCTTGAAGTGCACGCCGACGAGCCGGACCCGGGCCGGGTACTCGAAGACGAACCGCCTGGTCCAGACGCCCATGAAGACGCCGTCGGCGAGCACCCCCGGGGGCACCGACGGGTCGGAGTCCCACATCCGGGCGGGCTCGCCGAGGTTGATGAACAGGTGCGCGGACGGCATCGGCGGCACGTTCATCCGGCGGTGCCGCGGCACGCCGGTGAGGTAGTAGATGTCGTCGACGAACCGGTCGAGCGGCGGGGCGGGCACCAGCGCGACGTACTCCATCGGTCCAGTGTCGCCGACCCGGGTTGCGTCCGAGATAGTAAGTGCGCATACTAGTTTGCATGACGACGATCGCCACCGCCCAGCTCACCTCCGACCTCCAGCCCCAGGCGTTCTTCGAGCGCTGGGCCGACATGGCCACCTGGCCGGAGTGGAACACCGACACCGCGTGGGTCCGCCTCGACGGGCCGTTCCGCACCGGCGCGACCGGCAAGCTCAAGCCCAAGGGCGGGCCGGTCACCCGGTTCGTGGTCACCTCGCTGGTCCCCGGGCGCGAGTTCACCGACGTCTCGCTGCTGCTCGGCGCCCGGCTGACGTTCCAGCACCTGGTCACGGTCGACGCCGCCGGCTCCACCACGGTCTCGGTCGAGGTCACCCTGACCGGCCCGCTCGCCTTCTTCTGGAACGCCGTCCTCGGCAAGGACATCGCCAAGGGCCTCGGCGCCGACCTCGCCCGGCTCGAGGCCGCCGCCCGCGCCGCCGGGGTGCCGGCATGACCAACTGGCTCGGGGTGGTCTGCCGCGACCACGTCCAGCGCGGCGTGGCGCTCGGCATCGCCCAGCTCGGCCACGGCAAGCGGGACGGGCTCGCCCGGCTCGCGGCCGGCGACGGCTTCGTCTACTACTCACCGCGCACCAGCCTGCGCGACGGCAAGCCGCTGCAGGCGTTCACCGCGCTCGGCGTGCTCGCCGACGACGAGCTCTGGCAGGCCGACGAGGGCGACTTCCACCCGTGGCGGCGCCGGGTCGACTACGTTGCCGAGGTGCGCGAGACCCCGATCCGGTCCCTCGGCCTGGAGCTGACCGCCCAGCCGGGCTGGGGGTTCCAGCTGCGCCGCGGGCTGGTCCGGCTCACCGACGACGACTTCGCCCGGATCGGCGCCGCCATGCGCGCCGGGGCGGCGGCATGAGCCTGGCCACTCAGCATGACAGCGCCGACGACAGCCCGGGGCTTCTTTTGTGGCAGGTGACCAACCGCTGGCAGGCCGCGCAGCGGGCGGCGCTGAAACCGTTCGACCTCACGCACGTGCAGTTCGTGCTGCTGGCCACGCTCACCTACCTGCAGGCGGCCGGGCCGGTCACCCAGAAGACCCTGGCCGACATGGCCGCCACCGATCCGATGATGACCTCCCAGGTGCTGCGCGCGCTGGAGAGCCGCGAGCTGGTGCACCGGCCCGCGCACCCGACCGACCGGCGGGCCCGGGCGGTGGCCGTGACCGACGCCGGGCGTGCCCTGGTCAACGCGGCCGTGGTCGCCGTGGAGGCCTGCGACACCACGTTCTTCGCGGGCCTGGGGGCCGACCTGCCCGGCTTCACCGCGGCCCTGCGTACCCTGCGCCGGTCCTGACCGGGTCTGGTCAATGCCGGGGGTCCGGCGGATGATCCAGGACTATGGACATTCGATCGTCAGCTCCCGAGCCACCCGTCCCGGTACGGGTGACGACGGGCCCCGGGCCGGTGAAGGCGACGCCGCAGGGCCCGGCCGGCGCCGAGGTGCTCGTGGTGGCCGCGGCGGCGATCTGCTGGTTCCTCGGGATCGGCTGGCTGGCCGCGCCGGGGCTGCCACTGCCGCCGCTGGCGGTGATCCCGGTCGTCGTCGTCGAGTCGCTGGTGGTGGTCATCGCCATGTCGCCGCCGCTCGGGCAGCGCTGGGAACGGCGCCTGACCCGGTTGCATCCGGCCATCGCCCGCCGGTGGCGCCTGCTGGCGGCGGCGACGATCGTCGCCGGGGTGGGCTCGGTGATCCTGGCCGCGGCGTATCCGGTGTTCGTGCCGTACCAGGAGATCTTCCGGGGCCAGCCGCAGAACTTCGACGGCGTCTACTACTCCGACAGCCACGGCGACCTGACCCGGATGTCCGGCACCGACTACCGGCACTCCGTCGAGTACTGGGAGATGGGCTTCCTGCTGGTCGGCGTGCTGATGAACAGCGTGGCCCTGGCGGTTCTCGCCGCCGGCGCCCGGAAGACGGCCCGGCGCCAGGCCGCGCAGGCCGGCGAAGGGTGACCACGACCGGAGCGGGCCGGTGGCCCGCTCCGGCGGCAGGCCCTGTCTAGGACGCGCAGGTCCAGGTGACGCTGCCGGAGACGGCCGGGCCGCCGCCGCCCTTGGTGCCGTCGGCGTTCTGCGTCGACAGGTCGGTGAAGACCCACTTGCCGCCGCCCTTGCCGTCGGTGGTCACGCTGCTCGTGGTGTTCGACTGGGTGAAGTACAGCTCCCCGCCGAAGCTGATCCCGGGCGGGCTCCCGCTGTCGGTGAGGCTGCTCTTCGCGTACGTTCCGGCGCCTTTGTAGTCTTTGATCATCGCCCCGACGAAGACCGTCCTGCCGTCGATCGTGTCGATCAGCATCTGTGGCAGCACCAGGTACGGCCGGCCGTCGCTGTCCTTCTCTCCGCCGCCGTACTGGTCGCAGGACCGGTAGTCGACGCCGTTGTTGGTCGGCATCGGCGCGTTGCTCTTGCCCTTGACGGTGACCGCGCCGCTGACCTCCACGGTCACCTCGGTGTGCAGGCTCCCGACCGACATGCCGGTGTCGCCGCTGTCGCCGGAGCCGCCGTCGGCCGCCTCGCCGGCCGAGCCACAGGCCGTCGTCGCCGACAGCAGTACCGCCATGGCGGCGAAACCGGCCAGCCGACCAGATCGATTGATACCGCTGAACATCCCTTTTGCTCCCCGTCCACTGGCGTTCGTCACTGACCTGGCTAGCGTGTGGGCGGGCACTGAAGAAACGCTTAAGACGGAGACGCATGCGGTACGAGGTACTCGGCCCGGTCCGGGTGATCACCGGCGACGGACACCCGGCCGCGTTGCCACCGCGGATGCGCGCCCTGCTGGCCGCGTTGATCGCCGGCGCCGGACGCCCCGCCTCGGCGGCCCGGCTGATCGCCGAGTTGTGGCCCGGCGACGTGCCACCGACCGCCGCGAGCGCCCTGCAGGTGCACGTCTCCGGCCTGCGCAAGATCGTCGGGGACGCGCTGACCACCACCTCCGGCGGGTACGCGCTCGCCGCCCGCGGCGACGCCGACGAGTTCGCCGCGCTGGCCGCCAACGGCGCCCTGGACGAGGCGCTCGCGCTCTGGCGCGGTCCCGCCTACGAGGGCGGCGGCGCCGGAGCGATCGTCGCGGCCGCCGCCGCGGCGCTGGAGGAGTCGCTGCTCGCCGTCCGCGTGCGGTGGGCCGACCGGGAGGTGGCGGCCGGTCGGCCGGTGCTGGCCGGCCTGAGCGCCTGGGTGGCCGCCGAGCCGACCTCCGAGCCGCTGGTCGAGCGCCTGATGCTGGCGCTGCACCGGGCCGGGCGGACCGCCGAAGCGCTGGACCTCTACGACCGCACCGCGCTGGCGCTGGCCGGGTACGAGACCGAGCCGGGCCCCCGGCTGGCCGCGCTGGCCGCCGCGGTCCGGCGTCGCGATCCCACCCTCGACCAGCCGTCTCCCGGCGTGCCCGGGGCACGCAACCGGTTCATCGGGCGGCGCCTCGAACTGGACCGGGTGATCCGGCTGCTCGGCACGAACCGGCTGCTCACCGTGGCCGGCACCGGCGGCGCCGGCAAGACCCGGCTGTCCGTGGAGCTGGCCCGCGAGGTGGCCGCCGAGTACGAGGCGGTGCACATCGTCGAGCTGGCCGGGCACACCACCGGGATGCTCGCCGAGCGGGTCGCGGCCGCCGTCGGCGCCCGCGAGGAGCCGGGCGTGCCGGTGACCGGCAGCGTGGCCCGCCGGCTGTCCGGCCGGGTCCTGCTGGTGCTGGACAACTGCGAGCACGTCCGGGCCGACGCCGCCCGGCTGGTCTACGACCTGCTGCCGCTGGCCCCGGCCCTGCGGGTGGTCGCCACCAGCCGGGAGCCGCTCGGGCTGGCCGGCGAGGTGGTCTTCTCGCTCGACGGGCTGACGCGGCCGGACGCGGTGCGCCTGTTCGACGCACGGGTGGCCGCGGCCCGCGGCGGCGTCGCGCTGCGGCCCGCCGAGCTGCCGGTCGCCGCCGACCTGTGCCGGCGGCTCGACGGGCTGCCGCTCGCGCTCGAACTCGCCGCCGCCCGGCTGCGCACTCTGCCGCTGGCCGAGGTGCTGGCCCGGCTGGACCGGCGGCTCGACCTGCTGGTCGGCACGTCGCCGGAGGCCCGGCACCAGACCATGCGGGCCGCCATCGACTGGGACTACGACCTGCTCGACGGCGCCCAGCAGCAGTTGTTCGGCCGGCTCGGCGTCTTCGCCGGCGGGTTCGGGCCGGCCGCCGCCGACGCGGTGGCCGGCCTGGACGCCGCCGAGACGCTCGCCCAGCTCGTCGACCGCTCGATGGTGGAGCAGGCCGGCGACCGTTACCGGCTGGTCGAGACCATGCGCCAGTACGCGGCCGAGCGCCTCCCGGCCGGCGATCCGGCCCACGAACGGCACGTCGCCCACTGGATCGAGCTGCTCACCGCCCCGCGCCCGCTCGACGCGGCCGGGCACGGCCGATGGATGGCCGGGACCGGCCGCGACTACGACAACATCGTGGCCGCGCTCGGCTGGTCGCTCGATCACGGCGACCCGGTCCAGGGGCTGACCATCGCGGCCGCGATGTGGTGGTACTGGTGGGTGACCGGCCGGATGGCCGAGGGCCGGGCCTGGCTGGGCCGGGCCCTCGACGCCGCTCCCGAAACCGCGACTCCGCCGCGCGGGCAGGCGCTGCGCGGGGCGGCCTCGCTGGCCCGCAACTCCGGTGACCTGGCCGCCGCCCGGACCCTCGGTGACCAGAGCCTGGCCACGTTCCGTGAGCTGGGCGACCGGCCCGGCATGATCGCGGCGCTGAACAACCTGTCGATCACCGCGCAGGGGCAGCAGGACTACGAGGCGTCGCTGGCCTACGGCTACGCCGGGCTGGCGATGGCCGAGGAGGACGGTGACCGGCGCGGGGTGGCCGCCGCGATGAACAACACCGCCGGGACGCTGCGCTGCGCCGGGCGCCTGGACGAGGCCGGGCCGCTGTTCGAGCGGGCCCTGGCGGCGTTCCAGGAGATCAGCGACCCGCGCGGCGAGGCGGCCGCGCTCAACAACCTCGGCATCGTGACCCGGCGCCACGGCCGGCTCGCCGCCTCCGGCGACTACCTGCGCGCGGCGCTGCGCCGCTACGCCGAGCTGGCGATCGTGGAGGGGCAACTGGACGCCGTCGAGGGGCTGGCGCAGGTGGCCGTGCTCGACGGCGACCCGGCCGCCGGTCTGGTCCTGCTGCTGGTCGCCGCCCGGGAACGCGGCACGCTCGGGTCGCCGCTGTTCACCCCGGACGAACTGGCCGACCGCGACGAGGCGGAACGCTCGGCCCGCTCGGCGCTGACCGCCGACGAGATCGCCCGGGCCCACCGGAGCGCTGCCGGGACCACCCTGGACGCGGCGGTGGCCGCGCTGTCCCGGCCTCCAGCGCCGTAGTCTGCAGGTCCCGGACAAGATCGGGACAGGACGACGAAACGGTGCCGATGCTGGTCGCGCGAAATTCCGTACCGTGGTGGGCCCTGCTGTCCTCGGCGGCGGCGCCGGTCGCGCTGATCGGCGGCTGGACGCTGGCCGCCCGGCGGCAACCGGCCGGCTTCGACAGCGCGGTGGACACGATCAGCGCGCTGGCCGCGCGGGACGCCGCCGACCGGTGGCTGATGACCGCGGCCCTGCTCTGCCTCGGCGTCTGCCACGTGGTGACCGCGCTCGGGCTGACCCGGGCCGCGACGGCCGGCCGGATCGTGCTCGGGCTCGGCGGGGCGGCGACGATGCTGGTCGCGGCGTTCCCGCTGCCGGACCCGGCGCACCCCGCGGCGGCCACCACCGCGTTCGGCGCCCTGGCCGTGTGGCCCGCGCTGGCCTGGCGCCGGCCCGACCGGGGACCGGGGGCAGCGCACTCGGACGTGTCACCGCTTGACCGGGGGCCGGTGGCGCTGCGGCCGGTCGTGTCGTCGGCTGCCGCGCTGGTGCTGCTCGGGCTGGTCGCGTGGTTCGCCGTGACCCTCGGCGCCGGCGGCCGGGTCGGCCTCGCCGAGCGCGTCGCCGCCGGCGCGCAGGCCTGCTGGCCCCTGATCGTGGTGTGGTCCGCGCGCCTGCATCCCAGGTTGTCCGCGCGGCCGCACGCCGGCCGCGCGGCCGGCCCGGGCAGCACCCGGACCGGCTGAGCGGTCGGCTCGAAATCAGGCGTCGGCTCAGATCGAGCGCCAGTGCAGGTCGCTCCCGGCCGACTGGTACCAGGTTCCGCAGGCCTGGATGCCCACCCGGTACTGGGTGCCCTGCCGCACCGACCCGTTGAAGATCTCCGTGCCGTAGGTCGAGCGCAGCACCAGGCTGAGCCCCGGCGCGTTGGGCAGCTCGGTGGACCGGCCCTCGGCCTGCCGATCCCGCACCCGCATGGTGTACGTGTTGTCCCCCCGCCACAGGTACCGGTACTCCACCGCGTGGGCCTTGGAGTAGCTGTGCTGGAGCCGGACCACCTGCCCGTCCCCGTTCGTCATCTCGACCGACGACATGGACGGCACGTAGTAGCTCAGCCGGCACCCGCCGGCCCGCGCCGCGGCGTTCGCGGCGGCGACCTGGGTGGTCAGGAACAGGGCCGTGACCAGGAGTGCGGCGCCGGCCATCCGGCGAAGAACAGTGGCTGCGGTGCGAAGCGTCGTTGTCATGCCCGTGGGAGTCGGGGAAAGCCCGAGTTAGTTCCACACCTCCCGGCCTGTTCACTCACCGGAGTGACTGGGCGTATGACAACACCACGATCGACCGGTACCGAATCCCCACCGGCGGCGATCCGGTTCGGGAACCAGAAAATCCGTTTGCGCCGAAGGCGTGGTAACCGGGATCGAAGCCACTGCCCGAGGTGGAATTCGGTTAGCATGCGGGCATACATCCGAAATCGCGCGCAGGGATTGATGAGCCGTGCCGGAAATCAAACCGCTCGACGCATTGGTCGATGCTTTGCTGCAGGTCGAAAGCCTGTCAGATGGAGACGCCCGCGATCGCGCGGTAGATCGGTCGGCCACTCTTATCCGCCGAAAATTCTCGACCCGGCGATCCCCTGATCCGCGCCGCGATCTGCTGTCGCTGATCAATTCCTATGATCTGCTCAGCGGCGCGGTAGTGATCTTCACTCAGGTCGTTGCCGACCACCACCAGGAGCCGGCCGCGACCCGGGTCGCCGAGCTGGCGCGCGAGCTGCGCGGTCCACTGCTGCTGTCGCCGCCCGACCGCTTCGATCTGTGCCGGGTCCTCAGCGAGGTGGGCACCACATCGGTCTTCAAGGCTCTCGACGACCTGGCCCAGGTGCCGGAGTTGCAGGACTTCAACATCTGGCAGGACTGGGACGCGGTTGTCCGGGTCATGGAACAACAGCCGGTCCCCAGCGACGGCGTGCCACCGCTGCTGCGCTTCGTTCTCCGTCTCGCCAAGCTGGTCGGCACCAACACCGGCAACTCGCTGCGGCAGTGGGCGGCCAATGTGGCAGGTGGCCTCGGTGTCTCCGAGACCACGTACGGGGCGTTGCGACTCGCCGAGCACAACGAGGCCGAGGCGAGCGAGCCACGACGGCGGGCGTCCGGCGCCCGAGCCATCCGCGGTGGCGTGCCGCTGCAGAACAACAACTTCACCGGTCGATCGACGCTCCTCGACCGGCTGGCCGACACGCTGGCCTCCGGGTCCAAGGCGGCAGTGCTGCCGCAGGCCGTGCACGGCATGGGTGGTGTCGGAAAGACCCAGCTGGTCCTGGAGTACGTGTATCGGCACCTCGAAGATTACGACCTGGTGTGGTGGATCCCCGCCGACACGGCCTCCGGCGTGCTTGCCTCTCTGGAGCAGTTGGCCGGCCAGCTCGGCGTCCGGCCCGGTGAGAACGCACACCAGACGGCCCGCCTCGTGCTCGACGCGTTGGCCGCGGGGACGATGAAGTGGCTGCTGGTCTACGACAACGCGAACGACCCCGACTCGATCGACGAATATCTGCCGTCCACCGGTGGGGATGTCGTCGTCACCACCCGCAACAAGGAATGGGCGGCGTTCGGCACCGACATTGAGGTCGACGTCTTCGAGCGGGACGAGAGTATCGACCTGTTGCGACGACGGACCGGCAACAGCATCAGCACCATCGACGCCGACCGCCTCGCCGATCGACTGGGTGACCTTCCGCTGGCGCTGGAGCAGGCGGCGTCGTGGCACCTTCTCACCCGGATGCCGGTCAGTCAGTACATCGAGCTGCTCAAGCAGCATCAGAAGGAACTGCTCTCCGAGGGCAAGCCGGCCGGCTACCCCGACTCCGTCGTCGCATTCGTCACCCTGGCGATCGACCGTCTTCGCACCGAGACCCCGGCCACCGCGCAATTGCTCGAGTTGTTCGCCTTCCTGGGCGGCGAGCCGGTCCCGGTCTCGTTGCTGCGCTACGGATACGCCGCCGAGGTGGTGGAGCCGCTGCGCACCCTGCTCGGCAGCCCGATCAAAATCAACATAGCGATCCGAGACCTCACCCAGTACGGCTTGGTCAAGGTCGACATCGCCCAGCGCCTTCAGGTTCACCGACTCGTTCAGGGCGTGCTCCGCGACGTCATGGACGATGCCGGGACCGCCGAGATCCTGCGGAGTGTGCAGAATCTGTTGGCCGAGGCGAACCCCGGCGACCCGGACGAGAAGAGCTCTCGCGCCGACCTCGACCTGCAGCGCGAGATCGGTCCGCACCTGCGGCCCGCCGACATGATCGGCGCCGAGAGCGACCGCGCGCGTACCGCGGTTCTCGACCACGTCCGCTACCTGTACAACATGGGCGACTACGAGAACAGCAACCGTCTGGCCACGGACTCGGTCGCCGTTTGGGAGCGGACGACGGACAATCCGCTGCTCGGGCCGCACGGTGAGCTGACCCTCAACGGCCGGGCACACATCGCCAACTCCCGGCGCGCGCTCGGCGAGAGCGAGCCCGCTGACGAGATCAACACCGAGACGTACGAGCTGATGCGCCAACACCTGGGGGAAAATGCCCGCCCGACCCTGGTCATGGGCAACCAGATGGGCCAGGCCACGCGCATCCGTGGCGACTACGCCGAGTCGTTGTCGTTCTCGCTCGAGTTGCTGGAACGCCACCGGCAGGTGTTCGACAAGCCCGCGCCCTACATCCTCCGGGCCCAGTCGAATGTCGCCGTCGCCTACCGCATGGTCGGCGAGTTCGCCGCGGCCGCGGAGATCGACCAGGCCACACTCGACTACTGGGAGTCGGCCGGGCCGGAAAGCACGGGTCGCGAGAGCGGCAACGTGCTCACCACCAGCTTCGGCGCCCTCGAGGCGTACATGAACATCGCGCGTGACTACTACGGATTGGGCGCCTACCAGGCGGGGATCGCGGTGGTCGAAGGCTGGCGCGAAGCATTGATCAACGAACGCAACGGCTCCCACCGCCTTGTTCTGCTGTCCGGCCGGACCTACGGGATCCTGCTTCGCAAGGCCGGTCGGCTCCAGTCGGCGGCCGCCGTGCTGAGCGACAACCTCGATCAGACACTCGCCCGATTCGGCCCCAACCACGAGTACACCGTCGCGGTTCTGACCAGTTACGGCAACGTGCTTCGTCAACGTGGCGACGTCGCCGGCGCGCTGCAGCATCTCCGTGAGGCCGTGCGTCGCTACCGGGAGTACTTCGGCGACCACCACCCGCTCACGCTGAGCGCCTTGGTCAACGAGGCGATCGCGCGGCGCGCCGCCCGGGAGTACGAGATCGCCGCCGCGCTCGACGCCGACGTCTACCAACAGCTCACCACGGTGTTGGGCGAGAACCACCCGTACACCCTCTGCGCGGGCACCTCGCTGGCGACCGATCACGCCCTGCGCGGCGACACGGCCGCGGCCCTGGCACTGTCGACGGACGTGTTCGAACGCAGCCGCCAGGCCTCCGGGGGGCCACACGACGCGAGGGACAACGCCGAACATCCCTACCTGAGCGCACGGGCCATCAATCTCTCCCACGACCTGCGCGCGGCCGGGGCTATCGATGACGCCGACGAACTGCTCCGCACTTCGCTGCAGGAGTTGAGCAAGGTGCTCGTCCCACCCCATCCGGAGTTCGCCGTTCACCCTGAAGTGACTGCGGCCAGAGCCGGCGATCGACTCGAATGCGACATCGAGTCGCCGCCGACCTGATCCCCTACGCGCGGGCGTTCGCTGCCGACCAACGCTGGTGGATCGCCGCATAGCGGCGGTCCGACTCGCTTGTCACCGGATCGGGCAGCTGCACCGCGAGCAGCGAATCGGCGAAGCGGCGCAGTTCCCCGGTGAACCGCTCACCGGCCGCGGTCAACGCCCCGGAGGACTCCACCTCGGCCAGGCTCTTGTCCACGAACAGACGCGCGTCGGCGAACTCCTGCACCGCGAGATCGGCCACACCGTCCGCGGCGCTCAGCGCCCGCCACGCGTCGGCCACTCCAGCGAACGCGTAGACGCCCTGGACGAGCCCGGCAAGCGGCCGCGGATCAGTGCGCCACGGCGCGAAATACCGCCCGGTGTCGGCCGGGTCGGTCAGTTCCTCGAGGCCGACCAGCCCGCTGAGCTTGGCATGCTGGAATTCGTGCACCATCGTCACCACGAGATCGGCGGCGGTCGCGGGACGCGTCAGCCCGAACACTCCGAACAGATGCCGGATGGTGGCGCTACGACTGGATCGACCGTCGTCCCGCAGCGGCACCAGCACGCGTAGTCCCGCCGCGAGCTCGGCCGCGCGATCCGGCAGATGGTCGGTGAGCAACTGCCACGCCTCGGCGAACAGGTCCTGCCAGCGCGCGAACTCGTCCGCGGGCAGCCTCGGCGCCGGCGGCGCGTGGTAGCCGTGCCGGAACAGGTCCAGGTCGTCCAGCGCCACCTCGATGCCGATCCCACGGGACTCCGCGCGCAACACCCGCACCGGCTGCCACTTGTCGTTGCCCGGCGCCGCCATGCTGGACCCGACGGCCGGCACGCCATTCGTGATGGTCAGGGTCACCGCCGCGCGGTCGCCGACGGTCAGCGACCCCAGCCCCGGCAGCGACACCGCCCCGTCGCGGGTCTGGATGATCATCTCGGTGTCGACGCCCGCGGCGGCGCAGGTCACCGCGGCCACCGAGCTGAGGTGCGCCAGGTCCGCGGGTGCGGCGATGCCCTGCGCGGCCGCCCGGTTGACGATCGTGACCCACGCGCCGACCTGCGGTGACCCCAGCACGCGGTCGGCCGCGGCCGGATCGGCCGAGCGCGCCGCGTCCAGCGCGGCGATGATGCGGTCGTGCTCGGCGGCCGGACCGGTCCAGCGGCGCAGCAGATCGGAGATCAACAGCAGGTGCTTGCTCAGCTGCGCCTGCGCCAGTGCCCGGCACGCCTCCGGACCGCCGTTGCCCGCGGCCAGATCGGTGAGCAGACGTTCGGGCAGCCGGTGGTAGGTCGTCGTCATGCGGTCACCATCCCGGCGAGGGCACGGGTATCGGCGACGACCCGATCCCGGGCGTGGTCGATGAACATGCGCAGGTCGGCGCAGTACACCGACGGATTCCGGAATCCGGCGCCCGGGCGGTACCGATGTGCGTAGTGGCCGCCGCCGCAGATGTTCCGGACCGGGCACGTCGAGCATTCGGCACCGAGCGCGGCGGCCCCGATCTGCCGGGCCACCACTCCCGGGTGTGCCAGAGCCGCGTCGAACTCGTCCCGGCTCACGTCAAGGCCCGTCGCACACGCGCCCGGGTAGGCCGACTTCAGTGCGTCGATCTGCTCGATCGCGCCGTCCGATTCCACGACGAGCAGGGCCGCGGGGCTCAACCCGACCTGCTCGGAGCGGGACGCGCCACCCAGGACCAGATCGACGACGCTCTCGAACAGCCGAACCGGGACCGGATCGGGATCGTCGTACCAGGCGTCGAACGCGGCCGTCAGCCAGCGGCCGTGACCGGACTGCTCGGGCGGCACCCCCCAGTTGGCATGGGGTAGCAGGAAGTCGATGGCCGGCGGCTCGAAGTCTCGCAGCGTGCGGTAGCAGGCGGACGGGTCGGTATCGGGTGACACGGTGCAGAGCAGGCCGCCGAACCCCGCGCGGAACTCGGCCTTGGCCAGCAGCGCCAGCGCCCGGCTGACCGCGGCGAAGGTGCCGCGGCCACGTCGGGTGACCCGGAACCTGTCGTGGTCGGCCGCCGCCCCGTCGACGCTGACCGCCACGGTGACATCGTGCCGGCGCAACTCGCGCAGAGCCGGCTCGGTCAGCAGGACTCCGTTGGTCTGAAGGCCGACCCGCACCTCGCAGTCCCCGGGCATCGCGGCCCGCATCCGCTCGGCGAGTTGCCCGATCCTGCTCGCGCCCAGCAGCATCGGCTCACCGCCGTGCAGCACCACCCGCACCTGCCGCAGACCGTGGTCACGCACATGACGACCGAGGCGCTCCGCAGTCGCGTCGAACACCTCGGACGGCATCACGGCCGGCCGGCCACGCCAGGACTGATCGGCATGTTCATACACGTAACAGTACGAACATGCCAGATTGCACCTTTGGTGCACTTTGACGATGACCTCATGGATCGGTGTCGGCCGCCAGCCTCCGGCGAGCAGACCCGCCATGTCGAGATCCTGGTAAGGCCACCCGATCATGGTTACGACTTGTCGATGAATGAGCTGAAGGCCGACAACACCCCATTGGGGTCCGTCAGGTCCGCCTGCAATCGTCTGATGGATCGGAGGACCGGTGAATCGCCGCGCTCATTCACCAGATCGGTCAGCGAAACGCCCACGACATCGACGAGCCCGGTTTCCCGTTGCCCGTCTCCCGCGATCGGGTCAGAAACGGCACTCACCGGAATCCCTCCATCACTCAACATTAAACGTGTAAACACCGCCGAACGTTGCCATGAGTGGACCGGACGGCCGTGCGCCCCGAAGGGGCGCAACCATCTTCGTCCACCGCTAAATGATCTTTACACATGCACCCGTAAAGGAATTTGACAAATTTTGTCAAAAACACTTAAACCAGCGGAGGCTCCAGCACGCAGTCGACCCGCTCACCCCGTGCGACCTCCATCGCCACCGGGTGCGCCGAGCCGTAGCGGGCTTCCAGCCGATGCAGCACCTCGAGCCGGTGGGCGGCGGCCTGCGGGAAATGCGCTGCCGCCATGTCGGCCGCCAGGTTCGCCTCGGCAGCGAGCACGTGGGGATGGTCACGGTGGTCGGGGTACGCCCGATGGGCGAACTCAACGGCCTTACGCGAGGCGACGAGCCGGCTCGGATGCTCGCCCACGGCGTAGTCCGAAGCCAGGTTGACCTGGGCGGCCACCGAAAAAGGGTGATCCCGGCCGACCCGGTCGATCAGGGTCTCGCTACCCGCGATGTCGATGCGCATCGCTCGCGGATGATCGCCTCGGGCCCGCAACACGTTCGCGAGATTGATCTCGGCGACCACTGTCATCGGGTTGCGGGGACCGAACAACCTGCGGTAATGGTCGATGACCTGGGAGATCTCGTCGAACGCCTCGTCAGTGCGGTTCAGCAGGTGCAGAGTGTTGGCCCGGCTCATGCGGAAGGCCAGCGGATACTCGTGACCCTCGCCGAACAGGCCGGCGCAGTCAGCGTACGAGCTCCCCAGCAGTTCGAGCGCCTTCTCCCGCTGACCGATCCCACGCCACGCGAGGGCCAGGGCCCGCCGCGCCAGCAACAGGCCCCGGTCCCGCCGAGTCGGCACGTGTGGATTGACGCGGGCCAGCATCGGCTGCACCTCAGAGAGAACGTCCTGGTAGCGCGCCTGACCGCAGAGATCCTCGGCAACCGCGTTCATCGACAGCAGGGTCCGCCAGTTGGCGTCGTCGAACCGCCGCAGGGACCGCTCCAGCGCCTCACGGTCAGCCCGCTCAGCGGCCTCGAACGCGCCGGTGAGCCGTTGGCTGATGGCGCGGTTGCGCAGGCTCATGATGGTGCGCGGATGGTCGTCGCCGAATCTCTCCCGGCACACCTTGTAGGTCTCGTCGTCGAACTCCAGCGCACGCCGGTAGTCGCCGGCGACCCGGAGGTCAGCGGCCCGGCTGCCGGCCATGGCCAGGGTGTAGGGATGACTGTCGCCGTACGCCGGATCCACACCCAACTGACTCATCGCTCCGCGAGTCAGTTCCCCGGCCCGCTCGTACTGCCCGGCCGCCCGCAGCGCGTTCGCCCATTCGTGCGACAACCGCAGCACCAGATGATCGTCCTGCGACGGGTCGTTGCCCGGCCGCCACGCGATGTAGGCCCGTTCTCCCAGTTCACAAGCCGCATGGTGATCACCGGCCTGATAGCGGAATCGGATCTGGTGGTACACCGTGTTACGCGCTCTCAGATCGGCTGACTGCACCAACTCGGTCGCGTCCACGTGCGCCGCGATCTCCAGGTACATGTCGGTGGCATCACGGTGATCGTCGGGTGGGCCCGGATCGGCGGCGGCCAGCAGCGCGTGGGCACGGCGGCGCGCCCGGTCGCCGCCCTCACCGGCCAGCACACCGCGCATCACCAGGCCGGCCAACGGGAGCACCTCGACGTTGTCGCCGGCGGTGAATCGGGCCAGACCTCGGCGGCGCAGCTCGCCGATCGCCAGGCTCAGCGCGACCGGGCCACGTGGCGTCTCGGCCAGGGCGGTGCCCGGATCCGCCGGGGCGCCCGCGCCCCGGCTGAGCAGGTCCTGCGAGATCGGCATCGGGGCGAACCACGACAACGCTTCCAACAGGCGAAATGCCTGGCCGTCCGCCATCTCCAACCGGTCCAGCGCCAGCAGCAGAACCAGCGACGCACTGCTGCCGTAACCGTCGGCCGGCACCGTCGTCAGGCACTCCGCCGGATCGACGCCGCTGGGCACCCCGAGCGGAACGCCGGCGGCCCGGCACCAGGACGCCACCTGTCGCACGGCGAGTGGTGACCGTCCGTACGTCTCCAGAATCGCCGCGACCCCGTGGGACGGCATCGACGGCTGGTACTCCCGCAGCAGGCGTTCCGCCTCGACCGACCCCAGATCGGGGACGTCGAGCCCGGTGCTCGACCCGTCATCGCCGAGCACCGGGTCCCTCGTCGTGATGATGACGTGGCCGCCATTCGGGACCAGCCGCAGGAGATCGGGATCATCGAGACCGTCGAAGATCATCAGGTACGGGAAATGGCGTGCCTGCAGCGCTTCGAAGACCAGCCGGACGGTGTGATCGACCCGATGACGGCAGTCGACCCCGAGCGTCGCGGCCAGCTCGATCAGGGCGACACGCGCGGTGTCCGACGTCGTGCACGGCACCCACCACAACGGCCCCTCGGCCGGATGATGCCGATCCAGGTAGTGCAGGACCGCCTGGGTCTTACCCGCTCCCACGCCACCGGAGAGCACCAGACGTACGTCGTGGTCGTTGGACAGCGCCAGGCGCATGTCGTCGATCAGCGCCTCCCGGCCGACAAAGCCGGGCGCGGACGGCGGGCGGGAGCCGGTGAGCGGAGCGGCTTGCACAGCCCGCGGCGGCGGGGGAGCCTCGACCGTCACCAGCGGGCCCACCGGGACGAGCGGAAGGGTCTCCTGCATCTCGTGCCGGGCAGCCGTCCACAAGATCCGCATGGCGGGCTCGGGGTCCGGATCGTCGTGCTCGGGCGACAGGTCGGCCAGCACCTTCAGCATCGATCGGACCTTCTCCCACGCGGGCACCACACCGCCACGCAGGATCCCGCCCACCGTCTCGTGGGACACCGACTGGTAGTCCTTGGCCGGAAGACGCACAGTCGCATCGGCTATCAGGCGGACCGGCGGCTGGGTGGCAGCGTCATAGATCTTGTGCACGGCCGAGACGAAGTCGCGCACCGGCCCGTCAGGGACTTTGTCGCGACCCGGCATGGGGATGGCCACGTCGATACGCTCCGGCTCGGTAGCGCGTCAATTTATGTCAAGCTCGAGGATTCCATGCCGCGGTAGGCGTCCACAATGGCAGTCCTTGCCCAGGACGTACATCCCGCTCGAGTTCTTTTGGCGAACACACGGACGAGTGATGGCAAGTCCTTATTGATCGTCCGACTCGTCAATTGACAAGCAATGATCACTGGTTTGGACATCGAGAAGGCCACTCGGGCCTGTCAAGAGATGTCGGCATCGAGGCGGAAGCCCTTTCGCTTGACTTCCGGACTATTCAGCCTTGGTCGTGTACCCCATGACCTTCCGAGGAGCTGACATGTTCGATCTACCCGATCCGCCGACCCTGATCGCCCTGGCCCGCCTGATCGAAGCGGCATCCGCGGCTCTCGTCGCCGCCACCGCTCTCTGGACCCGCCGACGGCCGCCCCGAGAACGTCGGCCCCGCCGAGGCCGCCTCCCCCGGCCCCAGCGACCACCCCGCTTCCGGCGGCCACCGCGCTACGGACGAACGCCCCGGCACGGACGTCGTCCGCACACCCAGCGGCCTCCCCGCCACCGGCAGCCACGCCGTAACCCGGACGAGGCGGCTGATTGAGACGGTGCCGGCCCGGGCGACGGCGTTCTACCGGTTCGTTTGCCGGGCCAGTATGTCGATGACCGCGGCAGCGTGCTCGTTCAGGTAGAAGTGGCCGCCGGGGAAGACCTGCAGGTTGAACGGGCCGGTCGTGCGGGCGCTCCAAGCCCGGGCCTCGGGCTCGGTGACCTGCTCGTCCCGGTCGCCGATCAGGGCGGTGATCGGGCAGGTCAGGGGTGGCCCCGGCCGGTAGCGGTAGGTCTCCGCGGCCCGGTAGTCGGCCCGCAGCGCCGGCAGCACGGTCCGCAGGATCTCCTCGTCCCGCAGGACCGCGGCGTCGGTGCCGCTCATCCGGGCCAGGTCGGCGACCAGGCGGTGGTCGTCGACCAGGTGCATGCCCTCGTCACGCGGGCGGGTCGGGGCGCCGCGGCCGGAGACGAACAGGGCGGTCAGGTCGGCGCCGGGCAGCCGGCGGGCGACCTCGAAGGCCAGGCTGGCGCCGAGGCTGTGGCCGAAGAACGTGACCGGGCGGTCCAGCCACGGTTCGAGCTGCGGGACGATCATCTCGGCGAGCTCGATCAGGTCGCCGACGCACGGCTCGTGCCGGCGGTCCTGGCGGCCCGGGTACTGCACGCCGAGCACGTCGGCGCGCGGGGCCAGGGCGCGCGAGACCGGGAAGAAGTACGACGCCGAGCCGCCCGCGTGCGGGAAGCAGACCAGCCGGGCGGGCGCCTCCGGGGCGGGGTGGAACCGCCGGATCCAGGCGCCGGTGTCCAGGGACGTGACGGTCATGGTGCGGCTCCGATCGGGGTGTCGTAGGAGCGCCGGACGTACGACAGGTCGTCGAGCAGGCCGGCCGAGGTGAGCACCCGGGTGCCGGAGCCCGCGGGCAGCGGCATCGAGCCGGTCGCGGCCCAGCGCAGCCGGCCGTCGGTGTCCAGGTACGCGCGGGTCCGGCCCATGTTGTCCGGGTGCAGGCAGAACGGGATGTCCAGGATCCCGTGCCGGAACGCGGCGAGCAGTGCCCGTCCCAGGTCGGCGTCCAGATTCAACACCGCATGGACAAGAGCGAGGGCTTCGCCGTACGTCTCCGAATCGTCTTGTGAAGGGGTTGGCGAAGCCCGCACGGCGCCGGCCCGTTCCAGCGCGGTGACGTTCTCGGCGATCGTCGGGATGCGCTGCGCCTCGGCCTCGGTCTTGACGATGAGCCGCTCGGCGCCGGTGGTCAGGGCGAGCTCGGCGGCCCGCTCGAGCAGCCGGTACGCGCCGGCCGTGGTGTACGGGTACACCCCCATGTACGCGTAGACGACGACGTGCCAGTTCGGGGTGGGCAGCAGGTCGGCGCAGAGCCGGCGCAGCGCCGCGACCGCCTCGACGTCCTGGGCGAAGTTGGTCTGCTGGGCGTAGCTGACCGACAGGCTGCGCACGCCGTGCTGGTGGAAGAAGAGGGCTTCCAGCACGCTGATCGCGACCAGTTGTGAGGGCGGGCAGAGCTGGCCGAGCATGCAGCCGCCGAACGTCTCCAGGTGCGGTTCGGCGCCGTGGTCGCGCAGCGTCGCGAACAGTTCGGTGCCGCGCCGCCAGTTGGCGACCGAGTCGGCCAGCGGGGTGCGGCCGTAGGGCAGGCAGTACGACACCGGGCCGCCCTCGCTGGCGTTGAGCCGCAGCGCGACCAGCGCCTCGAAGATGTGCGCCGGCACCGCGGACCCGTGCCGGACCTGGACCGGGAAGTCGTCGTCGCGGACCCCGTCGAGCAGGGCGCGGGTGACGTCGTAGGGGTGGTTGACGATCGGATAGCCGTTGAGCTGCACGCCGTCGGCGAGCGCCCGTTCGGCGGCGGCCAGGTCGGCGACCCGGGTGTAGCTGTCCAGCGTGATCGTGCCGACCGTGGTGGCCCGCGCCGCCCGGGTGGCCCGCAGGCCGGCCCGCATCCGGACCGGGTCGCTGATGCCCATCCGGGGCTGGACGACCAGGGACCCACGGCCGCCGCGGCGGCGCACGAACTCCCCGAAGTCGACCGGGGTGTCCGTGGCGCCGCCGCGGCTGACTGTGCCGCCGGGACTCATACCGGCACTCCGGTGCCGCGGACGAACTCGCCGAAGTCGACGCGGTGCGCAACACCGTCCTCGAAGACCTCGGTGAAACCGGCCGCGCGTAGTTCCTCGGAATAGGAGCCGCCGGTCACGCCGAGCTTGCCGCCGATCACCACCGGGGTGTCGAACAGTTCGGGACAGGCCCGCAGCGCGCCGATCACGCGCCGGCCGTCCTGGTGGCCGTGCCCGTTCACCGAGCTGATCGCGACCAGGTCCGGCCGCAGCTCACGGCACTCCTTGACGAGCAGGTCGTCGGGCACGCAGGCACCGAGGTTGGTGACCGTGTAGCCGTGTTCCTCCAGCAGCAGCTGCAGGAACACCAGGTTCCAGGTATGTGAATCGGAAGCCACGGTGGAGACGATCGCCAGGTGGTTGCCGTTGGACACAAAAACTCCATTCAGAAGGGATGCGGTGTCACATCCGGACGCGGGGTCCCTCGCCCGTCGACCAGGTGCGCTCGTGCTCGATCCGGGAGACCGAGACGACCTCGGTGCCACGGATGACCACCTCGGTCGGGGCCGGCCGGCCGAGGAACATCAGCAGGCTCGCGGTGGGTCCGTAGGCGCCGGCGTTCGGGATCGCGACGGTGTCGCCGATCGCCAGGTCGGGCAGGGCGATCTCCCGGCCCAGCACGTCGCCGGGCGTGCACAGCGGCCCGACCAGGCTGGCCTTGCGGGTCGGTTCGGCGTCCGGCTGCACCGCCACCGGCAGCAGCCGGCCCAGGCCGGACATCCCGCCGAAGGTGTTGATCCCGGCGTCGGCGATCACGAAGGACCGGCCGCGGCTCTCCTTGATGTTGATCACCCGGGTGATCAGGGTGCCGGACGCGCCGACCAGGTAGCGGCCGGACTCGCAGGCCAGCTGCGGGCTGCCGGTGCGCCACTCCGGGAAGTGCAGGTCGAGCGCGGCGGACAGCTCGTCGCGCAGCTTCGGGTACGACGCCCGGGCGCCCGGCACCGCGTACGGCACGGAGAACCCGCCGCCGATGTCGAGGAACCGCAGCGGCAGGTCGTGCTCGGCGCACAGCTCGGCCGCCACGCTCAGCGTGTGCCGGAACTCGCCGATCAGGCTCTCCTCGTCCCGCGCGTTGCTGAGCGGGAAGAAGTGCAGGCCGGCCAGCTCGGTGCCGGGCACCGCGCGCAGCGCCGGCATCTGCTCGGCGAGGGTCTCGCTGTCCAGGCCGAACTGCGACGGGGTGCCGGTCATCCGGATGCTGGTGGTGGCCGAGGCGGCCACGTGGTTGATCCGCAGCAGCGCCTGGGCGACGACGCCCTGCCGCTGGGCGGCGGCGCCGATGTGCTGCAGGTCGGTGAGCGACTCGACGGAGAACATCCGGACGCCGGCCAGCAGCGCCACGTCCAGCTCGCCGTCGGTCTTGCCGGGGCCGGTGTAGAGGGTGGTCGCCGGGTCGTGCCCGGCGGCGACCGACACGGCCAGCTCGCCGGTCGAGCTGACCTCGGTGCGGCAGCCGTGGCCGGGCGTGCCCTTGAGCGCGGTGAGCAGCTCCGGGTGCGAGTTGGCCTTGACCGCGAAGAACAGCTCGAACTCGGCGGGCAGCGCGCCCAGCAGCTCGTCGCGGGCCGCCTCCACCTCGTCCAGGTCGTAGACGAACAGCGGGGTGCCGTAGTCGGCGGCGAGCCGGTCGGCGAAGTCCTTGGACAGGCTCATCAGTCGTTCTCCAGCATCTCGACGAGGGCCTGCCGGGCGTTCTTGCCGTGCAGGGTGAGCGGGAAGGTCTCCAGGACCCGGCAGACGGCCGGCACCTTGGCCGGTTCCAGGCGTGCCGCGAGCTCCTTGACGACCACCTTCGGGGCCAGGTCCGACTCGACGAAGATGGTCAGGTCGTGGCCGTTGCCGGGCGGCACCGCGGCGGCGGCGCGGACCCCGCCGATGTCCATCGCGGCGGCCTCGATCTCGGTGGTGCTCATCCGGATGCCGCGGCGCTTGAACATGTCGTCGCGGCGGCCCTCGAAGTACAGGTAGCCGTCGGCGTCGACGCTGCCGTAGTCGCCGGTGTGCAGGCGCAGCTCGCCGGCGGCGGTGCGCCGGAACGTCTTCGCGGACAGCTCGGGCAGCCGCCAGTAGCCGGGCATCACGTGCGGGCCCTCGACGCAGATCTCGCCGACCGTGCCGGCCGGCACCTCCACGCCGTCGGCGTCCAGGACCCGGACGGTGGTGCCGCGGAACGGCCGGCCGACCGAGTCGGGGCGGTCGCGGTCCTCCTCCGGGGGCATCACGGTGATCCGCTTGCACTCGGTCTGGCCGTACTGGCGGACCACCCGGACCCCGGGGAACGTCGCGCGCAGCGTCTCGATGGTGGCCGCCGGCAGCGCCGCGCCGGTGTTGCTGATCAGCCGGACCGGCGGCATCGGGTCCTCGGAGCGCTTGGCCAGCAGCGTGATCATGGTGGCCAGCGACGGCACGATCGGCACCACGGTGGTGCCGGTCTCCCGCATCCGGCGCAGCAGGACCAGGTCGGACTCGTTGTCGGCGAGCACGATCTCGGACCGGCCGAGCGCGCAGAGCAGCACCTTGTAGAGGCCGTAGTCCCAGGACAGCGGGAAGCGGCAGAACACCACGTCGTCCGGGCGGTAGTCCATCTCCGCCTGGATCGCCCGGGAGGCGAAGGTGACCTGGGCGTGCGGGGCCATCACCGCCTTGGGCCGGGCGGTGCTGCCGGAGGTGTAGATCAGCGCGGCCAGGTCGGTCGGCCGCACCTGGGTGGTCCGCGGCGAGCGCGGGCCGCGGGACAGGTGCAGGATGTCCAGGGCGACGTCGTCGAAGTCGTGGACCGGCGCGACGTCGAGCTCCTTGAGGTTCTCGGCCAGCTCCGGGGTGGCGATGATCAGCGCCGGGTCGGCGTCGCGGACCACCGAGGCCAGGTGGAACTGCTTCATCGACTTGTTGATCGGGACCAGGACCGCGCCGGCCCGGGACGCGCCGTAGAACATCGCGACCAGCTCGATGCGGGTCGGCGACTGGACCAGGACCCGCTCGCCGGGGCTCACGTTCTGCGCCCGCAGCCAGGTGGCGAACGCGTGCGCGCGGTTGGCGAGCTGGGCGTACGTCCAGCGACTGGTCGCGTCCCGGACCGCCCACCGGGTCGGCGAGTCGTGCTCGGCGTCGTCGAGGAGCTCGTGCACCAGCTGGTTCATGACCGTTCTCCTGTCCTGAGCTGGGAGGTCGCCTCCGCGGTGAGCCGCAGCCGGTCGATCTTCTTGTTGGTGTTCAGCGGGAACTCGGTGACGTGCCGGTAGTGCCGCGGGACCATCTGCGCGGGCACGGTGCGCCCGATGTGGCGGGCCAGCGCGGCCGGCGCCTGCTTCGCGCCGGTGTAGAAGACGAGCAGCTCGGTGGTGCCGCCGACGGCCGCGCCCACGGTGACCGCGTCCTCCACGCCGGGGGCGCTGCGGGCCGCGTGGTCCATCTCGCCCAGCTCGACGCGCAGCCCGTGCACCTGGACCTGGGAGTCGGCCCGGCCCAGGTAGACCAGCTCGCCACCGGCCACCTCGGCGACCAGGTCGCCGGTGCGGTAGTAGACGCGCCCGTCCAGCTCCAGGTAGCGGCCGGCGTCGTGGCGCGGGTCGAGGTAGCCGGCCGACAGCTGCGGGCCGGCGATGCACAGCTCGCCGTCGACGATCCGCTGGTCGTGCCCGTCGTGCAGGTGGCCGAGCGGGACCACGCCGTTCACGCCGATCGCCGTGGAGACCGCCGGGGACCAGGTGTGCCGGTGCGTGGTGATGGTGATCTCGGTGGGGCCGTAGACGTTGACCACCGACGAGTTCGGCGCCGCGGCCTGCCAGTCGGCGGTGTCGGTGAAGCGCAGCGCCTCGCCGCCGAAGTACGTCCAGCGCAGCGTCGGCATCGCGCCGGGCTTGAGCCGCCCGGTGCGCCGGACCAGGCCGATCGTGCTGGGTGCGGAGAACCACACGGTCACGCCCTGCTCGGTGACGAACCTCGGCAGGTCCCGGTAGTGCGGGCCGAGCACCGCGACCAGCCGGGCGCCGGCGCCCCACGCGCACCACAGGTCGGAGACGGCCGAGTCCCAGTTCAGGTTCGCGGCCTGGGAGAAGACGTCGTCGGCGGTGAAGTCGTACCAGCTGTCCATCAGGTCGAAGTAGTGGTTCAGGTTCGCGTGGCTGAGCCGGACGCCCTTCGGGGTGCCGGTCGAGCCGGAGGTGAACAGGATGTAGGCGATGTCGCGCGGGTCCGGCCGGAACGGCTCGTCCAGCCGGTGCTCCGGCACCGTCACGATCGGCCGGGTCACGTCCGCCTGGCCCGCCGCCACCAGCACCGGCAGGTCGACCCCGAGTTCGCGCAGCTTCGGCAGCAGTTCGGCGCCCTCCGCGTCGACGAACAGGGCGCGCACGCCGGCCGCGCGGATCATCTCGACCAGGCGGGCGGCCGGGAAGTCGGTCAGCATCGGCGCCGCGGTGGCGCCGGCATAGAGACAGGACAGAATTCCGAGGTACGCCTCCACACCGCGACCCGCGAGCACGGCGATCGGGGCCGGGCGGGGCAGGACCCGGCGCAGCGAACCGGCGTACTGCAGCGCCAGCTCGTGCGCCTCGGTGTAGCTGACCGTGCGGTCGCCGGCCTGGATCGCCGTACCGTCAGGGTTGGTTCTGAGGCCGCGCCCGAAGCGGGCATGGACCCCGCCGGGGGCTCCCCCGGCCGGGGTCACCGGTCCGGGGGAGGCCACCATGTCGAGCGTCGTCATGAGACTGTCTCGACCATCTTCGACACGCCGTCCCAGAGGGCTCCGGGGGTGGCAAAGGTCTGCATGTTCAACATGTCGTCACGGAAGCGCACGTCGTACTCGGCCTCCAGGACGCCCATCATCTCGATGATTCCCATCGAGTCCAGGCCGAGATCGCGCAGGCTGGTGTCCGCCTCGAGCTGCTCGTCGGCCTCCAGGAACGGAACGAACCGGCGCAGGATCTCCTCGAACTTGGCATCCCACATGTCACTGGCTCCTTGGTTGTGTGGTGAACGGATCAGGCCGCGACGCGTCGGCGCGGCTGCATCACGGAACGGGGATTGGCCGGTACGACCGTGAACGCCCCGGTCGTGCACGGCACCCGGGTGAACAGGCTGTCCGCGCCGGCCACCAGCAGCGTCCCGACACCCAGGCCGCGCAGCGTGGCGACGACGTCCGGCCAGCGCACCGGGCGGACGAAGCCGTCCAGCAGCCACTCGCGGACCTCGGCGCCGGTGCCGCGCGGCTTGCCGTCGAGGTCGGCGATCAGCGGGACCACCGGGTCGGCGAACCGCATCCCGGCGATCACCTCGGCCTCGGCGCGGCGCCGCAGCTCCCCGAAGGCGCGGGAGTGCATCGGCGGGCGCAGCGTGTAGAGCGGCAGGCCGCCGGCCGCGCGCAGCCCCTGCTCCAGCCAGCCGAGCCGGTGCTCGCGCAGCGACAGCATGGTGAAGTCGACGTCGACGTAGCAGGAGATGTCGTACCACTCGCCGGCCTCGTCGAGCTCGGCGAGCAGCTCGGCGAGCAGCGCCGGCGGGGTCCGGGCGAAGGACTGGGTGACCACGTCGGTGTGGCTGGTGGCGAAGTAGTCGGTCATCAGGCCGGCGAACCCGGCGGTCATGGTGACCGCGTCGGCGAAGTCGAGCGCGCCGGCCCAGACCGCGGCGGCCTTGCCCCCGAAGCTGGGGCCGGTGACCGCGACCGGAGCCGCGTCGCTCCGGTCGGCGTGCCAGTCGGCCAGGGCCAGGCAGTTCACCAGGAAGGCGAGCTGCGCGGCCGGGCTGTAGTCGCCCGGGGTCTCGCGGTAACGGCGGACCAGCGAGTACCCGAGCACCCGGTCGGCCTCGGCGACCCGGCGGCGGGCGAACGGATTCGCCACCATGAACCGGGAAACCTCGTCGAATGACGTCGGGCCCATTCCGGGGAATACCAATGCCGTTGCGTTCCGGATTTCCTCGGACATCTCCGTGATCCCCATTCCAGTCAACTCTTGCATTTCAATAATCCGCTGGCCGGGGGCCGTAGATAAGCCCCTAGCGCCCCTATCCGAGAAGCCATTCGTCGACGACCCGCGCGGTGGTGTCCACATCGGATTCGACGAGGGTGAAATGGGTGCCCGGAACCGTCCGGACGGCGTCCGCGCCGTCCCAGGTGGCCTGCCACGAGGTGTCCCCGGCCGGCTGCTCCACGAACGAGTCGGCGGCCTGCACGAACAGCACCGGGGCGCGCACCGGCTCCTTCTCGAAGTCGGGCAGCAGGTCGACGTACCGGCCGAACGCGGACAGCTGGGCGCTGTCGAACGGGCCGAACGTGACCTCCTTCTCCGGGATGGCCATCGCCATGTGCCCGAAGATCCCGTCGTGCTCGGCCCGCACCGGGTAGCTGTCGAGCAGCACCACCCCGCTGACCGCGGCGCCTTCCCGCTCCAGGTGGGCGGCGGTCGCGTGGGCCAGCAGACCCCCGGAGGAGAAGCCGAGCAGGACGAACGGCTCCCCCTCGGCGGCGGCCAGGACCGCGGCGGCCAGCACCCGCACCGCCGCGTCGAACGAGGCCGGAACCGGCTCGTCGCGCCCGAACCCGGGCGTCGGCAGCGCGGTGACGTGCCGGCCACCGGTGAGCCGGGCGGCCAGCCGGGCGTGCTGGTGCACCCCGCCGGCGATGGTCGGCGTACTCAGGCAGATCAGCCGGGGCACGTCCCCGGTCCCGGCGGCCAGCGTGACCGGCGCCGGCAGCGGCGAGTCCGCCGGGCCGTCGAACGCCGGTCGCAGATCGGCGACGCTCTTCAACATGGCCAGCGCGGGCTGCAGCCGTCCGGCCAACACCCCGTCCAGGAACAGCTGGTAGAGCGTGTCCGGGGCGGACCGCGGCCGCTCGATCGCGGCGCCGGTCCCGGCCAGCGCCGGGTCGGCCTGGACGACCCGGGCCAGCTCGGCCGGGGTCTTCGCGTCGAACACCGCCATCGCCGGCAGCGACAGCTCCAGCGCCGCGTTGATCCGGTTGCGCAGCTCGACCGCGGTCAGCGAGTCGAACCCGGACTCCAGGAAACCGCGCTCCGGCTCGACGTCCGCCGGGCCGCTGTAGCCGAGGATCTCCGCCGCCCAGCCGCGCACCAGATGGGTGAGCTGCGCCAGCTGCGCCTCGTCGGCCAGGCCCCGCAGGGTGGTCAGCGGCGAGCCGGCGGCCCGGGTCGCGGCCGCCTTCGGACGCGCCGCCGGGACCAGGCCACGCAGCAGCGCGGGCAGCTCGTCGGTGCGCTTGCGCAGCGCCGCGCGGTCGATCGGCATCGGCACCAGGTGCCCGCGGCCATCGGCGACCGCGCGGTCGAGCAGGGTGAGCGCGTCGGCGGCCGGCAGCGCGGGCAGGCCGAGCCGGTCCATCCGCTGCCGGTGGCCGTCGTCCATCAGGCTGGTCAGCCCGGTGTCGGCCTGCCACAGGCCGTAGCTGAGCGCGGTGGCCGGCAGCCCGTTCGCCCGCCGGTGGGCGGCGAGCCCGTCGAGGTAGACGTTCGCGGCCGCGTAGTTGCCCTGCCCGGCCGCCAGCACCAGGCCGCCGGCCGAGGAGAACAGCACGAACGCGGTCAGCGGGCGGTCCCTGGTCAGCTCGTGCAGGTGCCGGGCGGCGTCCGCCTTCGGGGCCAGGACGCGGCGGACCTGGTCGGCGGTCAGGTCGGCGACCAGGCCGTTCGAGGCGATGCCGGCGGCGTGAACAATTCCGGTCAGGCCGTCGCCAATTCGCTCCACCAGCGCCGCCAGGGCGCCACGGTCGGCGACGTCGCAGGCAACGGCCTCGGCTGCGCCGCCGAGATCCGCGAGGCGGGCGGTCAATTCCGCCGCGCCGGGCGCGTCCGGGCCGCGACGAGAGGTCAAAATCAGCTTGCGTACGCCGTGAGCGCGCACCAGATGCTCAGCCACGAGCGCGCCGAGCCCACCCGTCCCGCCGGTGATCAGCACCGTCCCGTCCGGGTCCCAGACCGGCCGCTCCCCCACCTCGGCCGAGGCGGGCGTCAGACGCGGCACCAGGGCGACCTCGTCGCGCAGCGCGGCCTCGGGCTCCCCCGACGCCAGGACCCGGCCGAGGGTCGCGTCGGTGACCGCGCCGTCGGCGTCCAGCAGCACGAACCGGTTCGGGTTCTCCGCCTGCGCGGCCCGGACCAGGCCCCACACCGGGGCGACCGCCGTGTCCACGTCCTCGCCCGGCCGGGCCGCGACCGCGTTGCGGGTCAGCACGACCAGCTTGGACGCGGCCAGCTCCGGTCGGCCGAGCCACGCCTGGATCAACTCCAGGGCAGCGACCGTGGCGTCGGCCGGCAGCGCGCCGCCGACCTCGACCACGATCGCGTCGGCCACCGGTGCCTCGCGGATATCGGTGGCCCGGACGATCGTCGCGGTACCGGACGTGGTCGACGGGGCCGGACTCCAGACGATCTCGAAGAGGGCGCGGGCGGCGGAGTCGGTGGCGGGGGCGGCGGTGACCGGGCGCAGGGTCATCGAGCGGACCGACGCCACCGGGGCGCCGGACTCGTCGGCCAGGTCCAGGGAGACCGAGGTGGCGCCGGTCGGGGCCAGCCGCACCCGGACCGCGTCGACCCCGGCGGCGTGCAGGGTGACGCCCTCCCAGGAGAACGGCATCAGCGTGCCCGGGTCGCTCTCCCCCTCGCCGAGCGCGCCGAAGCCGAGCCCGTGCATGGTCGCGTCGAGCAGCGCCGGGTGAATCCCGAACCGGCGTGCCTCGGCGCGGGCCTGCTCCGGCACGGCCACCTCGGCGTAGACGACGCCGTCCCGGCGCCACGCCGCGCGCAACGCCTGGAACGTCGGCCCGTAGCCGTAGCCCCGGTCCTGCAGCGTGCCGTAGAGATCGGAGACGTCGACCGGCTCCGCGCCCGGCGGCGGCCACTCGGTCAGATCGGCGGAGCCGGTGGCCGCGTCGTTCGCCGGGTGGGCGGTGGCGGTGGCGAGGAAGCCGGTGGCGTGCTGGGACCACTCGTCGGCGCCGGCGTCGGCGCGCGAGTAGACCGTGAGCGGGTGGCGGCCGGCCTGGTCCGGGCCGTCCACGACGACCTGCACGGCGACCGTGCCGGGGCCGGGGAAGACCAGCGGGGCCTGCAGGGTCAACTCGTCGACCAGGTCGCAGCCGACCTCGTCGCCGGCCCGCAGCGCGAGCTCGACGAACGCGGTACCGGGCAGCAGCACGTCCCCGAGCACCTGGTGGTCGGCGACCCACGGCGTGGCGCCGACCGACAGCCGGCCGGTCAGCACGACCCCGCCGGAACGCGGGGTGGCGACGACCGCGCCGAGCAGCGGGTGGCCGGCGCCGGTGACGCCGATCGAGGTGGGGTCGGTGGCCGGCTCGTCGTCGAGCAGCCAGAAGTGGCGGTGGTCGAAGGCGTAGGTGGGCAGCTCGGTGCGGCGGGCACCGGTCCCCTCGAACGGGCCGGCCCAGTCGACGGCGACGCCGCTGGTGGCCAGGCCGTTCAGGAGCTCGAACTCCTCCGGCCGGGTGCGGTGCTGCAGCGCGATGAACGTGGCGTCGTCGGTGATCTGCCGGCCGAGCCCGGTCAGCGTGGCGTCGGGGCCGGCTTCCAGGAAGGTGGTCACGCCCCGGCCGAGCAGGTCGGTGACGATGTCGTGGAAGCGGACGGTGTTGCGGACGTGCCCGACCCAGTAGTCCGGATCGGTCACGTCGCCGACGGTGATGACCGGGATGGTCGGCGCGCTGTAGGAGATTTCGCGGGCGATTTGTCCGAACTCCGCCAGCATCGGCTCCATCAGGTGCGAGTGGAACGCATGCGAGGTGTTCAGCCGGGTGGCCTTCACACCGCCCAGCGCCGCCACGACCTCGTCGACCCGGTCCGAAATTCCCGACAAAACCGTGGAGGCCGGGCCGTTGATCGCCGCGATGTCGACGCCGTCGACCAACTGAATCGTGCTCTCCGGAGCGGCCACCGCGACCATCACACCCCCGGCCGGCAGCGCCTGCATCAGCCGACCACGCGCGGTCACCAACTTCACCGCGTCGTCGAGCGAGAAGACACCCGCGACGTGAGCTGCGGCGATCTCCCCGATCGAATGCCCGGCGAGATAGTCCGGCTTGACTCCCCACGACTCCAAGAGCCGGTAAAGGGCTACCTCGAACCCGAAGACCGCCGGCTGCGTGTTCCCGGTCTGCGCCAACTCCTGCTCGGACAGCTCCCAGGGCGCCGGAAGACCGGTCGCGTCAAAAGCTGCCGCGAACACCGGGAAGCGCTCGTAGAGGTCGCGGCCCATGCCCAGGCGCTGCGAACCCTGACCGGTGAAGAGGAGCGCCAGCTTGCCGCTGTCGACCGATCCGGTCACCGCGCCGAGGGCCGCGATCACCTCCGCCCGGTCCCGCCCGACGACGACCGCCTGGTGGCCGAGCGCCGCCCGGGTCGTCACCGTCGAGAACCCGACGTCGAGAAGGTCCAGGTCGGGCCGAGCCGCCAGGTGCCCACCGAGTCGCGCGGCCTGCCTGACCAGCGCATCCGCCTTGCGAGCCCGCAGCACCACCGGCACCACGACGTCCGCACGACGCGGCGTGGCGGCCGGGACCGCGATCGGGCCCTGCTCGATGATCACGTGCGCGTTGGTGCCGCTGATCCCGAACGACGACACCGCGGCCCGGCGGGGCCGGTCCACGGCCGGCCAGTCGACCGCGTCGGTGACCAGCTCGACGCTGCCGGCCGTCCAGTCCACCATCGGCGACGGCTCGTCCACGTGCAGCGTCTTCGGCACCACGCCGTGCCGCATCGCCTCGACCATCTTGATGATCCCGGCGACCCCGGCCGCGGCCTGGGTGTGCCCGATGTTCGACTTGATCGACCCGAGCAGCAGCGGCGTCGCCCGGTCCTGACCATAGGTCGCGAGCAGCGCCTGCGCCTCGATCGGATCACCGAGCGTGGTGCCGGTGCCGTGCGCCTCGACCACGTCGACCTGGTCGGCGGTCAGCCCGGCCGAGGCCAGCGCGGCCCGGATCACCCGGCGCTGCGACGGCCCGTTCGGCGCGCTGAACCCGTTGCTGGCGCCGTCCTGGTTGACCGCCGAGCCACGGATCACCGCGAGCACCTCGTGCCCGTTGCGCCGCGCGTCCGACAGTCGTTCCAGCACGAGCAGGCCGGCGCCCTCGCCCCAGCCGGTGCCGTCCGCGGCGCCGGCGAACGCCTTGATCCGGCCGTCCGGCGCGAGCCCGCGCTGCCGGCTGAACTCGACGAACATCGCCGGGGTGGCCATCACCGCGACCCCGCCGGCCAGCGCGAGTGAGCACTCGCCGCTGCGCAGCGACTGCATCGCGAAGTGCAGCGACACCAGCGACGACGAGCAGGCGGTGTCGACGCTGATCGCCGGTCCCTCCAGGCCCAGCGTGTACGCGATCCGCCCGGACACCAGCGAGCCGCCGGTGCTGTCCACGCCGTAGTCGTGGTACATCAGCCCGACGAACACCCCGGTCGAGCTGCCGCGCAGCGAGTTCGGGTCGACGCCGGCGCGTTCCAGGGCCTCCCACGCGGTCTCCAGCAGCAGCCGCTGCTGCGGGTCCATCAGGATCGCCTCGTTCGGGCTGATCCCGAAGAACGCCGGGTCGAAGCGGGCCGCGTCGTAGAGGAAGCCGCCCTCGTTCGCGTAGGTCTTGCCGGGCTTGCCGGGCTCCGGGTCGAACACCGCCGGGTCCCAGCCGCGGTCGGCCGGGAAGTCGCCGAGCGCGTCGACGCCGCCGGCGACCAGGCGCCACAGGTCCTCGGGCGAGGCGACCCCGCCCGGGTAGCGGCAGGCCATGCTGACGATCGCGATCGGGTCGTCGTCGCGGGGCTTCGGGGTGGCGGCCGGGGCGGGCAGCGGTTCCACGTCCGTACCGGAAATGGTCTCCAGGATGTGCCGGGCGACCGCGACCGCGCTGGGGTGGTCGAAGACCAGCGTGGGCGAGAGCCGCAGGCCGGTCGCGGTGTTCAGCACGTTGCGCAGCTCGACCGCGGAGAGCGAGTCGAAGCCCAGGTCCTTGAACGCCCGGTCGGCGGCGACCGCGTCGGCGCCGGCGTGCCCGAGGACCGCGGCGACCTGCCCGCGGACCAGTTCCAGAACGGTCGTCTCGCGGTCGGCGGGGTCGAGGCCGGCCAGTTCGCGGGCCAGCGAGGAGCCGCTCCCGGCCGGTCCGGCGGTGCGCCGGCGCGCCGCCGGGACCAGGCCACGCAGCAGCGCCGGCAGCTCGTCGGTGCGTTTGCGCAGCGCCTGCCGGTCGACCGGGACGGCGACCAGGGCCGCGAGCCCGCTGCCGACCGCCCGGTCGAGCAGCGTGAGCGCGTCGGCGGTGGGCAGCGCGGGCAGGCCGAGCCGGTCCATCCGCTGCAGGTGGCTGTCGTCCATCTGGCTGCTCATGCCGGTCTCGGCCTGCCACAGGCCGTAGGCGACGGCGGTGGCCGGCAGCCCGGCCGCGCGGCGGTGCTCGGCGAGCGCGTCCAGGAACACGTTGGCCGCGGCGTAGTTGCCCTGCCCGGCCGCGAGCACCAGGCCGCCGGCCGAGGAGAACAGCACGAACGCGGTCAGCGGCAGGTCGCGGGTCAGCTCGTGCAGGTGCCAGCCGGCGTCCACCTTGGGGGTGAAGACCAGGTCGATGTGCTCGGTGGTCAGATCCACGGCCATGCCGTTGGCGGCGACGCCGGCGGCGTGCACGACCCCGGTCAGGCCTGATCCGATCCGGTCGATCAGCGCCTGCAGGGCGTCGCGGTCGGCGACGTCGCAGGCGACGATCTCGGCTTCGCCGCCGAGATCCGCGAGGCGGGCGGTCAATGCCGCCGCGCCGGGCGCGTCCGGGCCGCGACGGGAAGTCAGAACCAGCTTGCGTACGCCGTGCGCCCGCACCAGATGCTCAGCCACGATCGCGCCGAGCCCACCCGTCCCGCCGGTGATCAACACGGTCCCGTCCGCGTCCCAGACCGGACCGGCCTCGACCGTCCGGGGCGCGAGTCGCGGCACCCGGACCTGCCCGGCCCGCACCGCCAGCTCCGGTTCCCCGGTCGCCAGGGCCTGGGCGAGGATCCCGTCGGTGACGTCGCCGTCGGTGTCCAGCAGCACGAACCGGTCCGGGTTCTCCGCCTGCGCGGCCCGGATCAGGCCCCACACCGGCGCGACGGCCGGGTCGATCGGGTCGCCGTCCTGCACGGTGACCGCGTCCCGGGTCCGCACGACCAGCCGGGAGCCGGCCAGGCG
Organism: Actinoplanes sp. L3-i22; assembly: GCF_019704555.1. Lineage (NCBI taxonomy): Bacteria > Bacillati > Actinomycetota > Actinomycetes > Micromonosporales > Micromonosporaceae > Actinoplanes > Actinoplanes sp. L3-i22. The sequence continues at coordinate 9,301,758 of NZ_AP024745.1, forward strand.
CGGCTCGGCGAGCCAGCGCTGCACCAGGTCGAGCGCCTCGACGGTGACCGCCCGGGCCCGCTGCGGGACCGTGCCATCGGTGGGAGCGGCGATCTCGGCGAGCACCACCGGGGGCTGCGCGTCGGGGTCCAGGTCGGCGTACCGGACCCAGGTGGTGTTGCCGGCGACCGCGCCCGGGGCGGGCAGCCAGTCGATGCCGAACAGCGCCTGGTCGGCGCCGGCCGCCGCGGGGGCCAACTGGGCCGGCGACACCGGGCGGGAGACCAGCGAGCCGACGGTCAGCACCGGGCGGCCGTGCTCGTCGGCGACCGCGAACGACATGCTGTCGGTGGTCGGGGTGACGATCCGGACCCGGACCGCGGCGGCCCCGGCGGCGTGCAGGGTGACGTCGTTCCAGGCGAACGGCAGCAGGGTCTGCTCGCCCTCGGCGGCCTCCCGGTCACCGAGCATCGCGGCGTGCATCGACGCGTCCAGCAGCGCCGGGTGCACGCCGTAGGCGGCCGCCTCCTCGTGCCCGGACGCCGGCAGCGCGACCTCGGCGAACAGCTCGTCGCCGCGGCGCCAGGCGGCCCGCAGGCCCTGGAACATCGGGCCGTAGGCGTAGCCGAGGTCCAGCAGCTTCTCGTACGCCCCGGTCACCGCGACCGGCTCGGCGCCCGGCGGCGGCCAGGCCACCAGGTCCGGCGCGGTCGCGGCGGCGGCGACGCCGAGCACCCCGGCGGCGTGCTGCACCCAGGGCTGGTCCGGGCCGTCGGCCCGGGAGAAGATCTCGACGGTACGGCGGCCGGCCGCGTCCGCCCCACCGACGACGACCTGCAGGGTGGCCCCGCCGTCGGCCCCGGTCAGCACCAGCGGCGCCCGCAGGGTCAGCTCCTCCAGCGACTCGCAGCCGACCTCCTCGCCGGCCCGCAGCGCGAGCTCGACGAAGCCGGTCCCGGGCAGCAGCACGCTGCCGAGCACCTCGTGGTCGGCGACCCACGGGTGCCGGTCGAGCGAGAGCCGGCCGGTCAGCACCAGCCCACCGGACTGCGGGGCGGCGACCACCGCGCCGAGCAGCGGGTGCTCGAAGCGGGTCAGCCCGGCCGCGGTCAGCCGGCGGGCGGCGCCCCCGGTCCAGGCGTCGCTGAAGTCCCACTCGTCGATCCAGAACCGCTGGTGGTCGAAGGCGTACGAGGGCAGGTCGACCGGCCGGCCGGCGGGCAGCAGCGCGGTCCAGTCGACCGGCACGCCCCGGGTCCAGGCGCCGGCCACGCCGGTGAGCAGCTCGCGCTCCTCGGACCGGTCCCGGCGCTGCAGCGCGAGCACGGCCACGCCGTCATCGGCAATGTCATGGTCCAGGCTCTGCCGGGCCATCCCGGTCAGCACCGCGTCCGGCCCGACCTCGAGGAACGTGCGCACCCCGGCGGCGCGCAGGGTGGTCACCGTGTCGGCGAAGCGGACCGCCTCGCGCACGTGCCGCACCCAGTAGCCGGCGGTCGCGATCACCTCGGGGTCGGCGATCGCGCCGGTGACGTCGGAGACCACCGGGATCGCCGGCGGGTGGAAGGTGATGCCGCGCAGCGCCTCGGCGAACTCGTGCAGCATCGGGTCCATCAGGTGCGAGTGGAACGCGTGCGAGACGTTCAGCGCGGTCGACCGGACGTCCAGCCGGACCACCAGCGCCTCGACCGCCTCCCGGGTACCGGAGACCACCACCGCGCCGGGCGCGTTGATCGCCGCGATGTCCACGTCCGGGGTCAGCAGCGGGCGGACCCGCTCCTCGGGCGCGGCGACCGCGACCATCGCGCCGCCGACCGGCAGCGCCTGCATCAGCCGGCCGCGCGCGGCGACCAGGCGGCCCGCGTCGGCCAGCGAGAACACCCCGGCCACGTGCGCCGCGGCGACCTCACCGATCGAGTGCCCGGCCAGGTAGTCGGGCTGGACGCCCCAGGACTCGATCAGCCGGTAGAGCGCGACCTCGAAGGCGAAGACCGCGGCCTGGGTGTGGACCGTCTGCGCCAGGTCGGTGCGGGAGGTGCCCCAGGCAATGTCCTTGATCGGCAGGCCGGTCGCGGCCACCGCCGCGTCGAACGCCGCCGCGAACACCGGGAAGCGCTCGGCCAGCTCGCGGCCCATCCCGAGGCGCTGCGAGCCCTGGCCGGTGAACAGCACCGCGACGCCGCCGCCGGTGACCGTGCCGGTCACGGCCGGGGTCGCGCCGGTCAGAGCGGCGACGACCTCGTCGGTGCCGGCGCCGAGCGCGACGGTCCGGTGCTCGAACACCGCCCGCCCGGTGACCAGCGCGCGGGCCGTGCCGGCCAGCGGCGCACCGCCGGCGAGCAGGCCGGCCAGCCGCTGGGCCTGGCCGGTCAGCGCGGTCGCGGTCTTCGCGGTGACGGTGATCGGGGTCAGCGTGTGGGTGACCGGCGCGACCGGCTCGGCCGGCTCCTCGGCCGGGGCCTGCTCGATGATGACGTGCGCGTTCGTACCGCTGATCCCGAACGACGAGATGCCGGCCCGGCGCGGCTGGTCGGTCTCCGGCCAGGCGACCGGCTCGGTGAGCAGCTTGACGTTGCCGGCCGTCCAGTCGACGACCGGGGTGGGGGTGTCGACGTGCAGGGTGCGCGGCATGACGCCGTGCCGGATCGCCTGGACCAGCTTGATGATCCCGGCGACCCCGGCCGCCGACTGGGTGTGCCCGATGTTCGACTTGATCGAGCCGAGCCACAGCGGCCGGTCCTCGGGACGCTCCTGCCCGTACGTGGCCAGCAGCGCCTGCGCCTCGATCGGGTCGCCCAGCGTGGTGCCGGTGCCGTGCGCCTCGACCAGGTCCACCTGGTCCGGGCTGAGCTGCGCGCTGGCCAGCGCGGCGGCGATCACCCGGCGTTGGGAGGGGCCGTTCGGCGCGCTGAACCCGTTGCTGGCGCCGTCCTGGTTGACCGCCGAGCCGCGGACCACGGCGAGCACCCGGTGGCCCTTGCGGCGGGCCTCGGCGAGCCGCTCGACGATCAGGACGCCGGCGCCCTCGCCCCACGACGTGCCGTCCGCGCCCCCGGCGAACGACTTGCACCGCCCGTCCGGGGCCAGCCCGCGCTGCCGGCTGAACTCGACGAACACCTCGGGGGTGGCCATCACCGCGACGCCGCCGACCAGGGCCAGCTCGCACTCGCCGGAGCGCAGCGCCTGGATCGCCCAGTGCAGCGCGACAAGCGACGACGAGCAGGCGGTGTCGACCGTGACGGCCGGGCCCTCCAGGCCGAGCACGTACGAGATCCGCCCGGAGGCGTTCGCGCCGGTGCTGTTGTTGGCCGCGTAGTCGTGGTACATCATCCCGGCGAAGACCCCGGTCGAGCCGCCCTTGAGGGTGGCCGGGTCGATCCCGGCGTGCTCGAACGCCTCCCACGACGTCTCCAGCAGCAGCCGCTGCTGCGGGTCCATCAGCAGCGCCTCGTTCGGGCTGATCCCGAAGAACGCCGGGTCGAAGTCGCCCGCGTCGTGCAGGAAGCCGCCGTGCTTGCTGTAGGTGTGCCCGACCTTGCCCGGCTCGGGGTCGAAGACGCCGTCGACGTCCCACCCGCGGTTGTCCGGGAACTCGGAGATCGCGTCGACGCCGTCGTCGACCAGCTTCCACAGGTCGTCGGCGGAGGCGACCCCGCCGGGGTACCGGCAGGCCATCCCGACGATCGCGATCGGCTCGCGAGCCGCCGCGGTGAGCTTGCGGTTCTGCGTCCGCAGCCGTTCGGTCTCCTTGAGCGACGCCCGCAGCGCCTGGATCACCTTGTCCGCTGAGTCAGCCATCAGAGGTTCCTGCTTCCCGTGTGCGCGTCGTCGAGATCGAGGTCGAGGCCGCTGAGGGCCATGCTGATGAGGGCGTCGGTGTCCATCTCGTCGATGGACGGCTCGTCGCCGGCGGTGGGTTCGGGGTCGCCGCCCGCCGCGCCGCCCAGTTCCAGCAGCGCGTCGAGCAGGCCGGCCGCGCGCAGGCGGGCCAGCGGGATGTCGAGCAGGATCCGCCGCACCTCGGCGTCGCCGTCGTCGGCCGCGCCGTCCGGCGCCAGCTCGTCGAGCAGGTAGCCGGCCACGTCGGCCGGGGTCGGGTGGTCGAAGACCAGGGTGGCCGGCAGCCGGAGCCCGACCGCCGAGCCCAGCCCGGTCCGGAACTCGACCGCGGTCAGCGAGTCGAAGCCCAGGTCGTTGAAGGCCCGGCCGGCCTCGATGCCGCCGGCGTCCGGGTGCCCGAGCGTCGTCGCGGCCTGGTTGCGGACCAGGTCGACGAGCAGGGCGAGCCGGTCCGCGGCGGGCAGCGCGGCCAGCTGCCGGGCGAAGGCTTCGGTGGTCTCCGGCGCCGGCGCCGCGGCCTTGCGGGCGGGCCGGGCCAGCGCGCGGAACAGCGCCCCGGCGCGGTCCTCGGTGCTCTCCAGGGACCGGACGTCCAGGTTGATCGGGACCAGCGTGCCCGCGTCCAGCGCGGTCGCCGCGTCCAGCAGGCGCATGCCCTGCTCGGCGCCGATCGGGCTGACCCCGGAGCGGGCCAGCCGGCGCAGGTCGGCCGCGGACAGCTCGCCGGACATCCCGCCGCCGACGTCCCACAGGCCCCAGGCCAGCGACTGCGCCGGCCGTCCGGTGGCGCGCCGGCGGGTGGCCAGCGCGTCCAGGAACGCGTTGGCGGCGGCGTAGTTGGCCTGACCGGGCGCGCCGAGCACCGCCGAGGCCGAGGAGAAGAGCACAAAAGCGGTCAGCGTACGGTCGCGGGTCAGCTCGTCCAGGTGCGCGGCGCTGTCGGCCTTGGCCCGCAGGACGGCGGCCAGCCGCTGCGGGGTCAGCGTCGCGAGCGCGCCGTCGTCGACCACGCCGGCGGTGTGCACGACCGCGCTGAGCTCGACGTCGGCCAGCAGGGCGGCGAGCGCGTCGCGGTCGGCGGTGTCGCAGGCGGCGATCCGGACGGTGGCCCCGGCGGCGGTGAGCCGGTCACGCAGCTCGCTCGCGCCGGGGGCGGCCGGGCCGCGGCGGCTGACCAGCAGCAGGTCACGGACGTCACGCTCGGTCACCAGGTGCTCGGCGACCAGGGCGCCGAGCGCGCCGGTTCCGCCGGTCACCAGCACGGTCCCGGCCGGCCCGAACGCGGAGGCCGGGGTGTCGTCGCCGGTCGCCGCGCGGGTCAGGCGGGCCGCGTAGACCACGCCGTCGCGGACCACGACCTGCGGTTCCGGCAGGGCGAGCAGGGCGGGGAGGGCGACGCTGCCGTCGGTGTCGGCGAGCAGGATCCGGTCCGGGTGCTCGGCCTGCGCGGAGCGGATCAGGCCGTGGACCGCGGCGGCGGCCACGTCCGGCACGTCACCTTCGGTGAGCGCGATCGCGCCGCGGGTCAGGACCGCCAGGCGCGTTCCGGCTTTCGCCGGGTCGTCAAGCCATTGCTGTACGGCGGTGAGCACGTCCCGGGTCGCCGAGTGCACCGCCGCGAGGTCGGCACCCCCGGTCACCTCCACTGTCATGACGTCCTCAGCGACCGCCTCGGATCCGGCGGGCACCGGGATCGGGGTCCAGTCGAGCTGGAACAGCGACGACTGGCCGGCCGCCGCGTCCAGCTGGGCGGCGGAGATCGCCCGCAGCGCCAGGGAGTCGACGGTCAGGACCGGGCGGCCGGCCGCGTCGGCGACCCGCAGCGCGACGGTGCCGGGGCGGACGGCGGTGAGGCGGATCCGCAGGTTGGCCGCGCCCGGCGTGCCCAGGGTGACCCCGGACCAGGCGAACGGGAGGGTGGCCCGCTCGCCGCCGGCCGAGGAGAACGTGACGGCGTGCAGGGCGCTGTCGAGCAGGGCCGGGTGCAGGCCGAACGCCTCGGGGTGGGTGCCCTCGGGGAGGCGGATCTCGGCATACACGTCGTCGCCGGAGCGCCAGGCCGCCCGCAGGCCCTGGAAGACCGGGCCGTAGCCGAGTCCGGCCTCGGCGATGCCGGCGTAGAAGCCGTCGACGTCGAGCTCCTCGGCGTCGCGCGGCGGCCAGGCGATCAGGTCCGGGGTGACCGGTGCGGCCGGGGCGAGCAGGCCGTTCGCGTGGGTGGTCCAGGGCGCGTCCGGGCCGTCGGCGTCGGCGCGCGAGTGCACGCCGACCGGGCGGCGGCCGGTCTCGTCGGCGGGGCCGACCACCACCTGGATCCGCACGCCGCCGCGGTCGGGCAGGGCCAGCGGCGCGGCGATGGTCAGTTCGTCGATCCGGTCGCAGCCGGTCTCGCGGCCGGCCCGCAGGACCAGTTCGACGAAGCCGGTGCCGGGGAAGAGCGCCACGCCGCCGATCCGGTGGTCGCCGAGCCACGGCTGGTCGCGCAGCGAGAGCCGGCCGGTGAGGGTGACGCCGCCGGTCTCCGGGGCCGGGATGACCGCGCCGAGCAGCGGGTGCCCGGCGGTGTCGGCGCCGGCCGAGGCGAGGTCGGCGGTGGCGCCGGGGGCGGGCTGGATCCAGTAGGTGCGGTGCTGGAACGGATACGTCGGCAGGTCGATCTTCCGGCCACCCGCCAGCAGCGGCGTCCAGTCGATCTCGACGCCCCGGGTCCAGGCGGCCGCCAGGCCGGTCAACAGCTCGTCGCGGGTGCGGTGCTGCAGCGCGATGAACGCCGCGTCGTCGGTGATCTGCCGGCCCAGCCCGGTCAGCGTCGCGTCCGGCCCGGCTTCCAGGAACGTGGTCACGCCCCTGGCCAGCAGGTCCGTGACGATGTCGTGGAAGCGAACCGTGTTGCGGACGTGCTCGACCCAGTAGTCCGGATCGGTCACGTCGCCACCGGCGGTGACCACCGGAATGGACGGCGTGCCGTAGGAGATCTCGCGGGCGATCTGCCCGAACTCCGCCAGCATCGGCTCCATCAGGTGCGAGTGGAACGCGTGCGAGGTGTTCAGGCGGGTGGCCTTCACGCCGTCGCCGAGGGCCGCGACCACCGCGACGACCCGGTCCGAAATTCCCGACAAGACCGTGGAGGCCGGGCCGTTGATCGCCGCGATGTCGACGCCGTCGACCAGGTCGATCGCGCTCGCCGGCGCGGCGACCGCGACCATCACGCCACCGGCCGGCAGCGCCTGCATCAGGCGGCCACGGGCGGAAACCAGCTTCACGGCGTCTTCCAGGGAGAAGACACCGGCCACGTGAGCTGCGGCGATCTCGCCGATCGAGTGGCCGGCCAGGTAGTCGGGCTTGACGCCCCAGGACTCCAGGAGGCGGTAGAGGGCGACCTCGAAGGCGAACACCGCCGGCTGGGTGTTCCCGGTCTGCGCCAACTCCTGCTCGGACAGCTCCCAGGGCGCCGGAAGACCGGTCGCGTCGAAGGCCGCCGCGAAGACCGGGAAGCGCTCGTAGAGGTCACGGCCCATGCCGAGGCGCTGGGAACCCTGGCCGGTGAAGAGCACGGCGAGCGAGCCGGGCGTCACCGTCCCGGTGATCCGCTGGTCGCCGAGCAGGATCCGGCGGTGGTCCAGCGCCGCCCGCGTCGTGAACGACGAGAACGCCACGTCCAGCGGGTCGCCGGGAGCGGCGGCCAGGCGGGCGGTCTGCGCTTCGAGGGCGTCGGCGGTCTTGGCCGACACCGCGATCGGGAGCGGGCCCTCCGCCGTACGGGAAACCGGGTTTGCGGTTGACGGGTTTTGGGCTTCCTCGACGATGACGTGGACGTTCGTGCCACTGACGCCGAACGAGGAGATGCCGGCGCGGCGGGGCTGGTCGGCGGCCGGCCACGCGACCGCCTCGCTGAGCAGGCGGATGTTGCCGGCGGACCAGTCGACGTGCGAGGACGGCTCGGTGACGTGCAGGGTGCGCGGCATCAGGTCGTGGCGCAGCGCCTGGATCATCTTGATCACCGCGCCGACGCCGGCCGCGGCCTGGGCGTGCCCGATGTTCGACTTGATCGAGCCGAGCCACAGCGGGCGGTCCGCCGGGCGGCCCTGGCCGTACGTGGCGAGCAGCGCCTGCGCCTCGATCGGGTCGCCGAGCACGGTCCCGGTCCCGTGGCCCTCGACCACGTCGATGTCGCCGGTGGTCAGTCGCGCGTCGGCCAGCGCCTGCCGGATGACGCGCTGCTGGGACGGGCCGTTCGGGGCGGTCAGCCCGTTGCTGGCGCCGTCCTGGTTGACCGCCGAGCCGCGGATCACCGCGAGGATCGGGTGGCCGTTGCGCTCGGCGTCGGCGCGGCGCTCCAGCAGCAGCAGGCCGCCGCCCTCGGACCAGCCGGTGCCGTCGGCGCTCTCCGAGAACGGCTTGCACCGGCCGTCCGGGGCGAGCCCGCGCTGCTTGCTGAACGCGATGAACGGCGCCGGGGTGGCCATCACCATGACGCCGCCGGCGAACGCCAGCGAGCACTCCCGGCGGCGCAGCGCGGTGGCCGCCAGGTGCAGCGCGACCAGCGACGACGAGCAGGCGGTGTCGATCGTGACGGCCGGGCCCTCCAGGCCCAGCGCGTAGGCGACCCGGCCGGAGATGACGGCCGCCGCGGTGGCCGTGGTCAGGTACGCCTCGGCCGCTTCCGGGGCCGCGGCCAGCAGATACTCGTAGTCCTGCTGGCCGGAGCCGGCGAAGACGCCGACCGGCTTGCCGCGCAGGCTCAGCGGGTCGATGCCGGCCCGCTCCGCGGTCTCCCAGGCCAACTCGAGCAGGATCCGCTGCTGCGGGTCCATGGTCAGCGCCTCGCGCGGCGAGATGCCGAACAGCGCCGGGTCGAAGCCGGCCGCGTCGTCGAGGAAGCCGCCCTCGCGGACGTAGCTGGCGCCGGCCGCGTCCGGGTCGTCGTCGTGCAGGGCGTCCACGTCCCAGCCGCGGTCGGCCGGGAACTCGCTGATCGCGTCGGTCCCGTCGGCGACCAGGCGCCACAGGTCGTCGGCGGACTCGACCCCGCCGGGGTACCGGCAGCCCATCGCCACCACGACGATCGGGTCCTGCTCCTCGGTCTCGACCTCCTGCAGCCGCAGGCGGGTCTGGTGCAGCTCCGACGTCACCTTCTTCAGGTATTCGAGGAGCTTCTCGTCGTTGCCCATCGGGGGTCACCGGTCCTTCGCGTCGCAGCGGTACAGGAGGTCAGGGAGGTCGCGGCTGCTAGAGGCCGAGTTCTTGGTCGATGAAGGCGAAGACGTCCTCCGCCGAGCCCGCGTCGAGCCGGTCGCCGACGGCCGCGCCGCCGTCCGAGCCGAGGGTGGTGGTGAGCCGGGCCAGGACCGCCTGCAGCCGGGCGGTCATCCGGTTCCGGTCGATCTCGTCGGCGGTCAGCTCGCCGGCCGCCTGTTCGAGGCGGTCCAGCCAGGTCAGGGCGTCGCCGCCGGTGTCGCAGAGCGCGCCGTGCAGGTGCTCGGCGAGCGCCGCCGGGGTGGCGTAGTCGAAGATCAGCGTGGTCGGCAGCTTGCGGCCGGTGGCCTGGCCGAGCCGGGTCCGCAGCTCGACCGCGGAGACCGAGTCGAAGCCCAGGTCGTCGAAGGCCCGGCCGGGGTCGACGGCGGTGCCGGAGTCGTAGCCGAGGATCCCGGCGACGCCGTCCCGGACCAGGTCGAGCAGGATCCGCTGCTGCTCGGCGGCGGGCAGCCCGTCGAGGCGGGCGGCCAGCTCGCTGCCGCCGGCGGTGTCCGCGTCGCCGTCGGCGAGCGCGGCCCGAACCTCGGCGAGCTCGTCCAGCAGCGGGCGGCGGCGAGCCATCGTGTACGTCGGAGCGAACGCCGCCCAGTCGATGTCGGCCACCACCAGCGACGTGTCGTCCTGTTCGAGCGCCTGGCGCAACGCGGCGACGGCCAGGTCGGCGGGCATCGCCGGGGCACCGATCCGGCGCATCGCGGCGGCCAGCTCCTCGTCGACCATGCCGGTCCGCCAGGCGCCCCAGGCGATCGCGGTGGCGGTCCGGCCGGCCGCGCGGCGGCGCACCGCGAGCGCGTCGAGGTAGGAGTTGGCGCTGCCGTAGGCGCTCTGCCCGCCGCTGCCCCACACCGCGGAACCCGACGAGAACAGCACGAACGCGTCCAGCTCCCGGTCGCCGAGCAGCTCGTCCAGGTGCTCGGCGCCGGCGATCTTGGCGTGCCCGACCTCGGCGAACTCGGCCAGGCTCAGCTCGTCCAGCCCGGCGAGGCGCTGGGCCAGGCCGGCCGCGTGCACCACGGCGCGCAGCGGGCGGTCCGCGGGGATCGCCGCGAGCAGGGCGGCGACCTGGTCGCGGTCGGCGATGTCGCAGGCGGCCAGGGTCACCTCGGTGCCGGCCGCGGTCAGCTCGGCCGCCAGCTCGGCGGCGCCGGTCGCGTCCGGGCCCCGGCGACTGGTCAGGACCAGGTGCTCGGCGCCCTCGGCGGCCAGCCAGCGGGCCAGGTGGGCGCCGATGCCGCCGGTGCCGCCGGTGACCAGCACGGTGCCGCGCGGGCGCCACTGACGCTTCACCGGCGCGCCGCCGGTGGGGGCCGGGACCAGGCGGCGGGCGAACAGGCCGTTCGGGCGGACCAGGATCCGGTCCTCCCCCGCTCCGGACACCAGCACCGCGCCGAGCCGGCGCAGGGTCGCCTCGTCGGCGTCGGCGGGCAGGTCGGCGATGCCGCCCCAGGTGGCCGGCAGGTCCAGGGACAGGCCGGTGGCCAGGCCCCAGAGCCGGGCCTGGGCCGCGTCGACCGGCGTCCGCTCGGTCTCCAGGGCCATCGCCCCGGCGGTCAGCAGCCAGAGCGGCGCGCCGATCTCGGCGTCCAGCAGGGCCTGGACCAGGGTGACCGTGGCGGCGGCGCCGCGGGTCAGGGTCGGGTGCCCGCCCGGCTCGCCGTCCAGGGCGAGCAGGGACAGCACGCCGGCCGGCGGCTCCACGGTGCGCAGCCGGGCGGCCAGCTCGGCGCGGCCGGGGTCGGTGACGTCGAACTGGACCACCTTGTTGCCGCGGCGGGTCAGTTCCTTGACGACGGCGGCCGAGCGGTCCTCGCCGGGCGGGGCGACGACCAGCCAGGTGCCGGTGCGCGGGGTGTCGGCCGGCTCGGCGAGCGGGCTCCAGGTGAGCCGGTAGCGCCAGGAGTCGACGGTGGTGCGCTGCTGGTGGTCGGCGCGCAGGGTGGCGATCGCCGGGAGGGTGGCGCCCAGGGCGGCCGGGTCGACGGCGAGGCGCTCGGCGAGGTCGGTCCACTCCTGGCGTTCGATGAAGTCCCAGAAGGTGGCGTCGAGCGGGTCGGTGGAGGCGGTGGCCGGGGGCTCCTCGGCGGACCAGTAGGTCTTGCGCTGGAACGCGTAGGTGGGCAGGTCGGTCTTGCGGCCGCCGGCCAGCAGCGGCGTCCAGTCGATCTCGACGCCCCGGGTCCAGGCGGTGGCCAGGCCGGTCAGCAACTCGTCCCGATTGCGGTGCTGCAGCGCGATGAACGCCGCGTCGTCGCTGATCTGCCGCCCGAGCCCGGTGAGCGTCGAGTCCGGGCCGGCTTCTAGGAAGGTAGTCACGCCTCGGCCGAGCAGGTCCGTGACGATGTCGTGGAAGCGGACGGTGTTGCGGACGTGCTCGACCCAGTAGTCAGGATCGGTCACGTCACCACCGGCGGTGACGACCGGGATGGTCGGCGACGAATAGGCGATCTCGCGGGCGATTTGTCCGAACTCTGAGAGCATCGGCTCCATCAGATGCGAGTGGAACGCGTGCGAGGTGTTGAGCCGGGTCGCCTTGACGCCCAGCTTCGCGACCAGCGCTTCAACTTTGTCCGAAATTCCCGACAAAACCGTCGACGCCGGCCCGTTCACGGCCGCAATGTCGACACCGTCAACCAACTGAATCGCGCTCGCCGGAGCGGCCACCGCGACCATCACACCCCCGGCCGGCAGCGCCTGCATCAGCCGGCCACGGGCGGAAACCAGCTTCAGCGCGTCGTCCAGGGAGAACACACCCGCCACGTGAGCTGCGGCAATCTCTCCGATCGAGTGACCGGCGAGGTAGTCGGGCTTGACTCCCAGGGACTCCAGGAGGCGGTACAGGGCGACCTCGAAGGCGAAGACTGCAACCTGGGTATGGACCGTCTTGGCGAGCTCGGCTTCGTCCGTACCCCAAGCAATGTCTTTGATCTTTGAGCCGGCCTGGTCGAAGGCCGCGGCGAAGACCGGGAAGCGCTGGTAGAGATCGTGACCCATGCCGAGGCGCTGGGAGCCCTGGCCGGTGAACAGGACGGCCAGCGGGCCCGGGGTCACCACGCCGGTGATCGGCCGGTGGTCCGCGGCGAGGCCGGCGAGCAGTTCGTCGCGGTCGGCGGCGAGGACGACGGTCCGGTGGGCCAGCGCGGCGCGGGTCGCGAACGAGGAGTGCGCCACGTCCAGGAGCGTGTCCGCGGGACGGGCCGCCAGGTGCGTGTGCCAGCGGTCGAGCTGGGCGGTGAGGGCCTCCGGCGTACGCGCGGAGATCGCGACCGGAAGCGGACCGGCCGGCGCGGCCGCGGCCGGGACCGGCGCGACCGGCGGCGCCTGCTCCAGGATCACGTGCGCGTTCGTGCCGCTCAGGCCGAACGAGGAGACCCCGGCCCGGCGCGGGTGACCGTTGTCCGGCCACGGCCGGCTCTCGGTCAGCAGGCGGACGTGGCCGGCGCTCCAGTCGACCACCGTGGACGGCTCGTCGACGTGCAGGCTGGGCGGGAGGACGCCGTGCCGGATCGCCTGGACCATCTTGATGATCCCGCTGACGCCGGCCGCGGCCTGGGCGTGCCCGATGTTCGACTTGATCGAGCCGAGCCACAGCGGACGGTCCGCCGGACGACCCCGGCCGTACGTCGCGAGCAGCGCCTGCGCCTCGATCGGGTCGCCGAGCACGGTCCCGGTGCCGTGGCCCTCGATCGCGTCCACTTCGTTGGCGGTGAGCCCGCCGGTGGCCAGCGCCGCCTCGATGACGCGCTGCTGGGACGGGCCGTTCGGGGCGGTCAGGCCGTTGCTGGCGCCGTCCTGGTTGATCGCCGAGCCGCGCACCACGGCGAGCACCTCGTGGCCGTTGCGCCGGGCGTCGGAGAGGCGCTCCAGCAGCAGCAGGCCGGCGCCCTCGCCCCAGCCGGTGCCGTTGGCCGCGTCCGCGTACGCCTTGCAGCGCCCGTCCGGCGCGAGCCCGCGCTGCTGACTGAAGCCGATGAACGAGGCCGGCGTGGACATCACGGTCACGCCGCCGGCCAGCGCGAGCGAGCACTCGCCGGCGCGCAGCGACTGCATCGCGAAGTGCAGCGCGACAAGCGACGACGAGCAGGCGGTGTCGACCGTGACGGCGGCGCCCTCCAGCCCGAGGCTGTAGGCGACCCGGCCGGAGACGACGCTGGCCAGCCCGCCGGTGCTGCCGCCGACGCCGTAGTCGTGGTAGACCACGCCGGTGAACACCCCGACCCGGCTGCCGCGCAGCGACTGCGGGTCGATGCCGGCCCGCTCGAACGCCTCCCACGACGTCTCCAGCAGCAGCCGCTGCTGCGGGTCGGTGTCGGCGGCCTCGCGGGGACTGATCTTGAAGAAATCCGCGTCGAAGTCCCCGGCGTCGTGCAGGAATCCACCCTCGGTCGAGTAGGTCCTGCCCGGCGTGGCCGGCTCCGGGTCGTAGAGGTCGGTGGGCCAGCCGCGGTTCACCGGGAACTGGGTGATCCCGTCGCGGCCCTCGGCGACCAGCTCCCACAGGTCCTCGGGGCTGCTGACACCACCCGGGAAACGGCAGCTCATCGCGACGATGGCGATCGGCTCGCGGGCCTCGTCCTCGAGTTCCCGCAGCCGCCGCTGGGACTGCTGCAGCTCGGCCGTGGCGCGTTTGAGGTAGTCACGAAGTTTGTCGTCGTTCGCCATCGCTGATCAACCAATCTCGGCGTGGTCGGAGTCGGAGGTGCCGGCGAGGCCGAGCTGTCCGTCCAGGGCGGCGAACAGCTCGTCATCGGTGGCGGAGTCCAGGTCGAAGTCGTCGTCGGGGTCCGGGTGGGTGGCGCTCTCGTCGCCGCGCTGCCAGCGGCGCAGCAGCGCCTCCAGGCGGGTGGCGACCCGGGCCCGGCCGCCGTTCACCTCGGCGCGGCCCAGCAGCTCGTCGAGCCGGTCGACCTCGGCGAGCACGGTCGCCACCGGGTCCTCGGCGCGCGGGGTGAGCAGGTCACGGACCAGCGCGGCGACCGCCTCCGAGGTGGGGTGGTCGAAGACCAGCGTGGCCGGGAGGGTCACCCCGGTCGCCTGGTTGAGCCGGTTGCGCAGCTCGACCGCGGCGTTGGAGTCGAACCCCAGCTCCTTGAACGGCCGGTCCGGGGCGACCTCGTCGATCGACCCGTGCCCGAGGACCGCGGCGACGTGCGTCCGGACCAGGCGCAGCAGCATCCGGTCGCCGTCCCCGGCCGGCAGCCCGGCCAGGGTGTGCCGCAGGCCGGTCGGGTCGGCGGCCTCCTCGACCGGGCCGGCGGTCACCGCGCCGGTCCGGGCGCCCGGCTCGTGCGACATCCAGAAGCGGCGGCGGTCGAAGGCGTACGTCGGCAACGGCACCACCCGTCCGCCGGCCAGCAGCGGCGCCCAGTCCACCGGCACCCCGCGGGTCCAGGCGGCGGACACTCCGGCGAGCAGCTCCCGGACCTCCGGACGACTCCGGTGCTGCAGGTTCAGGAACGTGGCGGCGTCGCTGATCCGGCGGCCCAGCCCGGTCAGCGTGGCGTCCGGGCCGACCTCCAGGAACGTGCTGACGCCCCGGCCGAGCAGGTCGGTGACCACCTCGGCGAAGCGGACCGTGGCGCGTACGTGCCGGACCCAGTAGGCCGGGTCGGTGACCTCGGCGCCGACCGCGACGATCAGCGGGATGGCCGGCGGGGCGAAGGTGAGGCCGCGGACCACCTGCTCGAACTCGGCGAGCATCGGCTCCATCAGGTGCGAGTGGAACGCGTGCGAGGTGTTCAGCCGGGTGGCCTTCACCCCGAGTTCCGCGACGACCTCCTCGACTTTGTCCGAGATTCCCGACAGAACGCTTGAGGTAGGGCCGTTCACGGCGGCGATGTCCACGCCGTCGATCAGGTTGATCGCGCTTTCCGGTGCTTCCACCGCGACCATCACCCCGCCCGGCGGCAGCGCCTGCATCAAGCGGCCCCGTGCGGTCACCAGCTTCACCGCGTCGTGCAGTGAGAGGACACCGGCCACGTGCGCCGCGGCGATCTCCCCGATCGAGTGCCCGGCCAGGTAGTCGGGCCGGACGCCCCACGACTCCAGGAGCCGGTAGAGGGCGACCTCGAAGGCGAACACCGCGGGCTGGGTGTTGCCGGTCCGGGCCAGCTCCTCCGCGGACAGCTCCCAGGGCGCCGCAAGACCGGTCGCGTCGAACGCGGCGGCGAAGACCGGGAAGCGTTCGTACAGGTCACGACCCATGCCGGGGCGCTGCGAGCCCTGCCCGGTGAACAGCATCGCGGTCTGCCCGGAGGCCACCGCGCCGAAGATTCCGGTGCCGTCGGCCAGCCGGCGGCTGAGGTCCTCGGTGTCGTCGGCGAGCACGACCAGGCGGTGTTCCAGGGCAGCCCGGGTGTGGAACGAGGACCACGCGAGGTCGGCCAGGGAACCGGTCGCGGTGGCGGCGAGGCGGGCCGCCCCGCCGGCGACGGCTCCGGGCGTCCGTGCCGAGATCGCGACCGGGAGCGGTCCGGCCGTCTCGTCAACCACGGCGCTTGCCGGATTGACCGGACCCTGTTCGAGGATGACGTGCGCGTTCGTGCCGCTGAGCCCGAACGACGAGACCGCCGCCCGCCGCGGCCGGCCCACCTCGGGCCACGCGACCGGCTCGGTCACCAGCCGCACGTTCCCGGCGTCCCACTCGACCACCGGCGACGGCTCGTCGACGTGCAGGGTCTGCGGGACGATCCCGTGCCGCATGGCCTGGACCATCTTGATGATCCCGGCGACCCCGGCCGCGGCCTGGGTGTGCCCGATGTTCGATTTGACCGACCCGAGCAGCAGCGGAAGATCAAGATCACGACCTTGCCCGTACGTCGCCAGCAGGGCTTGCGCCTCGATCGGATCGCCCAGCACGGTGCCCGTGCCGTGCGCCTCGACCACGTCCACGTCGGCGGCGCGCAGTCGCGCCCCGGCCAGCGCGGCCCGGATCACCCGCTGCTGGGCCGGCCCGTTCGGCGCGGTCAGCCCGTTGCTGGCGCCGTCCTGGTTGACCGCCGAGCCGCGGACCACGGCGAGCACCTCGTGGCCGTTGCGCTCGGCGTCGGCGAGCCGTTCCAGCAGGAGCAGCCCGGCGCCCTCACCCCAGCCGGTGCCGTCGGCCGCGCCGGCGAACGACCGGCAGCGGCCGTCCGGGGACAGGCCGCGCTGCTCGCTGAAGTAGCAGAGCATCTCCGGGGTGGACATCACCGTCACGCCGCCGGCCAGCGCGAGCGAGCAGTCGCCGGCGCGCAGCGCCTGGATCGCCCAGTGCAGCGCGACCAGCGACGACGAGCAGGCGGTGTCGACCGTGACGGCCGGGCCCTCCAGGCCCAGCGCGTAGGAGACCCGGCCGGAGACGATGCTGCCGGCCGCTCCCCCGGCGTAGTCGTGGTACATCACGCCGGTGAAGACCCCGGTATCGCTGCCGCGCAGCGCGCTCGGGTCCAGCCCGGCCCGCTCCAGGGTCTCCCAGGCCACCTCCAGCAGCAGCCGCTGCTGCGGGTCCATGCCGACCGCCTCGCGCGGCGAGATCTCGAACAGCGCCGGGTCGAAGTCGGCGGCGTCGTAGAGGAACGCGCCGTGCCGGGTGTAGCTGCGTCCCGGCTTGCCCGGCTCCGGGTCGTAGATGCCGTCCAGGTCCCAGCCGCGGTCGGCGGGGAACTCGCCGACCGCGTCGGCCCCCTCGGCGACCAGCTGCCACAGGTCCTCCGGCGAGGCGACCCCACCCGGGAACCGGCAGGCCATGCTGACGATCGCGATGGTGTCGTCGGCGGTCGCCGCCGGTGCCGCCACGACCGGCGCGGGCGCCTGGGCGCCGAGCAGCTCGTCGCGCAGCAGCCGGGCGGTGGCGGCGGCGGTCGGGTGGTCGAAGACCAGCGTCGCCGGCAGCCGCAGCCCGGTCGCCGCGCTCAGCGCGTTGCGCAGCTCGACCGCGGTGAGCGAGTCGAAGCCCAGGTCGCTGTAGGGCCGCTCGGGGGCGATCGCGTCCGCCGAGGAGTGCGCGAGCACCGCGGCGACCTGCTCGCGGACCAGCTGCAGCAGCTGCCGGTCGCGGTCCGTCGCGGACAGCCCGCTCAGCCGGGTGACCAGCGTGTTCGCGGTGCCACCGGCGGCGGCGCGGGCCCGGGCGGGGCGCCCGGCGGAGAGGCCGCGCAGCAGCGCGGGCGGTTCGTCGGTACGCGACCGCAGCGCCGCCCGGTCCACCGGCAACGGCACCAGGTGCGGCGCGCCGCTGCCGACCGCCCGGTCGAACAGCTCCAGAGCCTCCGGCGTGCCCAGCGCGGGCAGGCCGAGCCGGCGCATCCGGTCCCGATCGGTGTCGGTCAGCTCGGCGGCCAGGCCGGAACCGGCGTCCCACAGCCCGTAGGCCAGCGCGGTCGCCGCCAGGCCGCGGCCGTGCCGGTGCGCGGCGAGCGCGTCGAGGAAGATGTTGGCCGCCGCGTAGTTGCCCTGCCCGGCCGCGAGGACCAGCCCGCCGGCCGAGGAGAGCAGCACGAACGCGCGGATCGGCAGGTCCTGGGTGAGCTCGTGCAGGTGCCAGGCGGCGTCCGCCTTGGGCGCCAGCACCGACCCGATCCGGGCCTCGTCGAGGTGCTCCAGCAGGGCGTTGTCGCCGACCCCGGCGGCGTGGACGATGCCGGTCAGGTCGGCGCCGATCGCGGCGATCAGCCCGGCCACGGCGGCCCGGTCGGCGACGTCGCAGGCGACGACGCGGACGGTGACGCCGGCCGCGGTGAGACGCTCGGCCAGCTCGGTCGCGCCCGGGGCGGCCGGGCCGCGGCGGCTGGTCAGGACCAGGCCGCGGACGCCCCGCTCGACCAGGTGCCCGGCGAGCAGCGCGCCGAGGCCGCCGGTGCCGCCGGTGATCAGCACGGTTCCGCCGGTCCACGGGTCGTCGCCGGTCGCGGTGACGCCGGCCGGCACCAGGCGGGGGGTGCGCAGCTCGCCGTCGCGCAGGGCCAGCTCCGGCTCGCCGGTGGCGATCGCCCGGGCCAGCAGGTCCGCGTCCAGCTCCTGGTCCGGGGCGGTGTCGGTGTCCAGCAGCACGATCCGGTCCGGGTGCTCGGCCTGGGCCGCCCGGACCAGGCCCCAGACCGGGGCGGTGGTGACGTCCACGTCGTCGGCCGGGGCGGCCGGGACCGCGTGGTGGGTGACCAGCACCAGCCGGGAGTCGGCGGCCTCCGGGCGGGCCAGCCAGCGCTGCACCAGGAGCAGGGTGTCGACGGTGGTCCCGCGGGTCCGGGCCGGCACGTCGCCGGTGGTTCGCGGCGCGATCGAGGCGACCACGGTCAGGTGGGTGCCGGCCGCGCCGATCAGGTCCAGGTCGTCCGGCTCGTAGATGTGCACGATCTCCGGCTGCGCTGCGGTGCCGGTTGCTCCGGGCGCGGCCGTCCGGGCGGCGGGGCCGGGGTTGGGGACGGCCGGCCAGGCGATGCTGAGCAGGGCGTCCTCGGTGGCCGGGGGTGGGGTCAGCCGCTCGGCGGTCAGCGGGCGGGAGACCAGCGCCTCGACGGTCAGCACCGGCCGGCCGGTGCCGTCCGTGACGAGCAGGGCGATCCGGTCGGCGGCCGGGTGGGTGATCCGGACCCGGGCCGCGGTGGCGCCGGCGGCGTGCAGGGTCACACCGGTCCAGGCGAACGGCAGCTCGGTGCCGTCGCCGTCGCCGGTGTCGCGCAGCAGTTCGGCGTGCATGGCCGCGTCCAGCAGCGCCGGGTGCAGGCCGAACGCGGTGGCGTCGGGGTGGGCCGGGGCCGGGAGCGCCACCTCGGCGTACAGGTCGTCGCCGAGCTGCCAGGCGGCGGTCAGCCCCTGGAAGACCGGGCCGTAGCCGTAGCCGCTCGCGCGCAGCCGGTCGTAGGCGTCCCCGGTGGCCAGCGCCACCGCGCCCGGCGGCGGCCAGGCGGTCAGGTCGCCGGGGGTGTCCGCGTCGTCGCCGGTCAGGGTGTCGGTCAGTTCGCCGCTGACGTGGCGGAGCCAGGGGGTGTCGTCGGAGGCCTGCTCGGGGCGGGACCAGATCTGGACCGGGCGGGCGCCGGCGGTGGTCTTCTCGCCCACCACCACCTGCAGCCGGACGCCGCCCCGGGCGGGCAGCACCAGCGGCGCCTCCTGGACCAGGTCGGCCAGGACCGGGCAGCCGGCCTCGTCGCCGGCGCGCAGGGCCAGGTCGACGTAGGCGGTGCCGGGCAGCAGGACCGAGCCGAGCACCTCGTGGTCGGCGAGCCAGGGCTGGGTGTCGAGGCCGATCCGGCCGGTGAGGGTCACACCGCCGGTATCCGGGTTCGGGATGACGGCGCCGAGCAGCGGGTGGTCCGGCCGGGTGAGACCGATGGCGGCCGGGTCGGTGCCGGCGGCGGTGGTGTCCGGCCAGAAGCGGCGGCGGTCGAAGGCGTAGGTGGGCAGCTCGATCCGGCGGGCGCCGGCCAGCAGCGGGGTCCAGTCGGGCTCGGCGCCGCGGGTCCAGGCGGTGGCCAGGCCGGCGAGCAGCTCCGGCTCCTCCGGGCGGATCCGGTGCTGCAGGGCGATGAACGTGGCGGTGTCGCTGATCTGCCGGCCGAGGCCGGTGAGGGTGGCGTCCGGGCCGGCCTCCAGGAACGTGGTCACGCCCCGACCGAGCAGGTCAGTGACGATGTCGTAGAAGCGGACGGTGTTGCGGACGTGCTCGACCCAGTAATCCGGATCGGTCACGTCACCACCGGCAGTGACTACCGGGATGGCCGGCGCGCGGTAGGAGATTTCCCGGGCGATTTGTCCAAACTCCGCCAGCATCGGCTCCATCAGGTGCGAGTGGAACGCGTGCGACGTCTTCAGCCGAGTGGCCTTGACGCCCAGCTTCGCGACCACCGCGTCGACCCGGTCCGAAATTCCCGACAAAACCGTCGAGGACGGGCCGTTCACCGCGGCGATGTCGACGCCGTCGATCAGCTCGATGGCGCTCTCCGGGGCGGCGACCGCGACCATCACCCCGCCCGTGGGCAGCGCCTGCATCAGGCGGCCGCGCGCGGAAACCAGCTTCACCGCGTCGTCGAGGGAGAAGACACCGGCCACGTGAGCTGCGGCGATCTCGCCGATCGAGTGGCCGGCCAGATAGTCGGGCTTGACGCCCCAGGACTCCAGGAGGCGGAACAGGGCTACCTCGAAGGCGAAGACCGCCACCTGCGTGTGGACCGTCTTGGCGAGCTCGGCTTCGTCCGTACCCCAAGCAATGTCTTTGATCTTTGAGCCGGCCGCATCGAAGGCCGCGGCAAAGACCGGGAAGCGCTGGTAGAGATCGTGACCCATGCCTAGTCGCTGGGAGCCCTGGCCGGCGAACAGGACCGCCAGGCGGCCGTCGGCGACCTCGCCGGTGACGACGCGGTCGCCGATGACTCCGGCGCGGTGCGGCAGGCGTGCCCGGCCGGTGAGCAGGGAGTAGGCGATGTCGGCGGGCGTGCCCGGGTGGTCCTGGATGCGGGTGATCTGGCCGTCGAGCGCCTCGGGCGTGCGGGCCGACACCAGCAGCGGCACCAGCCGGTCGGCGAGTTCGGCAGGGGCGGGCGCGGCGGCGGCAGGGGCGGGCGGGGCCTGCTCGAGGATCACGTGGGCGTTGGTGCCGCTGAGGCCGAAGGACGACACCGCGGCGCGGCGCGGGTGGTTCCGGTCCGGCCAGGCGATCGCCTCGGTGAGCAGGCGGACCTCGCCGGCCGCCCAGTCGACCATCGGGGACGGCTCGTCGACGTGCAGGGTGCGCGGCAGCGTCCCGTACCGCATCGCCTGGATCATCTTGATGATGCCGGCGACGCCGGCCGCGGCCTGGGTGTGCCCGATGTTCGACTTGATCGAGCCGAGCCAGAGCGGCTGGTCCGCCGCGCGCCCCCGGCCGTACGTGGCCAGCAGCGCCTGGGCCTCGATCGGGTCGCCGAGGGTGGTGCCGGTGCCGTGCGCCTCGACCGCGTCGACGTCGGTCGCGGCCAGTCCGGCGCCGGTCAGCGCGGCCCGGATGACCCGCTGCTGGGCGGGCCCGTTCGGGACGGTCAGGCCGCTGCTCGCGCCGTCCTGGTTGATCGCCGAGCCGCGGACCACGGCGAGCACCTCGTGCCCGAGCCGCTGGGCGTCGGAGAGCTTCTCGACGACGAGCACGCCGACGCCCTCGCCCCAGCCGGTGCCGTCGGCGCCACCGGCGAACGGCTTGCACCGGCCGTCCGGGGCCAGCCCGCGCTGCTCGCTGAACTCGACGAACGTGGTCGGCGTGGACATCACGGTGACGCCGCCGGCCAGCGCCAGCGAGCACTCGCCGCTGCGCAGCGACTGGATCGCCAGGTGCAGCGCGACCAGCGACGACGAGCAGGCGGTGTCGACCGTGACGGCCGGTCCCTCCAGGCCGAGCACGTAGGAGACGCGGCCGGAGACGATGCTGCCGGCCGAGCCCTCCGGGTAGTCGTGGTACATCACGCCGGCGAACATGCCGGTGCTGCTGCCACGCAGCCCGGACGGGTCGACGCCGGCCCGCTCCAGCGCCTCCCACGAGGTCTCCAGGAGCAGCCGCTGCTGCGGGTCCATCTCCAGGGCCTCGCGCGGCGAGATGCCGAACAGCTCGGCGTCGAAGTCGGCCGCGTCGTAGAGGAACGCGCCCTGCCGGGTGGAGCAGTGGCCGGGCTTGCCGGGCTCCGGGTCGTAGATGCCGTCCAGGTCCCAGCCCCGGTCGGCCGGCCAGTCGCCGACCCCGTCGCGACCGTCCAGGACGGCCGCCCAGAGCTGCTCGGGCGAGGTCATCCCGCCGGGGAAGCGGCAGGCCATGCCGACCACGGCGATCGGCTCGCTGCCGGCCGAGGCCAGCCGGTCGTTCTCGGCGCGCAGCCGCTCGTTGTCCCGCATCGACCGGCGCAGCGCCTCGACGATCTGATCCACAGACGTGTTCACGGCAGGTGCCGCCTTCCGGTCAGTTCGGTCCGCCGACGGCGAGCGCCGCGGCGACCAGGTCGTCAATGGCCATGTCGGAGATCGCGCCGGCGTCCGGCGCGGGCGTCGTGCTGTCCTGAGGCGCCAGCGCCAGCAGTGCGTCGAGCAGCCCGGCCGAGCGCAGCGTGCCGACCGGGATCGCCTCGATCAGGCGTTTCGCGGTCGCGTCGTCGACCGTGGGCAGCACCGGCGGGGCCAGCTCGGCGAGCAGGAACCGGGCCAGCAGCCACGGGCTGGGGTAGTCGAACATCAGGGTGGCGGGCAGCCGCAGCCCGGTCGCGGCGGCCAGCCGGTTGCGCAGTTCCAGGGCGCCGAGCGAGTCGAGGCCCAGGTCGGTGAAGCCCTTGCCGGCACCGATGCCGCGCGGGTCGTCGTGGCCCAGCACCGCGGCGGCGTGCCCGCAGACCAGGTCGAGCAGGACGGTCTCCTGCTCGTCGGCGGCGAGGGTGGCCAGGTGGCCGGTGAGGTCGTCGCCGCGGGCCGCGACCGGGGCGGTCACCGGCGCCGGGACCAGTCCGCGCAGTGCGGGCGGGACGGTGCCGGCTCGGCGCAGCGCCGGCAGGTCGAGGTCGAGCGCGACCGGGACCGGCTCGGCGCCGGCCAGCGCCGCGTCGAACAGGGCCAGGCCCCGCTCCGGGCCGAGCGGGCGGACGCCCGAGCGGCTCATCCGCCGCACGTCGGCGGCGGTCAGCTTGTCGTCCAGGCCGCCGGTGCCGGTCCACAGGCCCCAGGCGATCGAGGTGGCCGGCAGCCCGGCGGCGGCCCGGTCCCGGGCGAGCGCGTCGAGGTAGGCGTTGGCGGCGGCGTACGCGCCCTGGCCGGCCGCGTCGAGCAGCCCGGACGCCGAGGAGAAGAGCACGAACGCGGCCAGGTCCCGGGTCAGCTCGTGCAGGTGGCCGGCGGCGTCGACCTTGGGCCGGAGCACGGCGGCGAGCCGGTCCGGGGTGAGGCCGGTGAGCACGCCGTCGTCGAGCACGGCGGCGGTGTGCACGACGGCGGTCAGCGGACGACCGGCGGGCACCGAGGCGATCAGGGCGGCGACCGCGGCGCGGTCGGTGAGATCCACCGCGTACGGGGTGACGTCCGCGCCCCGCTCGGCCAGGTCGGCGACGAGCTCGGCGACGCCGGGTGCGGCAACACCGCGGCGGCTCGCCAGGACGAGGTGACGTACGCCGTACGCGGTGACCAGGTGCCGGGCGACCAGCGCGCCCAGGCCACCGCCACCGGTGATCAGCACGGTGCCCGCCGGGTCCAGGGTGACCGGCGTACCGGACGGCGGGGCGGGCGCCAGCCGGGGCACGGTCAGGGTGGTCCCGCGGATGGTGAGTTCGGGTTCGCCACTGGCGACGGCCGTGCCGAGCAGCTCGGCGGGCACGTCCCGCCCGCCGGTGTCGGCCAGCACGATCCGGCCCGGGTTCTCCGCCTGGGCGGCCCGGACCAGCCCGGCCGCCGGGGCCTGGGCCCGCGAGCCGTCGGTGGTGACCAGCAGCGTGCGGTCGCTGTTGCCGGCGTCGGCGAGCCAGCGTTGCAGCAGCTCCAGGGTTCGTACCGGGTCGGTGTCGGCCGCGGCCGCGGTGAACGGCACCGGGGCGGCCGGCGGGGTGATCGGGGTGGCCTCGACGCGGTAGAGCGGCGCGTGGGTCTCGCCGGTCGCGGCCGGACGGGACACCAGCGAGCCGACGGTCAGGACCGGGGCGCCGGCCGCGTCGGCGACGACCAGCGAGATGCTGTCGGCGGCGGTACGGACCAGCTTGACCCGGACCGCCGGGCCGGCCGAGCCGTGCAGCGTGACGTCGCTCCAGACGAACGGCATCATCGCCGGGGCGTCCGGGGCGTCGTCGAGCCCGTCCACGTGCATCGCCGCGTCCAGCAGCGCCGGGTGCACGCCGTAGCGGTGCGCGTCGGCGCGGTGCTCCTCGGGGAGCGCGACCTCGGCGAACCGCTCCTCGCCGCGCTGCCAGGCGGCGCGCAGTCCCTGGAAGGCCGGGCCGTAGTGGTGCCCGGCCGCGGCCAGGCGCTCGGCGAGGCCGGTCAGGTTCAGCGGGGTCGCGCCGGGCGCCGGCCAGACGCTGAGCACCGCCGGGGCGGTCGCCTCGGCCGGGGCGAGCGTGCCGTGCGCGTTGCGGATCCACGGCAGTTCCTCGCCGGAGGCGTCGGCCTGCCGGGAGAAGACCGCGACGCCGCGCCGCCCGCCCTCCGGCGGCCCGACCACCACGCGGATCGCGGCGCCGCCGGGCCCGGCGACCGGAAGCGGGGCCTCCTGGATCAGCTCGGCCAGGCGGGGCGTGTCGGTCACGGCCGCGGCGTGCAAGACCATTTCGAGGTACGCGGTACCGGGCAGGATCGCCGTGCCCCCGATGCCGTGGTCGGCGAGCCACGGCTGACCGGCCGGGTCGAGCCGCCCGGTGAGCACCGTGAGGTCCGCGCCCGGGACGGCGACCGCCGCGCTGAGCAGCGGGTGGTCCTGCCCGGTCAGGCCCATCGCGGCCGGGTCGGCGCCGGTGACCGGCGCGTCCTGCCAGTAGCGCTGGCGTTGGAAGGCGTAGGTGGGCAGGTCGATCCGGCGGCCGCCGGCCAGCAGCGGCGCCCAGTCGACCCCGGCGCCGCGGGTCCAGGCGGTGGCCAGCCCGGTCAGCAGCTGGAGCTCCTCGGGCTGCGTGCGGTGCTGCAGCGCGATGAACGTGGCGTCGTCGCTGATCTGCCGGCCCAGGCCGGTGAGCGTGGCGTCCGGGCCGGCCTCCAGGAACGTGTCGACGCCGCGGTCGAGCAGGCGGGTGACCACGTCGTGGAAGCGGACGGTGTTGCGCACGTGGCCGACCCAGTAGCCGGGGTCCAGCACGTCGCCGTCCGCGACCAGCACCGGGATCTGCGGGACGGCGAAGTCGATCTCCTGGACGACCTGCCGGAACTCGTCCAGCATCGGTTCCATCAGGTGCGAGTGGAACGCGTGCGAGGTGTTCAGCCGGGTGGCCTTGACGCCCAGCTTCGCGACCACCGCGTCGACCCGGTCCGAAATTCCCGACAAAACCGTGGAGGTCGGGCCGTTCACGGCGGCGATGTCGACGCCGTCGATCAGCTCGATGGCGCTCGCCGGGGCGGCGACGGCGACCATCACGCCACCGGCCGGCAGCGCCTGCATCAGGCGGCCACGCGCGGAAACCAGCTTCAGCGCGTCGTCGAGGGAGAAGACACCGGCCACGTGAGCCGCGGCGATCTCGCCGATCGAGTGGCCGGCCAGGTAGTCGGGCTTGACTCCCCACGACTCCAGGAGGCGGAACAGGGCTACCTCGAACGCGAAGATCGCGACCTGGGTGGTGGCGGTCCGGGCGAGCGCGTCCACGTCCGTACCCCAAGCAAGGTCTTTGATCTTTGAGCCGGCCTGGTCGAAGGCCGCGGCGAAGACCGGGAAGCGCTGGTAGAGGTCGCGGCCCATGCCCAGGCGCTGCGAGCCCTGGCCGGTGAAGAGGACCGCGAGTTTGCCGCCGGTGACCGCGCCGGTGATCCGGTCGTCGCCGAGCAGGACGCGGCGGTGCTCCAGGGCGGCGCGGGCGGTGAAGGAGGAGAAGGCGACGTCGAGGCGGTCGCCGGGAGCCGCGGCGAGGCGCGCGGTCTGGGCGTCGAGGGCCTCGGGGGTGTGCGCGGAGACCGCGATCGGGAGCGGGCCGGGGTGCGGCGCGCGCTCGGCCGGCGCGTCGGCCGGGGGCGCCTGCTCGACGATGACGTGGGCGTTCGTGCCGCTCAGGCCGAACGAGGAGATCGCGGCGCGGCGCGGGCGGTCGGCGGCCGGCCAGTCGACGGTCTCGGTGGCCAGCTCGATCCGGCCGGCCGACCAGTCGACGACCGGGGACGGCTCGTCGACGTGCAGGGTCTTCGGCACGACGCCGTGGCGCATCGCCTGGACCATCTTGATGATCCCGGCGACGCCGGCGGCGGCCTGGGTGTGCCCGAGGTTCGACTTGACCGAGCCGAGCAGCAGCGGGACCGACCGGTCCTGACCGTAGGTCGCGAGCAGCGCCTGCGCCTCGATCGGGTCGCCCAGCGTGGTGCCGGTGCCGTGCGCCTCGACCACGTCGACCTGGTCGGCGGTGAGCCGGGCGGCGGCCAGCGCGGCCCGGATCACCCGGCGCTGGGCCGGTCCGTTCGGCGCGGTCATGCCGTTGCTGGCGCCGTCCTGGTTGACCGCCGAGCCGCGGACCAGACCGAGGATGGTCCGGCCGTTGCGCTGGGCGTCGGAGAGCCGCTCCAGCAGCAGCAGGCCGGCGCCCTCGCCCCAGCCGGTGCCGTCGGCGGCGCCGGCGAACGCCTTGCAGCGGCCGTCCGGCGCGAGGCCGCGCTGCTCGCTGAAGTAGATCAGCATCTCCGGGGTGCTCATCACGGTGACCCCGCCGGCCAGCGCCAGGGTGACCTCGCCGGCGCGCAGCGCCTGGCAGGCCTCGTGCACCGCGACCAGCGACGACGAGCAGGCGGTGTCGATGCTCAGCGCCGGGCCCTCCAGCCCGAGGGTGTAGGCGACCCGGCCGGAGACCAGGCTGCCGGCGCTGCTGCCCGCGTAGTCGTGGTACATCACGCCGGCGTAGACGCCGGTCGCGGTGCCCAGCAGCGAGCGCGGGTCGATGCCGGCGCTCTCGCAGGTCTCCCAGGTGGTCTCCAGCAGCAGGCGCTGCTGCGGGTCCATGCCGAGCGCCTCGCGCGGCGAGATGCCGAAGAACGCCGGGTCGAAGTCGGCCGCGTCGTGCAGGAAGCCGCCGTCCCGGGCGTAGCTCTTCCCGGGCTTGCCGGGTTCCGCGTCGTAGAGGCCGACCAGATCCCAGCCGCGGTCGACCGGGAACGGGGTGACGGCGTCGCCGCCGTCGGCCACCAGCCGCCACAGCTGCTCCGGCGAGGAGACCCCGCCGGGGAACCGGCACGCCATGCCGACGATCGCGATCGGCTCGCAGCTCCGCGCCTCCAGCTCGCCGACCTGCCGGCGGGCCTCGCGGAGATCGACGGTGGCCCGCTTGAGATAGTCGAGGAGTCGTGCTTCTTCGCTCATCCCTGCCGCCTTGCCTCGAAGCAATTTCACATGAGCATTTCGAGGCTCAATCTAGGAATCGCGGCGGCCGGGACATCACCCCTGCGCGTCGGCTCGGACCCTTATCCGCTGGTGGTCGCGGGTGCGCCCGGCGGGAGTGGGGTTCGTAGGGGTACCACCCGGGTCAATGCGAGAGCTAGCTTTCGGTCGATCACTTCAGGGCTGCCGAAATCAATTCCTTTGTAAATCCGGAGGATCGTCATGCTGCGCTCGTTGCGTTCCACATCCGTACGATTGGCCGGCGCTTTCGTCGCGGTGGCGCTGGCCGCCGCGGCCGTTCCGCTGACCGAGGCCACGCCGGCCGCCGCCAACCCGCTGACCGACTGGACGATGAACGGTCACGACCTGCTGAACACGCGGGCCAACCTGCTGGAAACGAAGATCACGACGAAGACCGTGAGCCGGCTCAAGCCGAAGTGGAAGTTCACCACCCACGGAGACGTGTCGGCGACGCCGACGGTGGCCAAGGGCGCGGTCTACTTCCCGGACTGGGGCGGCTACCTCTACAAGGTCGACGCGGCCACCGGAGCGCAGGTCTGGTCGCACCAGATCTCCGACTACGACGGGGTGGCCGGCTCGATCTCCCGGACCGCCGTGGTCATCTCCGGCAACACCCTCTACCTGGGTACGCAGACCGGCGCGCGACTGCTCGCCGTCGACGCCACCACCGGCGCGCTGAAGTGGAGCACCCAGCTCGACCCGCACATCGCGGCGATCCTGACGATGTCGCCGATCGTCTACAACGGCGTCGTCTACGAGGGTGTGTCGTCCACCGAGGGCGAGATGTCGGCGTTCGACCCGACCTACAAGTGCTGCACGTTCCGCGGCAACTTCAACGCCGTCGACGCGACCACCGGCGCGGTGCTGTGGAAGCGCTACATGGTCCCGGACAACGGCGGCCAGCCGACCGGGTACGCCGGTGGCGCGATGTGGGGCACCCCGTCGATCGACCCGGTCCGCGGCACGGTCTTCGTGACCAGCGGCCAGAACTACCGCGTGCCGGACAGCGTCAACGCCTGCCAGACCGCCGGCGGCACCCCGCCGCAGTGCTACTCCCCGGACAACCACATCGACTCGATCCTGGCCCTGGACCTGAAGACCGGCGCGGTCAAGTGGGCGACCGGGGCGATGCGGTTCGACGCCTGGAACGCCTCGTGCATCCCCGGCCTGCCGCCGAACAACTGCCCGGCCAACCCCGGCTACGACTACGACTTCGGCGACGGGGCGCACCTGTTCGCGTACAAGGACGCCACCGGCAAGATCAAGGAAGCGGTCGGCGGCGGCGAGAAGAGCGGCGAGTACTGGGCGATGGACCCGGAGACCGGCGCGGTGCTGTGGAGCGCGGCGGCCGGCCCCGGCGGGCACGTCGGCGGGATCATGTGGGGCACGGCCTGGGACACCAAGCGGATCTACCTGGCCGAGGCGGACTTCTTCCACACGCCGTACACGCTGCCGAACGGCACCACGATCACCGGCAGCAGCTATGCCGCGCTGAACCCGAGCAACGGCCAGATCCTCTGGCAGGTGGCCGACCCGAACCCGGGCTTCGCGTGGGGGCCGCTGACCGTGGCCGCGGACGTGCTCTACGGCAGTGACACCAGCGGGCACATGTACGCGATGGACTCGGCGACCGGCAGCATCCTCTGGGACTTCGCGGCGCCGTACTCGTCGAACGCCGGCGCGGCCGTCGTCGACGGGGTCGTCTACTGGGGCAACGGCTACCAGAAGTTCGCCCTCGGGGCGGGCACCACGGGCAGCTTCACCACCGGAACGTTCTACGCCTTCTCGGTGGACGGCAAGTAAATCCCCTTCCGTCCGATTCATGCGGGGCCCGGCTGAGCCGGGCCCCGCACCCGTCGCTCTACCTGCGGAAAAGCCTTGTACTTTCGTTTCATACGGATGTCTTAGACGAGTAGGATCGCCGCCATGGGAAATCGAGAGGCTCTGCTGGAGGGCGCGAAACACTGCCTGTACGAGAAGGGCTACGCCCGCACCACGGCGCGCGACATCTCGACCGCCGCCGGCACCAGCCTGGCCGCCATCGGCTATCACTACCGCTCGACCGAGGCCCTGCTCAACGCCGCCCTGTTCCAGATCATGCAGGAGTGGGGCGACGAGATGTCGAAGGCGCTGGCCGCCGACGACCTGGCCGACGCCGGCCCGCTGGAGCGCTTCGAGGCGGTCTGGGTGCGGATCATCGAGTCGTTCCAGGCGCACCGCGCGCTGTGGGCGATGCAGCTCGAGGCGCTGACCCAGAGCCAGCACCAGACCGAGGTCCGCGACCAGCTCGCCGGCGGGCTGGCGGCGGCGCGGCTGGGGCTGGCCGAGCTGTTCGACGTCTCGCCGATCCCGGCCACACCGGCGGAGACGGTCGCGGTGGGCACGTTTCACCAGGCGCTGCTGACCGGTGTCCTGACCCAGTGGCTGATCGACCCGGAGCAGGCGCCGTCGGCGGCGGACCTGACCGCCGCGCTGCGCCGGATGGCGACCACGATCGCCCCGGCCGCGCCCTGACCCATTCGGTCACCCGCCTTTGCCGCGCCGGATCGGGCGGAAGAATCAATTCTGACGCCGACCGGTCACCAATCCGGAAAGGCCGCCCCGCCGCCGGATCCGGTCCCGTGTTTTCGCCGGGCCGAGCGGCCCGCGTCCCCGGCGGCCGGGCTTCGTGCCGGGCGGGCGTCGCGCGGGCGGCGTTGGCAGCAAGTTCACAGGGAGCGACTGAGAGCGCTCCCATATGACCGGGAGTAGTCGCGTAGCTGCATAAAGAGGTTGCAGCGCAGTAAATTTCGCCCCGCGGTGTTGACCACCAAGGACAAAGGGCAGATCCTATTCCGGCGATCATGGAGGATCGGCCCCATTCCCCCGGGGCCGCATTTCGCGCTGTTCCGCCTCTCGACTTTGCATCACCACGTAACGGTATTTCCGTAGTGAATTCGACTTTGCCTGCCGGCCGTGACCGCGCCCGGGCCGGCAGTCGACAGAGGAGCTGATCGCTTGTCCGTCCACGCTGAGGACGCCGAGCAGTCCGAGCCGGTCGGGGACAACCCGCCCGAGCCCAGCGCCGGTCCCACGGACCGGGCGACTCGGCGTCGCCGGACCGGCGGCACCATCCGCCAGCGCGTGGTCCGCACCCTGGCCCTACCCGTCGCGACCACCCTGGTGCTGCTCACCATCGTGGCGGTCAGCGAGATCGACAACTACCGTACGGCCGCCGCGACCGCGCACGCCGTCACCCTCGACCTCGCGGTCCAGGAACTGGTCCAGGGGTTGCAGACCGAACGTGGCCTGGCGGCAGGCCTGCTCGGCGGCAACGACGCGTTCAGCACCGAGCTGCAGCGCGCCCGCAACCAGGTCGACCTGCGCCGCGGCGAGGTGGAGCGGCTGACCACCGGCGGCGGTACGGTCGCCGACCGGGTCTCCGTCGCGGTCCAGGCGCTGGACGGCCTGACCAGCGTCCGGGCCGGCACCGACACCGGCTCCGGCAAGCAGGTCGCCACCGTCGGCTACTACACCGCGCGGATCGCCGACCTCGGCAACCTCGACTTCGACCTGGACAGCACCGGCGACGCCGAGCTGCGCCAGGGCGCGGCCGCGCTGGAGTCGCTCGGCGCGGTCAAGGAGGCCACCGCCCAGGAGCGGGCGTTCCTCAACGGGGTCTTCTCCGCCAGCGGTTTCAAGCGGGGCGAGTTCCTCCAGTTCGTGACCATGCGGGCGACCCGGGACGCGTCGCTGACCGCCTTCGACCGCTACGCCGACCAGGCCGCGAAACAGGGCCGCGACTACACCATGGACACCGGTGCGGCGCGCGAGGCGGCCTACTTCGAGCGGCTCGCGCTGCTCTCCGGCGACGGCAAGTATCTCCAGGTCAACCCGCAGTCCTGGTGGTCCGCGCAGACCACCGTGCTGGACGACATGCTGCAGTTGCAGCACCACGTCGGCTCGGTCATCACGGCGCGCGCCGCGGCGCTGAAGGACGACGCCTCGACCCGGATGGGCGTGCTGCTCGGCGCCGTGCTGCTCTGCCTGGCCGGCTCGGTCTGGCTCGCCACGGTCGCCTCGAAGTCGGTGGCCCGGCCGCTGGCGCTGCTGGCCGGCGAGGCCAACCAGCTGGCCAGCACCCAGCTGCCGGAGGCGGTGCAGCGGGCCTCGGCCGGCACCGCCACCGAGGCGCCACCACCGGTGCTCGTGCCCCGCGGCTCCAGCGACGAGGTCCTGCTGGTGGCCGACGCGTTCGACCGGGTGCAGGAGACGGCGTACGCGCTCGCCACCGAGCAGGCGGTGCTGCGCCGGACCACCGCCGAGTCGCTGGCCAACCTGGGCCGGCGCAACCAGAACCTGCTCCGCCGCCAGCTCGCCTTCATCACCAAGCTGGAGCGGGAGGAGGCCAGCCCGACCGGCCTGGCGAACCTCTTCGAGCTCGACCACCTGGCCACCCGCATGCGCCGGAACGCGGAGAGCCTGCTGGTCCTGGTCGGCGCGGCGAGCCCGCGGCAGCTCTCCGAGCCGCTGATGGTCCCGGACGTGATCCGCGCCGCGGTCTCCGAGGTCGAGGAGTACCGCCGGGTCACGCTGCGCCGGGTGGACGACGTGCTGGTGGCCGGCTCCACGGTCAGCGGCATCGCGCACATGCTCGCCGAGCTGATCGAGAACGGCCTGTCGTTCTCCCCGCCGGACATGGACGTGGAGATCCACGGCCGCCGGATCGGCACCGGCTACCTGATCGCGGTCACCGACCAGGGCGTCGGGATGACCCCGGAGGAGATGCAGCGGGCCAACGCGCGACTGCGCGGCGAGGGTGACTTCATCACCGCGCCGGCCCGGTTCCTCGGCCACTACGTGGTCGGCCGGCTGGCCCAGCAGATGGGCATCGAGGTCCAGCTCACCCCGTCGCCGGTGACCGGCGTGACGGCCCGGATCACGCTGCCCGCCGAGATCCTGACCGACCAGCCGGCGGTCACCGCGGGCCGGCCGGCCCGGTCGCCGGCCCGGCAGGTCACCGCCACGGTCGAACCGGCCCGCCCGCAGCGGCGGCTCACCGCCGAGCAGGCCCCCGCCGCGGCCGTGACCAGCACGGTCGCCACCGCCGACCGGACCCTCACGGCAACCGCCATCGAGTACGTGGTGGTCGACGACACCGTGCCCGGCCCGTCCGGCGACGACGCCCCGCGGACTCCGAACGGCCTGCGCAAGCGCATCCCCCGCGCGCAGCGTGGCCAGCCACGGGCGGACGCGCCCAGCACCGCGCCGGTGGAGCGCCCGGCCCCGATCAGCGACTCGCCGGAGGCGGTGCGGGACCGGCTCAACGCGCTACGCGGTGGCATTCAGCGTGGTAACGCCGAAACAGCGGGGTTGTCGTGACCGGTACCCCGAAATGGCCCCTTGGCAGCAACCTGGAAAGAAGAATGATGAGCGTTGACACCTCGGCGGACCGGCACCAGTTCAATTGGCTGCTCGGCAACTTCGTACACCAGACGGACGGTGTGCGTGACGCCGTCGCGGTGTCCTCGGACGGGCTGCTGATCGCCAGCTCGGACGGGCTGAACCGGGCCGAGGCGGACCAACTGGCCGCCATCGTCTCCAGCCTGGCCAGCCTGGCCCGCAGCGCGTCGCGCAAGTACGACTTCGACGGCCTGAAACTCATCATGATCGAGATGCACCGGGGCTTCCTGCTGGTGTCGGTCATCTCCGGTGGCAGCGTCCTCGGCGTGGTGGCCGGCAGCGAGTCCGATCTCGGCCTGGTCGGCTACGAGATCTCGCTGCTCGCCGACCGCTTCGGCGGCCTGCTCACGCCGGCGTTGATCGCAGAGTCCCGGCAACACCTACCGCGATGAGCGGGACCAATTGGGACGCCGAGCCCGGGGCGTTGCCGTATGCGGGTAGCCGGTCGTCCGGGCTGCACTCCGGCGAGCTGGACGAGGATCCGGTGATCCGCCCGTTCATGCTCACCAACGGGCGCACCCAGCCGATGCAGGACGGCCTGCGGGTCGAGACGCTGCTGCGCGCGGCCCCGGCCGCGCTGTCGGCCCCGCTGCGCTTCGAGTCGCGGCGCATCGTCGAGCTCGCGCAGTCCCCACGGTCGGTCGCGGACCTGTCGGTGGCGCTGCGCGCGCCGCTCGGCGTGGTCCGGGTGATCGTGGCCGATCTGATCACTCAAGGATTCCTCGCCGTGGAACAACAGCCCGAGGAGCTCTCCACCAGTTTGATCGAAAGGATCAGGGATCGTGTCCGGGCGCTCTAGCGAGCCGTCGGCAGCGCACCCCATCGCTGTCAAGATCGTCATCAGCGGCGGTTTCGGGGTCGGCAAGACCACTTTCGTGGGTGCCATCTCCGAGATCGAACCGCTGGTCACCGAGGCCGAGATGACGGAGAAGTCGATCGGTATCGACGACACGTCCGCGGTCTCCGAGAAGACCACCACCACGGTCGCCCTCGACTTCGGCCGGATCACCCTCGACGACGCGCTGCTGCTCTACCTGTTCGGCACGCCCGGGCAGGACCGCTTCGCGTTCCTCTGGGACGACCTGGTCACCGGCGCGCTCGGCGCGATCGTGCTGGTCGACACGCGGCGGATCGAGGACTCCTTCCCCGCGATCGACTACTTCGAGGAGCACGAGATCCCGTTCATCATCGGCGTCAACCGGTTCACCGGCGCGCAACGCTTCTCCCCCGACGAGGTCCGCGACGCGCTGGGCGTCAGCGCGGGCATCCCGATGGTGGAGTGCGACGCCCGCGACCGCGAGTCGGTGAAGAACGTGCTGGTCTCGCTCACCGAGGAGGTGCTCGCCAAGCGCGCGGGCCGGGCCCGGGCGGAGTCGACGTGGTGAGGCGCGGGCTCGCCCGGGCGCTGGCCGTGCTCGGCCTCGCGGCGCTGGCCGGCTGCTCGGGCACCGAGGCGGCGATCACCCCACCGCCCGGGGCACCCGCCCAGGCCAGCTGCGGCAAGGTCAACATCGCGGTCAACCCCTGGTCCGGGTACGCCGCCGACGCCGCCGTCGTCGGATACCTGCTCAAGACGGAGCTCGGCTGTCAGGTGGTGGCCACCCAGCTGAGCGAGACCACCTCGTGGGCGGGCCTGTCCGACGGCAGTGTCGACGTGATCCTGGAGAACTGGGGCCACGACGACCTGAAGCGCAAGTACATCGACGGCCAGAAGGTCGCCGTCGAGATGGGCCTGACCGGCAACAAGGGCATCATCGGCTGGTACGTCCCGCCGTGGATGGCCGAGGAGTACCCGGACATCACCGACTGGACCAAGCTCAACGACCGGGTCGAGCTGTTCCGGACGGCGAAGTCCGGCGACAAGGGACAGTTCCTGGCCGGTGACCCGTCGTTCGTCACCAACGACACCGCGCTGATCACGAACCTCAAGCTGGACTACACCATGGTCTACGCCGGCAGCGAGGACAAGCTGATCGCCGCGTTCCGGCAGGCGCAGAAGAACAAGACGCCGCTGCTCGGCTACTTCTACGAGCCGCAGTGGCTGCTGACCGACGTCAAGCTGGTGCACGTCC
The DNA here is from genome assembly GCF_019704555.1 of Actinoplanes sp. L3-i22. Lineage (NCBI taxonomy): Bacteria > Bacillati > Actinomycetota > Actinomycetes > Micromonosporales > Micromonosporaceae > Actinoplanes > Actinoplanes sp. L3-i22. The sequence continues at coordinate 9,336,336 of NZ_AP024745.1, forward strand.
CGCTGCCGAGGTACACCCCCGGCTGCGACAGCGTCCCGGACAAGATCGCGTGCGACTACCAGCCGTACGACCTCGACAAGATCGGCCGGAAGGCGTTCGTCGACTCGGGCTCGCCGGCGGCCGGTTTCATCCGGAACTGGACCTGGACCAACGCCGACCAGAACGAGGTCGCCCGGGACATGACCCAGAACCACCTGTCCGCCGAGGACGCCGCCAAGAAGTGGGCCGAGGCGCACCGCACCACCTGGGAGACCTGGCTCGACTGAGCGGACCGACGGGAAGGCCGGGTGACGGGCGCCGCGACGCCCGCCACCCGGACGTCAGGTCAGGTCGGTGGCGATGATCCGCTCGATGTTGCGCTCGGCCAGGGCGGTGATCGTGACGAATGGATTGACCCCGGTGCTGCCCGGGATCAGCGAGCCGTCCATCACGTACAACCCCGGGTAGCCGGGCAGCCGGCCGTAGTTGTCGGTCGCCACGTTGAGCACGCAGCCGCCGAGCGGGTGGTAGGTGAAGTCGTCGCCCCAGACCTTGTTCGCCCCGAACAGGTCGCTGCGATACACCGTGGCCTGCGCCTTGTTGATGGTGTCGAAGACCCGTTTCGCCGCGGTGACGGCCGGCTGGTTCTGCGCCGTCTGCCAGCTGAGTCCGACCGTCCCGGTCGAGGAATCGTACAAGAATCGGGCCCTGTTCGGGTTTTTGGTTATCGCCAGGTAAAGGCTGATCCACAGCTCGGTGCCGGCCGGGAAGGGCGCGATCTCGGCGAAGACCGGACCGGCCGCGTCCGCCCAGTTGTCGATGCCCATGGCCGGCATGCCCGATTCCAGCGCGCCGGTGGTGTTCCACAGGTGCTGGGCGCGCGCCACCATGACGTTGCCGTTGTTGCCCCAGCCCTGCCCGACCGCGTCCGGCAGATCCGGCAGCCGGCCTTGCGCGCGCATCGCGACGAGCAACTTGCTGGTGCCGACACTGCCTGCGGCGAAGAAGACCCGATCCGCGCGTACGGTCTTGACGGCGACCGTGGCGCCGGCGGTGTCGATCTGGTTCATCGTCACCGAGAAGCCACCCAGGCTGTTCGGGGCGACGGCGGTGACCACGTGCTGTGCGGTGATCGTCAGCCGCCCGGTGGCCGCGGCCGCCGCGAGGTAGGTCTTGTCCAGTGACCGCTTGCCGTGGTTGTTGCCGTAGATGACCTCGCTCGCCAGTGCCGACCGGGGCACCGTGCCGGCCTGTTCCTTCGCCATGTAGCCGAAGTCGTACACGTTGTTCAGGAACGTCGTGGTGTAACCGGACGCCTGGGCCTGGTCCCGGCTGACCCGCGCGTACCGGTAGCAGTCGGCGGTCTCGAACCAGGCGGTGTCGATGGCGTTGACGCCGAGGGCGGCGTTGGCGCGCGGGAAGTACGTGGCGTACATCGCGGCGACGTCGACCGAGGGCAGGATCTCGGCGAGGTAGTCGCGCTTGGGCACCACGGCCATGCCGCCGTTGACCAGCGAGCCGCCGCCGACGCCCCGGCCCTGGTAGACCCGGATGCCGGCGAACTTCTCCGAGTCCAGCACCCCGGTGTACCGGGTGATCGACTTGTTGGCGCCGATCCCGAGGAAATAGCCGACCGGCTGGTCGGTGGTGGTGCGCAGCCAGTACGAGCGCTGGTCCGGGTCGAGCATGTCGCAGAAGATCGCGCCGTCCGGGCCGGCGGTGTTCCACGCCATGCCCATCTCGACGACGGCGGTGGCGACGCCGGCCTGGGTCAGGCGCAGCGCGGCGACGGAGCCGCCGTAACCACTGCCCACGACCAGGGCCGGCACGTGGTCGCCGTCGGCCAGAGCGGCCCCGGCGGCGGCGGCTCTCGCGAACAGCACGGCGGCCGGGGCGCCGAGAGCGGCGGCACGCAGCAGGGTGCGACGACTGGTCATCTCAGGCACCCGCCATCTCGTCCGCCGCGATGTAACCGAAGGTCATGGCGGGGCCGATGGTGGAGCCGGCACCCGCGTAGCTGTGCCCCATCACCGCGGCGCTGGAGTTGCCGGCCGCGTACAGCCCGGGGATGACCGAGCCGTCGGCCCGCAGCACCCGGGAGCGCGGGTCGGTCCGCAGGCCGCCCTTGGTGCCGAGGTCACCCGGCACAATCTTGCAGGCGTAGTACGGGGCCAGCCAGAGCGGCGCGAGGCAGGAGTTCGGGATGACCGCCGGGTCGGTGTAGTAGTGGTCGTAGGCGCTGTCGCCGCGATGGAAGTCGACGTCCTTGCCGGTGAGCGCGAACCCGTTGAACCGGGCGACGGTCGCCGACAGCGCCGGCGCCGGCACCCCGGTCCTGGCGGCGAGCCCGCCGAGCGTGACGTCCTTGACGACCGCGCCGGAGGAGTACCAGGAGTCCGGGAACGGTGACGCCGGCGCGATGTCGCGGAACAGGTACCGGTTGCGGTAGTTCTGGTCGAAGATCAGCCAGGACGGGATGTCCGGGGTGACCCCGTTCTTGTCGTACATGACGTGCACGACGTCGCTGTAGGGCGCGGCCTCGTTGACGAACCGCTTCCCGGTGCTGTTGACCAGGATGCTGCCCGGCAACGTCCGCTCGGCCAGGCAGAAGTACGGCTCGTCGGGCAGCGGGATGGCCGGCCCCCACCACGCGTCCTCGAGGAAGTCGGTGGCCGCGCCGGCGAGCAGCCCGGCCCGGATCCCGTCGCCGGTGTTCTCCCTGGCGCCCACCGTCCAGTCGACGCCGATCGGCTGCCGCTGGTAGGCCAGGCGCATCGACAGGTTGTGCTCGAAACCGCCGGCCGCCACCAGCACGCCCCGGGTGGCGGTGACACTGGTCGCGACGCCACCGCGGGTGACGACGACCCCGGTGACCCGCCCGCCGGCGTCGATCAGCAGATCGGTCAGCGGCGTGTTCAGCCAGACCCGCACCCCGGCCGAGGCCAGCCCGGCGCGCAGGGCCCCGGCCAGCGCCTGTCCCATGGTCAGCGGGGTCTTCCCGGCCAGCACCGCGGCGGTGTAGCGGGCGACGCACTCGGCCGCGACAGCCGTGCCCTCGACGTTGACCAGTGACAGGTTCAGCCACTTGTAGTCGGCGCTGAACACGGTCAGGCCGGCCGGGGTCGCCAGGTACGCCGGGTTGAGGTTGGCCAGCTCCGCGCCGAGCAGCTTGCCGTCGAACAGGTCCGGCTCGATCGAGCGGCCGCGGGCGATGCCGCCGGGCAGCTCGGGGTAGTAGTCGGAGTAGCCGTCCATGTAGCGGAAGCGCAGCGGGCTGTTCGCCGTCACGAACGAGATCATCGACGGCCCGTTGTCGAGGAAGGCCTGCTGCTTGGCGGTCGGCACGTCACCGTCCACGACCGCGGCGAGGTAGGCGGCCGCCTTGGCCGGGGTGTCCGGCACCCCGGCGGCGAGGATGACCTGGTTGTTCGGGATCCAGATGCCGGCGCCGGAGCGGGCCGCCGAGCCGCCGAAGGTCGGCGCCTTCTCCACGACCAGGACGCTGAGACCGCGTTTCGCGGCGCGCAGCGCCGCGGTCATCCCGGCGGCGCCACAACCGACGACCACGACGTCGTACGAGGCCTGGGCGGCCCGTGCCGGGCTGCCGAGCGCGGACGAACCGGCGACCAGGCCGGTTCCGAGAGCGGCGGCGCCGGCCAGAACCTGGCGCCGTTTGAGGTGACCGGACATGTGAGCTCCTCGGACGTTGGAGCTATAACGCGTTCTACTATCGATCCGCGCTGCCCATGATGTCAAAGGGATCCGTCTATGAGAACGTGTTTCAACTCCACGACTTCCTTGACCCGTTCCGCGCGGGTTGCCGCCAGCGGCGAGACCAGCAGCGTGGTCACGCCCGCAGCGGCCAGCCGGGCAACCCGGTCGCGCAGGTCGGCCGGTGGTCCGACCAGCGCCGTCGCGTGCACCAGCCGCTCGGGAACGGCCGCGGCCGCCTCGGCCCGCCGGCCGCTCCGGAACAGCTCCCGGATCGTCGCCGTCTCGGCCACGTAGCCGTACCGGCGGACCAGGTCGCCGGCGAAGGTCCCCATCCCGCCGATGTAGAGGGCCAGCTGAGCGCGATGCCGAGCCAGCAGGTGGTCGGTGGGCTCGGCCACCGCGAACGGCAGCGGCACCATGACGTCCAGCGGCCCGAGCGCCGGGTCCCGGCGCGCGCGACCCTCGGCGAGCGCCGGGCCGAACACCTCCGGCGACACCGCCGGGTCGAGGAAGAGCGCCTGCCAGCCGTCGGCGATCTCGGCCGCGAGGGCGACGTTGCGCGGTCCCATGGCGGCCAGCAGGATCGGGATGCGGTCGCGGACCGGCCGGTTGATCAGCTTCAGGGGCCGGGCGGGCGGCAGCGGGATCCGGTAGCGCTCCCCCTCGTGCACCAGCGTCTCCCGCCGCCACACCCGTCGGCAGATCTCCACGATCTCCCTGGTCCGGGCCAGCGGCGCGTCGTACGCGACCCCGTGAAAGCCCTCGATCACCTGCGGGCCGGAGGCGCCGAGGCCGAGCGAGAACCGCCCGCCGGAGACGTAGTCGAGGCCGGCCGCGGTCATCGCGGTCAGCGTCGGTGTCCGGGTGTAGAGCTGCATCACCCCGGAGGCCAGCTCCATCCGGGTGGTGCGGGCGGCGAGGTAGCCGAGCTGGCTGACCGCGTCGAAGCTGTACGCCTCGGGCACCACCACCAGGTCGGCGCCGGCCGCCTCGAACTCGGCGACCTCGTCCACCGCCTGCGCGAAGCCCTCCCCGCCGTAGCCGAGCTGAATGCCCAGCCGCATGTCAGGCGCCCGGGTCCGAGACGATCACCTGGCGGATCACATCGCCCCGGCCGAGCGCGGCGAGCGCCTCGTCGGCCTGCTCCAGCCGCAGCCGGTGCGAGATCATGCCCGCCAGGTCCAGCCGCCCGGCCCGCCACAACGCGATGAGCTTCGGGAAGTCCCGCGGGGGGTACGCCGATCCGTACAGCGAAGGAATGATCCGCTTTCCCTCGAAGAGCAGTTCGAAGGGGTTGAACTCGACCAGGTGCTCGGCCCGGCCGGCGCCGACCACGACGACCGTGCCGCCGCGGCGGGCCGCGGTCCAAGCAGTGCGCAGGGTCTGCGGGAGGGCCACCACGTCGAAGGCGTAATCGAAGCCCTCGCCGCCGGTGATCCCGGTGACCAGGTCGCTGAGCTGCTCGGGAGCGACCGCGTGGGTGGCGCCGAAGCGGCGGGCCACGTCGAGCTTGGCCGGCACGGTGTCGACGGCGGCGATGATCGCGGCGCCGGAGACCCGGGCGCCCTGGATCGCGGCGATGCCGACGCCACCGCAGCCGATCACCACGACGGTGTCGCCCGGCCGGACCCGGGCGGTGTTGACGACGGCGCCGACCCCGGTCATCACGCCACAGCCGACCAGCGCGGCCACGTCGTAGGGCACGTCGGCCTCGATCGGCACGGCGCCGATCCGTGGCACCACCATCTCCTCGGCGAACGCGCCGCACCCGGCCATCCCGAAGATCGGCAGGTCGCCGGCCATGAACCGGGGCAGCGCGTAGCCGGCCATCACGTGGGTCATGCACAGGAACGGCTCGCCGCGCCGGCACTCGGCGCAGGTGCCGCAGGAGGGCAGCCAGTTCACGATCACCCGGTCGCCGGCGGCCAGGTCGTCCACCCCGTCGCCGACCTCGATCACGTCACCGGCCGCCTCGTGGCCGAGCACCGCGGGCATCGGCTGGGGCAGGCCGCCGTCACGGGCGGACTGATCGGAGTGGCAGACCCCGGCCGCGCGCACGCGGATCCGGATCTCGCCCGGGCCCGGCCCGAGCACCGTCACATCGTCGCGAATGTCGAGTTTCTCGCCCAGATCGTGGAGTACCGCGGCCCGCACCTCGCCACCTCCCTCAAGGAATTAGAACACGTTCTACGCTAGGCGGAGGCGCGCGCCCGAGCAAGCGATTGGTCGGGTGGGCCATAATCGGCCAGGTGACGACCACGAAGAAGGCGGCGCCGCCGTCGGAGCGCCGGACCCATCTGATCCGGCTGGCCGCCGACCTGTTCGCGGAGAAGGGATTCCGGGCCACCACGGTCCGGGAGATCGCGGACGCCGCCGGCATCCTGTCCGGCAGTCTCTACCACCACTTCGACTCCAAGGAGTCGATCGGCGACGAGATCCTGCGCGGGTTCCTCGACGACGTGCTCGGCGGTTACCGCGAGGCGGTCGCGGGCGTCGACGACCCTCGCGCCGCGATCGAGCGGATGGTGCGCTTCAGCACGGCGGCGCTGAGCCGGCACCGGGCCGCGCTCACCATGCTGCAGAACGACTGGGCCTATTTCAGTGCCCAGAAACGCTTCGCCTATCTGCGTACGGCGATGAAGGAGATCGAGCAGACGTGGCTCGACCAGTTGGAGCGGGGCAAGCAGGACGGCCAGTTCCGTCCCGATCTCGACGCCCGGCTGGCCTACCGCCTGCTGCGCGACATCCTCTGGATCCCCACGTCGTGGAAGCAGGCGCGGGGGAAGTCGTGGAGCACCGACGAGATCGTCGACGGTCTGCTCCGGCTGCTTTTCGACGGCATCATCGCGCGCTGACGGTGTTACCGTACCAAGCAAGCGCTTGGGAGGTTCGCCATGGGCCGTCTGGACGGCAAGGTCGCTCTCATCACCGGCGGGGCCCGCGGCATGGGCAAGTCGCACGCCCGGCACTTCGCCGCCGAGGGCGCCCGGGTGGTGCTCGGGGACGTGCTCGACGACAAGGGCGCGGCGGTCGCCGCGGGGCTCGGTGGTGTCTACGTGCACCACGACGTGACCAGCGAGGCGGACTGGGCCGCCGCGATCCGGGCCACGCTCGACGCGTACGGGAGAATCGATGTTCTGGTCAACAACGCCGGCATCCTGAGGCACGGGCCGATCGCCGAGATGGACCCGGCCGAGTTCCGCCGGGTCCTCGACGTGAACCTGGTCGGCTGCTGGCTCGGCGTGCACTTCGCCGCGCCGCCGATGATCGCGGCCGGCGGCGGCTCGATCGTGAACGTGTCGTCGATCGAGGGTTTCGCCGGCGCGGCCGGCCTGTCGGCGTACAGCGCCAGCAAGTTCGGCATCCGCGGCATCACCCGGTCCGCGGCGCAGGAGCTCGGCCCGTCCGGCATCCGGGTCAACTCGGTGCACCCCGGCGGCGTGATGACCTCGATGGCGATCGCCGCCGCCGAGCATCTGACCGGCGTCGACCCGGCCGCGTTCCTCAAGTCGCTGCCGATCGCCCGGTTCGCCGAGCCGATCGAGATCTCCCGGCTGGTCGCGTTCCTCGCCTCGGACGAGTCGTCCTACACGACCGGCGCCGAGTTCCTCGCCGACGGCGGGCTGCTGGCCGGGCCGGGATACTGAGATGGGGTCCCTCGACGGCAGGATCGCCGTGGTCACCGGCGCCGGCCAGGGCCTCGGCGCGGCGGAGGCCCGAGCGCTGGCCGGCGAAGGCGCCCGTGTCGTGCTCAACGACCTGCCCGGCCCCGGGCTCGACGAGGTGGCCGCGGAGATCCCGGAGGCCGCGGTCTGCCCCGGCGACATCGCCGAGTGGTCGACCGGGGAGGCGCTGCTGGCCGCGTTCGGCGGAATCGACATCCTGATCAACAACGCCGGGGTGCTGCGCGATCGGATGATCTTCTCGATGTCCGAGCAGGAGTGGGACACCGTGATCCGGGTGCACCTGCGCGGGCACTTCGTGACCACGCGGCTGGCCACGGCGCACTGGCGGGAGCGGAGCAAGGCGGCCGGTGGCCCGGTCTACGCCCGGATCGTGAACACCGCCTCCGAGGCCTTCCTGCTCGGCTCCGCCGGGCAGCCCAACTACGCCGCCGCCAAGGGCGGGATCGTCGCGCTCACCCTGGCCACCGCGCGCGGCTGTGAGCGGTACGGCGTGCGCGCCAACGCCATCTGCCCGCGCGCCCGGACAGCGATGACCGGCTCCCTGATGGGCCCGTCGCCGGACGGTCCCGACCCGCTCTCCCCCGATCGCGTCGCGCCGCTGGTCACCTACCTGGCCGGGCCCGCCGGGGAACGGATCACCGGGGAGGTCTTCGTGGCGCACGGCGACGTGGTGGCGCTGCTCGGGCCGCCGACGGTCCGGGCCGCCTTCCACGCCCCGGGCGGGCAGTGGACTCTCGACGAGCTGGACGCCACGCTGGGCAAGGTCTTCACCGCCGGCCCGCCGCGCCCCGGCTTCGTCTGCGCGGAGACGCTGCCGCTGGCCGGCGAGACCTTCGGGGAGGCCCCGTGAAACAGCGCGACACCGTATCGATGCCCGCGTCCGAGATCTCCGCGCTGCTGGCGGACAGCCACAAGCTGCAACTCGCCACCATCAACCCGGACGGCACGCCGCACCTGGTCAGCATGTTCTACGGGATGCGCGACGACCGGATCGCGTTCTGGACCTACCGGGCCTCGCAGAAGGCGCGCAACCTGGCCCGCGACCCGCGGGTGACCTGCCTGGTCGAGGACGGCGACGACTACTTCGAGCTGCGCGGCGTGCAGGTGACCGGCGAGGTGACCGTGATCGGCGACCTCGCCGGGGTGACCGAGGTCGGCCGGCTCGTCGCCGCGCGGATGCCCAGCCCGGTGGTCGGCGACCTGCCGCCCGCCGAGGTGGCCGCCGCCCTGGAGCTCTACGTCGCCCACGCGGCGACCAAGCGGGTGGCCTACCTGGTCAGGCCGACCCGGGTGATCAGCTGGGACCACCGCCGCCTCACCGGCTGAGGCGGTGGCGGGCCGGGCTACATCATCTCGTCGCCCGTGGGGATCAGGACCGTCTTGAGCTCCGTGTAAGCCTCGATCGACGCCCGGCCACCCTCGCGCCCGAGCCCCGACTGGCCGAACCCGCCGAACGCCACGTGCGGCTCCAACTGGTAGCCGTTGATGCCCACCGTCCCGGCGCGAACCGCCCGGGCCATCCGGATCGCCCGCTTCACGTCCGTGGTGTAGACCGTGGCTGCCAGCCCGTACGACGTGTCGTTGGCCAGCCGGATCGCCTCCTCCTCATCGGTGAACGGCACGACCGCGAGCACCGGCCCGAAGATCTCCTCCTGGGCGATCGTCGCGCTGTTGGCGACGTCGGCGAAGACGGCCGGCTCGACGAAGTTGCCGGCGGACAGGTCGCCGTCCGGGCGTCCGCCGCCGCACACCAGCCGGGCGCCCTCGGCCTGCCCGCGCTCGATGTAGCCGAGCACCCGCGCCAGCTGCCGGTCGTTGATCAGTGGCGACGCGGTGACCTCCGGGTCGAACGGGTCGCCGTAGGTCACCAGCGTCGTCATGCCCTGCGCGATGGCCAGGAACTCGTCGTACACGTCCCGGTGGACCAGCGCCCGCGAGTGCGCCACGCACGCCTGGCCGGAGAGGCCGAGCGTCACGGTGCCCATGGTGAGGGTGGCGGCCGCGTACACCTCGGCGTCCGGGAAGACGATCGACGGGCTCTTGCCGCCGAGCTCCAGACTGACCCGTTTCATGCCGTCGGACGCGGCGGCGAGGACCCGTCTGCCGACCGCCCGGCTGCCCGTGAACGTGATCTTGTCGATCAGCGGGTGGGTGATCAGCGCCTCGCCGGTCGGGTCGCCCGGGCCGGTCACCACGTTGAGCACGCCCGCCGGAAGCCCGGCCTCCTCCAGCAGCTTCGCCAGGCGCAGCACCGAGAACGAGGCGAGCTCCGACGGCTTGAGCACGACCGTGCAGCCGGCCGCCAGGGCCGGTGCGACCTTCTGCGCGGTGAGCAGCAGCGGGCCGTTCCACGGCACCACCGCGGCCACCACCCCGACCGGCTCGCGCAGGGTCATCACCAGGTGGTCGCCGCCCTGATAGCCGGGCAGCGTCTCGCCGGCCAGCTTGTCGACCCAGCCGGCGTGGTGGTCGAAGACGTCGGCGACGCACTCGACCGACATCGCGTACTCGTCGCCGAAGGTCAGCGGCACGCCGTTGTCGAGCGCCTGCAGGGTGCGCAGCTCGTCGGTGTGTGCGCGGATCAGCTCGGCCGCCCGGCGCAGCACGGTGATCCGCTGTTTGGCCCGCGACCGCGGCCACGAGCCCTCGTCGAAGGTCTGCCGGGCGGCGCGCACGGCCGCGTCCACGTCGGCCGGCGAGGCGACCGCGAAGTCGCCGACCTGTTCCCCGGTGGCCGGGTGCCGGTGGGTCCACGTGCGGCCGTCGGCCGCGGCACGCCAGGCGCCACCGATCAGCAGCTCGCCGGTGGACAGGCCGATCGCGTCCCGCTTCGTCTTGATCGAAAGAACCATCGGGCACCTCTTTTTTTGGAACAGGTTCTATTTCTGCGCACGGTACGCCGCATCGCGCGGGTCCGCCAGATACCCCGGCCACTCACCGCCGCCGTGCACCGCGACGGACGCCCCGGTCACGTAGGACGCCAGCGGCGAGGCCAGCAGCAGGCAGACCCCGGCGACGTCCCCGGGTGCCGCCGCCCGCCCCATGGGCACCGTGCGCGCCACCGCCTCGGGGTCGAGGAGACCCTCGATCGGGCCGGGGACGACGCAGTTGACCCGGACGGCCGGCGCCCACTCCGCCGCGAGACTGGTCGCGAGGTGGTGCAGGCCGGCCTTGGCCGCGCCGTAGGCGGCGCTGCCCGGCGACGGTCGCGTGCCGCTGACGCTGCCCACCATGAGGATCACGCCCCCGCCGGGCTGCGCCTGCATCACCGCGTTGGCCGCCTGCGAGACGTGCAACGGGGCGACCAGGTTGAGCTCGACGATCTTCGCGTGCAGCCGGGGCGACGCGGTCGCGGCCGGGACGGCGGGAGCCCCGCCCGCGTTGTTCACCAGCACGTCCACGCCGCCGAGCCGCTCCTGAGCCGCGGCGATCAGCGCGGCGGCCTGCCCGGGGTCGCGGATGTCGGCGCGCACGAAGCCGGCCGGCCCGTCGTAGGAGCCGCGGCCGCAGACCAGCACCCTCGCGCCGGCTGCGAGGAAGGCGGCCGCGATCGCGGAGCCGATCCCGCGGGTGCCGCCGGTGACGACCACGCGGCGACCGGTGAAGTCCATGCCGTCACGCTAGCTCACCAAGCAAGCGCTTGGTTAGACTCCGGGCATGGGCGTACACCTGGAACCCGGCGCCGTCGCCGAGGTGGTGATCGACTTTCCGCCGGTCAACGCGGTGCCGGCGGCCGGCTGGCAGTCCATCGCCGACCTGCTCACCGCCGCCGGCGACGACCCGGCGACCCGGGTGGTGGTGCTCTCCGCACGCGGCCGGGGCTTCTGCGCCGGGGTCGACCTCAAGGAGATGCAGCGCGACGAGGGCCACCAGGCGCTGCTCGCCGCGAACCGGGGATGCGCCGCCGCGTTCGCCGCCGTCTACGACTGCCCGGTCCCGGTGATCGCCGCCGTCCAGGGATTCTGCCTCGGCGGCGGCATCGGCCTGGCCGGCAACGCCGACCTGATCGTCGCCGCCGACGACGCCACCTTCGGCCTGCCCGAGGTCGACCGGGGCGCGCTCGGCGCGGCCACCCACCTGGCCCGGCTCGTGCCACCGCGGCTGATGCGGGCGATGGTCTACACCTGCCGCACGGTCACCGCCGCCGACCTGCACCGCTTCGGCGCCGTCCACGAGGTTGCGACCACCGGCGGGCTGCCGGCGGCGGCGCGGGCGGTCGCGGAGTCGATCGCGGCCAAGGACCCGGTCGTGATCCGGGCGGCCAAGCAGGCGCTCAACGGCATCGACCCGGTCGACGTGAAGCGGTCCTACCGGTTCGAGCAGGGTTTCACCTTCGAGCTCAACCTCAGCGGCGCGGGCGACCGCGCCCGGCAGAAGTTCGTGGAGGGCCGATGACGGTGGTGATGAGCATCGACGACGTGGTCGCCGAGCTGCGGGACGGGATGACGGTCGGGGTCGGCGGCTGGGGGTCACGCCGCAAGCCGATGGCGCTGGTCCGGGCGGTCTGCCGGGCCGGTCTGCGCGACCTGACGGTGGTCTCCTACGGCGGGCCGGACGTGGGGCTGCTGATCGCGGCCGGCTGCGTGCGGCGCGTGGTCACCGGGTTCGTGTCGCTGGACAGCATCGCGCTCGAGCCACACTTCCGGCAGGCCCGCCAGCAGGGCACGATCGAGCTGACCGAATACGACGAGGGCATGCTCTACTGGGGTCTGCTCGCCGCCGCCCACCGGCTGCCGTTCCTGCCGACCCGGGCGGGGCTCGGCTCCGACGTCATGCGAGTCAACCCCGAGCTGCGGACGGTCCGATCGCCGTACGCCGATGGCAGTGATCTTGTCGCCATGCCCGCCGTGACCCTGGACGCCGCGCTGGTCCACCTGAACCGCGCCGATCGTCGCGGCAACGCCCGTTATCTCGGCCCGGATCCGTACTTCGATGATCTGTTCTGCCTGGCCGCCCGCCGGCGTTTCGTCTCCTGCGAGCGGCTGGTCAGCACCGCGGAGCTGATCGGAAGCGGACCCCCGCAGGGCCTGCTGCTCAACCGGATGATGGTCGACGGCGTGGTGGAGACGCCACGCGGGGCCCACTTCACCAGCTGCGTCCCGGATTACGACCGCGACGAGGCGTTCCAGCGCGACTACGCGGCCGCCGCCGCCGCGCCCGGGACGTGGGAGCTGTTCCGGGCCACCTACCTGGACGGCGACGAGGAGCACTACCGGAAGGCGGTGGCCGCACGATGAGCCGGGCGGACGTCTGCGTGACGGCATGCGCCGACGCCTGGCGCGGCGACGGCGCGGTGCTCGCCTCCCCCACCGGCCTGATCCCCCGCCTCGGCGCGCGGCTCGCCCAGCTCACCTTCTCCCCCGACCTCCTGCTCACCGACGGCGAGGCGACGCTGACCCACGACGACGAGCCGGAGGGGTGGCTGCCCTACCGCGCGGTGTTCGGCGTGGTCGCGGCCGGCACCCGGCACGTGATGATGGGGGCGAGCCAGCTCGACCGGTTCGGCAACCAGAACATCTCCTGCGTCGGCGACTGGCATCGCCCGGCCCGGCAGCTGCTCGGCGTGCGAGGCGCACCCGGCAACACGATCAACCACACCACCAGCTACTGGGTGCCCCGGCACGAGCCGCGGGTCTTCGTCGAGCACGTCGACATGGTGTCCGGAATCGGTCACGATCGGGGCGCCGTCGAGATCCGGGTGGTGGTGACGAACCTGGCCGTGCTGGACTTCGCCACCCCGGACCGCTCGATGCGGCTGCGCTCGGTGCATCCCGGGGTGCCGGTGGCCGACGTCCTGGCCGCCACCGGCTTCTCCCTGGTCGTACCGGCCGAGGTACCGGTCACCCGGGAGCCCGCCCCCGCGGAGATGACGATCATCGAGCGGCTCGACCCGGACGGCCTGAGGCGGCTCCGATGAGGACCCGGCTCACCGACCTGCTCGGCTGCCACCACCCGATCGTGCAGGCCGGCATGGGCTACGTGGCCGGGGCGGGCCTGGTCGCGGCGACGTCGGCGGCCGGCGGCTTCGGTATCGTCGCCTCCGCCACGATGACCCTCGACCAGTTGCGGGCCACCCTGGAGAGGATCCGCGCCCGCACCGACGCGCCGTTCGGCGTCAACATCCGCGCCGACGCTCCGGACGCCGGGGAGAGAATCGATCTGCTCGTACGGCACCAGGTCCGGCTCGCCTCGTTCGCCCTCGCCCCGAACCGGGAGCTGATCCGCCGCTGCGCCGACGGCGGCGTGCTCACCATGCCGTCCGTCGGCGCTCGCCGGCACGCCGAGAAGGTGGCCGGTTGGGGCGTCGACGCCGTCCTGGTGCAGGGCGGCGAGGGCGGCGGGCACACCGGCCCGGTGCCGACGACATTGCTCCTGCCGCAGGTGGTGGACGTGGTCGGCGTCCCGGTCGTCGCGGCCGGCGGTTTCTTCGACGGGCGGGGCCTGGTCGCGGCACTGGCCTACGGCGCGTCCGGCATCGCCATGGGCACCCGTTTCCTGCTCACCGCGGAGAGCCCGGTCTCCCCCGACGTGAAACGCCGCTACCTGGCCGCCGACGTCACCGGCACGGTCGTCACCACCCGCATCGACGGCGTGCCCCACCGGGTCCTGCGCACCCCGTTCGTCGACGCACTGGAACACGCCGGCCGCGTCGCGGCGCTGAGCCGGGCGCTGCGCAACGCCGCGTCGTTCCGCCACCGGTCCGGCCTGTCCTGGCCGGCCCTGCTCCGCACCGGCCGCGCCACCCGCCGGGCCGGCTCGCTGTCCTGGGCACAGACCCTGATGGCCGCCAACACCCCGGCGCTGCTCCACGAGTCGATGGTGGAGGGCAACCCGGCGGCCGGCGTGATGTCCGCCGGCCAGGTCACCGGCCTGATCGACGACGTACCCACCTGCGCCGGCCTGATCACCCGCATCATGACCGAGGCCGACGCCCGGCTGGCCGCCCTCACCGCCCTTCGCTGACCCGCCTGCCGGGCGGCGAACGCGGACGACCCTCGCAGCCAGACGATCGGCGTGCCGTCGCGGTGTCAGAGGACGACGACGGCGCGGGCGGTGAGGGTGCCGGCGGCCAGGTGGGCGTAGGCCTCGCCGGCGTCCTGGAACGAGAACTCCTGGACCTGGTTGCGGATCAGGCCGGCCGAGGCGAGGGCGATCACCTCCTGGGCGTCGGCGATCGACGAGCCCTGGAAGGTGAACACTTCGCCGTCGGCGGGCAGGGTGCCGAACCACGGCCGGCTCAGGCTGCCGCCGGCCGAGCCGATCAGTCCGTACGCACCGCCGGGCCGGACCGCCCTGATGCCGGCGGCAATGGTCTCGTCGGTGCCGACGAAGTCCAGGACGACGTCGGCGCTCCCGGTCAGCGACGTCGTCGCCTCGTGGGCCCCGACCGATCGGGCGTACGCCAGGCGCGGCTCGGAGATGTCGACGGCCACCACCCGGGCGCCGGTCAGGATCCGCAGGAACTGGACCGCGAACGCACCCAGCCCGCCCGCGCCCACCACCACGGCGGTGCCGCCGGGCGCGACGCGGGGCCGGGCTCGCCGCACCGCGTGATACGCGGTGGCGCCCGCGTCGGTCAGCGGGCCGGCGTGCCGCGGATCCAGGTCGCCCAGGGGCAGCACGCCGCGCCGGTCGGCGACCACGTACTCGGCCAGGCCGCCGTCGTGGCCGTAGCCGCGCCCGGCCAGGCCGCGCGGGCAGGCGTTGTCCATGCCGCGGACGCAGAGCCGGCAGGTGCCGCACGAGGTGGGCGAGACCAGCGCCACCGGTGTCCCGTCGGGCAGCCGGCCGGCCGTCTCGTGGCCCAGCGTGAACGGCATCGACCAGCCGAGCCGAACGCCTGCCGCCTGCGGCATCCGGCGCATGGTGAGGTCGGAGCGGCACAGCCCGCACCCGGCGACCCGGACCAGCACCTGCCCCGGCCCGGGTGCCGGCTCCGGCACCTCGCAGTGTTCCGGCGGGGCACCCCAGCTGGTCATCCGATAGGCGCGCATGATTCTCAGACTGGAACACGTTCCACTGATATTCAAGTGCTCGGTTGCCCTGGAGTTAGAACGCGTTCTAGCATGAGTCGTGTTTACTCAGCCGTTCGCCGACGCCGTCGCACAGGCCGAACGCATCGTCGCCGAAGCCCCGCACATCCGCGGCGAGCAGGACCTGATCGAGGGCTACGACTATCTCGCCGGCGGCATCCGGGCCTCGATCCAGATGGCCTGGGCCTACGACCGCGATTTCCCCTACTTCGTGCGCTCCACCGGGCCGTACACGAAAATGGGTCTGGATAATCCGGACACCCTCTACTTCCATGCGTGGCTGCGCGACGACGCCGAATATGTGGTGACCGGCCGCCGGGGCAGCACCACCGACCTGAGCTTCCAGATCCTCGACGGCTCCTACTCGCCGGTCAACGTCCCGGGCAGCCTCGCCGCCTTCGACGACCGGGAGATCGGCATCGCCGCCGACGGCAGCTTCGAGATCCGTTTCGGACCGGGCCTGACCGGCCGCAACGCGTTCCCGCTGGCGCCCGGCTCGGTCATGCTCGTGGTGCGCGAGGTGTTCAGCGACTGGTCGAGCGAACGACCCGGGATGCTGCGCATCCATCGGGCCGATCGGCTCGGCGCCGGGCCCGCGCCGCTCACCCGGGAAATTCTTGCCCGGCGGTACGCCGTGGCGGGCAAGATGCTCGTCGGACGCGTGCGCACGTTCCTCGCGTTCGCCGAGCGTTTCTACCTGAACCTGCCGGTCAACACGCTCACCACGCCGCGGCCGACGCCCGGCGGCTTGGCCACGCAGTACTCGTCGGCCGGGCACTACGAGCTGGACGACGAGCAGGCCATGGTGGTCACCGTCCCGGTCTCCGACGCCCCCTACCAGGGCCTCCAACTCGGCTCGATGTGGTACGTCTCGCTGGACTACCACCATCACCAGACCAGCCTCACCGTGCCGCAGGCGCGCGTCGACCCGGACGGCATGATCCGGTACGTGATCAGCGAGCGCGACCCCGGCGTGGCGAACTGGATCGAGCGCACCGGCCACGACCGCGGCTACGTGCAACTGCGCTGGCAGCGGCTGTCCCGCGCGCTGACCGAGGCCGACGGTCCCCGGGTGGATGTGGTCGCCGTCGACGACCTGCCCAAGCAACTGCCCTACTACGAGCCGATCGGCCCGGAGTCGTGGCGGGAGCGGATCGCCGCCCGGCAGGCCGCCACCGCGGCCCGGATGCTGGGCTGACGCGTGCTCACCGACAAGGTGGTGCTGGTCGCCGGAGTGGGCCCCGGCCTGGGCCGGGCGCTCGCGGTGCGGGCCGCCCGGCACGGCGCCGACGTGGTGCTCGCCGCCCGCACCGAGTCCTACCTGACCGAGGTGGCGGGGAAGGTCACCGCGGCCGGCCGCCGTGCGCTGGCCGTGCCGGCCGACCTCACCGACGACGACTCCAGCGCGGCTCTCGTGCGGGCCGCGCTCGACGAGTTCGGCCGGGTCGACGGCCTGGTCAACAACGCGTTCGCGATGCCACCGATGCGCAGCCTCGGCAAGGTCGACCTGGACGACCTGCGGTCGGGCTTCGACGTCAACGTGCTCGCCGCGCTCCGGCTGACCCGGCTGCTCACCCCGGCGCTGGTCGAGAGCGGCGGCGCGGTCGTGATGGTCAACTCGGCGGTGCTGCGGCACTCACGACGTCCGTTCGGGCCGTACAAGCTCGCCAAGGCCGGGCTGCTCGCGGTCGCGCAGAACCTGGCGAGCGAGCTCGGCCCGCGCGGCGTGCGGGTCAACTCGGTCGCGCCCGGCTGGATCTGGGCGGACAGCCTGCGCATGTGGTTCGACCATCAGGCCGCGCAGCGCGAGGTGCCGCCGCAACAGATCTACGACGAGATCGCCGCCACCACCGACCTGCGCCGGCTGCCCGAGCCGGACGAGGTGGCCGACGCCGTGCTGTTCCTGCTCTCCGGGCTGGCCCGGGGCATCACCGGCCAGTGCCTGGACGTGAACTGCGGCGAGTTCCACCACTAGGGAGGATCATGCCCAGCGCGCGGACCGACGTCGGCACCGTCGACGACCTGCACGCCTCGGCGTCCCGGCTCACCGGACTCGACGACTTCGGCTCGGACGGGTACCGCGAGGGGCTGGGGGTGCTGCTCGAGGCGTACGCGCAAGAATCGCGTCTGACCCCGGACGGCAGCAAGATGACCAGGGGCATGTTGCGCGCGGCTCTGGTCTCACGGCTGCTCAGCGAGGCGGCCTGGAAGCAGTTCCCGGAGCATGCCGGCGTCCCGATCCCGCGGCCGGTGTTCGTCACCGGGCTGCCGCGCACCGGCACCACCGCGCTGCATCGGCTGCTCACCGCCGATCCCGCGCACCAGGGCCCGGAGCTGTGGCTGACCGAGGCGCCGCAACCGCGGCCGCCGCGCGCGACGTGGGACGAGAACCCGGTCTACGCGATGCTGCGGGAGGGGTACGAGCGGGCCGACCCGGCGCTGCTGGGGGCACACTACATCGCGGCCGACCAGGTCGAGGAGTGCTGGCGGCTGCTGCGCCAGTCGATGACGTCGGTGTCGTTCGAATGCCTGGCGCACCTCCCGTCGTACTCGTCGTGGCTGGCCGGCCACGATTGGACCGCCGCGTATCGACGGCATCGGCGCAACCTCCAGCTGATCGGCCTGCACGACCGGGACCGCCGCTGGGTGCTGAAGAACCCCAGCCACCTGTTCGCCCTGGACGCACTGCTCGCCGTGTACCCGGACGCCGTGGTGATCCAGACGCACCGCGCGCCGCGGACCGTGATCGCATCGGTGTGCAGCCTGAACGCGCGGGCCTCGGCCGGGTGGTCGACGACGTTCCGCGGGGAGGCGCTCGGGCGGGCGCAGCTCGCGCTCTGGTCCCGGGGGCTGCGCACGTTCGCGGCCGACCGCGCGCGGCACGACCCGGCGCACTTCGTCGACGTCGACTACGACGACCTCGTCGCGGACCCGCTGGGGACGGCCGGGATCGTCTACGACCGGCTGGGGGCGCCCCTGACCGCGGCGGCCCGCGCCGCCATGACCTCGTCGCAGGCCTCGCCGAGAGGGCCGGCGCATCGGTACGACCTGGCCGACTTCGGGCTGACCGTGGCCGAGGTGGACGCCGCTTTCAGGTGAACTGGCCACTTCACCTCGCCGGCTCAGGTGAAGTGGCCGATCACCTCGTCGGCGAAGCGGCGCAGGCCGTCGCGCTTGGCGGCCAGGTCGCCGTCGAAGCCGGTGCCGTAGAAACGCCACGGGACCACGATCGCGTCGGTGACGCCGGCCTCGGCCTGCTGGCGGAAGCCGTCCAGGCCGAAACGGTCGATGCAGACCGCCTGGATCTCGAAGGGCCGGTCGGCGCGACCGTACTCGGCACGCAGGTGGGCCAGGCGGTCGATCGTCGCGCGCAGGTCGTCGAAGCGCATCATCGCCGAGGACCAGCCGTCGCCGACCCGGGCGGCACGGCGCAGCGCCACGTCGGCGTGGCCGCCGACGTAGATCGGGACCGGCTCGGCCGGGGCGGGGCTCATCTGGAGGCGGCCGAACTCGAAGTGCTTCCCGTGGTACTCCACCATGCCGCCGCCGAGGATCAGTCTCAGCACCTCGATCGCCTCGTCACCGCGCGCGCCACGGTCCTCGAACGGGGCGCCGCACCACAGCGACTCCTCCGGTGACCAGCCGAGCCCGACGCCGAGGCCGAAGCGGTTGCCGGTCAGATGGGCCACCGAGCCGACCTGGCGGGCCAGCAGCACCGGGTTGCGCGGGCCGAGCTTGAGCACCTGCGTGTAGAACCGGATGCGGGTGGTGGCCGCGCCGAGCGCGGCGGCCGTCACCAGCGGGTCCGACCAGGGCGTCCCGGCGTTCCAGAAACGGCTTCCATCCGGGGTGTACGGGTATTTCGCACTGACCTCCTCGGAGTAGAAGAGCGAGTCGGGCAGGGCGATGGACGCGAAGCCGCACTCCTCGGCGGTCCGCGCCAGATCGATGAGCTGGTCGAGGGGGCTGAGCGCGATGCCGAGGCTGAACTTCATCCTCAAACTGTAACGTGTTCTAGATTCCGCGGGAAGGTGTCCGCCAGCGCCAGCAACTGCCGGGTCGCGCCACCCAGCAGGAACTCGTGGTGCTTCGCGGCCAGGAAGTAGCGGTGCAGCGGGTACTCGACGTCGAGGCCCACGCCGCCGTGCACGTGGACCGCGGTGTGCAGGACGCGGTGACCGGCCTCGGCCGCCCAGAAGCCGGCCGTGGCGACCTCGGCCGGGCCGGGCGACCAGGCCGCCTGCCACAGGGCCAGCCGCAGGGCCTCGACGTCGATGTGCGCGTCGGCGAGCCGCTGCGAGACCGCCTGGAAGGAGCCGATCGGGCGGCCGAACTGGATCCGGGACCGGGCATACTCCGCGGTCATCTCCAGGGCCCGCTCGACCACGCCGAGCTGGGCCGCGCAGGCGCCGACCGTGGCCCGCGCGGCGAGCCAGCCGGCCGCGCCGGCCAGCCGTTCCGGCCCCAGCATGACGTCCGGCCCGTCCGGGACCAGGACGAGGGCGGCCGGGATCGGGGCGCCCGCCGCCGGCGCCACGGTCAGCACCAGCTTTCCCTGCCCGGCCGGGACGGCCCAGGTGGCGACCTGCTCGTCGGTGCCGAACCGGGCGATCGCCGACGCGGCGGCCACGATCGACGGGAGGAACGGCACGGTGGCGGCGGCGCGGCCCAGCTCGATCAGGATCGCGCATTGCTCGATCAGCCCGTACCCCTCGCCGCCCTTGTCCTCGGGAAGTGTCGCGGAGAGCACGCCGGCCTCGGCCAGCGCCGGCCACAACGGACGACCGGAGGCCGCCAGGTCACGGGTGAGCGCGGCCAGCTCGCGCGCCTCCTCGCCGATCGTGAAGTCCATCGGGCCTCCTAACGTCTGACCGGCAGGCCGAGCGCGCCGGCCGCGATGATGTCGCGCTGCACCTCGTTGGCGCCGCCGCCGAAGGTGAGGATCAACGAGGCGCGGTGCATCCGCTCGATCCGGCCCTGCAACAGGGCGCCGGGCGAGCCCCCGCGGATCGTCGCGGCCGGGCCGAGCACCTCCATCAGCAGCCGGTACGCCTCGACGGCGAGCTCGGTGCCGTACACCTTGCCGGCCGAGGCACGCACCGCCGCGGGCGGGCCGTCACCGCCGGCGGCCACCCGCCAGTTCAGCAGTTTGAGCACCTCGGTCTTGGCGTGCACCCGGGCCAGGTGCAGCCGCACCCACTCGCGCTCGATCGCCCCGGTCTCCGCGGCCCACGCGGTCACCTCGTCGAGCGCGCGGCGCAGCGGAGCGGCCGAGGTGAGCGCGACCCGCTCGTGGTTGAGCTGATCGGTGATCAGGCGCCAGCCCTCGTTCTCGGCGCCGACCCGCGCCGAGACGGGCACGCGCACGTCGTTGTAGTACGTGGCGCTGGTGGTCGGGCCGGCCACGGTACGCACCGGCGTCCACGAGAAGCCGGCGGCGTCGGTCGGCACCACCAGGATCGACAGCCCCCGGTGCCGGGGCGCGTCCGGGTCGGTGCGGCAGGCCAGCCAGACGTAGTCCGCGTACCGGATCAGGCTGGTCCACATCTTCTGGCCGTTGATCACGTAGTCGTCGCCGTCCCGGACCGCCCGGGTGCGCAGCGCCGCGAGGTCGGTGCCGGCGTCCGGCTCGGAGTAGCCGATCGAGAAGTGCGCCTCGCCCGCCGCGATCCGCGGAAGCAGCTCGGCCCGCTGCTGCTCGGAGCCGTGCCGGGCGATGGTCGGCCCGACCGTGTAGATGGTCAGGAACGGCACCGGCACCCCGGCCATGGCCGCCTCGTCGGCGAAGATGAGCTGGTCCACCCGGGACCGCCCACCACCGCCGTGCTCGACCGGCCAGCCCAGCGCCAGCCAGCCGTCCCGGCCCAGGCGGCGCACCACCGCGCGGTAGGCCTCGCCGTCGCCGTACTCGCCGTCCCCCTGCTCGCCGTCGCCGCCGGTGAGCGCCGCGCGCAACTCCGGCGTCAGCAGAGCGGCGAAGTACGCCCGCAGCTCTTGGCGCAGCCTCTCCTGGTCCGGTGTGTATCCCACGTGCATTGCGGCCGCCCGGGGTCGTAGATTAGAACAGGTTCTAGTACAGTCCATCCGGCGGAGAGGCGTCAACCGTGGAAACGGCCTACTTGGCGGCGGCGGCCCGTTCCGCGGTCGGCAGACGTGGTGGCGGCCTGTCCGGGGTGCACCCGGCCGACCTGGCCGGGCAGGTCATCGCGGCGCTGCTCGACCGCGCCGGCGTCGACCCGGGCGCGGTGGACGACGTGGTGCTGGGCTGCGTCGACACGCTCGGGCCGCAGTCCGGCGACATCGCGCGGACCGCCTGGCTCGCGGCCGGCCTGCCCGACCACGTGCCCGGGGTGACCGTCGACCGGCAGTGCGGGTCCGGCCAGCAGGCCGTGCACTTCGCGGCGCAGGCCGTCATGAGCGGCACGGCCGATCTGGTCGTGGCCGGTGGGGTGCAGAGCATGAGCCGGGTGCCGATCGGCAGCGCGATGCGGCCCGACGGGCCGTACCGGGGATCCGCCGGCTGGGCGGCCCGCTACGGCGACCAGGAGATCGACCAGTTCCGCAGTGCCGACGACATCGCCGCCACCTGGGACCTGAGCCGCGCCGAGCTGGAGGAGTGGGCCCTGACCAGCCATCGGCGGGCGATCCGGGCGATCGACGAGGGCCGGTTCCGGGCCGAGATCGTGCCGCTCCCGGAAACCGGCGCCGACGAGGGCCCGCGCCGGGACACCACCGCCGCGCGGATGGCCGGACTGCCCCCGCTGCGGCCCGGCGGCGTCACCACGGCCGCCACCTCCAGCCAGCTCGCCGACGGCGCCGCGGCCCTGCTCGTCGCGTCCGCCCGGGCCCTGCACGAGCACGGCCTGCGGCCGCGGGCCGCCATCCGGCACCTCTCCGCACGCGGTGGCGACCCGGTGCTGATGCTCACCGCGCCGATCGAGGCGACCGCGCACGCCCTCGCCCGGGCCGGCCTGGGAGTCGCCGACATCGACCGTTTCGAGGTCAACGAGGCGTTCGCCAGCGTGCTGCTCGCCTGGCTGCGCGAGACCGGCGCCGACCCGGCCCGGGTCAACGTGAACGGCGGCGCGATCGCGCTGGGCCACCCGCTCGGCGCGACCGGCGCCCGCCTGATGACCGGCCTGCTCCACGAGCTGGAGCGGTGCGGCGGGCGCTACGGCCTGCTGACCATGTGCGAGGGCGGCGGCCAGGCCAACGTCACCGTCATAGAACGTCTCTGAGGCGGGTCAGGGTCTCGTCGGCCTCGGACAGCAGGTCGGCCATGACGGCGGCGACCGGGCGGACCTCGTTCATCCGGCCGACGATCTGGCCGACCGGCATCGGCACCACGGTCGGGTCGCCGGACTCCATCAGGCGGGTGTGCGCCTCGGCCACCAGCAGGTTCTGCAGCGGCATCGGCAGCGGGCCGGGCGCCTGCGCGGCGCTCCAGGCGTCGGTCCAGCGGTTGCGTAGCAGCCGGGCCGGCTTGCCGGAGTAGATCCGGCTGCGGACGGTGTCCGAGGAGCGGGCCTTGAGCAGGGCCTCCCGCAGCGCCGGCGTGCTCTGGTACTCGGCGGTGCCGAGCCAGACCGAGCCCATCCAGACGCCGCGCGCGCCGAGTGCGAGGGCCGCCGCGATCTGCCGGCCGCTGCCGATGCCGCCGGCGGCGAGCACCGGCACGCCCGCCCCGACCGCGTCGACCACCTCCGGCACCAGGACCATGCTGGCGATCTCGCCGGTGTGGCCGCCGGCCTCGTAGCCCTGGGCCACCACGATGTCGACTCCGGCCGCGACGTGGCCGCGGGCGTGATCGG
Source organism: Actinoplanes sp. L3-i22 (assembly GCF_019704555.1). NCBI lineage: Bacteria > Bacillati > Actinomycetota > Actinomycetes > Micromonosporales > Micromonosporaceae > Actinoplanes > Actinoplanes sp. L3-i22. The sequence continues at coordinate 9,359,559 of NZ_AP024745.1, forward strand.
CGCGGCCGGCCAGCGCGGCGACCGGCACACCGTGCTCGTGGGCCTGGGCGATCACGTCCGGCGGCGGCGGGCCGAGCGCGTTGGCGATCAGCCGGATTGGGTGGTTCAGCGCCACCTCGACGTGGGAGCGGGCCACCGAGTGCAGCCAGCCGAGCACGCCGGCCCTTCGCTCCGCGCCGACGCCCAGCGGTGGGACGCCGAGGCGCAGCAGGGTCCGCTCGACGAAGTCGCGGTGGCCCTCCGGGATCAGCCGGTCGAGGTCGGCGGCCACGCCCTCGGCCGGCTCACGGCTGGGCATGACGACGTCGACGCCGTACGGGAGACCCTGGGTTTGATCGTCCAGCCAGGTGAGGACGGAGTCGAGCTCGTCGGCGTCGTTGAACCGCACGCAGCCGAGAACGCCGAGGCCGCCGGCCCGGCTGATCGCCGCGACCACCTGCTCGGACGGGCTGAAACCGACCACCGGGTGCTCGATGCCGAGACGTTCGCACAGGTCAGTCCGCATGGCTGGCCTCCTCGGCCGGGTGCTCGGCGGCATGCTGGTGGGCCCAGCGGTAGTCCGCCTTGCCGCTGATCGTGCGGTGGATCTCGTCGACCACCCAGACCGCGCGGGGCACCTTGTAGCCGGCGATCCGCTCGCGCAGGTGCTCCTCGACGCCGGCCAGGTCCGGTTTCGCGCCGGGCCGGGCCTGCACGAGCGCGGCCACCCGCTGCCCGAGCCGCTCGTCGGCGAGGCCGATGACCAGGGCGTCGAAGATGTCGGGGTGCTCCTTCAGCGCGCCCTCGACCTCCTCCGGGAAGACCTTCTCGCCGCCGGTGTTCACGCAGGTGCTGCCGCGGCCGAGCAGGGTGATGGTGCCGTCCTCCTCGAGCCGGGCGAAGTCGCCGGGGAACGCGTGGCGCACGCCGTCGACCTCGGTGAGCAGGGCGGCGGTCTTCTCCGGATCCTTGTAGTAGCCGAGCGGGAGGTAACCGCTCTTGGCGAGCCGGCCGACCCCGCCCGGCGGCACCGGACGGTTGTCGGCGCCCAGCACGACGGTGGTGGGGCCGGGCATGACCCGCGGGTCCTCGACGGCGCCGCCGGGCACGTCGGCGACCACGCCGAGACCGGTGAATCCGGTCTCGGAGGCGCCTATCGCGTCGGTGACCAGCACGTCCGGCAGCAGTTCGAGGTATTGCCGCTTGACCGCCGGGGAGAACAGTGCGCCGCTGGAGTTGACCGCGCCCAGCGAGGAGCCGTCGTAGCGGCCGGAGGCGTACGCCTCGATGATCGGGCGGGCCATCGCGTCGCCGATCAGCACCATCCCGTTGACCCGGCGCCGCTCGATGACGCGCCAGACCTCGTCCGGGTCGAAGTGCGGCAGCATCACCACGGTGTCGCCGGCGAACAGCGTCATCAGCGCGGCCCACTGCGCGTTGCCGTGGATCAGCGGGGCCAGGCAGAGCCGGGTCATGCCATCCGTGCCGGCGCCGCGCCGGGACTGCTCCCACTCGTCTTCCAGCGGAATGCCGGTCATGAAGTCGACGCCGCCGCCGAGGGCGCGCCACACGTCCTCGTGCCGCCAGAGCACGCCCTTGGGGTAGCCGGTGGTGCCGCCGGTGTAGAGCAGGTAGATGTCGTCGCCGGAGCGCTCGCCGAAGCTCCGGGCGGGGTCGCCGGCGGCCAGCGCGTCCGCGTAGGGGACGCCGTCGGCTGGTCCGTCGTGGCCGTCCGGCAGCACCACCACGGTGTGCACACCGGCCGTCGAGGGCAGCACCGCGGCGACCCGGGGCGCGAAGCGGCGGTCGTGGACCAGCGCGGACAGCTCGGCGTCGGCGAAGAGGAAATGTAACTCGTTCTCGACGTACCGGAAGTTGACGTTCACCATCGCGGCACGCAGCTTGTAGATGGCGATCATGGCCACCACGGCCTCGATCGAGTTGCCCGCGTACAGGCCGACGTGGTCACCCTCCCGTACGCCGTGATCATGCAGGAAGTGCGCCAGCCGGTTGGCTCGCTCCTCCAGCTCGGCGTAGCTGATCTCCTGCTCGCCGAAGCACAGCGCGATCCGCTCGCCGAAGGTGTCGGCCGCATGCTCGAACAGGTCCGCAATATTTGCCGCCATCACCAGAAAGTAGAACCTGTTATCGTTCGTGGCAAGCTCTTCCGGAGGAGACACTGTGGAACCGCACGCGATCGTCGAGCAACGCGGACCGATCCTGATCGTCACGATGAACCGGCCGCGGGTCCGCAACGCGCTCTCCGCCGAGATGATGGCGATCATGCGCGACGCCTGGGACCGGGTCGACGGCGATCCGTCGATCCGGGTGGCCGTGCTCACCGGGGCGGGCGGCGCGTTCTGCGCGGGCGCCGACCTGAAGGCGATGACCCGGTCACACCCGGGCGACACCGTCGACGGCGCCGACCTGTCCCGGATCGACGCGCTGCTCAAGGGCCGGCGGCTGAGCAAGCCCCTCGTCGCCGCGGTGGAGGGGCCGGCGGTCGCCGGCGGCACCGAGATCCTCCAGGCCACCGACGTCCGCGTGGCCGGGGAAAGCGCGCGGTTCGCGGTGTCCGAGGCGCGCTGGGGCCTGTTCCCGCTCGGGGGATCCGCGGTGCGGCTGGTACGGCAGATCCCGTACACCATCGCGGTCGACATGCTCGTCACCGGCCGCCAGCTGAGCGCCCGTGAGGCCAGGGAGGCCGGCCTGATCGGTCACGTGGTGCCGGACGGCCAGGCACTCGACAAGGCGCTCACGCTCGCCGAGGCGATCGCGGCGAACGGGCCGGTCGCGGTGCAGGCCATCCTGCGCACCATCCGCGAGACCGAGGGGCTGGCCGAGAATGACGCTTTCGCCGTCGAGTCGAAGATCGGGATGGCGGTGTTCCGCAGCGAGGACGCCAAGGAGGGCCCGCGGGCGTTCATCGAGAGGCGGGCCCCTCGGTTCAAGGGACGCTGACGCGGGCGCTCCCGGCCCGGGCCGCGCGTCAGATGGCCCGTTCCCGGCCGGCCCAGTAGGGGTCGCGGAGCAGGCGCTTGTAGAGCTTGCCGTTCGGGTCCCGGGGCAGCTCGCCGACGTAGTCCACGGTGCGCGGCAATTTGAATCGGGCCAGCCGGCCGGCCAGGAAGCTCAGCAGCTGGGCGGTCAGTTCGGGGCCGGGGGTCGCGTCCGGTGACGGCTGGACCACGGCCTTGATCTCCTCGCCCCACTCGTCGTGCGGGACCCCGAAGACCGCGACATCCGCGACCGCCGGGTGGGTGGCCAGCTCGTTCTCGATCTCGGCCGGGTACACGTTCACGCCACCGGTGATGATCACGTCGCTCTTGCGGTCGCAGAGGTAGAGGTAGCCGTCGTCGTCCAGGTAGCCGATGTCGCCGACCGTGAACATGCGCCCTCGCCAGGACTGGCGGGTCTTCTCGGCGTCGCCGAGGTATTCGAACGTGGCGTCGCCCATCTGCAGGTAGACCGTGCCGGGCTGACCGGCCGGGGAGTCCTCCCCGGCCGCGTCGAGGATCCGGATCCGGGAGCCGGGCCAGGCCTGCCCGACCGAGCCGGGCCGCTTCAGCCAGTCGGCGGCGGTGATCAGGGTGCCGCCGCCCTCGCTGGCCGCGTAGTACTCGACCACCACCGGGCCCCACCACTCCAGCATCCGGCGTTTGACCTCGTGCGGGCACGGCGCGGCGCCGTGGATCATCACCCGCATCGAGCTCAGGTCGTAGCCGTCCCGCACCGGGGAGGGCAGCGCCAGCAGGCGACGGAACTGGGTGGGCACCATGTGGCTGTGGGTGACCCGGTGGCGTTCGATGAGCCGGAGCATCTCCTCCGGGTCCCACCGGTCCATCACCACGACCGGGTGCCCGAACTGCAGCGAGATCACCGCGAAGTTCATCACCGCCGTGTGGTAGAGCGGCGAGCAGCACAGATGCACGTGCCCGTCGAAAGGCGAAAGACCGAAAAGACCGAAGAACCACAGCGACACCGGGGGTACGACGTCAGGGTCGGCCCCGGTCAGCGGCCGGCGCACGCCCTTGGGCCGCCCGGACGTGCCGGACGTGTAGACCATCAGCGCTCCGGACGTCCGTGGTGCGGGCCGGCCGGACCCGCCGTCGCCCAACGCCGCGAGCGGGCCGAAGCCGGCGACCGCGCCCACCGCGAACCGGGCGGGCACCCCGGCCTCCGCCGCGGCGGCGACCGCGGCCGGCGCGAAGCGCTCGTGGGCGACGAACGCCTTCGCACCGCTGTCGCGCAGGATGTACGCGACCTCCGCCGCCGTCAGGTGCCAGTTCAGCGGCACCGAGTAGAGGCCGGTCTGCAGCGTCGCGAACTCGACCGCGAGCAGGTCGGCGCCGTTGGGCAGCAGCATCGCCACGGTGTCGCCCGGGACCAGGCCGGACTCCTGGAGGCCGCGCCCGATCCGGTCGGCCCGGGCGGCCAGCTCGCCGTACGTGACGGTGTGCCCGTCCGGGTCGACGACCGCGAGCCGCTCCGGGTCCCGGCCCGCGATGTTCCACAGTCCGACGTCACTCATGGACAATATTCTATAACGCGTTCCAGTTCTGGAACAGGCGCTGGGCAGCGCACTTGATTGGCCGAGTTAGAACGTGTTTCACTGGAAATGTGGATGCTCCCCCGCTCTCCGCCCCGCTGACCGTCAGCTTCGACTACACGCGCTCGCTCGGCCCGGTGCTGGGCCGGTTCATGACCGGCCTGCGCGACCGGCGGATCCTCGGCAGCCGCACCTCGGACGGCCGGGTGCACGTTCCGCCGCTCGAATACGATCCGGTCACCCACGAGCCGGTGACCGACCTGGTCGAGGTGCGGACCACCGGCACCGTGACGAGCTGGACGTGGACCGACCGGCCGCTCGACGGGCAGCCACTGGACCGGCCGTTCGGGTGGGCGCTGATCCGGCTCGACGGGGCCGGTACCGCGCTGCTGCACGCCGTCGACGCCGGCGAGCGCGGCCGGATGCGCACCGGGATGCGGGTCCGGGTCCGCTGGGCCGCCGACCGGACCGGGCACATCCGGGACATCGCCTGCTTCGAGCCCGGCGACTCGGACCCGGCCGAGCCGGCCGGCGACGGTGCGCCGGTCACCGTGATGACCACCCCGATCCGGCTGTCGTACACCCACACCACCTCCGCCGACGAGAGCCGCTACCTGCGCGCCCTCGCCGAGGGGCGACTGCTCGGGCAACGCTGCCCGGTCTGCCGCAAGGTCTACGTGCCGCCCCGGGTCTGCCCCGCCGACGGTGTGCCGACCGAGGAGGAGGTGGCCGTCCGTGACCACGGCACGGTGACCACGTTCTGCGTGGTGAACGTGCCGTTCGCGGGGCAGCGGCGGGAACCGCCGTACGTGGTCGCGCAGATCCTGCTCGACGGCGCCGACATCCCGATCCCGCATCTGATCCTCGGGCTGCCCGCCGACCGGGTGCGGATGGGCATGCGGGTCGCCGCGGTCTGGCGCGACCCGCGGAGCTGGACGACCACACCGGAGAACATCGCGCACTTCCGTCCGACCGGCGAGCCGGACTCGCCGTACGAGTCGTACCGGGAGCACCTGTGAACGAGGTCGCCGTCATCGGATTCGCGCAGGCGCCCTGCCTGTCGTCGGCCGGCACCACGAGCGGCGTCGAAACCCTCGTCCCGGTCTTCCGGGAAGCCCTGGCCGAGGCCCGGCTCGACCGGCGTGAGGTCGACTTCTGGTGCTCCGGGTCGTCGGACTACCTGGCCGGGCGCGCGTTCTCGTTCGTCAACGCGGTCGACGCGATCGGGGCGTGCCCGCCGATCTGCGAATCGCACGTGGAGATGGACGCGGCGTGGGCGTTCTACGAGGCGTACGTGAAGATCCTCGCCGGCGAGGCGGAGACCGCGATGGTGTACGGCTTCGGGAAGTCCTCGGCCGGGCAACTGCGCCGGGTCCTCGCGCTGCAACTGGACCCGTACACGGCCGCACCGCTGTGGCCCGACTCGGTGAGCGTGGCCGCCCTGCAGGCCCGGGTCGCACTGGACGCCGGGATCGTCACCGAGCGCGCGATGGCCGAGGTCGCGGTGCGCAGCCTTGCGGACGCGGCTCGCAACCCGTACGCGCAGATCTCCGGTGTCTTCGATGTTGACGATCTTCTCGCCGGAGCCTACGTGGCCGATCCGCTGCGGGTGCACGACTGCGCCCCGGTCTCGGACGGCGCGGCCGCGCTGGTGCTGGCCTCGGGTGAGCGCGCCCGCCGGCACCCGAGGCGCGCCTGGATCAGCGGGATGGCGCACCGCGTCGACCCGCAAGGGCTCGGCGAACGGGACCTGGCCGCGGTGCCGTCCGCGAGCGCCGCGGCAGCCGCGGCCGGCCTGCCCGGCGATCTCGACGTGGCCGAGCTGCATGCCCCGTTCACCCATCAGGAGCTGCTGTTACGTGCCGCGCTCGGGCTCGGCGACCGGGTCAGGATCAACCCGTCCGGCGGGGCGCTCTGCGGCAACCCGATGTTCTCGGCCGGCCTGGCCCGGATCGGCGCGGCGGCGCGGGAGGTGATGACCGGCCGGGCACGGCGGGCGGCCGGGCACGCCACCAGCGGACCGGCGCTGCAACAGAATCTCGTGTGCGTCCTGGAGGCGAAGTGATGCGAGCGGCCGTGCTCGGAACCGGGCAGACACACCACCGGACACGACGCACCGACGTGTCGATGGCCGGACTGTGCCGCGAGGCGATCGACCGGGCCCTCGCCGACTCCGGCGTCGACTGGCCGCAGATCGACGCGGTGGTCGTCGGCAAGGCGCCCGACCTGTTCGAAGGCGTGATGATGCCCGAACTGTTCCTGGCCGAGGCGCTCGGCGCCGCCGGACGGCCGCTGCTGCGGGTGCACACCGCCGGCTCGGTCGGCGGCGCGACCGCGAACGTGGCGACCACCCTGGTCAAGGCCGGAGTGCACCGCCGCGTGCTGGCCGTCGCGTTCGAGAAGCAGTCCGAGTCGAACGCGATGTGGGCGCTGTCGATCCAGCCGCCGTTCACCGCTCCGATCGGCGCCGGGGCGGGCGGCTACTTCGCGCCGCACATCCGCGCCTACATCCGGCGGTCACACGCGCCGGGGCACATCGGCGCCCTGGTCGCGGTCAAGGATCGGCGCAACGGGGCGCTCAACCCGTACGCCCACCTGCGGCAACCGGACATCACGCTGGAATCGGTGCAGGCCTCGGCGATGTTGTGGGACCCGATCCGGTACGACGAGACCTGCCCCTCCTCCGACGGGGCGTGCGCCATGGTGATCGGCGACCAGGCCGCGGCCGAAGCCAGCGAACGGCCGGTGGCGTGGATCCGGGCGACCGCGATGCGCACCGAGCCGACGTTCTTCGCCGGCAAGGACCACGTCAACCCGCGGGCCGGCGCCGAAGCGGCCCAGGCGCTCTGGGCGGCGGCCGGCATCACCGACCCGCTCGACGAGATCGACGTCGCCGAGATCTACGTGCCGTTCTCCTGGTTCGAGCCGATGTGGCTGGAGAACCTCGGCTTCGCCGACGCCGGGCACGGCTGGAAACTCGTCGAATCGGGCGAGACCCGGATCGGCGGACGGCTGCCGGTCAACCCGTCCGGCGGGGTGCTCTGCTCCAATCCGATCGGCGCCTCCGGCATGCTGCGCTTCGCCGAGGCGGCCATGCAGGTGATGGGCCGCGCCGGCGAGCACCAGGTGGCCGGGGCCCGGACGGCGCTCGGCCACGCCTACGGCGGAGGCTCCCAGTTCTTCTCGATGTGGGTGGTCAGCAGTACCTGACGCCCTCGGTGCGGCTCAGCCGGAATTGACAGTCATCGATAACGTACCGGCAGGTGTTTGAGGCTGTTCAGCCAACCGGATCGCAGGCGCTCGGGCGGGCCGGCCAGGGTGATCCCCGGCATCTGGTCGGCGATCGCGTTGAAGAGCAGGTCGATCTCCAGCCGGGCCAGGTTCGCGCCGAGGCAGAAGTGCGCGCCGCTGCCGCCGAAGCCCAGGTGCGGGTTGGGGCTGCGGGTGATGTCGAACCGTTCCGGGTGGTCGAAGACCTCCTCGTCGAAGTTCGCCGAGCCGTAGAAGAGCGCGACCCGGTCACCCTTGGCGATCCGCTGGCCGCCGAGCTCGGTGTCCCTGGTCGCGGTGCGCTGGAAGACGTTCACCGGGGTGGCCCAGCGGACGATCTCGTCGACCGCCGTGCGCGGCCGGGTCGCCTGGAACGCCGCCCACTGATCGGGGTGTTCGAGCAGTGCCAGCATGCCGTGCGAGATCGCGTTGCGAGTGGTCTCGTTGCCGGCCACAGCCAGCATCAGCACGAAGAAGCCGAATTCGTCGGTGGACAGGTGCTCCCCGCCGATCTCGGCGTGCACCAGCGTGGACACGATGTCGTCACGTGGGCACACCTGACGGTCCTCGGCCATCTTCATGGCGTAGCCGAGCAGCTCCATGGCCGGCTCCAGCGGGTCGGCGGCGCCGTTGTACTCCGGGTCGTCGTAGCCGATCATCGAGTTCGACCAGTCGAAGACGTTGCGCCGGTCCTCCTGCGGCACGCCGAGCAACTCGGCGATCGCCTGCAGGGGCAGCTCGCAGGCGACCTCGGTGACGAAGTCGCCGGCGTCACCCGCGCACGCCTCCCGGACGATCCGCTCGGCGCGGGTGGCCAGTGACGACCGCAGGCTGTTGATCGCCCGCGGGGTGAAGCCGCGGGCGACGATCGCGCGCTGCTGAGTGTGCTGCGGCGGGTCCATGTTGAGCATCACGTAGCGCTGCATGTCGATCCGCTCGCGGGGCATGCCCGCCTGGAACCGGGCGATGGCGGTGTTCTCCCAGCTGGAGAACGTCTCGCTGTCGCGGGACACGGTCATCACGTCGGCGTGCCGGGTCACCGCCCAGTAGCCCTCGTCGTCGAAGCCGGCGCTGCCGCGCGCCTGCGGAATCCATCGCACCGGGGTGGTGCGGCGCATCTCGGCGAACTCCTCGTGCGGGACGCCGTGGACGTAGATCTCCGGGTCGGTGAAGTCGATCACGGCTCCTCCTCGGTAACAGGTTCTACCGATTCAAACATGCCCGAACCCGCTATAGGTACGGCCATTGTGCTTTGATATAGAAACACGTTCTAATTTCTTGGAGGTACGGTGGGTGTCCCGGTGATCGTCGAAGCGGTGCGCACCCCGATCGGCCGCCGCGGTGGCCTGCTCTCCGGCGTGCACCCGGCTGAGCTGCTCGGCGCCGCACAGCGAGCGCTGATCGACCGTGCCGGGCTCGAGGCAGCGCGCGTCGAGCAGACCATCGGCGGCTGCGTCACGCAGGGCGGCGAGCAGTCCGGCAACGTCACCCGGACCGCCTGGCTGCACGCCGGCCTGCCGCACACCACCGGCTGCGCGACCATCGACGCCCAGTGCGGCTCGGCACAGCACGCCGCCCACCTGATCGCCGGGCTGATCGCGGCCGACGCCATCGAGACCGGCATGGCCTGCGGGGTGGAGTCGATGAGCCGGGTCCCGCTGCGGGCCAACCTCGGCGACGCCGGCGTGCCCCGGCCCGACTCGTGGGACCTCGACCTGCCCAACCAGTACGTCGCGGCCGAGCGGATCGCCGACCGGCGCGGCCTGACCCGCGAGGATCTGGACCGGTTCGGGGTTCGCTCGCAGGCCAACGCGGCCCGCGCGTGGCGGGAGGGGCGTTTCGACCGCGAAGTCGTGCCGGTCGTGGGCGTCGACCGCGACCAGGGGCTGCGGGACACCACCATGCCGGGGCTGGCCGGGCTGCGGCCGGTGCTGCCCGGCGGGCGGCACACCGCCGGGACCTCCTCGCAGATCTCCGACGGCGCGGCGGCGGTGCTGATCATGGATGCCGAGCCGGCACGGAGGCTGGGGTTGCGGCCGCGGGCCCGGATCCGGGCGCAGTGCCTCATCGGGGCGGAGCCGCACTACCACCTGGACGGGCCGATCGCGGCCACCGATCGGGTGCTGGCCCGCACCGGGATGAAGATCGAGGACATCGACGTGGTGGAGGTGAACGAGGCGTTCGCCAGCGTGGTGCTGTCCTGGATGAGCGTGCATCAGGCCGATCCGGAGCGGGTCAACGTCAACGGTGGCGCGATCGCGCTCGGTCATCCGGTGGGCAGCACCGGCGCCCGGCTGATCACCACGGCGTTGCACGAGCTGGAGCGGTCGGGTGGGACGACGGCACTGGTCACGATGTGTGCCGGCGGCGCGATGTCCACCGCGACCATCCTCGAGCGGATGTCATGAGGACGGTGGCGCCGGTGGTCCGGGCGCTGACGGCCCCGCCGATGGAAGCGGCCGGGTCGCGCCGACCGCGACCCGGCCACGGTTTCCTCACCAGGAGATACCGGAAGCCCAGTTCAGCAGTTCGGTGCGGGCGGTGGTGAGTGTCGCGGCCGGGATGGCGGCGGCATCGGAGGTGTTGACGATCAGGGCGACGTGCACGCTGCCGGACGTGGCGCCGGAAGCGGTCAGCAGGAGACGCTGGGCGGTGGCGGCGCCGGTCTCGGTCGTGGCGGCGACGGCGCCGGTGGACGGAACCCCGGAGACGGCGCCGAGATCGCTGATCACGGTGGTGCGGGCCGGGCCGAACGAGCCGGGAAGGTGCAGCTCGGTCGGCGCGGTGACGGCGGTGTCCCGCCAGACCAGGACGCCGTACTGACGGGAGGCGACCAGGGAGGCGATGGTGGTGAGCCGGGCGGGAACCGTCAGCCAGGACTTCTGGGCGCCGGAGCCGGCGAAGCCGTCGCGGGCCAGGTCCTCGTAGGCGAAGGCCAGGGTGTGGCCGGCCACCGCGGAGGGGTAGAGGCGGTCGAGGACGCGGCGATCGAGGCGCAGGGCACCGCCGGCGATCACCGAGTGATCCTCGCCGTTCCAGGCGTCCCCGGTGGTCTGGACCTTGCCGGGGTTGCCGTTCATCGGCTCGGAGTGGCGGCCGCTGTAGACGTCCCAGTGCCACTGCGTTCCGGAGAGGACCACGCCGGAGGTCGCCGCGCTGTTCCAGAAGGCCGCTCCGGAGAGCCGGGAGTCCAGGCCCTGGTACATGGCACGGACCATCCACGGCGTACGGGAGTTGCTCATGGCATTGCCGAACTCGGACACGAAGCCCGTGGTGCCGAGGCTGACCGCGCGGTCGCGGATGCGGTTCATGGCCGAGGAGTAGGTGCCGTCCCCGGCCGCGGTCGGGTCGATGGTGATCCGAGCGCCGTCGTAGTAGTGGCTGTTGAAGACGTACCGGCTGCCCAGCGCCGGGATCGTGGTGAGGCCGCCGGCCTCGCCGAACGTGGTGTTCCAGAAGACCAGCGGCTCGGCGTAGAGCGGGAGCGCGGACCACCCCGCGCTGTCCATCGTGGCGCGGAACCGCTGGTAGAAGGGCAGCAGGTAGCTCTGCTCCCAGGTGGTGCCGGCCGCGCCGTCGAGGCCGCCGTCGAACGGCTCGTTGAACGGGTCGACGCCGAGCATCATGCCCTTGGGCAGCGCGTCGCCGAGGTAGGTCAGCGCCGCGGCCGCCTGGGTGAGGTAGGCGTCCTGCACCCCGTAGGTGTTGTGCCAGAAGTCGTACGCGGCTTTCCGGACGGCGTTGTTGGTCAGCATGTTCTGACCCCAGAGCACGCAGATCCCGCACGACTCGGCCGGATAGCTCCCCTTGTCGATCACCCACTTCGGCGCGCCGTCGCCGGTGTACCAGCTGCCGGTGTTGAAGAGGTAGGACGCGTAGAGGTCCTGGTGGTAGTCGAGCAGCACGTGGATGCCGCGGTCGGTGAACTGCTTGATCTGCGCGGCCGCCCGGCCGAGGTAGGCGGTGTCGATCGTGTTCGCGGCCGGCTGGACGCCTTCCCAGCTGATCAGGAACCGGATCGCGTTGGCGCCGGTCTGCTCGCGCATCGCGGCGGCCGAGGCGGCCGCGTCGGCGGTGCTCCGGAACGGCAGCAGGCCGCTCTCGTGGAGTTTGGTGCTGCCGGAGACGTTGAAACCACGGAAGGTGAGCTCGCGGCCGTACGCGTCGGTGAACCCGTTGTCGGCGGCGAGCGCGGGCTGCGGCACGGCGACCGCGAACCCCAGGAGCATCAGCACAAGCAACCATCGCGCGTGCACCATGTATCGAAGTTAATGAATTTTTAAGGTTTGGCAAAGGACCCGAATTCGCAGGACCCGGCGCGGAGCGTGACGAACGGCGCCGTGCCGGTCATGGGTGCTGGCTGCTGACCGAGATCACCTCGCCGGTGAGGTAGGACGCGTAGTCGCTGGCCAGGAACGCCACCACGGTCGCCACCTCCCACGGCTGCGCGGCGCGGCCGAACGCCTCGCGCGCGGCGAGCCCGGCCAGCTCCGGCTCACTCATCACCTTGCTCAGGAAGGGGTGCGTGGCGAGGCTGGGCGCCACCGCGTTGACCCGGATGCCGTGCGCGGCCACGTCGAGCGCGGCGCACCGGGTGAACGCCATCACCCCCGCCTTCGCCGCCGCGTAGTGCGCCTGCCCCGCCTGCGCGCGCCAGCCGAGCACGGAGGCGTTGTTGATCACCGTGCCCCCGCCGCCCTGCGCGATCATCTGCCGCAGCGCGGCCCGGGTGCAGCGGAAAGTGCCGGTCAGGGTGACGTCGACGACCTGTGCCCACTCGTCGTCGGTCATCTCGCTGACCGCTCTCGCACCGCCCAGCCCGGCATTGTTGATCATGACGTCCAGCCGCCCGAACCTCCCGGCCGCGCCGCTCACCAGCGTCCGCACGGCGCCGTCGTCGGTCACGTCACAAGGCAGGGTCCAAACCATCTGCGCGTACGTCTTCGTCAGGCGCTCGTGCGCCTCGGCCAATCGCCGCTCGTGACGGTCGCTGAGCACCACACGGGCCCCCTCGGCGAGACAGCGCTCGGCGATCGCGGCGCCGATCCCCGTCCCGGCGGCCGCGGTCACCACCACGACCTTGCCGGTCAGCAGGTCGTGCCCGCCCGGCATCATCGGCGGTCCTGGCGGGGCAGGCCGAGGACCCGCTCGGCGAGGATGCCGCGCTGGATCTCGCTGGAGCCCCCGTAGATCGTGTCGGCCCGGCTGAACAGGAACAGCCGCCGCCAGCGGTCGACCTCCCCGTCCCCGTCCACGACCGACGCCACCCCGGCCGGGCCGAGGACGGTCATGGCGAGCTCGCCGAGCCCCTGCCGCCAGCGCGACCAGAGCAGCTTGATGACCGTGGCGGTGCCCGTCGCGGGCGGCGCCGACAGCAGCCGCAGGGTGTGCGCCCGCAGCACCGTCAGGTCGATCCACGCCCTGGTCAGCCGCTCGCGCACGCCCGGGTCGGCGCTCGCGCCGGTGCGCCGGGCCAGCGCGACGAGATCGTCCAGGTCGCGCTGGAAGCCGACCTGCTGACCGACGGTGGCCGCGCCGCGCTCGAACCCGAGCGTCGCCATCGCCACCCGCCAGCCCTGGCCGGGCTCGCCGACGACCAGGTCCCGCTCGGTGCGGGCACCGTCGAAGAAGACCTCGTTGAACTCGCTGTCGCCGGTGAGCTGGCGGATCGGGCGGACCGTGACACCGCTCTGGCGCATCGGCACCAGCAGGTAGGACAGGCCGGCATGCCGGGACGCGCCCGCCGGGACCGGGGCGGTGCGGGCCAGCACGAAGCACCAGTCGGCCACGTGCGCCAGCGACGTCCACACCTTCTGCCCGGTGAGCACCCAGCAGTCGCCGTCGAGCTCGGCGCGGGTGGCGACGGCGGCCAGGTCGGAGCCGGCGCCGGGCTCGGAGTAGCCCTGGCACCACAGCTCGGTGGCCGCGGCGATGCCGGGCAGGAACCGCTCCCGCTGCCGGGCGGTGCCGTGCTCCATGAGGGTCGGGCCGACCATCGTGACGCCGATGTGGTCGACCCGGCCGGGGGCGCCGGCCCTGGCGAACTCCTCGTGGAAGATGACCTGGCGCTCCAGGGAGGCACCCCGCCCGCCGTGCTCGACCGGCCAGGCCAGGGTGCTCCACCCGGCCGCGGCCAGCCGGCGGGTGAAGGCGAGACGTTTCTCGAAGGCCTCGCTCTCCCGCCCGGCGCCACCCGCGCCGCGCAGGTCGTCGGTCACGTTCGCGGCGAGCCAGTCCCGGATCTCGCGCCTGAACTCCTGGTCGTCCTCCACTGGTCTGCCTCCCGCTCCGCGCGTACGCTCACCCTACCAAGCACTTGCTTGGGTGACCATGTCCGGCAGAGTGACCATGGCCGTCAGGAGGTGCGGTGACCTCGACGATCCCGGCAGCCCTGGCCCGCGCTGCCGCGTGCTTCGGCCCCCGATACGAACACCTGCTCGCCGAGGCGCGGCGGGTGGCCCGGGCGCTGATCGCCGGCGGGCTGCGACCCGGTGACCGGCTCGCGCTGTGGGCGCCCAACTCGGCGGAGTGGGTGCAGACCGCGCTCGGAGTCGCCTGGGCCGGCGGCACGCTGGTGCCGGTCAACACCCGGTTCACCGCCGTCGAGGCGCTCGACATCATCGAGCGCAGCCACGCCCGCGGCCTGGTCGTCGTCGGCCCGTTCCGCGGCGCCGACCGCCTGGCCGGCCTGCGCGCGACCGGCGCCACGCTCCCCGGCCTGATCGTGTCGATCCCCGGCGGGTGGGCCGATTTCCTGGCCTCGGGGGACGCGGTGCCGGCGAGCGAGGCCGACGCCCGCGCGGAGGCGGTCACGCCGGACGACGTCGCCGACATCCTGTTCACCTCGGGCACGACCGGGCGCAGCAAGGGTGTGATGAGCGCGCACCGGCAGTCGCTGGCCGTCGCCGAGGCCTGGGCCGGGATCGCCGGGCTCGGTCCCGGCGACCGCTATCTGGTGGTCAACCCGTTCTTCAACAGCTTCGGCCTCAAGGCCGGCATCCTGGCCTGCCTGGTCAGCGGGGCCGCGATCGTGCCGGAGCCGGTGTTCGACGTGTCGCGCACCATGAAGGTGATCGGCGACCAGCGGATCACCGTGCTGCCCGGGCCGCCCACCCTCTACACCAGCCTGATGGACCATCCCGAGGCCGGCCGGCACGACCTGTCCAGCCTGCGCCTGGCGGTGACCGGAGCCGCGGTCGTGCCGCCCGCGCTGGTCGAGCGGATGCGCAAGGAGCTGGGCGCCGAGGTGCTCACCGCGTACGGGTTGACCGAGGCGGTGGTGGCCACCATGTGCCGGCCCGGCGACGACGCCCGGACCGTGGCCGAGACCTGCGGGCGGGCCGCGGCCGGCTTCGAGGTCCGGATCGCCGGCCTGGACCACGAGGTGCTGCTGCGCGGGCCGAACACGATGCTCGGTTACCTCGACGACCCGCGGGCCACCGCCGGGGCGATCGACGCCGAGGGCTGGCTGCACACCGGCGACGTCGGCCGGCTCGACGAGCGTGGCTACCTGACCATCACCGACCGGCTCAAGGACATGTACATCTGCGGCGGCTTCAACGTCTACCCGGCCGAGGTGGAGCGCACCCTGGCCCGGCTGCCACAGGTCGCCGAGTCCGCCGTGATCGGGGTGCCGGATCAGCGGCTCGGCGAGGTCGGCAGGGCGTACGTGGTGTGCCGCCCCGGCCAGTCGCTCACCGCGCCCGAGGTGATCGACTTCTGCCGGGGACGTCTCGCCGGCTACAAGGTGCCGCGAGGTGTCGTGCTGCGGGACGAGCTGCCGCACAACGCCTCGGGCAAAGTCCTCAAATACCTGCTGCGCGCGGAGGCGGGCGATGACTGACGAGGTGCTCTACGAACGCCGGGGCGTGGTCGCGGTCGTGACGATGAACCGGCCGCGCTACCGCAACGCGCAGAACAGCGCGATGACGTACGCGCTGGACTCCGCCTTCGCCCGTGCCGTCGACGACCGTGAGGTGCGGGTGATCGTGCTGGCCGGAGCGGGTGAGCACTTCTCGGCCGGCCACGACATCGGCACCCCGGAACGGGACGCGGACACGTCGTTCCCGCGCCGGGCCGCGCTCTGGTGGGACCACACCGACCGCGACGGAGCCGATCGGCGTTACGCCCGCGAGACGGAGGTCTACCTGAGCATGTGCCGGCGGTGGCGGGAGATCCCGAAACCGGCCGTCGCCATGGTGCAGGGCGCGTGCATCGCCGGCGGCATGATGCTGGCCTGGGTGTGCGACCTGATCGTCGCGTCCGAGGACGCGTTCTTCGCCGATCCGGTGCTGCGGATGGGCATCCCCGGGGTGGAGTATTTCGCGCATCCGTGGGCGCTCGGGCCGCGCTTCGCCCGGGAGGTGCTGTTCACCGGCGACCGCTTCACGGCCCAGCGGGCGTACGAGATAGGCATGGTCCACCGCGTGGTCCCGCGCGCCGAGTTGGCGGCGGCGGTGACCGCGCTCGCCGAGCGGGTCGCGACGATGCCGCCGTTCGGCCTGGCACTGGCGAAACGCGCGCTGAACCAGTGCGAGGACCTGATGGGCATGCGCGCCGGGATGGACGCGACCTTCGGCCTGCACCACCTCGCCCACGCCCACAACGCCGAGGCCACCGGCGACCCCCTGGCCGGTCTGGATCCGAAGGCCATGAAGCGGTGAACCTCGACCTCCCGCCCGCCGCGCGAGTGTTCCGTGACGAGGTACGCGACTGGCTCGCCGCGAACGTCCCCGGCGGGCCGCTGCCGGGCCTGGACACCCCGGCCGGCGACGAGGCGCACCGGGCCTGGGAGCGCACGCTCGCCGGCGCCGGGCTGGCCGTGGTCTCCTGGCCACGGCGCTTCGGTGGCCGGGAGGTCCCGGCCCTGCAGGCGTTGCTGTTCGAGGAGGAGTACCACGCCGCCGGCGCACCCGCCCGGATCGGCCAGAACGGCCTGTTCCTACTGGCCCCGACCCTCTTCGCGCACGGCACCCCGGCGCAGCGTGAACGGATCCTGCCGCCGATGGCCCGCGGCGAGCAGGTGTGGGCGCAGGCCTGGTCGGAGCCGGAGGCGGGCAGCGACCTGGCCGCGATCCGGTCCCGCGCGACGCGCGCCGACGGCGGCTGGCGGCTGTCCGGGCAGAAGACGTGGAGCTCGCGCGCGGCGATCGCCGACCGGGCGTTCGGCCTGTTCCGCAGCGACCCGTCGGCCGGGCGGCACCGGGGCCTGACCTACCTGATGTTCGACCTGCGCGCGCCCGGCGTGACCGTGCGGCCGATCCGGCAGCTCGGCGGGGAGGCCGGCTTCGCCGAGATCTTCCTGGACGACGTGTTCGTGCCGGACGAGGACGTGCTCGGCACGCCCGGTGACGGCTGGCGGGTGGCGATGAGCACCGCCGGGCACGAGCGTGGGGTGGGTCTGCGCAGCCCCGGCCGGTTCACGGCGGCGGCCCGGCGGCTGGTCGCCCGGTGGCAGGAGAGCGAGGACCCGGCGCTGCGGGACCGGGTGGCGGACGCGTGGATCGGCGCCCAGGCGTACCGGATGCACGCCTTCGCCGGGGCGCCCTGCTCCCCCAGCATCACCAAGCTGTTCTGGTCCGAGCTGGACGTGGCCCTGCACGAGACCGCCCTGGACCTGCTCGGGCCGCACGCCGAGACCGACCGCGCGTGGGCCGGCGGCTATCTGTTCGCGCTGGCCGGGCCGATCTACGCGGGCACGAACGAGATCCAGCGCGGCATCGTCGCCACCCGGGTGCTGGGGCTCCCCCGATGATGCTCGTCCCGTCGCCCGAACAGGCCGGCTTCGCCGCCACGCTGCACGATCTGCTGTCGGCGACCGCGGACGACTCGCCACGCCCCGACCGGCGCCTCTGGTCACGGCTGGCCGAGATCGGAGTCACCGCGCTCGCCGTGCCCGCTGCCTGGGGCGGTCTCGACGCCGAGCCGGCCGACCTGGTCGTCGCCGCCGAGGAGCTCGGCCACCATGCGGTGCCCGGTCCGCTCGCCGAGACCCTCGCCGCCGTGCCCACCCTGCTGGCCGCCATGGACGAACCGGATCGATGGCTGCCCGGGCTGGCCGGCGGGACGATCGTGGGGACCCTCGCGGCACCGCCGTGGCTGCCCTACGCCGTGGACGCGGACGTCGCCGACGTGGTGCTGCTCGCCGATCGGGGCCGGGCCGGCCACGCCCGTACCGGCGCGGCTCTGGAGTCTTTGGACAGCAGCCGGCGGCTGTTCGAGGTGTCGCCCGCCGGGCCGCCGCGGATCTGCCCTGCGATCGGGCGAGCCCTGGATCTCGGCGCCCTGGTCTGCGCCGCACAACTGCTCGGGGCCGGGCGGGCACTGTTGGAGATGGCCGTGGCGCACGCCCGCACCCGGGTCCAGTTCGGCGGGCCGATCGGGCGGTTCCAGGCCGTGCGACATCGCCTTGCCGATGTCGCCGTGGGCCTGGAGCTCGCCCGGCCGCTGCTCTACACGGCCGCGGTGACCGTCACCGCCCGGGACGTCTCCGCCGCGAAGGTGGCCTGCGGCGACGCCGCGAACCGGGCCGCCCGGGCGGCGCTGCAGGTGCACGGCGCGATCGGCTACACCCGGGAGCACGGTCTCGGGCGCCGGCTGACGAAGGTACGGGCGCTGAGCCTGTCCTGGGGCACCCCGGCCGACCACCGGGCACGACTGATGGCGGAGCTCGCCAAGGGGGACGCGTGGAACTGACCGCCGACCATCGTGCGCTACGCGACTCGGTACGAGGCCTGGTCGCGGCCCGGCCCGAGCCGTTGTGGCCGCGGTTGTGCAAGGAGATCGGGGTGGCCGGCCTCGCCACCGACGCCACCCTCCTGGAGTGCCAGGTGGTGCTCGCCGAGCTGGCCCGGCAGCTCACCCCGTCACCGATGCTGGGCAGCGCGGTGCTGGCCACCCAGGCGCTGCTGCGGGTCGGCGCGACCGGCCTGCTGCCGTCGCTGAGCGCCGGGGATCGCGTCGCCGCCCTGGTCCTGCACGGCGATCGGGTGCTGGACGCCGCGTCGGCCGACGTCCTGCTGAGGGCCGACGGGGACGACCTGTTCGAGGTCACCGGCTTCACCGTGCGGCCGTGCGACCTGCTCGACCCGACCCGGCCGCTGGCCGTGGTGAGCCACTCCGGCGCTCCGGCCCGGCGACTGGGCAGCGCGCCCGGCCTGTCGGCCTGGCTTCGCGATCTGGCCTGCGTGGCGTTGAGCGCCGAGCAGGTGGGGGCGGCGTCGCGCGCCTTCGAGTTGACCCACTCCTATGTGCGGCAGCGGGTTCAGTTCGGGCGGCCGATCGGGTCGTTCCAGGTGATCCAGCATCGGCTGGCCGAGGCGTACCTCCGCCTGGAAACCGCGACCACCGCGTCCTGGACCGCCGCCGAGGCCCTGGTGGCGGACTCGCCCGACGCTCCGGCGCTGGCCGCGATGGCCAAGGTGCACTGCTCGGAGGCGTTGCAGGCGATCGTGGGCGAGATGGTGCAGATGCACGGCGGCATAGCGATCACGTGGGAGCACGACGCCCACCGCTACCTGCGCCGCGCCTACGCCGACGCGCAGCTCTTCGGCGCCCCGGCCGACCACCTCAACCGTCTCGCCGCGACCCTGCTGCCCACATGAGCGAGCTTGCGAGCGAATCGCGACCGCCCACAGCCCGGCGAACACCAGCAGGAACACCGCGCCCGCGAAGATCGGATACGAATCCAGGAAGCCGCTCACCGCGCGCGCCGGGGGATGCGTGAGATCGCGGCGGCACGCGCCGAGGCCCTGTCCACGGTCTGGCTGCGCAGCATCTACGGCACCGCGTAGCGCGCCCCGGGCCGATCGCTACCGCGGATGCGGCAGGGCGCCCTGTCGCTGCTCGGCGATCACGTGCACCCCGACGACCTCGGCGTCGGGCAGCAGATCTGCCAGAGCCGCGGACACGGCCCGTTCCGCCTGGAAGGCCGCACGCACGGTCGGCGTCTCGACGGTGAGCCGCACCTCGACGCGGTGGTCATCCGGGCTGCTGACCGTGGCGGCCACGACGTCGAGCCGCTCGACGATCTCGCGGACGACGTCGTCGGTGACGATCAATGACGTGGTCAGCTCGACCTGGACGCTCCACGTTCCGAGCGGCATGCGGCAACACCTTTCCTCGCGTCCTCGCGGACACGCGACAATGGACGATTCCGGTCGCCGATCCTTCCAGACACCGCCCGGCGACGTGGTCGCCAGCCCACCAGCGGTCGCCCATCGGACGATTCGGGCGCGCCGGTAGGCTTCTCGCCGAAACGGACGCCGGCCCGGTGCGCGGGCCTGCCGTCAGGTTACGGAAGCAGGAGGCAGTCGGGTGGCATTCGCCGGTTCGCACATTCTCAGTGTCGACCAGTTCGAGCTGGAGGACATTGAACGCCTGTTCGACGTCGCGGACCTGATGCTGCCGTACGCACGGCGCGAACGGACCACCCGGGTGCTGGAGGGCGCGGTGCTCGGCAACCTGTTCTTCGAGCCGAGCACGAGGTCGCGGCTGAGCTTCGGGGCGGCCTTCAACCGGCTGGGCGGTTACGTACGGGAGACCACCGGTTTCGCGTTCTCCTCGATGGCCAAGGGCGAGTCGATCTACGACACCAGCCGCGTGGTCGCCGGCTACATGGACATTCTCGTGGTCCGGCACCCGGACGAGGGGGCGGTGCAGGAGTTCGCCGCCGCCACCCACGTGCCGGTGATCAACGGTGGGGACGGGCCGGGCGAGCACCCGACCCAGGCGCTGCTCGACCTCTACACGCTCTGCCGCGAGCTCGGGTTGCGGCCCGGCGGTCTCGGCGGCATGCACATCGCCGTCGTCGGCGACCTCAAGTACGGGCGGACCGTGCACAGCCTCACCAAGCTGCTGGCCCTGGAGGAGCGCCTCACGTTCAACTGCGTGGCGCCGGCCGAGCTGCAACTGCCGGACTCGCTGGTGCGCCACCTGCGCGCACGGGGGCACGAGGTGATCCTGACCGAGGACCTCGCCGAGGGCATCAGCGACGTCGACGTCGTCTACGCGACCCGGGTGCAGGAGGAGCGGTTCCCGGAGGGCATCGACGTCAGTGCCCGCAAGGAGCAGTTCCGGATCGACGCCGAGCTGTACGACAAGGTGTGCCGCCCGGGCACGGTGCTGATGCACCCGCTGCCCCGCGACAGCCGGGGTGGCACGAGCGAGCTCGCGGACAGCCTCAACACCCGCGGTGAGCTCGCCATCTTCCGGCAGACGGACAACGGGATCCCGGTCCGGATGGCGCTGTTCGCGCTGGTGCTGGACGTGGCCGACCAGGTCACCGCGACCGACCGGGCGGCCACCTGGTTCACCCCGCGGCGGTTCGGGGTCCTGGACACGCGCGACATCCTGTCCTGAGGTCGTTCCGGATCACCGCCCGTGACGCCGGGGCGGTGATCCGGAACGCTACCCGTTCAGTAACTGATGCAGGCCGAATGGATCCTGGTGTAGAAGTCCCAGGTCTCCGGGGAGCACTCGGCCGGGCCGAACTGCGAGGCCTTGGCGCCGACGTGGGGCATGTGCGGGTACGCGCCGACCGTGGCCCGGTTGACGTGGAACATGCCGGCTTCGATCCGTTCGAAGGCCACGAGAGCGGATCTGAGGTCCCGGGTGTGCACCGCGGCCGACATGCCGTACTCGACCGCGTTGACGATGTCGACGGCCTGGTCCGGGCCGTCGCACTCGATGACGCTCAGGACCGGGCCGAAGATCTCCTCCTGGGCGATGGCGGTGTACGGTTCGACGTCCGCCAGGACTGTCGGCTGGAAGTAGTGACCGGGCCGGTCGGCCGACGCCCGCTGTCCGCCGGCCACGAGCCTGGCGCCGTCCGCCACCGCCCGGTGGACGGCCCGCTCACAGACGTCCAGTCGCGGCGCCGACACCACCGGCCCGACGTCGGCGGTGTCGTCGAGACCGTAACCGACCCGTAGGCGTGCGACACGCGCCGCGACCGCCTCGACGAACTCCGGTGCCACCGCGCGGTCGACGACCACCCGGCTCGTCGCGGAACAGCGCTGTCCCGCCTGTCCGAACGCGCCGGCCACCACCGCGTCCGCGGCCCGTTCGAGGTCCGCGTCGGCGAGCACGATTGCCGCGTTCTTGCCGCCGAGCTCCAGTTGGGTGGCGGCCATCCGGCCCCCGGCGGCACCGGCGATCAACCGTCCCACCGGCACCGATCCGGTGAACGAGATCCCGGCCACCGCGGGGTGGCCGACCAGCGCCTCACCGGCCACGCGGTCGCCCTGGACCAGGTTGAGCGCGCCCGGCGTGACCCCCGCCTCGACCAGGACGTCGGCGAGCAGGGCGGCTGTCAGCGGAGCGAGCGGCGACGGTTTGAGGACGACGGTGCACCCGGACAGCAGGGCCGGCGCCACCTTCCACGCCGGGATGGCCAGCGGGAAGTTCCACGGCGTGATCAGCCCCACGACGCCGATCGGCCGGCGCACCGTGATCGCCAGGGTGTCGTCGTCGTCGGCCGGCAGCGTCGAACCACCGAGACGGCGGCCCTCGCCCGCGATGTAGTCGATCAGTTCGATCGTCCGGGCGACCTCCGAGCGGGCCTCGCGCAACAACTTGCCCTGTTCACGGGTGATCGATCGGGCGAAGTCCTCGGCGCGGACCCGGATCAGGTCCGCGGCGCGCCGCAGGACGGCCCCGCGCTTCACCGGGCCGAGCGCCTGCCACCCGGCCCGGGCCTTGCCCGCGGCGTCGACAGCGGCGTCGACGTCGGCGGGTGACGAGTCCGGGAAGAATCCGATCTCGTCACCGGTGTCGCCCGGGTTGGCGTTGAGGATCCTGGCATCCGTCGTCGCCGGCCGCCAGGATCCGGCGATGAGATTGCCCTCGAGGCGATCGTCGTGGGGCATCGCGGTTACTTCGCCAGCCGCTCGGCGGCCAGCTTCTCGAAGCGGCTCTGCTGCTCCAGCATGGCGTGCATGCCCTGCAGGTGGAAGACCTTCTTCAGCGGCGCGATCTGGTCCTCGACGTGGAAGGTCGTGCCGTCCTTGTAGATCTGGGCGAGCACGTCCTCCATCGCGGCGATCGAGCCCCGCACCGCGTGGTTGGCGTAGATCACCGCGCCGAAGCCGGCCGCCTCCAGCTCGGTGGCCGTGACGCTGTTGTAGGTCGTCGGCACGACGATCAGCGGCAGCGGGCCGGCGTACCGGCGACGGAACTCGTAGACCTCGTCCGGCGTCGACTTCTTCGAGTGGATCAGCAGGGCGTCGGCGCCGGCCTTCGTGTAGGCGTCCGCCCGCAGCAGCGCCTCCTCCATCCCGGCGCCGGCGATCAGGGCCTCGATCCGGGCGACGACGGTGAACGAGGGGTCGCGCCGCACCTGGGTGGCCGCGTAGATCTTGGTGACGAAGTCGTCGAGCGGCGCCAGGTCCTGGTTGCCCTCGATGAAGCTGTTCAGCTTCGGGTACTGCTTGTCCTCGATGCAGATGCCCGCGATGCCGTTGTTCTCGTACTGACGGATCATGTCGATGACGTTGTTGACGCTGCCGAACCCGGAGTCGCAGTCGGCGAGCACCGGGATGTCGACGGCGCCGGCGATCTGCGAGGCCGCCGACAGGGCCTGCGTCATGGTGAGGATGTTGGCGTCCGGCACGGCTGCCTGCGCCGAGATCTCCAGACCGCTGGCCCAGATGGCCTCGAACCCGGTGCTCTCCACGAGTTTCGCGCTCAGGGCGCTGTGCGCCCCCGCCAAACGCAGGATGGGGGAATCGCGCAGCATGTCGGCCAGGCGGGTGGTCTTGGTCATGATGGTTCTCCTGCTTCGATCAGGCTGAGGGGACGCGGTCGAGGAAGTCCTGGGTGCGGGAGACGATCTCCTGCGGGGTGTGGCGCACCCGTTTGCCGATGCCGCCGGTGCGTGGCGCGACCACCGCGTGGATCAGCATCGGCAGTTCGGCGAAGTCGAGGCCGGCCAGATCGGCGTCGTCACGTACGGTCACCGCGGTGCGGTAGCCGGTGGCCGTGGCCACCGCGGTCAGGTCACGCGGGAGCATGGTGCGCTGTCCGCCGGTGCTCTGGTGCATGCCGTTGTCCAACACGACGTGCACGACGCTCGCCTGGGTCTCCTGCGCGAGGGTCAGGCAGCCGAGGTTCATCGTCAGCGACCCGTCCCCGTCGATCGCCACCACGGTGTGGCCGGGCCGGGCGGCGGCGATGCCGTAGGCGATCGGGGCGGCCATTCCCATCGACCCGAGGAGGTAGAAGTTGCCCGGGTCGTCAGCGCAGTTGTACAGCTCACGGCTGGGGTAGCCGTTCGTGCAGACCACCACCGCGTCCGGCAGCGCCGCGCGCAGGTGGGTCATGACGGCTTCGGAGGTCAGCACGGTTCAGACTCCTTCGCGGATGACGAGCACGCCGGTGCGCCCGGTCGCGGTGATGTTCTTCAGCACGCGGTCGACGCAGCCCGCCGGATCCACGCCTTCGAAGACCTCGTACGGCAGGCCGAACAGATCGAGCAGGCGCGGCAGTTCCGCACCGATCACGTCGTGCTCGACCGCGTCGTCGGCGCCGGGGCATCCGCGCCAGCTCACCACCAGCAGCAGCGGGACGTCGTAGATCGCGTTGAAGGAGGTGAGGACGTTCAGGGAGTAGCCGAGACCGGAGTTCTGCATCAGCACGACGGGCGTGCCGCCGCCCACGACGATGCCGGACGCGAGTCCGAGAGCGGAGTCCTCCCGGGGCGCCGGGATGTACCGGATGCCATGAGCGGCCGGGTCGGCGCTCTCCAGGAGCTTGAAGAGGTTCTTGAGGTAGGAGCAGGGAACGCCGGTGGCGTGGGTGACTCCGTGGCCGGCGAATGCGGCAAGGAGATCCCGCGCGTGCTGGTCGCTCGCGGTAGAAGACATGGTTTCGTCCTGACTGGAGACGGCTGATGCCGTCGATCGACGATCGGGTGGCTGAGCGGCGTGTCACGGCGGCGCGCGAGCCGGCGGCGGCTGCCCGCCCGCGGGAGGGTCCGGGGTCATCGGGACGACGCGGCCCCGGCCGTCGAGGCCGCGAGGAAGCGTTCCCGGAAGGCGTCCAGTTCGGTACGGCGCATCGCGTCGAAGACGTGCTCGCCGAGGATCGTTCCCAGGCGTTCCTGCGCGGCGGTGATGTTGCGCCGGGGCACGCCGTGCGCGATCGGCACCGTGAAGTTCTGGTCCTGGAGCCAGGTCGCCGCCCCGTAGGCCGCCATCGCGTCCGACGGGATCACCACCAGGGCGCGCGCCGTCGCGGTGAGCGCCGGGTCGTGCAGCAGCGCCGGGATCCCGGCGCCCCAGAGGTCGCCGCCGAGCTCGGCGACGACGATCTCCGCGCCGTCGCCGGCCAGGCGGTCGACCAGGTGACGCGCCACCCCGGTGACCAGCTCGTCCGGGTGGCCGTAGGTGGTCGGGAGCCCGCCGTCGACGAAGTCCAGCGCGACGGAGGCGCCGGCGTCGGCGAGCGTCAGCAGGTCACGCAGACGTCCCGTGCCGGCCAGTTTGGTCACGCCGACGCGCAGCCCGCAGACGCCCGACAGATAGTTGACCAGGTTCGCCGCGAACGTGGTCTTGCCGACCTCGGCGGCGGTGCCGCCCACCAGGATGATCGGCACCCGCGCCGCCGCCTCCGAGCGGATCGGCTGGGCGCGCAGCTGCTGCCCGTCGGCGCCGTACGCCAGGCCGAGCAGACGGACCCGGGTCGGCTGTCCCATGCCGGCCGGGGTGGACGCGGCGACGCCGATGATCCCGCCGACCGCCAGCAGGTCGGCCTCGGCGCCGTCGCCGGTGTCCAGCCCATCGGCGGGAACTGTTCCGTAGATCGAGGTGGTGGTGAACCGGTTGCCGAGGACGCCCAGGATCCGGGTCCCGGGCCGCAGACGCACCTCGCGGGCGTCAGTCGTCTCCAGGGCGGGGTAGGCGCCCACCCGCAGGACCTCGGCCACCACCAGGTCGCCGGCCCGGCCCGTGCCGGACCGGACGGTGAGGTCGTCGAGTGGCTGCCTCGTCGCGCGGCAGCAGCTGGCGTGCAGAGTCCCGGTGTGACGGCCGGGTCCCTGCCTGGACAAGGGGTAGTCAGACATCGTGTTCCTCGTCAGTCAGGATCTTGGTAGGCCGGCGCGGCGGCTGCCGGTCGGCGAGCTCAGGAGAATCGGACCCCGCCCACCGCGTCGGTGATCCGGTCGAAGTCGGCCCTGCTGCCGGCGTCGAAGTAGACGTAATGGCTGCAGTCGCAGCTGTGCGCGGCAGCGGATCCGGCCCGCATGTTCCCGGCCTCCAGACGCACGACGCCCGGCAGCGCGGCGACCTCGTCCGGGCCGTACGCGGAGTCCTGCCGGATCATCAGCACGCCGGCCCATCGGCCCGGGGGCACGCCGCCGGTGGGCGCCGGCCGGTCGATGCCGACCTGGGCGGCGACGAAGTGTTCCCAGAGGTCCACCCCGGTCACCGAGCCGATCGACGTCGCCACCCCGCCGCCGGCCGGGCGCAGGGCCACCTCGCCGAAGATCATGTTTCCGGCGGCGTCGACGAACAGCTCCAGGTGGAAGACGCCGTCGCGTACAGGCAGGGCGTCGAACGCCTGGCGCACCACGACGTCCGCGGCGGCGGCGAGCGGGTCGTCCGGCGCCAGGTGCAGGCTGCCGCGGGAACCGGTGGCCTCGATCACCGGCCGGTCGTACGCCGACACGCAGGACCAGACGACCCGGCCGGCGCGCAGCACGCCGTCGCAGTGCAGCTCCCGGCGGACCGCGACGACCTCCTCGACCAGCCACATCGAGTGCTCCTGTCGCATCCGCCGCACCGCGGCCGCGGCGTCCAGCAGCTCGACGCCGCGAGCGGACGACGACAGGGTGGGTTTGACGACGACCCGGCCGGGCAGCTCGGCCCGGCCCGCGGCGACGGTGCTGGACGACCAGCCGCGGGCCGCGGGCACCCGGCCCCGCACCACCTGCTTCATCCGCCACTTGTCGGTGACCGGCAGGATCTCCTCGAATCCCGGGCCGGGCAGGCCGAAGCTGCTGCGGATGAAGGCCGCCTTGAGCATGTTGCTCTCGGAGGTCGCCACGACGTGGGTGAAGTCCTCCCGCTGCATGGCCGCGGCGACCTCGCGCAGCAGGTCCGGCCCCGAGCCGGGCGCGGCGTCCACCGCGTCGACGGTGCGGAAGTCGCACGAGTCCGCGAACGCCGGGGCCACCTGACGGAAGCGCCGCTTGGCCCCGTCGAGCACCAGCACCCGGCGACGATCGTCACGAGACATGGCTGGACTCCGCGTTCTCGCGGACCATCGCGGTGAGCCGCCGGCGCAACTCGTCCCGGTCGGGGTGAGTCAGGATGGCGTACCCGACCTGCTCGTACGGCACCCCCGGCGACGGTTCGGCGCGCATCGCCAGATCCACCACGTCGTAGTGCTCCCGGTAGTAGTCGGCCCCGCGCTCGCCGGTGCGGTCCTGACGCAACAGCACGTAACCCGTCGGGATGCCGGTCGCGGCCGGATCCGGCACCGGCGGGGTCTCCCCCAGGGCGAAGGCGACCGCGGCCTCGTACAGGTCGATGCCGTACGCGTGCCGGGTGCACTCCGGCACCCGGCCCCCGGGAAGGCGCAGGGCGCACTCGCCGAAGACCAGCTCGCCGGTTCCGGGACGCCGGAAACCCTCCAGGTGGAACACGGTGGGCGCGGCGCCGAGCGTGCTCAGCACCGTGTCCGCGAGCTTCTCCGCGGCGGCGGCGTACTCCGACTCGCCGGCCGTACCGATCAGCATCTCGCTGAGCGGGGTGCCGGAGTAGGCGGAGATCGGGGGCGCCAGGTACACGCCGGTGTTGCTCCAGGTGACCCGCGTGCCGTCCCACAGGCCGTCGACGTGGAACTCCTCGCCGTCGACGAACGATTCGGCCACGAACTGGTCGTCACCGTGCTCGCCGGCCTCCCGGAGGTAGCCGCGGAGGGCCGCCGCCGTGCCGACCACCGCGGTGCGGTGCGAGCCGTGCCCGTTCGAGGGTTTGACGACGAAGGGAGCGCCCAGCCGCGCGGCCAGGTCGCCGAAGTCGGCCTCCCTGGTCAGCCGTTCACAACGGGCTGTCGGGACGACCCCGCTCAGCGCGCGTTTCTGCAGATACTTGTCCCGGAACCGGAGCGTGGCCGCGACATCGCGACTCCCGACCGGCACGTCGAGCGCCGACCGGACCAGGGCTGCCGTGAACACGCCCTGCTCATGCCCGGTGACGACACCGGACACCGGCACGGCGCCGGTCATCAGCGCCCGGAGCACCTCCTGCCCGTCCTCCAGGTCACGGACCACCCGGAAGGGTTCGGGCAGCCCGGGTTTGACCTTCTCCACCAGGTAGTACGTCGGTTGGCCACGGCGGGCGAGCGCTTCCGCCATTCCGGCCCGGTAACCGAGCACGACGATCGACACGTCAATTCCTTTCATCGAGGTCGGGCGGGGGTCGCGCTATCCGCCGAAGCCCGGCGCCACCACGCCGATCTGGGCACGGTTCGCCACGACCCGTCGCGCGACCGGGCCGAGCACCGCCGCCGCGAGCATCAGCACCGCGACCAGGACCGCGAGCCCGATCCCGAGCGAGGCGGACATCAACGCGACCAGCCAGGGGGCGAGCATCCGGGCCGCGCCCAGACCCAGCGCGTTGGTGGCCTGGTACTGCCCCTGCCGGCCGTGCGGAGCGAATCCCATCTGCAGCTCCCACTGCCCCGCGACACCGCGCATCTCGCCGGTGACGTGCACCAAGGTGCCCGCGATCGCCGCGGCCACCAGCCACGGTCCGCCCAGACCCGCGCCGGCTGCCAGAATCGCCAGGCCGGCCGTGGCGACCGCCGCTCCGACGCGGGCGGCCCGCACACTGGACACCCAGTCGGTGATCCCCCGGGTCGCGAAGGTCTGCAGGCCGGCGACGGCCGCGGTGTTCAGGGCCAGGCAGAGCCCGATGATCCAGGACGGACCGCCGTACCGGCTGACCAGCAGAACCGGCAACATCAGCTCGAAGACCGGCAGGAACAGGCTCAGGGTCCCGTTGACGGCGACGAAGCCGAGGTACCGCCGGTCCGCGCCGGGCCGCCGGGCGACCCGCTTCACGGCGGGGGCCGACGACTCGTCGAGGGTCCGGGCCAGGACCGCGCACGCCGCGTACGAGGCGGCGTTGAGCAGCACCGCGGCCGCGAATCCGCGCTGCGGCATCACCGCCAGCAGGCCGGCGCCGATCGCCGCGCCCAGCCCGTACCCGAGATTGGACACCGACCGGATCCGGGCCTTGACGCGCGGTCCGTCCCGCCCGGTGGCGAGGGTCGGCACCAGCGCGTTGCGGGCGACGTTGCACGCCCGGTCGAACAGGACGAGCAGGACGTAGCAGATTCCGGCGGCGACCGGGCTCCGGACCAGCGTCAGGATCCCGGCCATCAGGAACGCGGCGAGGCAGCCGGCCCGGAGCATGCGGCCCAGGCCGACCCGGTCGGCCAGCACGCCCAGCGGGACGAGGCTGACCAGACCGACTCCCGCGGCCAGGCTCAGCAGGGTGTTCGCGGTGTTCTGCCGCAGGCCCAGGAACGACACGAGGAACAGGACCAGCACGCCGGCGAAGGCGCCGCTGCCCACCTGGTTGATCAGCGAGATGGCGACCAGCCGCCGGACGCCGGGGATGAGCCCTGGTGGCGCGGGGTGCGGAGGGGCCTTCCCCACCCCGCCGTCCGCCTCGATCACCACACCGGGCCCGCAGGCCGGACGAGCGGGCCGCGGGGGCATGAGGTGGTCATCGCAGGGTGGTGCTCCAGATCTCGCGCGGGTTGAGCGCCCGCTCGCCGTCGATCTCCGACTCGCCGACCATGCCGGTACGACCGTGCGAGACCCGGTCGTTGTCGACGATCACGACGTCGCCGGTCTCCATGTTGAACTGGATCTGGTTCGTGCTCCGAGCGGCGGCGGCGACCAGCGCCTCGGCGGCGGCGAGATACTCCGGGCCGATCTCGGATCCGCCCTTGTTGTCGCCCAGCACGGCGAGCAGGTCCTGCTTCATCCGCACGCCGTGGTCGAACTCGTCCTGGGCGTCGGACAGCGGGTACACCAGCGGCAACTCCGAGATCGCCTCCTCGACGTTCTTCGACCGGAACACCAGGGGGCTCTCGGTGAGGATCTTCAGGTGCGACTGGAAGTCCTGGTCGGCCGCCTCGTTCTTGAACAGGTCGTGCCACCGCACGAAGATCGACTCGCCGTTCTGCCCGGCCGGCAGGTCACGCCAGCCGGCATCCACCATGTACATGGAGAAGAACGCCGGCCTGGGGTCGGTCCAGGCACGCGCCGAGTGCGGGGTGAGCGACCCGTCGATGTAGTGCACGGACGAGGACTGACGGGTCTCCGGCGCCCGGTACTTGACCCGGTTGAGCACCGGGTGCGGCTCGTCGTCGTGCATCTTCCCGGAGGCCGAGTAGTTCTCGAACGGCTCCCCGAAGGTTCGCAGGAAGGCGACGTACGCGTCGGGCTCCCGGGGGAAGCCGTGAATCAGCGCGATGCCCTGGTCGTCGAGAACCTCGCGGACCCGACCGGCGAGGTCGGCGTCGACGCGGCCGTCCGCGTCGATCGCCGTCTCCTGGATCCGGGCGGCGGTCAGCACGTCTGTGGATTTCACGTTGTCTCCCATCTGTGGTGCGGAATCGGTACTGATTCCGGGCAGCCGAATTCGCACGGCATTCCATACGGAGTGCCGCTCCTGTCAAGAATGTTCGGGGAAAACCGCTGTGACGCTTATAGGAGCGGCGCCCCGAGAGCGGTCTGCGCCATTCCCAGCGAGTACGGTATTCCGGCCGCGCTCAATTGCCCGGCGAGTATTTCCGCGGGCGGATTGGTCTGCGCCCAGGAAGTCGGTGGTTTCAGCTGGAAACGGGGTGCGGTGACGTGTTCGGCGACGCCGGTGGCGGCGTCCGTGGCCAGGTCGGGCCAATATCCCGCCATTTTCGCGCCACCGACGACGATGTCGGTGAAAAGCCCGAGCAGCAGCAGGTTGGTGGCGTTGTCATAGAGGAACGGCTGCCCGCCCGTGCCGCCCTCGACGAGTCTTCCGGTGGCCCCGTCGAGAGTCCGCTCCCGGTCCCGCAGGCCGGCTCGCAGTCCCGGATCGCCGGCGCCCAGCCAGGCTGCGGCGACCTCGACCAGCCACTGCAGCGGGACGAACAGGGTCCGGCCGGGTTCGGCCACCCCGCCCAGCCGCTCCTGGGCCGCGGCCAGGATCATCGAACTCCACGCCAGATTGCTCGCCGCGCCGGCCCACTGCCAGGCCTCCCGGTAGGCCACCGGGACCCGATCCACGTCCTGCCGCGCGTCGATCGGCGCGCAAGCGTGCACCGTGACGTGCTTGCGGGACTTGTTCCGGCTCTGGAACACGAACTTCTCCAGGGATCCGGACGGCGCCAGCCACCACGCGTACGGCCGCCATCGCAGGTCCGACAGCGTCGCGTGGGTCAGCACGGCCCGGACCTGGAAGACCCCGGGATCGGCCCGTGCCATCCGGGCGGCGTGCACGTGTGAGTCCGCCCGGGGGAAGAAGACGTTGGCACTGGCGTGCGGCGTCGTCGCCACGACGGTCCCGGCGTTCAGGTAGCGGTGCAGCCCGGCGGTGTCGTGGCCCAGCGACGCACGGGCCGCCGCACCACCGGGGCCGGCCACCTCACCCGTTTTCCACGCCTGCTCGACACGTTCGGCAAGAAGCGAGCGCAGCAGCAAATTCGAACCTTCCCCGTACGCGATCTGCATGGCAAGAAGTGGGCATCGCCGGGCGGCCGAATGCAGCTTTCCGGGTGCTCATACAGGGGCGCCGGTGCCCTTTACTGAGCTGCAGAGGGGTGACGGACAGCCGTTTTACGAGGTGTACGAATCCATGCCGAAAGCCTCCCCATGACTTCGAAAATCGCTCAGACGGCGCCCACCCTGTCAATAGGGTGATTCGCTATCCACGATGGACGACGGTACATGACCATCCGACGAACGTTCGGTTAAGAACCTGTGGCAAAGATCATAAATACGGCCTCGGATATATTTATGCAGACATAAGCCCTGGTCGTGGGCGGTACGGACATTTCGCGCCCTCGCGCGGACGGCGGGCGCTTCGCCCCGGCCGGGATCTCGTCGAGCGCACGGCTTCGACGGCGTGGACGGCTGACACCGCCCACGCGAGTTGATCTCGCTACCGACGCTATGGATCGACGACTTTCCACACCCATGACAGATGTCATCGATCTTGAGCGACCTTCGGACGGGCCGGACCGGGCCTCAGATCCAGTCGGTGTGGCGGGGCCACGCGAGCAGGGTGTCGACGACCTCGGTGGTGGCGGACGGCGGCGGCGGAGCGGCGGAGCGGTAGCGGCCCTTGAAGAACAGCAGCGGGTCACCGTCCCGGCATTCGCCCAAGGTCTGGACCTCGCCGGTGACTATGGCGTGGTCGCCGCCCGGGTGGACCGCCGCCACCGCGCACTCGGCCCAGGTCAGCGCGCCGTGCAGGATCGGGGCGCCGAGCGGGGACGGGGACCAGGCGACGCCGGCGAACTTGTCCGGGTGGCTGGCGCCGAACGCGCGGGACAGCTCGTGGTCGCCCGCGGCGAGGACGTTGACGCAGAACACGCCGGTCTCCCGGATCCGCTGCCAGGTGCGCGAGGTCGCCTGCGGACAGAACAGCACCATCGGCGGGTCCAGCGAGAGCGGCACGAACGCCTGGCACGCGAACCCCGCCGGACCGGCCGTGGTGATGATCGTGACGCCGGTGCAGAAGTGGCCGAACACCCGGCGGAACTCGCGCGCGTCCACCCGGGTCGGGGTGGTCACCCGTGGCCGCCGGCCGCGAACCGATGGCCCCACACGCTGTGCGCGGTGGTCTGCCGGGCCACCCACGTGGTGTCGTCGACGGTCAGGCCGGCCGTGCCGTATTCGATGTCGAAGCCGCTCGGGGTCCGTACGTAGAAGGAGATCATGTCGTCGTTGGCATGCCGGCCCAACGTGGAGATCATCGGGGCCTTGTTCCGGGCGCAGCGGTCGATGGCCCGGCCCACGTCGTCGACCGACGCGGTCTCGGTCATCAGGTGGATCAGGCCGGTGGGCGCCGGGATCGGGGCGAGCGCGACGCTGTGGTGCCGGGGGTTGCAGCCGAGGAAGCGCATCCACAGCGGTTTGTCGCCGGGCTCCGCCCCCACCAGCGAGGGGTGCAGCACCATCGAGTCGCGCAGCCGGAAGCCGAGCACCTCGGTCCAGAAGCGCAGCGACGCCTCGTCGTCGAAGGCCGGCAGGACCACGTGGCCCATGCCCTGATCGCCGGTGACGAACCTGGTCCCGTACGGGCTGATCGC
This sequence comes from Actinoplanes sp. L3-i22, assembly GCF_019704555.1. Taxonomy (NCBI): domain Bacteria; kingdom Bacillati; phylum Actinomycetota; class Actinomycetes; order Micromonosporales; family Micromonosporaceae; genus Actinoplanes; species Actinoplanes sp. L3-i22. The sequence continues at coordinate 9,392,671 of NZ_AP024745.1, forward strand.
CGGCCGGGTGTCCAGGGCCGCGCCGCAGAAGAACTCGAGGTGGTTGCCGGCCGGGTCGTCGACGCTGATCATCTCGGCGACGCGCCGGGCGGCGAGCTCGTCCGCGCCGGCCGGTTTGAAGCCGATGCCGGCCGCCTCCAGGACACCGATCAGGCCCGCGAAATCCGACGGCGAGGCCACCTCCCAGCCGCTGGCGGCCAGGCGATCGACGGCACCGGGCACCACCACGATCCGCGCGGGCAGGTCGTCCATGCGCAGGTAGACGGCGGCCGGGTCGGGGCCGCGGCCCTCGACCATGCCGAGCACCTTGACGCCGAACTCGCGCCAGGCCGGCACGTCGGTGGCCTCGACCCGCAGGTAGCCGAGGGCTCGGATGAGAGTCACGGACGGTCCCCTTCCAGGAAGTCGAACGCCAGGCGGTTGAACTCGTCGAACTTCTCCAGGTGCGCCCAGTGCCCGCAGCCACCGAAGACGTGCAGCCGGCAGCGGCGGATCACCTTCAGGGCGACCAGCGCGCCGTCGAGCGGGTTGACCCGGTCCTCGCGGCCCCAGACCAGCAACACTTCGTTGCGCAGCCGGTGCGCGTCCCGCCAGAGCAGGCCCTCCTCGAAGTGCGGGCCGGCGAAGGAGGCGCCCATGGCCCGCAGCGTGGCGGAGTCGCCGGCGGTGGCCAGCCGCTCGTCGATCAGCTCGTCGGTGATCAACGCCGGGTCGAAGACGAGCGTGCGCAGGAACGCCGCCATCCGCTCGCGGGTCGGGGCCGCCCCGAACGCGCCGAGCCGTTTGACCCCCTCGGTGGGGTCGGCGGCGAACACGTTCAGGCTGAGCCCGCCGGGGCCCATCAGCAGCAGCCGCCCGGCCCGCGACGGGTGGTTCAGTGCGAACCGGACCGCGGTGCCGCCGCCGAGCGAGTTGCCGATCAGGTCGACCCGGTCGAGGCCGAGCTCGTCGAGCAGTGCCGCGAGCGCGTCGGCGGAGTGGGTGAAGTACTGCCCGGTGAGCTCGCCGAGCTCGGATCCGCCGTATCCCGGCTGGTCGACCGCGAGCGTGTCGAACGTCTTGGCGAAGACCGGGATCGTACGCGCGAAGTTGCTCATCGCCGAGGCGCCCGGTCCCCCGCCGTGCAGCAGGACGACGGGTCGGGCGCCGGTGGGTCCGGCCCGGTGGAACGAGAGTGTCATGGCCGCCTCACACCATCGCGTCGGCGACGGACAGGCCGAACTCGCCCCGCCCGTACATGGACAGGGCCCGCTCGGGGTCGTTGATCGCGTGCACCCGGCCGGCGTGCGCGTCCCGCCAGTAGCGCTGCATCGGGTGGCTCGTGTAGATCGCCCGGCCGCCGGAGTTCTCGAACAGCCGATCGACGGCGGCGATCGCCAGCTCGGTGCCGCGCACCTGGTTGCGGCGGACCCGCAGGCGCAGCCGCATCGGCGGTCTTTCCCCCGCGGTGACCAGCGCCATCAGCTCGTTCATGTCGGTGGTCAGGGCGAGCCAGGCGGCGTCCACGTCGGCGGCGGCCCGCGCGACCCGCACCTGCGAGTACGGATCCTCGGCGGCGCGCACCCCGGCGTAGGCCGCCCGGACGCGTTCGCGCATGTAGGTGACGTGCGCGTGGTACGCCCCGGTGGCCATCCCGACGATCGGCGTGGTGATCGTGTTCGGGAAGATCGACCCGTACGGGATCCGGTAGAGCGGGGCCGTGTTCAGCTCCTGGCCGGGGCAGACGCAGCGGGCCGTGTCCCCGAAGCTCAGCGACCGGTACGCCGGGACGAACGCGTCGGCCACCACGATGTCGTTGCTGCCGGTGCCGCGCAGTCCGATGGTGTGCCAGACGTCCTCGATCGTGTAGTCGGCGGCCGGGATCAGGAACGTGCGGAAGTCGGCCGGGGTGTCGCCCTCGCCGGGCACGATGCCGCCGAGCAGCGCCCAGCTCGCGTGGTCGCTGCCGGACGAGAAGCTCCACCGGCCGCTCACCCGGTAGCCGCCGTCGACCGCCGAGATCTTGCCGGTCGGGGCGTAGGACGAGGACATCAGCGTGCCCGGGTCGTCGCCCCAGACGTCCTGCTGGGCCCGGTCCGGGAAGAGCGCCATCTGCCAGTTGTGCACCCCGATCACCGAGGCGACCCAGCCGGTGGACCCGCAGGCGGCGGCGATGTCGCGCACGCAGCCGAAGAAGGTGACCGGGTCGGCCTCGCACCCACCGAATCGGGCCGGCTGGAGCAGCCGGAAGAAACCGGTGGCCGACAGGGATTTGACGGTCTCCGCGGAGATCATCCGGCGGTCCTCCGCCTCCTGCGCCCGGTCACGTAGAACGGGTAACAACTCTCGGACTCCGGAGACGACCGCTGCGGCGCCTTCCATGAGATCACCTCGGATCTGCTTGGCTGACCAACGGAACGGTCCTTATACTAGAACACGTTCTACTTGCTGGGCTACCGAAGGGATTCGGGGAGCGACATGACCGACGGCGGAACACCACGCACGATCGACACCGGGGTCCTGCCGATCAGGTTCGCCCGCGGCTGGCACTGCCTGGGCCTGGCCGACTCCTTCCGGGACGGCCGGCCGCACGCGATCGAGGCGTTCGGCACCAGGCTGGTGGTTTTCGCCGACTCGGCCGGCGCCCTGCACGTGCTCGACGGGTACTGCCGGCACATGGGCGGCGACCTGACGATGGGCACGGTCAAGGGCGACGAGATCGCGTGCCCGTTCCACGACTGGCGCTGGCGCGGCGACGGGCGCTGCGCCGCGGTGCCCTACGCGCACCGGGTCCCGCTGCGCGCCCGCACCCGCTCCTGGCACGCCATGGAGCAGAACCGGCAGTTGTTCGTCTGGAACGACCCGCAGGGCGCGCCGCCCCCGCCGGAGGTCACCATCCCGCGGATCGAGGGCGCCTTCTCCGACGAGTGGAGCAGCTGGACCTGGGACTCGATCCGGATCGACGGCGCCAACTGCCGCGAGGTGATCGACAACGTGGTCGACATGGCGCACTTCTTCTACATCCACTTCGCCTTCCCGACGTTCTTCAAGAACGTCCTCGAAGGCCAGGTGGCGGCGCAGTTCCTGGAGACCCGGCCACGGCCGGACGTGCCGATCACGGCGAAGCAGTCCGGCGACGCGACGCTGCGCTCGGAGGCGGCGTACCACGGGCCGTCGTACATGATCGACTACCTCTACAACAACTATCGCGGGATCAACGTCGAGTCGGTGCTGATCAACTGCCACTACCCGGTCTCGCCCGACTCGTTCGTGCTGCAGTGGGGCGTGATCGTCAAACGGCTGCCCGGGCTCACCAACGAGCAGGCGGCGAAGGCGGCGCTGAAGTTCGCCAAGAGCATCGGGATCGGCTTCGAGCAGGACGTGGAGATCTGGAAGCACAAGAGCCGGATCGACAACCCGCTGCTCTGCGCCGAGGACGGCCCGGTCTACCAGCTGCGCCGGTGGTACGAGCAGTTCTACGTGGACGTCGAGGACGTCACCGAGGACATGGTGGCCCGCTACGAGTTCGAGGTCGACACCACCCGGGCCGTCGAGACCTGGACCGCCGAGGTGGAGGCGAACCTCGGGCAGCAGGCCGGAACCGCGTCATGACCCGGGCCGACACGCTCACCGAGCGGCAGGAGTACCTGCGCGGCGGCTACGCGGAGCTGGGTTGCCGCAGCTGCGCCGCGGTGGTCCTGGTGCGCAAGTCGAGCCTGCGGCAGACCAGCGTGCAGTGGACCACCGAGGCCGCCCGGCAGTGCCCGACCGAGCTCGGCGCGCTCGTGCCCACCTGCCCCGGCCTACGCGCCAGCATCGATCAGGCGGTCCGCGCCGGGCTCCTGGACGTGCCCTGATGTCCCACCGGCTGCGCGTCGCCGAGGTGATCACGGAGACCGCCGACGCGCACTCGCTGGTGCTGGCCGTGCCACCGGAGCTGGCCGCGGAGTTCGCCTACCTCCCCGGGCAGTACCTGACGGTGCTGGTGCCGCAGGACGGTGGCGCGGTGGCGCGGTGCTACTCGCTGTCCAGCTCTCCGCACACCGACGAAAACCTCAAGATCACGATCAAACGGGTACGCGACGGGCAGGTCTCGAACTGGCTCTGCGATCACGTCCGCGCGGGTGGCACGCTGGAGTTGCTGCCGCCGGCCGGCGAGTTCATCCCCGGTTCGCTCGACGACGACCTGCTGCTGCTCGCCGGGGGCAGCGGGATCACGCCGGTGATGGCGATCATCAAGTCGGTGCTGGCGCGCGGGCGCGGGCGGCTGCACCTGGTCTACGCGAACCGGGACGAGCCCTCGGTCATCTTCGGCGCCGAGCTGGCCGAACTGGTCCGGCGGCACGGCGACCGGCTGACCGTCACACACTGGCTGGACAGCGAGCGCGGCGCCCCCGGTCCGGACGCGCTGGCGGCTCTGATCGCCGGCGAGCGCGGGCTGACGTCGTACGTCTGCGGCCCTGAGGTTTTCGTCGGGATCGCCCGTGACGCGCTGCAGCGAGCGGGAGTGCCGCAGGATCGCGTGCGGGTCGAACGGTTCACGGTGGAACAGGTGATGACCGCGGACGCGACGCTCGAGGTGGAGCTGGACGGGCGGACGCACCGGCTGCCGTGGCCGGCCGGCAAGCGGATGCTCGACGTGGTGATCGAGGCCGGCCTGAACCCGCCGTTCTCGTGCCGGCAGGGGCACTGCGGGGCGTGCGCGTGCCGGCTGCTCGCCGGCAAGGTCGAGATGATCAACAACGAGATCCTCGAAGCGGAGGATTTCGCCGAGGGATACGTGCTGGCCTGCCAATCCGTGGCGCGCAGCGAGAACGTGACGATCACCTATCAGTGAGTCCGGGGATTTGGAAGCTTTCAATTGAGAGTCTTCCATGTTTCTATCGCATGAATCGCAGTACATCCCCTTCCGAAAGGAAACTGCGCTCATGCGATCCATCACCAGGAAAGCGCTTGCCTCGGCGGCCGTCGCCACGGTCGCCCTCGGCCTGCTCGCCGCCCCGGCGTTCGCCGCGACAGTCGTGGTCAGCAACGTGACCGACCTGACCAGCGCGATCAAGAACGCCACCGCCGGCACCGTCATCCAGGTCCGCGCCGGCACCTACTACCCGACCGCGACCCTGCAGTCGACGAACAACGGCACCTCCGGCTCGCCGATCACGCTAACCGCGTACGGCTCGGAGGTCGTCAAGATCAGTGGAACCAGCCTCCCCAGCGGTTCCTGGATCTTCAAGCTCACCGCCGACTACTGGAACGTCTCGAACATCACGTTCCAGAACTCCCCGGACAGCGCGGTGGTCTGCCAGTCCTGCATCGGCACCAACTGGAACAACATCAAGACCATCAACGGCGGGGACTCCGGTTTCACCCTGACCGGCGACGGGACCTCGAACAACACGGTCAAGAACATCGACTCGTACGGCAACTACGACGCCGCCGAGCACGGGGAGAACGCCGACGGGGTGGCGATCAAGTTCGGGTCCGGCACCGGGAACCTGGTCACCGGGGCCCGGCTCTACAACAACTCGGACGACGGCATCGACTTCTGGTCGTTCTCCTCGCCGGTGACCGTCGAGCACACCTGGTCGTTCGGCAACGGCAAGAACCGCTGGAGCGACTCGGCGTTCGCCGGGGACGGCAACGGCTACAAGCTCGGCGGTGACGGCGAGACCGTGGCGCACGTCGTGAACAACTCGGCGGCCTGGGACAACGCCGGCAACGGCTTCACCGAGAACTCCAACAAGGGTGCGATCGTGATCAACCGGACGACCGCGTACAAGAACGGCAGTTGGGGTTACTACTTCGCCACCAGCTCGGCCAAGCTCGGCAAGAACCTGGCAGTCGGCAACGGCAGCGGCACGGTCTCGAAGGGCTCGTCGGTGACCTCGGCCGGCAACAACTGGGACAGCGGGATCAGCACCCCGTCGTTCGTCTCGACAGACGCCACCACCTGCTACAACGCGCGCAGTTCGAGCGGCACGCTGCCCGCCACCACCTTCCTGACCACGGGTAGCAGCACGATCGGCGCCACGATGAACTAAGACCTGCCCTCGGCGGCCAGGTGGACCGCGATGTCGATCAACTGGTCCTCCTGGCCGCCGACCAGGCGCCGCTCGCCGGCCCGCACCAGGATCTCCGCGCCGGAGACCCGATAGCGCTCGGCGAGCGCGTAGGCGTGGGTGAGGAAGCTGGAGTAGACCCCGGCGTAGCCCATGATCAGGGCGAGCCGGTCGAGCTTGCACTCGTCCGGCATGACCGGGCGCACCACGTCCTCGGCGGCGTCGACGATGGCGAAGAAGTCCACGCCGGTCCGGATGCCGAGCTTGTCGCAGACGCCGACGAACGCCTCCACCGGGGTGTTGCCGGCGCCGGCCCCGAACCGGCGGGTGCTGCCGTCGATCTGCTTCGCCCCGGCCCGCACCGCGAGGATCGAGTTCGCCACGCCGAGCCCCAGGTTCTCGTGCCCGTGGAAGCCCACCTGGGCGTCGTCGCCGAGCTCGGCCACCAGCGCGGCGACCCGGTCACCGACCTGGTCGAGCACGAGCGCGCCGGCCGAGTCGACGACGTAGACGCACTGGCAGCCGGCGTCGGCCATGATCCGGGCCTGCGCGGCGAGCACCTCGGGCGGCTGGGAGTGGGCCATCATCAGGAAGCCGACGGTCTCCAGGCCGAGCTCGCGGGCCAGCCCGAAGTGCTGCTCGGTGATGTCGGCCTCGGTGCAGTGGCTGGCGATCCGGCACACTGTGGCGCCGTTGCCGGCGGCCGCCCGGATGTCGTCGAACAACCCGATCCCGGGCAACATCAGGAAGGCGATCCTGGCGTTTCGAGCGGTGGAGACGGCCGCCTTGATCAACTCTTGCTCCGGCGTCCTCGAAAGGCCGTAAGTGAAGGATGACCCGCCCAAACCGTCGCCGTGGGTCACCTCGATCACCGGCACACCGGCTGCGTCCAGGGCTGCTACGACTTTTTCTACTTCGCCGGTGGTGAACTGGTGACGTTTGGCGTGCGAGCCGTCTCGTAGTGTGGAGTCGGTAATCCGGATCATGCCGCCAGCTCCTCTCCCACGCGCGTCGCGGCCGCCGTCATGACGTCCAAATTGCCCGCATATTTAGGCAGGAAGTCACCCGCACCGGAAATCTCCAGAAAGATCGCCACTCGTCCGGCATCGAACTGCGGCTCGCTGAGCAGGCGATAGCCGGGGACATATTGAGCCACCGCGGCGGCCATGTCTTTGATGGACGCGGCGACGGCGTCGACATCCGCGTCGGGGCCGATCGCGCAGAACACCGTGTCCCGCATGACCAGCGGCGGATCGGCCGGATTGAGCACCACGATCGCCTTGCCCCGGGCCGCGCCGCCGACCTTCTCCAGGGCGCGGCCGGTCGTCCGGGTGAACTCGTCGATGTTGGCCCGCGTCCCCGGCCCGGCCGAGCGGGAGGCGACCGTCGCGACGATCTCGGCGTAGCTCACCGGGGTGCGCCGCGACACCGCGTACACCATCGGGATCGTCGCCTGACCGCCGCAGGTGATCAGGTTGAGGTTGGGCGCGCCGAGGTGTTCGCGCAGGTTGACCTCGGGCACCACGAGTGGGCCGACCGCCGCCGGGGTGAGGTCGATGGCGCGGATCCCGGCCGCGGCGTAGCGCGGCGCGCAGGCCCGGTGGATCGCCGCCGAGGTGGCCTCGAAGACCAGGTCGGGCAGCGGGTCCTGGGCGAGCAGCCAGTCCGCGCCCGTCGCGCTGACCGCGAGGCCGAGGTCGGCGGCGCGGCGCAGCCCGGGGCTGTCCGGGTCGATGCCGGCCATCCAGCGCGGCTCGATCGACGCCGAACGCAGCAGTTTGTGGAGCAGGTCGGTCCCGATGTTGCCGGACCCCACGATGGCTGCCGTCAGCACAGGGACAACCTCACTTCGCCGAGGCCGGTGAAGACCGCGTGGAATTCGTCGCCGGCGTGCGCGTCGACCGCGCGGGCGCACGCCCCGGGCATGATCAGATGGCCGGCCCGCAGTCGCACGCCGAAGCCGGCGACCGTGCGGGCCAGCCAGGCCACCGCGGTCACCGGGTCGCCCAGCACCGCGTCGGAACGCCCCCGCACGACCGGCTCGCCGTTCTTGACCAGCACCGCGTCGATCCCCCGGATGTCGATCGCGCCAGGTGGCACCCGGCCCGCGCCGATCACGAACCCGGCCGACGACGCGTTGTCCGCGATCGTGTCGGCCAGGCTGATGTTCCAGTCCTCGATCCGGCTGTCGATCAGCTCGATCGACGGCGCGAAGGCCTCGGTCGCCGCCAGCACGTCCGCTTCCGTGCACTCCTCGCCGGGCAGGTCCGCGCCGAGCAGGAAGGCCACCTCGATCTCGACCCGCGGGTAGCAGTAGCGGGCCGCGTCGACCGGATCGTCCCCGGACAGCCGCATGTCGGCCATCAGGTGCCCGTAGTCCGGCTCGTCGACGCCCATCATCTGCTGCATCGCCTTCGACGACAGGCCGACCTTGTGGCCGACCACGGCGGCGTCCCGGCGCCGGATGTTGGCGAGTTGGATGGCGTACGCGTCGGCGGCGGTCAGGTCCGGCCACTCGGCGGTCAGCGGCCGGACCGGTTTGCGGTCGCGCTCGGCGACGCGCAGCCGGTCGGCGAGCGCGAGCCGATCAGGCTCGGTCAGCATGGGGACCTCCCAGATCCTGGCCGGTGGCCCCGCGGCCGGACCGGCGCTCGGCGAAGACAGCGGCGGCGGCCGCCCGGCCGGCCCGGCGCCCGGAGAAGACGCAGTCGGCCAGCGACAGCCCGCTCACGTAGCGGCGGGAACAGATGCCGACCGCGGTGCGCCCGGCGGCGTACAGGCCGGGCACGCCCACCACCTGCCCGGTCCCCTCGTCGACCCGCAGACCCCCGAGGGTGAGCATCGGCGCCGGGTAGGCGGTCCGGTTCCGGACCGAGACATCGATCATGGTGTACGGCGGTGGCCCCACCGTCGCGCCGGCGGTCGCGACCAGCCCGGCCGGGTCGACACCGGCCCGCCGGGCCACCGCCTCCACCGTCGGCCCGGTGACCCGCCCGAACGTGAGCAGCCACAACGCCTGCCACCGCTGGAACCACAACGTCTGCGACCAGAGCTGACGGCGGCACCGGGCCAGCGTGGCGGCGTCGAGCAGCAGCCAGGCCCGGCCGCCCGGCGCGCGCAGGATCGCCTCGCCGACCGCCGCGCCGTACCGGTTCAGGTCGCCGGCCCGCCGGCCGTCCCGGTCGACCAGCAGGCCGTCGAGCATGGCCGAGGGCGGGCTCACGAACCGCCAGACGCTGACCCGGCCGAGGTGTGCGGTGGAGCCGCCGGCCGCGACCCCGAGCCGGATGCCCGAGCCGTCGTCGCCGGGTGTGCCCAGCCGCAGCCCGCCCCGGTAGCCGGGCGCGTGCTCGCGCATCATGTCGCGGTTGAACACGTACCCCCCGGCGCACAGGACGACCCGGCCGGCGTCGATCCGCAGCGGGCGTCCGTAGCTCTTCTCCAGCCAGGCCACCGGCCGATGCAGTGCACGGCCCAGCCCGGGCAGGTAGAGGCCGGGCTGGACGGACAGCCGGTGCAGTGCCCGGTGCAACGGTCGCGCCCATCCGGGCAGGGTCCGGCACTCGACCCCGGTCACCCGCCCGTCCGCGTCGGTGATCAGCCGCTCGGCGCGGGTCCGCGGAAGGATCGTCACGCCACGGTCGCGCGCGGCGGCGGCCAGCCGGGCATAGAGCGTCCGGCCGCTCGTCCCCCGCGCGAGCACCCGGTGACCACGCGGCGCCTTCTGGCCGAACGCCTGCTCGCTGCCGGAGAAGTACAGGTAGTGGCGGTCGGTCGGGTACGACGTCTTGTACGGGCAGATCCGCGCGTCGAACGGCACGCCGAGCCCGGCCAGCCAGTCGAGCATCCCGGCGCTCTGCTCGCAGAACCTCCGCAACGTCTCGGCGCTGACCGTGTCACCGACCTCTTCACGCAGGTAGTCGGCCATCTCCTGGGGCGTGTCGGCGACTCCGGCGGCCTGCTGCTGCCGGGTGCCGCCACCGGCGTAGACGACCCCGCCGGAGATCGCGGTCGCCCCGCCCCCACCGAACCGGTCGAGCACCAGCACCCGGGCGCCGGCGTCGGCGGCCTCGATGGCGGCGCACGCTCCCGCCGCGCCGAAGCCGACCACCACGACGTCCGCCGTCTCGGTCACCGCGCCTCCGATCAGTGGTGCTCGATGCTCGATAACTATAACCTGTTCTAGTGGTGGTGACGGAAGAGCAGTTCGACCTGGTCGTGGTCGGCAGCGGCGGTGCTGGCCTGGTCGCGGCACTGACCGCAGCGCATCACGGGCTGCGCGCGATCGTGCTGGAGAAGGCCGAAACGTATGGCGGTTCTACCGCGCGTTCCGGCGGTGGGCTGTGGCTGCCGGGCAACGAGGTGCTGCGGCGGGACGGGGTGCGCGACACCGCCGAGGACGCCCGGGCGTACCTGGCTCACGTCGCCGGGCCGGACGTGGCGCCGGCGCGGCAGCACGCGTTCCTGACCGCCGCGCCGGAGATGCTGGCGTTCGTCCGGGCGCACACCCCGCTCGACTTCGCCTGGGTGCCCGGCTACCCGGACTACTACCCGGAGGCGCCCGGTGGACGGGCGCTCGGCCGCAGCATCGAGCCGCGACCGCTGGACGCCCGCCTGGCCGGAGAAGACCTGGCGACGCTGGCCGCGCCCTACCGGGCCGCGCCGGACGGGGTCGCGGTCACCCAGGTGGACTATCGGTGGCTGGCACTGGGGACCCGGCATCCCCGGGCGATCGGCACCGCGGCACGACTCGGTCTGCGGGGGCTGGCCGCCCGGCTGACCCGGCGCCGAAAGCTGACCATGGGGCAGGCCCTGGCGGCCGGGTTGCGAGCCGGGTTGCGGACGGCCGGGGTGCCGGTCCTGCTGGGCACGCCGATGACCGAGCTGCTGGTGGACGGGGTGCGGTCGGGTTCGCGTACGTTCCGCGCCCGGCGGGGCGTCCTGCTGGCCAGTGGCGGGTTCGAGCACAACGAGCCGATGCGGCGGAGATACCAGGACATCGGGGTGGACTGGACGGTCGGGGCGAGCGGCAACACCGGGGACGGGATCGAGGCCGGTGAGCGGCTCGGCGCGGCGCTCGACCTGATGGACGAAGCCTGGTGGGGACCGTCGATCCCGCTCACCGGCGGGCCGTACTTCTGCCTCGCCGAACGCAACCAGCCCGGCTGCCTGATGGTCGACGGCAGCGGGCGGCGGTTCGTCAACGAGGCCGCACCGTACGTGGACGCCGTGCACGCGATGCTCGCCCCCGGCGTGCGGCTGCCGGCCTGGCTGATCGCCGACCGGACGTACCGGGACCGCTACCTGTTCGCGGGACGCGGCCCGCGCGCGCCACTGCCACGCCGGTGGTTCGCGGCCGGGGTCGCGCAGCGGGCGGACACCCTGGACGAGCTGGCCGCGCGGATCGGCGTGCCCGCACCGGACCTGCGGCGCACGGTCGGGCGATTCAACGAGTTCGCGGCGCACGGGCACGACGACGACTTCGGGCGCGGGGACTCGGCATACGACCGCTACTACGGCGATCCGCGGCAGCGGCCCAACCCGTGCCTGGGCGCGGTGGCCCGGCCGCCGTTCTACGCGTTCCGGATGGTCCCCGGCGACCTGGGCACCAAGGGCGGGCTGCGCACCGACGAGCGGGCCCGGGTGCTGCGACCCGACAACACGATCGTCCCCGGCCTGTACGCGGCGGGCAACGCCAGTGCCACGGTGATGGGCCGCAGCTATGCGGGCGCGGGCGCGACGCTCGGGCCGGCCATGACCTTCGGTTATCTCGCCGCCCTCGACGTGGCCGGAGGCAGCTGATGCCGATCGATCCGGACATCGCGGTCGGCGCCGAACTGCCCGGCCGTGAGCTGAGCTGGGACAGCACCGACGGCTCAGCGGAGCGCGTCGAGGATCAGACCGCTCGTGGGCACCCCGGTGCCCGCCGTGACCAGCACCGGCCCGTCGCCCGGCACCTGGTTGACGGCCGTGCCCCGGACCTGCCGCACCGCCTCCGCGATCCCGTTCATGCCGTGGATGTAGGCCTCCCCGAGCTGGCCGCCGTGCGGGTTGACCGGCAGCCGCCCCTCCGCGATCACATGCCGCCCCTCGCCACGGCCGCAGAACCCGAGAGCTTCCAACTGCATCAGCACGTACGGCGTGAAATGGTCGTACAGCACGGCCGCCCGCACGTCCGCGGGCCCGAATCCGGACTGTCCCCAGAGTTGCCGGGCCACCACGTTCATCTCCGGCAGCGACGCCAGCTCGTCGCGGTAGTAACTGGTCATCACGAACTGATCCGGCCCGCTGCCCTGAGCGGCCGCGCACACCACGGCCGGCCGGCAGCGCAGGTCACCGGCCCGCTCCGCGGACGTCACCACGAGCGCCACCGCGCCGTCGCTCTCCTGGCAGCAGTCGAGCAGCCGTAGCGGCTCGGCGATCCAGCGGGACGCCCGATGGTCGTCGAGCGTGATCGGCCGCCCGAAGAACCACGCGGCCGGGTTCGTCGCCGCGTGCCGCCGGGCCGCCACGGTGACCTGGCCGAAGTCGTCGGTGGTCACCCCGTGGTCGTGCATGTACCGCCGGGCCACCATCGCCACCTGGGCCGCCGGTGTGGCCAGGCCCATCGGGTAGTGCCAGGTCGCGTCGATCCCGGGCGGCGCGGTCGCCTGCCCGAAACGGCGGCCGGACCGCTCGTTGAGCGCGCGGTAGCAGACCACCGTCCCGGCGATGCCGGCCGTCACCGCGAGCACCGCCTGCTGCACGACCGCACAGGCCGCGCCGCCGCCGTACCCGATGCGGCTCAGGAAGGTGAGCTCGCCGGCGCCGATCTCCCGGGCCACCGCGATCTCGGCGTTGTCGTCCATGCTGAACGTGGTCAGGCCGTCCACGTCGGACGGGCGCAGGCCGGCGTCGTCGAGCGCCGCCCGGACGGCCTCGACCGCGAGCCGCAGCTCGCTGCGCCCGGAGTCCTTGGAGAACTCGGTGGCCCCGATGCCCGCGATCGCCGCGGTCCGGGCGATCACGACGCGACCCGGACGACGCCGGAGACGTGCTCGCCGGCCGCCGTACGCCCGGCGACCGCCACCTCGTCACCGTGCGCGTGCCCGCTGAAGGTCAGCGTGTCGTACGCGTAGCACGGCGTCCCGAGCCGGATCTCGATGCCGCGCAGCACCACCTCCGGGCCAGCCCAATCGGTCACGTACCGCTGCACGAGCCCGGTCGTGGCCAGGATGTTGAGGAAGATGTCCCGGCTGCCGCGCCGCACCGCCGCGTCCCGATCGTGGTGCACGTCCTGGAAATCCCGGGTGGCCAGCGCGCTGCTGATGATCACGGTCGGGGTCACCGCGAGCTCCCACGACGGCAGCTCGACCCCCACCGGCCGCCACACCGGCAGCCCGCCGTCGAACCCGGCCTGAACCCGCGCGCCGATGCTCGGGCGCATGCCGCGCAGCTCGCCCACCATCCGTACCCCCTCGTCCAGGTCGACCAGCGCGACCGTCACCGGCGACCGGCGTCCCGGCAGCGGCGGGTGGTGGTGCACGACGTAGCTGTGGATGCTCCCGGTGCCGGCCGCCACCACGTGCCCAGGCTTGAACGCGCCGCAGACCGGGCATCCCGGACCGGGTGGATGGCGCAGCGCGCCGCACTCCCCGCAGCGCTGGATCCGCAGCTCACCGGCCTCGACCCCGGCCCAGAAGAAGGCCGAGTCCGGGCCGTGCACCGGCCGGATCGGCTCGGATCGCACCGGCGCCACGGCGCCGGGCCGGAACTTCAGCACCCGGAAGCTCATCCGGGCCACCGGCTCGCCGGAAACCTCCCAGACGCTCTCGGTGGTGACGAACCAGCCCTCGCCCAGCGCGGTCCGCTTCGGCCCGGCCACGCCGGTGAGCCGGCTGCGGACCGCCAGCGCCTCCCCTTCGCGCAGGTAGCGGTGGTATGTCTGGGCACAGTCGGTCGCCACCACCGACGTGTAGCCGTCCTCGTCCAGCACCGCCGACATCCCGCGCAACGGGTCGTCGCGGTCCTCGGCCGCCGGGCGCAGCCCGCGCATCGTCCACACCTGCGCCATGGCGGGCGGGGCCACGCCGTCGCGCTCCCAGACCGGGCTGGTGTCGCCGATCGCGGCCAGCCAGTCCCGGATCGCCGGCCGGTTCACCGGGTCCCGCGCCGTCCGCGGCGCCGACCACCCGGCCGCGGTGATGCGCTGAGCGGCCGCCTCGATCGTCTCGCCCATGCTGAGCCTCCTTGGCATGCCCTTCCGGCCCTCGCCCGGTCACACCCGGCCTCCCCTTACCTCGGCACCCTCGGCAGGCCCAGACCGGCCGACGCGATCAGCTCCCGCTGGATCTCGTTGACCCCGCCGCCGAAGGTGAGCACCAGGTTGCGTTTGGCCTGCAGGTCCAGCCAGGCCAGCAGCGCGGCGGTGGCCGGATCGGCCGGATCGCCGTGCCGCCAGACCACCTCCTCCAACTCCTGACCGATCCGCAGCAGGCGCTCCGAGGCGAAGACCTTGGTGGCGGACGCGTCGGCGACGTTCGGCTCACCACCGGTCACCTGCCAGTTGAGCAGCTCGTTCACCCGGCGGCAGGCCTCGGCGCGGGCCAGCGCACGACGCACGTCCGGGGTGTCGTGGCTCGCCGCCCAGCTCCGGACCCGATCGATGAACGCGCCGAAGCGCCCGGCCGGACCGAGCATCACCCGCTCGTGGTTGAGCTGCGCGGTCAGCAGCCGCCAGCCGCCGTTCTCCGCGCCCACCAGGCGGTTCGCCGGCACCCGCACGTCGGCCAGGTAGACCGCGTTGACGTGGTGCGCGCCGTCGCAGGTGATGATCGGCGTCCAGGAGTAGCCGGGGTCGGTGGTGTCCACGATCAGAATCGACAGCCCCCTGTGCCGGGGCGCCCCCGGGTCGGTGCGGCAGGCCAGCCACAGGTGGTCGGCGTCGTGCGCGCCGGTGGTGAACATCTTCTGCCCGTTCACCACGTACTCGTCGCCCTCCCGCACGGCCCGCGTCCGCAGCGCGGCGAGATCGGTGCCGGCCTCCGGCTCGGTGTAGCCGATCGCGAAGTGGATCTCGCCGGCCAGGATCCGCGGCAGGAAGAACTCCTGCTGCTCGGCCGAGCCGTGGGCCAGCAGCGTCGACGCCACGGTCTGCAGGGTCACCGCCGGCAACGGCACGTCGGCGCGCGCCGCCTCGTTCACGAAGAGCTGCTGCTCGACCGGCCCGAGACCGCCGCCCCCGAACCGCTCCGGGAACCCGAGCCCCAGCCAGCCGTCCCGGCCCAACCGGCGAACCAGAGCCCGATAGACCGCCCCGTGCCTGTCGATCAGCATCGCCGCGCGATCATTCTCGGTCAAAACCTTCCTGAGGTACGTCCGTAGCCGGGTCCGCAGAGCGAGCTGTTCCTCAGTCAGCGCGATGAACACCGGAGTCCCCCCATCGATCGAGGCAGTGCTCCGCGCCGCCGAGGTGACGGACCAGGTCACGCACCAGTTCGGTGTGCCGGTGCAACGGGTGGTCGGCGACCAGTCCGAGCCCGCCGTGCAGGTGGTGGCAGACCCGCAGGGCCGGCAGGACCTCGCTGCCCAGCCAGAACGCCCCGGTCCACAGGTCGGCGTCGGCGTCGGCGTCCGTACCGTAATCGTGGTCTCTGCCCTGGTCCTGGTCGAGACGCCAGTTCGCGGCGAGCGCGGCGAGGTGCATCGTGCGGGAGGCGATGTAGACGTCGGCGATCTGCTGGGCGACCGCCTGGAAGGTCGCGAGTGGGCGGCCGAACTGGCGCCGGTCGCGGACGTGATCGGCGGTCATCCGCAGGGCTCCCGCCAGCGCGCCGTCGCCGAGCGCACAGGCGCCGGCCATCGCGTACCGCTGGAATCGGCCTTCGATCCTGCCCAGCGGCTCGGCGGCGACATCCTCCAGAAGCAGCGTGAACTCGTCGGTCCCGGACGAGGCCGGGGTCCGCAGCAATGTCACGCCGGACGCGGATGGGTCGACCAGCGCGACCGTGCCGCGCGCCGGCACCAGGATCCGATGGGCCCGGTCGGCGTCCGGGACGGCGTGGCAGGTCCCGGTCAGCCGCCAGTCCTCGGTGGCCGCGACCGGTTCGCCGAGGGCGGCGGTCAGCACCCGGCCCTCCAGCACTCCCGGGAGCAGATCGCGCTGCTGCTCCGCGCTGCCCCAGCGCACCAGCGGCAGCACCCCGAGCGACAGCGTCGACCAGGCCGGCACCCGGGCGGCGTGCCGGCCGATCTCGGTGAGCAGCAGGCCGGTCGCCAGCGCGCCGAGCCCGGCGCCGCCGAGCTCCACCGGCACCGCGAGGCCGAGCAGCCCGGCCTGGCCGAGCGACTTCCACAATTGTCGCGGCGCGTCGCCATGGTCGCCCAGCACCTCGCCGGCAAGGCGGACGATCGCCTCCTGCGCGTTGTCGAGTGCGAAGTCCGGACCCATTCCGCTATTAGAACACGTTTCATTTCTGGGTCAACATCGATCGCCGCAACAGGCCGTCAACATCCCGTTGCTAGGCTGGTGGGACCACAGCGCCGCGAGAGGCAGACCATGGCTGCACCGAGAACCAATACCAGTATTCGCGCAGCGCGCAGCACCATCGACACCGAGCAGGGCTCCGCCGCGCAGCGCGACAGGCGCCGCCGGATCCTCGAGGCCACGCTGCTGCTCGCGTCGAAGGGTGGCTACGACGCGGTGCAGATGCGCACCGTCGCGGAGCGCGCCGAGGTCGCCCTGGGCACGCTGTACCGGTACTTTCCGTCGAAGATCCACCTGCTGGTGTCGGCGCTGGCCGCAGAGCTGGAGAAGACCCAGGAGAAGCTGGAGCGCAAGCCGATCCCCGGTGACAACCCCGACGAGCGCATGCGGTTCGTGCTCAGCCGGGTGACCCGGGCGATGCAGCGCGAGCCGCAGCTCACCGAGGCGATGACCCGGGCCTTCATGTTCGCCGATCCGTCCGCGAGCGCCGAGGTCAACGCCGTCGCGCGACTGATGGAGGACATGTTCACCCGGGCCATGCACGACGGCGAGCCGACCGCCGACGACCGGGCCAAGGCGCGGGTCATCGGCGACGTGTGGCTGTCCAACCTGGTGGCCTGGGTGACCCGCCGCGCCTCGGCGAACGACGTGATCAACCACCTGGAGCTGGCGAGCCGCCTACTGCTGCGCTAGCAACCGGGCCGGGTGCGAGGCACGGTCAGGAGTGTGGCCGGCCGCGCCGCACCCCCGGCCGCCGGCAAAACGCGGCCCGGTCACTCGGCCAGCGCGACCAGTTTCGCCAGGGCCTGCTGACCCGCGGCGCCGGCCTGCTTCTCCAGCATGGCTGCCATCGGGCCCTTCAGGGCCGGGCCGATGAACTCCATCTCGTAGGTGATGTGCGAGCCACCGTCGGCCGCCTCGATCACGAGGAGATTCTTCGCCTTGACGCCCATCGGCCCGTCGCCGTTCTGCTCGAGCCGGCTCGGCGCGGCCGCCGTGATCACCCGCCACGCCATCTCGGCGGGCATGCCCATCAGTTTGACCTTCTGCCGATACGTGACGCCCGCGCCGAGGCTCTCCGGCAGATCGCCGACGAATCCCTCGTGCATCGTGTTCCATTCCGAGACCCGTGACAGGTCCGACACGACATCCCAGACCCGCTGCGGATCCGCCTTGGCATCGGCCTCAACGGTCACCTTGGCCATCCCGCGCCTCCTCCGGTTTACCAACTAGAACAGGTTATAGCAGTGTGACTTGATTCACTAGTTGCTCACCACCCATCGGCGGCGATGCTGTTGTCATGGAAGGACAAGCGGTGACCCGTCGACGCGAGGCTGTCAGCGAGCTCGGCGACGCCCTGCGATCCCTGGTCGAGCACGCCACCATCACCGAGGCCCAGACCGACGACCTGCTCCACGCCGCCACCGAGATCCGCGCCGTGATCGCCCGGCTCGGCTCCCGGGTGCGCGGCCACAACACGCTGTCCAGCGCCGACGACCTGCTCGGCGGCGTCCGGATGTACAACCCGGTCACCGGCTCCGGCAGTGCCCTCGCCCCGCCGGTGCACGTCGAGGTGGTCGCCGGCGAGGCGATCGGCCGGTGCACGCTCGGCCTGGCCTTCGAGGGGCCACCGATGTTCGCGCACGGCGGCGTCAGCGCGATGCTGCTCGACCAGATCCTCGGCCACGCCGTCGTCGCGTCCGGCAATCCCGGCATGACCGTCCGCCTGGACACCAGCTATCGCGCGCCGGTCCCGCTGCTGACCCCGCTGCTGCTGCGCGCCGAGGTGCGTGCGGTGGACGGCCGCCGGGTGACCGCCACCGGCACCATCGCGACCGCGGCCGAGCCGGGGACCGCCCTGGTCACCGCGACCGGCATGTTCGTCGGCCTGCGCGCCGAGCAGACCCACCGCCTGTTCGGTCCGGTCCTGCACCCGAACCCCTGACACCGCACGCGTGCCGCGCCGGGCTCAGGTTCCTTACCACCCCTCGCGTCCAGGTGATGTCCAGTGCCCGTCCAGCGCCGCTGAATAGCTTCTTCCGCAACGGATCCAGCAGCGGAAACAGAAGGAGGGGACATGCGCCGTCGCATGTGGAAAACCTGGGCGCGGACCGCAATGGCGATCACCGTCAGTGTCGCGGCCTTCGCCGCCGGCGGGGCTCTGGCGCTCACCGGCCCGGCCGGCGCCGTCGGCACGACCGGCCGGACCGACTCCTCGGTCATCGACGTCACCAACGGTGACTTCAAGGTCATCCTGTCGAACAGCAAGGTCGCGAGACTGGCGGCCGCGGACCAGATCACCGCGTTCCACGGCTTCAGCAGCCTGCAGAACCTCGTCATCCAGTCACAGGGCTTCGATCTCGAAGGACGCATCCAGGGCACGCTCCGGACGTACGACTTCAAGAGCCTGTGGACGGTCTACAACCTTCCGTCGTCGTCCGGCTGGAAGGTGTGGGCGCTCAGCTTCAAGAAGGACACCAGCCAGAGCGTCCTGAAGGAGACGTTCCGCTCGGAGCAACTGATCGACGTCAACATCGACATCAAGTTCAAGGTCTCGGCCGCCGCGCTGAACGGGGTGTCCACCCTGCGCATCGGGTTCGAGACGCTGCGCCTGCAGCTCGACGGCACGACCAAGGACTTCACGGTGGTCAACGGGGCTTCCGGTGGCGCCAAGGATCAGAACAACGGCGACGTCCCGGTCGACTTCGAGGAGCTCTGACCGGCGACTCCCGACGGCGGCGACCGGTGCCTGGACCGGTCGCCGCCGTCACCTCTACGAGCCGAGGAGGCCGACATGTCATCCGTACTGCCGAGACTCGCCATGGTCACCATGTCCGTCGCAACGCTTCTGATCGGCGGCGCCACCGCCGCCCTCGCGGACGGTGCGCGTTTCGTGCCGGAAGCCACCGGGGCCGGCTGGGACGGCGCCGTCGCCACCGTCACGTTCCAGGAGGTGGACGTGGCTCTGGAGTCGGCGGTGACCACGATCTCCGTCCAGGTGACCGCCGACGTGGACGCCACCTGCGAGCGGGGCGCCTCGACGATCCACCCGCACCGGTCGGCGACCGCCCTGGACGTGCGGGACCATCCGATCAGCGACGACGGTGTCGTCGAAGGCGTCGCCGCCGTGCCGCTCGCGGTGGCCGGGCTGAAGGTCCCCGGCTACACGTGCGTGACGACGCGGGTGTCGCTCATCGCGACGCTGGAGGACTTCTGGACCGGCGCGACACTCACCCACCCGGGCTGACGAACCGCTACCGCGCCGGCCTGGTGATCGCGCTCGACGCGACCGGCGGTTGCAGGCCGGCCTGGGCACGGACCTGCTCGTACCGGTTGCCGATCTCCTCAGCGAGGCGTAGCGCGGACAGGTGGTGCGCCCGCGCCTCGCCGGGGCGGCGCCGGGCCGTGGCGACCTCGCCGAGACTGTTCGTCACCCGCGCCTCGCCGGCCCGTTCCCCGATCCGCCGGAACAGCGTGAGCGCCTCGCCGAGCCGGTCGAGAGCCCGTTCCGGCTCGCCGCGCAGCAGGTCGACACCGCCCAGGCCGTCCAGGGCGTACGCCTCGCCGGCCGGCTCGGTCGCGCCACGGAACAGGGTGAGGGCCTTCTCGTGCTGCTCGCCCGCCTCGTCGTACCGGCCGAGGGCGGACCCGACATGACCCAGATACACCAGCGCGTAGGCCTCACCCACGACGTCGCCGACGTCCCGGCAGATGGCGGCCGACGCGCGCAGGTTCTCCGCGGCCTCCGCGAACCGGCCCTGACGCAACCGCACCTGGCCGAGATTGCCCAGGCCGCGCGCCTCGGTACCCCGGTCACCGGAGTCGCGGGCCAGGGCGATCACCTCGGTGAGCATCCGGGCGGCGTCGTCGTAGCGGCCCAGCCACTGATGGACGTGCCCGAGATTGCCGAGCGCGCGCACCCGGACGGAGTCGTCCGCGGCCTCGCACGCGAGCTCCAGCGCTCGCTGCAGCTCGGCGGTGGCCTCGGCGTACCGGCCCTGCTGAATCGCGACGACGCCGATGTCGATCCGCAGCCGTGCCGCGCTACGGCTGTCCGGCAGGCTCTCGGCGGCCCGCAGCGCGTGCTCGTGAAGGGTGACGGCGTCCGCGTAGTGGCCGCCGCTCTCCAGATAGCGCAGCAGCACCAGGGCGAGCCGCACCGGGTACCACTGCTGGCCGTGCTCCGCCGCATGCACGGCGGTGGCGACCAGGTTGGCGCGCTCGGCGTCCAGCCAGGCCAGGGCCGTGCTGTTCCGCAGCGGCGCGGACGCCGTCGCGGGGCGCGGCACCCGGGGACGCCGGCCACGCTCGGCGGGATACAGCACGTCCATCGCCGTGGCCGCGGTGTGCAGATAGAACTCCAGGACGCGGCGCGGCAGGTCGGTCTCGCCGTCGCGGGCGGCCAGGTCCTTCGCGTACGCGCGAAGCAGGTCGTGCATGGCGTAGCGGTCGCCGTTGCGCTGCACCAGGTGCCTGGCGGCGAGCAGGGCCAGGCTCTCCCGCGCGGCCGCCTCGTCACCGCCCGCCTTCGAGTCACCGCCCGCTTCGTCACCCCCGACCGCTGTCCCGCCATCGCCGGCCTCGTCGCCGAGCAGGGCGGACGCGGCGAAGCCGTCCACATCAGCGCCGGGGTGCAGGCCCAGCAGCCGGAACATGCGGGCCGCGCCGGGCGGCAGGTCCCGGTACGACCAGGAGAACACGACGCCCATGTCGGAATGCGGATCCCCGGTCGACAACAGCTCCAGCCGCCCCCGGTGATCAGCGAGCTCACCCGCCACCTCGGACAGGGTCGCCGGTGTCCTCCGCTGCACCAGCTCCGCCGCGATCCGCAGGGCGAGCGGCAACCTGGCGCACTGCGCCACCAACGCCTCGGCGGCGCCGGTGTCCGCTGTGACCCGATCGCCCACCAGCCGCCGCAGCAGGGCCAGCGCGTCCTCCCTCCGCAGGACGTCCAGGTCCAGCCGCCGCGCGCCGTACCGCACGATCAGTCCGGGAAGGCTGTCGCGGCTGGTCACCAGCACGGCGCTGCCGACCGACCCGGGCAGCAGGGGCCGGATCTGGTCGACCGAGGCCGCGTTGTCCAGCAGGATCAGCACGCGGCGCCCGTCGAGCAGGCTGCGGTACCGGGCGGCGCGCTCCTCGACGTCGCCCGGCACCTGCTCGCCCGGCAACCCGAGCGAGCGCAGGAACCGGGCCAGGGCGGCGCTCGCGGACACCGGCTGCTCCGGGTCGTAGCCGCGCAGGTCGATGTAGAGCAGGCCGTCCGGGAAACGGTCCCGGGCGCGGTGCGCCCACCGGGTGGCCAGTGCGGTCTTGCCGACGCCCGCGGTGCCGGAGACGACGGCGATCACGACGGTGTCCCGTTCCGGCGCGGTGGTCAGCCGGTCGAGCTCGCCCAGCTCGAATGCCCGCCCGGTGAAACCCGGCACGTCGGCCGGCAACTCGGCGGGCGTCTTCCGGTCCCGCACGGTCACCACGTGTGGTCGCGCATCCTCGTCCAGCAGCTCCTGGTGGGCGGCGGTCAGCTCCGGCCCCGGGTCGACACCCAGTTCGTCGGCCAGCCGGCGCCGCACCGCGTGATACACGGTGAACGCCTGCGCCCTGCGCCCGGCGGCGGCGTACGCCCGTACGAGCCGGGCCTGCCCCACCTCGTCGAGCGGATCGGCCGCCGCGGCCTCCTCGAACGCGCTGATCGCCCGCTCCACCGCCCCGGCCGCCAGCATGGCCGCGCCGAACCGGCCCAGGGCCGCCCGGTGCTCCGCCGCGATCGACAGCACCTTCGGGTGGCCGGCCAGCACGGGCAGGTCGGCGAAGGGCCGTCCCTGCCACAGCGCCAGCGCCTCGGTCAGAGCCGCCACCTCCTCGTCGCCGCCGGCCTGCCGGACGAGACGACGGAAGCGCATCATGTCGATCTGGTCGACGGGGACGCCGAGGCGGTAGCCGTCCCCCAGATAGGGCAGCACCGCACTGCGAGAGTGCGGGGCCCGATCGGGCTCCAGCAGCCGGCGCAGCCGCTTCACGTGCGTCTGGATCACGTTGACCGCGCTGGCCGGCGGCTGTTCGCCCCAGAGCGCGTCGATCAGGTCGGCCTGGCCGACCGGCTGCCCACCGGCCAGCACCAGCAGCCCGAGCACGGCCCGTTGCGCGGGCGGCCCGAGCGGAAGGGGCTCGTCATGGAGCCAGGCGTGCATCGGCCCGAGCACCTGGATCCGTAGCGTCATCCCGCGTCCAGTCCTCGTCCAGTCCGGCAGTCAACACTGGATCGGCGAGATTTTATCGACGAAATCCGATGTAGAGGAGTCGCAATGTCGCGAATCGGACGAGCGATGCTGGGCGCGGCGCTGATGATCCCCGGCGCCGCCACCCCGGCCGGCACCGCCGCGGTGTGCGAGGTGGCCTACCGGATGTCCGCCTACACCGGCGGCTTCACCGCCGGGATCACGGTGCTGAACATCGGCACGGAGACGATCAACGGCTGGACGTTCCGCTTCCCGCTGGACGCGACCGCGACGGTCGTCGAGATCTGGAACGCCGTGCTGCTCTCGGCCACCGACGTGGTCACCACCCGCGACAAGAGCTGGAACGCCGTGGTCCCGCCCGGCAACTCCATCACCATCGGCTTCCGCGCCACCGGCGCCAGCGCCACCCCGTCGAGCTTCACCGTCAACGACCTCCCGTGCCGGGTCGCCCCCTGATCCGGTCACGGACGTGGCTCGACCTAGCGCGAACGGGGAGCCGGGCAGTCCCCCTCGAACCTCCCGGCTCCCCCGCTCGGGTCAGATCATCCCGGCCCGCAGCGCATAGGCCACCGCGTGCGACCGGTTGCGCAGGTTGAGCCGGTGGGTCAGCCCGTGGATCACGTTCTTCACGGTCCGGTCGGAGTAGCAGAGCCGACCGGCGATCTCGTTGGTGTCCAGCCCCTCGGCCATCAGCCGGAGCACGTCGATCTCGCGGGTGGTCAGGCCGGAGGCGTTCAGGCCGTGCGGCGCGAGCACCTCGCGCTGGAGCCGTTCGATGTGCTTGAGCAGCTCGCCGACCAGGTTCGGCGGCATCACCCCGCCGCCGTTGGCCGCGGCGATCGCGCTGCGCACGAGCCGTTCGGCGGTGACCGCCGACCGGTGCAGGATCGCCACCACGCGGCACCCGATCGCGGTGAGCAGCTCCGACTCGGTGATCTCGTTGATCACCAGCACGACCGGCAGGCCGAACTCGGCCGACGCCTGGCGCAGCGCGGCCACCGCCTCGGTGGAGAACCGGTCGCAGGCGAAGACCAGGGTCTGGCCACCGGTCCGGTCACCGGGCTGCACCACGGCCACCCCGGGGCCGCTCTGGAGAAGACTGGCCAGTCCCGCATGACTGACCGGGTCCGATGCCTGGAGAACCACCCGAACCCGTTCCACTGCCCACCTCCGCTGTATCGAGACGCGGCGACAGTCTCCGGAAGTGATCTTCAGAAAATCTTCAAGCCCCGGACGGAACCCGGGCCCGGCGGAGCGCCTCGATGTATTTCGGCAGCTCGACCAGGGCCTGTTCGAGCCGGCCGGGGGCCATCTGGTCGGCCAGGACCGCCGTCGAGACCTCGTCGGCCAGGTCGTCGCGAAGCTCGTCGACCCAGCCGGTCGGCATCTGCTGCCAGATCCGGATGACCCGCAGCCGGGCGCGCACCTCCGAGAGGGTCCGTTCCAGACCGGCGATGACCGCGTCGGCCTGGCCCGCCTCCACCGCCAGCCGGCCCTCGTCGGCGAGGGCGAGCATCAGCTCGCCCGCGAACGGGTCGGTCGGGTAGTCGGATGGCGCCGGCACGCGACGAGTCCACCAGTGAACCGGCCACAACGGAACCCTCTGTTCGGTCATCCTGCCCGACTCGTCACCCGATCTTGCCCGGGACTGCGCGGGCGGACTGGCGATCGCCCGCGAGACCGACTACAAATGTGAACATGCCAGGTCATTGCGTCACGTTCCTGGTGTGCCGCTGAGTGATAGATCTTCACCTGCTGGGGCCGGTACACGCGCGACGGGACACCACCGACATCAATCTCGGGTCCGCGCGAAGCACCGCCGTGCTCTGTGTCCTGGCCCTCGACACCGGACACGCGGTCTCCCGGGACCGGCTGATCCACGCCGTCTGGGGTGCGGACGCGCCGGCCAGCGCGATGGGCAACGTTTACACCTATGTGAACGCGCTCCGCCAGCTCCTCGAGCCGGACCGGGACCGCCGGTCGTCGAGCCGGCTGCTCAACTCCGGGGGCGGGACCTACCAGCTGGACCTGCCGGCCGAGTCGATCGACGCGTACCGGTTCGAGGCGCTGCGCGAGACCGCGCGCCGGCACCGGGCCGCCGGTGACAGCGAGGCCGAGCTGGCCGCGGTCCGCGACGCCGGCGCCCTGTGGCACGGCGACGCCCTGGCCGGGGTGCCCGGCCCGTTCGCCGAGGCGCAGCGACTGCGGCTGACCGAGCTGCGGATCGCCACCGCGGAACGGCACGCGGCGCTGCTGACCGCGGCGGACCGGCACGAGGAGGCCGCCGGGGTGCTGCGGGCGCTGGTCACCGCGTACCCGGAGCGCGAGGACCTGCGCACGATGCTGGCCGGGGCGCTGCGCCCGGCCTGGCGGCAGGTGCCGATGACGGTCACCCCGTTCGCCGGCATCCCCACACTCGGGCCGCGCCGCGACCGCCCGGAGGCCGAGCGGCCCACGCTGCTCGGCCGGCAGCACGAGATCGACCGGCTCCGGCGGATCGTGGCCGGCGCCGCGACCGGGCAGGGCCACCGGCTACGGATCGTGGGCGCCGCCGGGATCGGCAAGTCGGCGCTGCTCACGGTGGCGCTGCGGGACGCCGTACCCAAGCAATGTCTTCTGGGTTGGGTGGTCGGTGATGAGCTGGCCGGACGCGGGCCGCTCGCGATGCTGCTGGAATGCGTGGACGCCGCGCTGGCCGGGACCCCGGCCCGGCATCTGGCCGCCCAGCTGGTCACCGTGGCCGGCGACGCCGCGCACACCGCACCGGAGGCGACCGTCGCCGCGGCCGTCGACCTGGTCCTGCGGGCCGCCCGGGAGGCTCCGCTGATCCTGGTCGCCGACGACCTGCACTGGGCCGACCCGCTCACCCGGCGGGTCTGGGACGAGCTCGGGCAACGGACCGGCGAGGTGCCCCTGGTGCTGATCGCCACCGAGCGGACCGCGCCGGCGCCCGCGCGCACCGGCGACGACGTGCTGACCGTGCCGGCGCTGCCGCCCGCCGCGGCGACCGCGCTGGTCCGGGCGATCGCCGCGGCGCCACCCGACGCGCTGCGGCTGGCCCGGACGCTGGACGAGGCCGGTGGCAATCCGTACTACCTGCGGCACCTGGCCGCCGGGGAGACGGTGGCCGACGGGCTGCCGGCCGCGGTCGGCGCGCATCTCGCGCCGCTCGGCGAGGGCGCCCGGGAGGTGCTGCGGGCGGCGGCTTTCCTGAGCGCCTACGAGCTGGCCATCCCCGGCCCGCAGCCGATCGGCTGCACCCTCGCCGCGCTGACCGCCGTCGCCGACCGGTCCCCCGCCGAGCTGTCCCGCGACCTCGCGCCGCTGCTGGCCGCCGGGCTGCTGGCCAGCAGCGGCGAGCGGGTGGTCTTCCCCTACCGGGTGGTGGCCCGCACCCTGCACGAGGGGACGCCGGCCGCCCTGCGGATCCCGGTGCACCGGTCGCTCGGGCTGCGGCTGGCCGCGGCCGGCGCGCCGCCCGAGGAGGTGGTGGTGCAGTTCCTGGCCGGCAAGGTGCCCTTCGACGGCGCGATCGGGACCTGGCTGGCCGGGCACGTGGAGCGGCTGGCCGAGCGCGCCCCGATGGTCACCCTGACCGTGCTGCACCGGGCGCACGCCGAGCAGGGCCTCGATCCGGAGCTGCGGATCCCGCTGACCGCGTGGCTGGCCCGGCTGCTGCTGCGGCAGGAGCGCAACGCCGCCGTGCCGGCCGCCTGGGTGGCCGCCCGGACCACCGATCCGGGGCTGGAGGGCGAGATGGTGTGGACCGCGGCGCGCGCGCACGAGCGCCGGGGCGAGGCGGAGACCGCGGCGGCGCTCGCCCGCGGGGCGCTGCGGGCCGGGCGGATCGCCCCCGAGTGGGCCGAGCGGATCCGGGAGCTGCTCGACCGGGTCCGGTCGCTGCTGCCCGGGGATCCGACCGAGCCGTACCTTCCGCGCCCCCGGATCCTGGACGGCGACCGATGACCACCCCGGCGCTGCGCGTCTCGGTGCTCGGGCCGGTGCGCGCCTGGGCCGGCGAGCGGGAGCTGTCGCTCGGCCCGGCCCGGCAGCGGGCGGTCTTCGCGATCCTGGCCGCGGCGGCGCGGCCGGTCGGGCGCGACGAGCTGATCGAGAGCGTCTGGGGCGCCGCGGCGCCGGCCACCGCGAACGGCAACCTGTACACCTACGTCTCCGGGCTGCGCCGGGGGCTGGGCGCCGGCCTGCTCACCTCCGGCCCGGCCGGGTACGCCCTGCGCCTGTCCCCCGGCGACCTGGACAGCGCCCGGTTCGACCTGCTCTGCGCCGAGGCCACCGCGCAGCACCAGGCCGGGCGGCCGGCCGGCGCGGCCGCGACCCTGGACGAGGCGCTGCGGCTGTGGCACGGGGAGGCGTACGCCGGACTGGCCGGCCACCACTTCGAGCTGGAACGCGCCCGCCTGGCCGAGCGCCGGCTGGCCGCGGCCGAGCAGCGCGCCCGGGTGCTGACCGAGCTCGGCGACGACAGCGTGGTGGCCGAGCTGGCCGGCCTGGTCCGCGACCATCCGCTGCACGAGCCACTGCACGCGCTGCTGGTCGGCGCCCTGCACCGGGCCGGGCGGCGGGCCGAGGCCCAGACGGCGTACCGGGCGGCCCAGGAGACGCTGCGCACCGAGCTCGGCGTCGCGCCCGGGCCGGAGCTCGCCGCGCTGCACGAGCGGATCGTCGCCGAACCGGGCGGTCCACCGGCCGCCGAGCCGGCGCCGCTGCTGCGCGTGCTGCCCGAGCCGGTCGCCGACGACCTGCGGCGCAAACCGCGCAACCGGGTGCCCGGTGGCCGCGACGCCGAGCTGAACCGGTTGCACGGCATGGTCGCCACGCTCGCCGCCGGCCGGGGCCGGGCGGTGTGGATCGAGGGCGAGCCCGGGATCGGCAAGAGCGAGCTGATCGCCGCGGCCTTCGCCGGCGCCGGCACCCGCGGCTGCCAGCTGGCCTGGAGCATCGCCGGGGGCGACGACACGATGAGCCGCGCGCTGGGCACGGCCGGCCCGGACGGGGACGGGGTCCTGGCGTACGTCCGGACGTTGTGCGCCGTCGCCCCGCTCGTCCTGATCGTCGACGACCTGCACCGGGCCGGCGACGTGAGCCTGGCCGTCTGGGCGCGGCTGACCGCGGTCACCCGGCAGCTGCCGCTGCTGCTGGTCGCCGCGACCCGGCCGGACGCGCACGACGGCCGGCTGGCCGGCCCGCGCCGGGGCGTGCAGACCCGCCGGGGGCATCTGATGCACCTCGGCCCGCTGCCCACCGAGGCGATCGAACGGCTGGTCGCCGACCTGGCCGGAGCCCCGCCCGGGCCGAATCTGGCCACCGTCGTCCCGCTCTCCGGCGGCAATCCGCTCTACGCCCGGGAGATGACCACCGCGCTGCTGCGGCTCGGCGCCGTCGAGGTGACCGGCGGCGTCGCCGAAATTCCCGGCTTCTCGCTGGTCCAGGCGCCGCCGTCGCTGCTGGCCACGGTCCGCTCGGCGGTCCTGGGGCTCTCCCCCGGCACCCGGGACGTGCTGCGCTCGGCCGCCCTGCTCGGCCCCCGGTTCGCCGTCGACGACCTGGCCGCGGTCACCGGCCGGTCACCGCTCGGGCTGCTGTCCACCCTGGAGGAGGCGTTCGCCGCCGACGTGCTCGCCGACGCCGGCGCCGACCTGGTCTTCCGGCATCCGGTGCTGCGCCAGGCGCTGTACGAGAGCATCCCGGCCCCCGACCGTCCCGCCCTGCACCGGCACACCGCCGAGGTGCTGCACCGCGGCGGCAGCACCGTCACCCGGGTCGCCGAGCAGCTGATCGCCCAGGGTCTGGTCCCGGACGCCTGGGTGGTGTCCTGGCTGACCGAGCAGCACCCCGAGCTGGCCCGGCGCGCCCCGCAGGTCACCGCCGAGCTGCTGCACCGGGTGCTGGACTCCGACGTACCCGGCCCGGAGCAGCGGGAACGGCTGCTGATCGCGGCGGTCCGGCTGGACTTCCGGCACGAGCGGCAGCCGGTCGAGCGCACCCGGGAGGCCGCCCGGGTGGTCACCGACCCGGCCGAGCGCGCCGAGATGCGCCACCTGCTGGCCACCATGATCCATCGGCAGGGCGAGACCGCGGCCGCCGTCGCGGTGCTGGCCGGCTCGCTGTCCGACCCGGAGGTGCCGGCGCTCTGGCGGACCCGGCACCGGGTGCTGCTGGCGAACTTCCGCCGCGGGCCGCTCGACGACCTGGACGAGGCGGACCGGTCGGCGGCCGCCCGCAACGCCGCCGCGCTCGCCGAGGGCAAGCCCTACGAGGCGGTGTACGCCCTGCAGACCAGCTGGCTGACGCACTCCATCCGCCGCGACCACGAGCGGGCCCTGGACTACGTCGACCGCGCGCTGGACATCATGCGCGACCACCCGGCGTTCACCGCCATGTACCTCGACCTGCTCGACAACCGGACGTTCACGCTGCAGAACCTGGACCGGCTGGCGGACGCCGAGGGCACCCTGCGCGAGGGCGCGCTGTTCGCCCTGCGCCACCGGCTGCCGTCCGGCCTGCACGTCGCCACGGTCGTGCAGCACTACTGGCGCGGCCGGTGGGACGACGCGCTGGCCGAGGTCGGCACGGTCACCGACGGGCCGCGCTCCACCCTGCTCGGGATGCGCGAGCCGGCCGCGGTCACCACGCTCCTGCACGGGGTGGCCGCGCTGATCGCCGCCCAGCGCGGGGACGCCGTGCTGACCGGCGGGCACCTGGGCTTGGCCGAGGCGCTGCCGGCCAGCGACGCGGAACGGGAGAGCAGCGACTTCCAGCTGGTCGCCCGGGCGCTCGCCGCCGAGCAGCGGGGCCGGGCCGAGGACGCGGTGCGGATGCTGGAGCCGCTGCTGGTGCCCGACTTCGCGCCGCTGATGCTGCGGCACCAGTGGCTGCCGTACCTGACCCGGCTCGCCCTCGGCCAGGGGCACCGCGACATCGCCGAACGGGCCGCGGCGCTCTGCGCCGAGGAGGCCACCAAGGAGGTACGCCGGGCCCGGGCGCACGCCGCGGCGGAACGTTGCCGCGCGCTGCTGGCCACGAACCCGGAGCCGGCCCTGGGTGCGGCGGCGCACTACCGCCGGGTCGGCCGGGTCACCGAGCTGGCGGTCACCCTGGAGGACGCGGCGGTGCTGCTCGCGGCGACCCGGCGACCGCACGAGGCGGCCCGGGCCGGCGCCGAGACGGTGGAGCTGCACGCCGTGCTGGGCGCGCGGTGGAACGAGCGGCGCACCCGGGCCCGGCTGGCGGAGTTCGGCGTCGAGCCGGCGGCTCAGCGGACCTCGATCTCGAACAGCGAGTAGCCGTACGTGCTGTTCCGCTTGGTGCCGTAGAGCCGGACGTAGCGGCCGGGGACCGCGTCGAGCGGGACGGTCACGGCGCCGCCCACCCCGGACGCCGTCGAGTAGACGGTCTTCCACTTCGCGTTGTCCGCCGAGACCTGCACCCGGTAGGCGACGCCGTAGGCGTGCTCCCAGCGCAGCACGACCTGACTGAGCCGGTACCGGGCGCCCAGGTCGACGGTGAGCCACTGCGGGTCGCTGAACGCGCTGCTCCAGCGGGTGGCCGGGTCGCCGTCGACGGCGTATCCGGCGGCCCACGGGTCGCCCTCGCTGCCGGACGCGGTCACCGGCCGGCCGAGTGCCAGGTTGCGGCCGGACGGATTGGTCTTGCCCGGCACGGCCGTACCGGCGGGTTTTGTCGGTTTTGTGGTCTTTGTTGGGTTTGTCGTGGCCAGTGGCGTCGTGCTGATCTCGGCCGGTACCGGTGCTCCGGTGGGGACCGGCGCTTGCGCCGCGACCTCGGGCACGCCGCCGGACAGGGCCACGGCGACCCCGACGGTCGCGATGACCGCGGCCACCGCCGCCACCACGGTCACCGCCCGTCGCTTGCCCGCGACCGGAGGCACCGGCGGCACCGGCACCGGGTGGTCACCGACGAGCATGCCGAGCAACTGCTGGGCGGTCGGCCGGTCGGCGGGCTCCTTGGCCAGGGCCAGCCGCACCGGGGCGCGCAACGACTCCGGCAGGCCGTCGAGGTTCGGCTCCTGGCTCAGGATCCGGCCGATGGTCGAGGACGGCGAGTCCCCGCGGAACGGGGTGCGGCCGGTCCCGGCGTACGTCATCAGACAGCCCCAGGCGAACACGTCCGCGGCCGGCGTCAGCGACCCGCTCGGGTCGGCCGAGAACCGCTCCGGCGCCATGTACGGCACCGTGCCGACCAGCACGTCGGCCTGGGTGTGCCGGCTGGTCGCCTCGAACGCCCGGGCGATCCCGAAGTCGATCACCTTGGGGCTGCCCGGCGGCAGCAGCACGTTGTCCGGTTTCAGGTCGCGGTGGATGACCCCGGCGCCGTGGATGCCGGCCAGCGCCGTGGCCACCCCGACCGCGAGCGAGTCCAGGGCGCCGCCGCGCAGCGGGCCCCGCTCCTCGACGACCTCCTCCAGGCTGGGGCCGTCGACGTACTCGGTCACCAGGTACGGCGGATCGTGCTCCAGGTCGGCGCCGACGAACGCGGCGGTGCAGAACGCCGGCACCTCCCGGGCCCGGTCCACCTCGCTGCGGAACCGGCCGGCGAACTCCGGGTCGGACGCCAGGGTGGCGTGGATCAGCTTGATCGCCACGTACGTGCCGTCGTCGCTCTCCGCGAGGTACACCACCCCCATGCCGCCCGAGCCCAGCCGGCCGACCAGCCGGTACTCCCCCAGCCGGTCCGGGTCGGCCGCCCGCAGTGGACTGACGCGGTAGGCAGTGTCCACACACTCTCCTCAGACGCGGGTCAGGCCCGGCAGCCCGGTGAAACGATCCACCGAGGCGGCGCCAACCCGTTCGACCGGCGGGGTTTCCGCCCACTTCTCCAGGCTGCGGTGCATCGAGGTGAGCGCGATCTCGTCGAACGACACCCGGTTCGTGGCCACCACGCCGTCGTCGGACATCTCGTTGAGACCCATCTCGCGGAGCAGGATCATCCCACGCCGCCCGGCCGCCGGTTCGGCGACCTCGAGCACCTTGAACGGGGTGCCGGGCACGAACAGCACCCGGTCCCGGACCGCGAAGGCGTCGTCCGGTTCGAGCAGCGCGGTACGCCGGCCGGCCAGCGACCAGATCACCACGTCGGTGTCCCCGGTGAGCCCCGCGCAGGGCGCCGTCAGCGCGCTGACGAAGCCCCGGTCCCGGACCGCGAGCCGCTCCCGGTAGGCCGCCCAGTCCGCGGCCCCCGGGGTGGTCCGGTAGATGCTCGCGCCCCGGTGCGAGGGCAGCCGGGCGACCCCGGACAGCACGCAGCGGCCGAGCGGCACGTGGGTGCCGCCGGCGCCGGAGCGCAGCCCGGCGTTGATCGCCGCGCCCCGCTCGCCGAGGAAGAGCCGGACCGCGATCGAGTCGGCGACGTCGGCCTGCAACCGGGGGTTCTCCGAGTGGATCCGCTCGACCGGCTCGGCCAGCTCGGCGAAGGCGCCGCCGAGATCCTCCCGGAGCCAGGCGCGCTCGGCGCCGATCTCTTTTCCCCCGGCGACCTCGACGGGCGCCGTCCAGGTCAGGTCGACGTCGACCGGCGCCACCGACAGCGGCGCCACCACCGGGTGCTCCGCGGTGTCGGCGGTCAGCGCGGCCAGCGCGCTCCGGTGGATCTTCGCGGTCGCGCCCTCGGTCCACTCGCCGCCGTCCAGCGCGGTCACCACCGGCCGCCGGATCTTCGCGGTGGCGCCCTCCCCGGCCGACGCGCCGTCGAAGCCGATCACCCCGGCCGGCCCGAACTCCCCGGCCCGGGACGCTTCCACCAGGACACCGAAGTCGCGCGCCCCCACGTCGAGCCGCGCGCCCAGATCCACCGCCAGCTCCTTCATCCGCCGGGTCCGCGCGGCCACCGTGTCGTCGTAGAACAGCGCCACCCGCTCCGCGTCCAGCACCACCTCCCGGACCCGGCCGGCGCCGGCCGGCAGCTTCGGCGGCCGCACCCAGAGCCCGGCCTGGACCACCTCGACGACGGCGTCCGGGGCGTACCAGTAGACACGCTCGTCGACCTGCTCGGCGCCGATGATCGGGGGCCGGTGCCGCAGCACGCGCGGCCTGGCGGCCTCACCGCCGGCTTTGCGCGGGGCAAAACCCAATTCGATGGCGTACGGCTCCCAGCCCAGCACGCCGTCGGTACGTACCGCCTTGATCTCGTACCGGTACGGGCTGCCGACCGGCACCCCGCTGTAGCAGACCACCGGGGATTCCAGCACGTCGGCGAGGGTCTGCCCGAACGACCGGCCGGGGTGCAGCAGCACCTCGCCGTACTGCACGAACCGGGCCCGGTCCCGGTGCTCCGGGGCCAGGTCCCGCCAGAACCGGATGATGTCGTCGAGGTGCAGCGCGCCGGTGCCCGGGCAGCCGACCAGCACCGTCATCAGCTGGTCGGTGCAGGGCACGTCGGCGACCAGCCGGTTGCGGTGCCGGGCCAGCACCGCCGGATCGCCGACCGGCCGCACCCACAGACCGCCGGGCAGCGGCTCGATCTCGCCGCTGGCGCTGGACGGCGTCACGTCGGTGATCGCGCCGTCCCACGGCGGCGCCGGGAAGCGCTTGCCGAGCACGACCGGCGGCCTGCCCTTGCGGAACCGCACCCAGCCGCTGCCGGTGGCCGAGTCGACGAACAGCGTGCCGGCGGCGCCGCGGACCAGGACGCCGTCCGGGGCGACGACCGTCCGGTTCAGGCGCTCGGAGAGCCACTGGCCGACCAGCGCGGCCATCCCGCGATGCTGACCGCACGCCATGATCCGCAGGCCGCGCCGGCGCCGCGGCAGCGCCGCGGCGATCGACTCCCACGAACTGGTCGGCAGGTCCGCGCCCAGGTCGAGGACGACGATGTCGTGCTCGGCGTCGGCCACCACCGCGAGCGCGAGGTTCTGCGCCTCCGGGCTGATCTTGTCCGGCCCGTGCAGGACGAGCGCGTTGCCGACCGTGTGCCGGACCACCTCGCCCGCGTCGCCGCCGCCACGAAGCAGTCCTCTGATGCCGAATGCCATGTGCGGCTACCTCGTTCTCCTAGTAGCTAACCCACCGACGCCAGGCCGCCCTCGGCCCGGTCGGTGAGTCCGTACGCGGTCAGTCCGCCGACATCGGCGACGGTGAGAGTGCGGGCCGCGGCGGTGCGCGCGAGCGCCGCCGAGAGCCGATGGGCCGCCACCACGGTCGGCTCGGGCAGCGTGGTGACCAGATCGGCGAGCGACGCGCGGACGTCCTCGGGCACCTCGTGGCCGCGCCGGACCAGGTAGCGCACCGCGATCTCGGCCAGCTCGGCGGTGCTGAACGCCGGGAAGTCCCACTGCTCGGCGAACCCGTCGCGCAGCGCGGGCACCTGGCGGAACAGCCCGGTCAGGGCCGACGGCTCGCCGCTGAGCACGACCATCGGATCGCCCGGCGCGGCCAGCACCGCGGCGAGCGCCTCGGCCACCTCGACCGCGTGCGGGTCGTCGCCGCCGGTGTCGTAGTCGACCACCAGCACCCCGCCCCGGGCGTCGTCGACCGCCCGGGCGACCAGGCTGCGGGCCTGCCCGGGCCACTGGGCGGCGAGCTCGCGGGAGAACGCCACCGGCACCACGTGACCGGCGGCGAGCACGCCCAGCTCGGCGAGGGCCTGGGCGTAGAGCCGGGCGATCTCGTGCCGGCCGCTGCCGCGCCGCCCGGCCAGGATCACGTTGCCCTGGTTGCCGTAGCCGCGGCGACGATTCTTCAGGTCCGCCAGGCGCAGCACGGTCGCGCCGGCCGCCTGGCGGACGCCGACCAGGCCGGCCAGCTCGCCGATCCGGCGCCAGGCGTGACTGGCGGCCAGCGCCGCGGACGGGTCGGTGGCCGCGTCCGGCTGGGCCGGGCCGGGCTGCGCCTCACGCAGCTGGGCGATCTCGGGTTCCAGGTCGGCGGCGGTCAGCCGGTTCAGCTCGGTGTCGCGCGACGGCGGGGCCAGCGCGAACCGCGACGCCTGGTTGTTGACCACCGCCTCGAACAGCTTGCGGGCGACCCGGCCGTTACCGAACGTCGGCCCCTTCGGGACCCGCTCGAAGTAGGTGTACAGCGACTGGACCGCGTCCTCGGTCAGCTCGTAGTAGTGCTTGCGGCACAGGTTGGACGCGATGGTGACCAGCTCGTCGACGCTGTAGTTGGGGAACTCCACGGTCCGGGTGAAGCGGGACGCCAGACCCGGGTTGGACTCCAGGAACCGTTCCATCAGCTCGGAGTAGCCGGCGACGATGACGACCAGCTCGTCGCGGTGGTCCTCCATCATCTTCATCAGCGCGTCGATCGCCTCCTGGCCGAAGTCCGGCCCGGAGCCGCCGGAGCCGGAGCTCAGCGTGTACGCCTCGTCGATGAAGAGCACCCCGCCGATCGCCTTGGTGACCAGCTCGGTGGTCTTGATCGCGGTCGAGCCGATGTACTGCCCGACCAGGTCGGCGCGGGCCGCCTCGACCATGTGACCGCGGGAGAGCACACCCAGCTCGGCCAGGACCGTGCCGTAGAGCCGGGCCACCGTGGTCTTACCGGTGCCGGGCGGGCCGGCGAAGACCAGGTGCCGGCTCATCGGCGGCATCGGCAGGCCCATCCCGCGGCGCATCTCCGACATCTTGATCAGGTTGATCAGGCCGGTGACCTCCTTCTTCACGCCGTCGAGCCCGATCAGCGTGTCGAGTTCACCGAGCGCGCCGGTCAGCTCGGCCCGCGGCGCCGGATCCGCGGCGGCCGGGGCCGGGGCCGGCGCCGGCTCGCCCGAGTCCAGCGTGTCCACCGTGACCTGATGCCGCTCCGGCCGGTGCACCGCCTCGCCGCCGCTGCCCCGGATCGCGCAGCCGCCGATCCGGCTGGGCCGGTCGGAGCCGACGTGCACGCCGTCGGCCGCGCTGTCCAGCACCTCGCACTCGCCGAGCGTGATCGCCCCACCGGCGTCGACCAGCACGCCGTGCCGGCGCGCGGCCCGGATCCGGGTGCGGGTGGCGGTCAGGGTGGCGCCGTCGCCGACCCGGACGCCGTCGGACCGGGGCTCGTGCACCTCGCTGTCCCGTACGCTCGCCTCCGCCCCGTCCCCGACCAGCAGGCCGCCGCCGCTGAGCCGGACCGAGACCAGCGACGCGGCGCCGGTCCCGGTGACCGCGATCGCGTGCTCCCCGGTCGTGCTGACCCGGCTGTCCTCGACGGTGATCCGGCCCTCGCCGCGCGCCTCGATCCCGACCGCCTGGCCCGCCTCGATGGTGGCGCCCCGCACGGTGGCCCGGCCGGTGCCCTCGACGACCACCCCGGCGCCCTTGGTGATCTCCGCGTGCAGCCGGGTGAACGCGACGTCCGCCGCGTTGACGGTGGCGACCCGCTCGGTGGTGCCGGTGACGGTCAGGCCCTCGAACCGGGGCGCCGACTCGCCGTCGGCGGCGATCGCGGTCGGGCTGTCGGCGACCACGCAGTCGGTCAGGTGCGGCGCGGCGCCGTCGGTGGCCCGGATCGCGATCCGGCCGGCCCCCCGGAACGTGCAGTCGGTGAACCGGGCCAGCGAACCCCCGGCCAGGTGCGCGGAGTGCGCGCCGGCGCCGGCGAACGACGACCGGCCGATCCGGACCTGGCCGGTGCCGCGCAGGAACAGGTCGACGTTGGCGCTGCCGGTGACGGTGAGCCGCTCGGCGGTCAGCCCGGCGCGCTGCTCGACCACGACGGCCGGCTTGGCCGCGTCGATGATCTCGCAGTCCTCCAGCACGCAGACCGCGTCGCCGTTGACGCAGACGCCGTTGCCGGCCACGCCGATCGCCCGGCAGCGGCGCAGGGTGAGCCGGCCGGTCTCGGTGACCACCACCGCCGACGAGGCGACGTCCTGGAAGACGGTGTCCTCGATGGTGCTGGCCCGCTCCGCGGTGACCACCACCCCGGCGCCCTTGGCACTGCTGATCGTGCAGCCGCGGGCCGCGATCGAGCCCTGCAGGCGGGCCAGCACGGTGGTCCACGACCGGCTCTCCACCCGGCAGCCGTCCAGCGCCACCTCGCCGCTGTACACGTCCACCGCGGCCAGGCTCTCGTCGTCGCAGATCAGGTGCAGGCCGCGCAGGGACACCCCGGCGCCGTTGACCACCAGGACGCTGCCGGACGCGGCGTGCACCACGACCGTCTCCGGGGCGTCCGCGGCGACGATGCTGACCCGCTTGCTGATCTGCAGGTTCTCCTCGTAGCGGCCGGCGTGCACCGAGATGGTGACGTCGTCGCCGGCCCGGGCCAGCGCGGCGGCGATCGTGGGCAGCGCGCCCGGCTCGCTGCCGCCGACCACGATCACCTGGCGGTTCATCGCATCTCCTCGGTCTGCTCGGCCTTCTTCTGCTCGGCCAGGCCCGGCACGGCACCGAAGCGCACCCGGGCCGGCTCGCCGATCCTGGACGACGGCTCGGCGCCGTCCCAGCGCGTGGCGTAGCCGTTCAGGGACTTGGTGGCCAGCTCGTCGAACGACGCCCGGTTGTCCTGCACCCGGCCGTCCGGGTCGATCTCGCTCGCACTGACCTCGCGCAGCAACAGTCGGCCACGCCGGGCGCCGTCCGGTTCCGTACGCTCAAGGATCTTGAAGCTCGTGCCGGGCAGGAACAGCACCCGGTTGCCCGCGTGGTCGTCGTCCTCCGGTTCCAGCAGCGCGGTGCGGCGCGCGGTCATCGCCCAGATCAGCACGTCGGTGTCGCCGGTCAGGTCACCGCTCGGCTCCATCAGCGCGTTCAGGAAGCCCCACTCGGTGAGCATGGTGCGACCGGCCAGCAGCCCCCACTGGTCCGCCGAGATCGAGGTGGTCAGCGACGTCGCGCCGCGGTGCGACGGCAGCCGGGCCAGGCCGGAGACCGCGCAGCGGGCCAGCGGGACGTGCGGTCCCTTGCGCGCCGAGCGCAGCGCCGAGTCGATGGCGCGGCCCTTCGCGGAGAGGTAGAGGCGGACCGCGACCGAGTCGGTGAGCGCGTCGTCCGGGCTGATGCCGTCGCCGCGCAGCAGCACCGGGTGCTGCGAGAGGATCCGCGAGACCGTGGTCGCGACCAGGTCGAACTCCTTACTCAGGGTGCGGCGCAGCCAGGCCCGCTCCTCGGTGAGGCCGCGACCGGGCGGGGGCAGGGCGGAGGTGGCGCGGTCCGGGATCGGCTGGAGGCGGGGGCGCGGTCGCTGCGCCGGCGCGGGCGCCGCCGTTGCCCGCGGTTCCTTCTTCTCCGGTACGGCGGATTCCCCCCCGGCCGGGAAGTCGGGAAGGGGCGCCTCGATCACCGGAGCGTCCACGATCGGCGCGGACCTCGCCGGGACGGCCGGCAGCGGCAGGTCCATGGCCGGCTCGACCGGTGACAGGGCGGACGGGGCGAGCGGCGGCGGGACCACCGCGGCGGCCGGCCTCGGCAGCGGCAGCGGAGGCGGCGGTGGCAGCACGAACGCGAGGTTCGGCTCCGGCTTGGTGATCGGCGGCAGCGCGGAAAGCGACACGGGCGCCGCGACGGCACGTTCCGGCTCGGCCGGCGTCTCCTCGGCCCAGTCGGACGCGACCTGCGGAACCGGCAACGCGACCGGGACCGGGGCCGCGACCGGGACCGGGACCGGGACCGGGGCCGCGACCGGGGCCACGACCGGAGCCACCGGCGGCGGTGCCTGGACCGGCGCGCTCTCCACCGCCTCCGCCACCGCGAACGGCGCGGGCACCTCCTCGCCGACCGTGCCGACGGCCCGCGCCGGCCCCCGCGACGCCGCCGCCACCACGGCCGAGGCGGCCAGCAGCTCGGTGCGTTCCCGGGTCGCCGGGTCCAACTGCGCGGCGACATCCGCCGCCAGCGTCCGCATCCGCTTCGCCCGGGGCCCGTTCGCGTCGTCGAAGACCAGGGCCGGCCGCTCCGGGTCGGCCGGCGTGGCCCGGATCCGGTCGGCGTCGCGCGGCGCCTCGCTCGGGCGCAGCCACAGCCCGGACTGCAGCACCTCGACCACCGCGTCCTCGGCGTACCAGTAGACCCCGGCGCCCAGCTCCTCCCCAAGTTCCAGGGGCACCCGGTGCCGGATCATCCGCGGGCTCGGCGCCGGCGCCGACGGCCGTTCCCGCGGCGTGTAGGCGAGTTCCTCGGCGAACGACTGCCAGCACAACCGGCCGTCCTCGTCGACGGTGAACAGCTGCGGGCGCGACGGCGGCCCGACCGGCACCCCGGCGTAGCAGACCACCGGGGCGCCCAGCGCGTCGGCGACCGCCTGCCCGAACGGGTCCCGGCCGGGGACGTCGACCGGGCCGTACCCGACGAACCGGACCCGGCGGCGGTCCTCCTCGCTCAGCCGCCGCCAGAAGCGGTGCACGTCGTCCAGCGGAAGTTTGCGGGTGCCGGGGCAGCCGAGCAGGACCACCAGGGTCCCGGGCTGGCAGGGCACGTTGGAGCGCAGCCACTCGCGGTGCGGGCGGACCGCCTCCTCGGCGGCGCTGTCGTGGATCCAGACACCGCCCGGGATCGGCTCGGCGACGCCGGTGGAGCTGGTCGGGGTGGCCTCGGCGGCCAGCGCGTCCCACTCCGGGCGGGGGAACCGCTTGCCCTCCCACTGCGGCTCCCGGCCGGGCCGGTAGCGGATCCAGCCGCTGCCCGCGCCGGAGTGCACGAACAGCGCGCCGGCGGCGGCCCGCAGCACGGTGCCGTGCGGGGCGACCACGGTCCGGTTGAGCCGCTCGGACAGCCACTGGCCGACCAGGCTGCTCGGCTCGGCGTTGTCCCCGCAGATCACCAGCCGGATCCCGGCCCGGCGCCGGCGCGGCAGCGCCTCGGCGACCGACTCCCAGGTGAGCACGGACATCCGGCCCGGCGCGTCGAGCACGACCACGTCGTTCTCCGGGTCGTGGGCCACGTTCATGGCCAGCGCCTGCGCCTGCGGGCTGATCTGCTCGGTGGAGTAGAGCACGTAGGCGTTGCCGACGGTGTGCAGCGGCATGCCCCGGCTGCCCTTGCCCCGCCACGACGACAGCACGGCCATCGGTTACCTCCCCGGCTCGGAGCTGACGCCGGCGCTCGGCGGCGGCGGCTTGAGGGTCTGGAGCTTGACGTTGCCGGGCGTCGGCGGCTGCTGCTGCGCGGCCGGCAACTGTGCGGCCGCCGGCGGTTGCTGAGCGGGTTGCCCGGCGGCGGCCGAGGTGGTGATCGCGTCGACCGCCAGGTCCGGCCCGCTGGTGATCCGCTGCAGCAGGGCCCGTGGGAACGGCACCTGGTATCCGTCCACCAGCCCGAGCGCCGAGGTCGCCTTCTTGTCGGTCAGGTGGTACTTCTGCCCCTGATCGGCGATCAGGTACGGATCAGCCGGGCTGCTCGCGGTGGCCGGCGGGATCGGGGTGACGACCATCCCGGCGCCGGCCGGCAGCCGTACGCTCCCGGCGCCGTCCCGGGCGAGCGCGGCGTTGCCGGGCGTGGTCACCACGACCCGGCTGTCCACGCTGTTCTTGCCGGACGGCGCCTGCCGCTGGCAGAGCACCAGGCCGGAGTCGTCCAGCGCGGTCGCGTCGGCGAGGCCGTCGAACGCCTCGGTCATCGACCGGTCCCCGGAGCGCGGCGCGGCGGCGACCGCCGCGGCGTCCAGCGCCACCGGCCGGCTGTGGTACGCCGCCTGCAGGAGCAGCAGCATGGTCCGGTTGACCGCGGTCAGCCCGTCCTTGCGGAGCACGAAGTACTGCTCGCCGCCGTTGGCCGCCTGGCTGAACAGGGCGCCGGCCTTGACCTGGCGCCCGTCCACGGTGACCTCGGCACTGCCGGCGCCGGGGATCTCCGGCACCTCGATCGGGTCGCCGGCCGGCACCATCTCGGTCCACGCCGCCGGGGCCGGGACCGGCACCGCGCTGGTCGCGCCGAGCGCCACCGGAATGCTCGGGTCGGTGATCAGGTGCTTGCGACCCTGCCAGATCAGGTACTCCTTCGACCCCGACGTGACCAGCGCGAACCGGTTCCCGGGCAGCTCGGTCGCGGGGGCGGCCGGGTCCAGGTTGAGGCCGATCTGGTCGCCCGCCGAGGCGCTGACCGAGCCGCCCAGGCAGGCCAGCCACGGGCCGCGCAGGATGTCGCCGGCCGCGGACGGCATCAGCTGCGGGGCGCCCGGGATCCCGATCGGCGCCCCGATCGGAACGTCCTTGAGCGAGTTGCGGGAGACCAGCTCGATCTTCGCGCCGCCGTTCAGGATCATGGCGGAGGCCAGGTTCAGCGTCGGGAACAGCCGGCCGTCGAGGTAGACGTAGCGGGTGCCGGACTCCTTCTCGACGATGATCGAGCCGCCCTTGCGCCAGGAGTTGTTGCCGCCCGGGACGATCCAGCCGTACACGCCGAAGCAGACCACCGTGAGCAGCCCGATGACCAGCCCGATGGCCAGGCCCATGCTGGTCCGGCGCATCGGGTTCTCGGCCATCGACGGGTCGCCCAGCAGCAGCGCCGAGCTCATCCGGGCCATCTGGAACTGGTGCGCGTGCACGTGGTCGCGTTGGGTCTGCATGCTCTTCCTATCCGAACAGGCCGCGAGCCCACGCGTACGTGTGCATCAGCTGCAGGGCGATCGGGAGGATCGCGAGGCCGGCGATCACGTCGAAGACGGTCGCGGTGAACTCCCAGATCGGCAGCAGCCGCCGGGGCCACGGCCGCATCGCGGCCAGCACCGTCACGACCAGCAGGACGAGCAGGATCAGCAGGATGGTGACGAGCCAGCCGGGCGACACCACCGCGGCGGCGCGCAACAGCAGCATCACCACGCCGGCGCCGCCGCTCGCGGTCAGCGCCACCCGCTGCCACACGTTGAGCAGCACCCGGGCCCGCAGCAGCAGGCCGGCCGAGAGCACCGCGGGCAGCGCCCAGGCCGCCCAGCCACCGGCCGGCAGGATCACCGTGTAGAGCACCGGCAGGGCGACGCTGACGCAGACGACCAGGACGCTCAGATAGTTCTGCGCGACGTGCGCGCGGCGTTCCATCTCCTGCGCCGGGTACGGCTCGATGTCGAACTGCAGCTCCCGGCCGGTCTTCGGCAGCTGCGGACCACGCAGCTGCCCGGCCCGCAGCACCAGGTTCGGCGCGAACAGCACGAACGCGAACAGGATCGCGGCGCCCAGCGCGGCCGCGCCCGCGGCGTCCATCCCGGCCATCCGGCGCAGCCCGGCCACGCCGTCGACCACCGCGCCCAGGCCGGCCACGGTGAGGAAGACCGGGTAGAGCAGGCTCGGCGCCCAGAGCCGCTGCACCACGACCAGCACCAGCGCGACCCCGGCCGCGGTCCCGGCGCCCGCGCCCAGCGCGGCGTCCGCCTCGGCGACGTCGGCGACGGTGACCCCGGCCAGCAGGATCGCGGAGAGCCCGAACAGCGTGGACAGTGCCCGGTCGCCGAGGTTGCGGGCGTACAGCACCGCCGCGATCAGCAGGCCGGCCGCGACGCCGCCACCGACGCCGACCCGCAGCGGCAGCTGGTCCGCGTGCC
Organism: Actinoplanes sp. L3-i22; assembly: GCF_019704555.1. Taxonomy (NCBI): domain Bacteria; kingdom Bacillati; phylum Actinomycetota; class Actinomycetes; order Micromonosporales; family Micromonosporaceae; genus Actinoplanes; species Actinoplanes sp. L3-i22. The sequence goes on from NZ_AP024745.1 coordinate 9,434,843, forward strand.
GCAGCACCGCGGTGAGCAGCAGCACGACCGCGGCCGAGACGCCGATGAACAGCGGTCGCCGGTACTCCGGCTGCCACTTGTCGCGCCGCTCGTTGACGGTCTCGGCGATGCCCTCGGAGATGTCGTCGAAGTGCATCTCGGGCAGCTGGTTCTCCACCGGGCGCAGATAGAGCCGCTCCCCCTCGAGCCAGTCCAGCGATTCCGGGGTGCCGGTCGGGTCGAAGGGGCGCCCGCCCATCCGCTGCAGCACCCAGGACTCCTCCGGCCGGGCCAGGTCGAGCCGGCCCTCGGCGGTGTGGTGCAGCAGCACCGGCAGCAGGGCGGCCACCGTGATGGTCAGGGGGACGGCGAGATCCATCCGCCTGTCCGGCCCCTCGACCGAGATCCGGCACAGGTCGCCGTTCAACGCGGTTGTCACGCAAGCATCTTGGCCCGCCCGGAGATCGAGTCCCGCAACCTTGGCCCATAGGAACCACGGTTGTGCCCCTTGAGCCACATTCACTCGCCGCCGGCTCGCGCGTACCCCAGGGTGGCATCATGACGATCTTCGTGTCGATCGCGTCCTATCGGGACAGCGAGCTGGTGCCGACGGTGCTGGACATGCTGGCCAAGGCGCGCCGCCCGGAGCGCCTGCGGTTCGGGATCTGCTGGCAGCACGGCGACGACGAGGACATCACCCCGCTGCTGGAGCACCCGCAGGTCACCGTCCTGGACGTGAACTGGCGGGACGCGCAGGGCACCTGCTGGGCCCGGGCCGAGTGCATGCGGATGTACGACGGCGAGGACCACTTCCTCCAGTTCGACAGCCACCACCGGTTCGTGCCGGCCTGGGACGACAAGATCATGCATCAGCTCCGGTCCGCCGACGCCGACAAGCCGGTGCTCACCGCGTACCTGCCGGTCTACGAGATCGACGAGGAGCCGGATCCGGGCGCCGAGCCGCTGGTGCTGACCGCGCTCGACATCGGCGCGGACACCATTCCGCGGGTCTGCCCGATGCCGATCCCCGGCTGGCGGGACCGGGACCGCCCGGTCCGCGCCCGGTTCGTCTCCGGCCACTTCCTGTTCGCCGCCGGCACGTTCGTCGAAGAGGTCCCCTACGACCCCGAGCTGTACTTCCACGGCGAGGAGATCACCCTTTCGGTACGGGCGTTCACCTGGGGCTGGGACCTGTTCCACCCGATCCGCACGTTCATGTGGCACAACTACGGCGGCTTCTACCGCCGCAAGCACTGGGACGACCACCAGCCGGGCGCCGAGGTCTTCAAGAGCTGGGGCGCGCGCGACAAGCTGAGCCGGATGACCGCCCGCAACCTTCTGCTGCGCAACCCGACCGGCCCGCTGCGCTGCGGCACGGTCCGCACGGTCGCCGACTTCGAGGCGTACGCCGGCCTGAACTTCAAGGACCGCACGGTCTCCGAGGAGGCCCGGCTGGGTACCGAACCCGCCGCCTGGGCCCCCTCGTTGACGCTCGCCTAGACCTCGCCGGTCTGGATCAGCCGGACCGAGCGCCGGGTGACCAGCTGGGCGCGGCCCGGCGGCAGCTTGCGCGGCGGCGCCTCGCCCAGGAACCGGCCCTCGTCCTTGGAGTACGAGAACAGCGTCGCCGGCGTCCCCAGCTCCCACATCCGCCGGATCGCCGGGTCCATCATGGCCCGCATCGCACCCGACGTGGTCCGCGCGATGATCAGGTGGAACCCGATCGCCGCGCCCTGGGCGATCAGCGGGATGAGCGGGTCGAGGACCGACCCCATCCCGCCCGGGTTGGTCATCATCTCGTAGTCGTCGACGACCACGAACAGCTCCGGCCCCTCCCACCAGTCGCGCCGGCGCAGCCGCTCGGAGGAGATGTCCGCCCCGGGCAGGCGGCGGCCCAGCGACACCGACGCCTGCTTGGCCAGCTCGGCCATGTTCTGCGCGGTGAGCGCGTAGCCGACCCGGTAGTCCGCCGCGATCGCGTTGTCCAGGTCCCGGCGGGTGTCGCCGATGACCACCTTGGCCTGCGTCGACGTGTAGCGCTTCGCGATCGCGTCGAGCACCAGCCGCAGCACGTTGGTCTTGCCGGTCTCGTTGTCGCCGAGCACCAGCAGGTGCGGGGTGACCATGAAGTCGTGCCAGACGTCGGCGAGCCGCTGCTCGTCGTGGCCGAGGCAGACCTGGAACTCGGGCTTCGGGGCGGGCAGCCGGACGGCGGGCAGGTGGGCCGGCAGCAGCCGGACCGGGGGCGCCGGCGGGCCGGCCCAGAACGTGCTGATCTCCTCGACGATCGTCTTGGTCGCCTCGGGCAGGTCGTCGGTGGCGGTCCGGCCGTCCAGCCGGGGCAGCGCGGCCAGGAAGTGCAGCCCGGTCGCGGTGATGCCGCGGCCCGGCTGGGTCGGCACCGAGGCCGCCTTGCGCGAGCCGACCTCGGACTCCATCGAGTCGCCGAGCCGCAGCTCCAGCTTGGTGCCGAGCAGGTCGCGCACCCAGGTCCGCACCTCGGACCACCGGTTCGCGGTGACCATCACGTGGATGCCGAACGACAGGCCGCGCGAGGCCAGCTCGCCGAACTGCTGGTCGAGCTCCATGAAGTCCTGCTTCATGGTGAACCAGCCGTCGACGATCAGGAACACCCGGCCGTGCGGGTCCTGGATCCGGCCCTGGGCCCGCGCCGCCAGGTACGCGTTGATCGACTCGAACCCGTGCTCGGCGAACGCCGCCTCCCGCCGTTCCAGCACGGCCCGCAGCTCCTGGATGGTCCGGACCACCCGGTCGCGCTCCATCCGGGTCGCGATCGAGCCGACGTGCGGCAGCCCGGTCAGCGACATGATGCCGCCGCCACCGAAGTCGAGTCCGTAGAACTGGACCTCCTGCGGGGTGTGGGTCAGCGCCAGCGCCAGCACCAGCGTCCGCAGCAGGGTCGACTTGCCGCTCTGCGGGGCGCCGGCGATGCCGACGTGCCCGTCGGCCCCGCTCAGGTCGGCGATCAGCAGGTCCCGCAGCTGCTCGGTGGGCCGGTCGACGACCCCGACCGGCACCCGCAGCCGGCCGTGCATCTCGGCCGGCTCGACGGTCATCCCGCGGATCGGGTCCGGCACGACGCTGGGCAGCAGCGAGTCCAGGCTGGGCGCCTCGGCGAGCGGCGGCAGCCAGACCTGGCGGGCCGGCGCGCCGGCCCCCTCCAGCCGGTCGATGATCACGTTCATCAGCCGGACCTCGTCGGACGTGCTGACCGGCTCCACCGGCCGGACGACCTCCGGTTCGGGCTCCGGGCGCCGGCGCCGGATCATGCCGCTGCCGGTGGTGAACGGTACGACGTCGACCAGCGCCCGGGCGTGCTGCTCGTCGTCGGCGGCCGGGGCGGTCCGCTCGTACGGGCCGGAGACGTACGCCCCCTTGAACCGGATCAGGCTGGTGATGTCCACCTTGAGGAAGCCGTTGCCGGGCTCGGAGGGCAGCTCGTACGCGCTGCCGACGCCGATCACCGACCGCGATTCCATCGAGGAGAAGGTCCGCAGGGCGATCCGGTACGACAGGTGCCCCTCGACCCGGTTGATCCGCCCCTCGTCGAGCCGCTGCGAGGCGAGCAGCAGGTGCACGCCGAGGCTGCGCCCGAGCCGGCCGATCGAGACGAACAGGTCCATGAACTCCGGCTTGCTGGAGAGCAGCTCGCTGAACTCGTCCACGACCAGCAGCAGCACCGGGAACGGGGCCAGCGGGGCGCCGGCCGCGCGGGCCTTCTCGTACTCGAACAGCGACGCGTACCCGGCCGACCGCAGCAACTCCTGACGCCGGGTCATCTCCCCGTTGAGCGCGTCCTGCATCCGGTCGACCAGCGGCAACTCGTCCTGCAGGTTGGTGATCACCGCCGAGGTGTGCGGCAGCCGGTCCATGCCCAGGAACGTCGCGCCACCCTTGAAGTCGACCAGCACCAGGTTCAGGATCTCCGACGAGTGGGTCATCGCCAGCGCGCAGACCAGCGTGCGCAGCAGCTCGCTCTTGCCCGAGCCGGTCGCGCCGATCAGCAGGCCGTGCGGGCCCATGCCGCCCTGCGCCGACTCCTTCAGGTCCAGCTCGACGACCTCGCCGTCCTCGGTGACCCCGATCGGCACCTGCAGCCGGGCCCGCTGCGCCTGCCGGGACCGCCACAGCCCGGGCACGTCGAACGTGTAGGCGTCGCGCACCCCGAGCAGCGTGGTCAGCTCGAAGTCGCTGCTCATCGGCTCGTCGACCAGCTCCAGCGTGCCGCTGGTCCGCTTCGGGGCGAGGATCCGGGCCAGCGTCTCGGCCTCGTCGACGCTGAGCGTGTCCGGGGCCGCGCTGCCGGTGGTCTCGCCGGCCGGGAACTCCACCGTCTCGCCGTCCACGGTCAGCCGCAGCACCCGCGGCCCGCCGGGCAGGTCGTTGGTCAGGTCGAGCAGGCCCACGTTGCGGATGCCCTCGCCGAGCAGGCGCGAGCTCTCCGGGATCGCCGTGTGGTGCGCCACCACCAGGATGTACGGCTCGGTCGCGCTGGGCACCACCGACCGGTCCAGGTCGCCGCGGTCGGCGACGTCCGGCCCGAGCAGCTCGAACAGCTGCTCGTGGTCGTCGGCGAACAGCCGGACCGGACCGGCCGCGTCCTCGGCGGCCGGATGCGCGCTGTGCGGCAACCACTTGACCCAGTCCCAGTGCTTCTCCCGCTCGGCCGGGCCGCACAGCAGCACGACCCGGAACTCGTCCGGGGCGTGGAACGTGACCAGCTGGGCGATCATCGCGCGGGCCAGGCCGAGCGTCCGCTCCAGCTCGCCCTCCAGCTCGATGCTGGTGAAGCTGCGCACGCCGACCGCGATCGGCACCCCGGACACCGTCCGGTACGCCTCCCCGAACCGGCGCAGCGAGATCGACGACAGCGGTTCCAGGTCCTCGATCGGCTTGGTCGACGGCGCCACGTACTTCACCGACGAGCCCTGCCGGCCCAGCCCGATCCGGACCCGGCCGAAGTCCTCGTGGCTGGGGCGCCGCTCCCAGATCCGGGCGCCCATCGCGATCGACCAGAGCGCGCCCGGAGCCGGGTTGTTCCAGAGCACCGACTGCCGCTGCTCGCGCGCCGACTGCCGGGCCTTCTTCCGGATCTGCGCGATGTAGCGCAGGAAGTCGCGCCGCTCACTGCGCATCTTCGTCTTGCGCTCGGCGGCGTTGCGGCCGATCTGCATCGCGCCCATGCCGGCCATGCCGACCGCCATCACGATGCCCATCACGTACATCGCCGGCGACCGGTTCGACATGCCGTAGAGCAGGAACATGCCGCCCATGCCCAGGCCCATCGGGATGACCATCATGAACGCCCGGAAGTCCGGCTGGGCCGGCTCGGCCATCACCGGCGGCTCCTGCAGCTCCACCTGGCCGTCGGGCAGCTTCGGCGGATCCACCCGGGGCGGGCGCTTGACGGTGACGATGCTCATCTGTCTCGGCTCTCTGTTCCGGCGGCGGTCATCCGAGGACGCCGCCGACCGTGTCGTCGCGGTTTCCCCACTGCGTGTCGTCGCGGTCGAGCAGGTCGGCGGCCCGGCGCTCGGCCGGCTCCTCCTCGTCGGCGTCGTCGTCGCGGTCCAGGCCCATCTCGATCCGGGTCCGGCGGACCCGTTCGGCCCGTTCCTCGGCGAGCCGCGCGCGATCCTCCGGCGTCAGGTCCGGGCCGCCGGAGCGCAACGGCATCTCGGCCAGCAGCACCGCCTCGTAGGACTGCCCGGACGGCCGGGTCCGCGCCCGCGGTTCGTCCTCCGGCGCCGGGGGCGGCGGAGGCGGCGTGGGTTCCGGGCCACCCCACGAGGACGGGTCGTCGTCACCCTCGATCGGCGCCGGCATCCCGTCGGTCTCCCACGGCAGCGGTTCGCTGTCCCAGGACCCGAAGTCGTCGTCGGACTCCCGGACCAGGGCCACCTGATCCGGCGGGATCTCCTCGACGACCGGCCCCCAGGCACGAGGTTCCTCGGCCAGCAACTCGCCGGCCCCGGAACGCTCCTCCGCCCGCCTGCGCTCCCCCGGGATCAGCGGCGGCGCGAGCAACGGAATCTCGTCACGGTCAGCACGGTCAGCACGGTCAGCACCGCCGATCTCCGGCGCGGCCACGGACGTCGGCCCGGCACCACCGACAGCCGGCGCGATCATCGGCGCCGGGTCGCGGTGGCTGCCGCGCTCCCGGTCGTCCTCGGCCATCCGGTCCCGGTCCGCCCGCCGCTTCCGGTCGCTCTCCCCAAGACCGACAATTGGGGGTACGAACGGAAGCCCGCCCAGCAGCGGCACCGGCAGCACCGGCGCCACGTCCCCCGAGCCACCGGCCGCCGGCTGACCCCGCTCGGCGCCCGCCGGGGCATCCGGGGTGCCGGCGCCCGGCTCCCCGTCCCACACCTCGTCGTCCCCGGTGACCAGCCCGGACGAGTCCGACCGCTCGGCCGCGCCCCGCTGACTCTGCGGCGGCGACATCGGCGGCATCATCGGCATCTGCCCGCCCGAACCCGCCCCGCTTCCGGAACCCGAGCCACTACCGTCGGCCGGCGACTCCACGGACGGAATGCTCGGCGTGGTGACACCACCGGGCGTCTCCAGCCCGGTCCCGCCACCGCCGGCGCCGGGCGCGGCACCACCGGAAGCCTCCGGAGCACCCGGAACCGAACCCGCGTCCCAGTCCTCCGCATCCCCACCGACCAGCCCGGACGAATCCGGCCGATCAGTAGCACCGGTCGCCGACTGCGGCGGCGACATCGGCGGCATCATCGGCGTCTGCCCACCCGAACCCAACCCGGTTCCGGAACCCGAACCACTACCGTCGGCCGGCGACTCCACGGACGGAATGCCCGGCACGGTCACACCGCCGAGACCCGAACCCGAGCCCACGCCACCACCAGCACCGGCGCCGGGCGCGGCACCACCGGAAGCCTCCGGAGCACCCGGAACCGAACCCGGATCCCAGTCCTCCGCATCCCCACCGACCAGCCCGGACGAATCCGGCCGATCAGTAGCACCGGTCGCCGACTGCGGCGGCGACATCGGCGGCATCATCGGCGTCTGCGCCCCCGAACCCAACCCGGTTCCGGAACCCGAGCCACTGCCGTCGCCCGGCGACTCCACGGACGGAATGCCCGGCGTGGTGACACCGCCGGGCGTCTCCAGCCCGGTCCCGCCACCACCGGCGCCGGGCGCGGCACCGCCGGAAGCCTCCGGAGCACCCGGAACCGAACCCGGATCCCAGTCCTCCGCATCCCCACCGACCAGCCCGGACGAGTCCGACCGGTCGGTGGCGCCGGTCCCCGACTGCGGCGGCGACATCGGCGGCATCATCGGTGGCGAGCCCGCCCCGGTGCCGGAGCCGGTGCCGGACCCACCGCCGAGCCCGGTGTCGACGGGCGCGTCGACCGAGGTCAGCGGCGGGATCACGGCGTCCGAGCCGGACGTCCCGCCACCCGCGGCGCCGGGCGCGTCACCGGCCCCACCGAAGTCCGGTGCCGAGGCGCCGGACCCGCTGCCCGCGCCGCCGCCGGCCCCACCCGGCGCGTCGGCGCCGTCGAACTCCGGGACCGGGGCGTTGGCCGCGCCCTTGTTCCCACCCGAGCTGCCGCCGGGCGTGTTGCCGCTGCTGAACGCCGGGATCGGGGGCGTGGCGCCGGTGCCCGTACCGTCGCCGGTCTGATCGAAGCCGGGGAGGCCGCCGCCGGCACCGCCGGGAGCGCTGAAGGCCGGCGGGTTTTCGCCGTTGGTGCCGGGCGGGTCCGGCGTGTCGGCGGTGGCCGGGTCCGGGATGTCGGTCGGGTCGGGCACGTCGTCCGGGCCGGCCAGCGCCGACGTCGAGATCGGCGCGTCCGGCGGCGGGACGTCGGTCGCCGACGGGTCCGGGACGTCCGGGCCGCCGGTCACCTCGTCCGGGGCGTCCGTGGAGAGCGCCGGCGGGGTCGGGGTCGGCGTGGCGGCCACCGAGGGCGTCGGCACGCTGCTCGGCGGCGGCGTCGAGGAGAGTTGGGGCGGCGCGCTGGACGAGATCGACGGGGTCGGCGGCAGCGAGGACGACTCGAACGGCGGCGGGCTGTACGACGGCACGCTGTTCGACGGCAGCGAGCTGTTCGGCGGCGGCGTCGAGCTGCCACCGGTCGGCGAGCCGGTCTCCGGATTCATCGGCTGCGGGGTGTTCACCGCGCTGGTGCCGAGCCGGACGTACTCGACGACCAGCTTGCCCATCACCTCGCGCATCGCGTTGGTCATGATCTCGGGCAGGCCGTCGACCTCGCTGACGTGCACGACGCCGTCGCCGTAGTCCTTGACGTAGTTCGACGCCCAGCTGGCGTAGAAGTGGTCGACGTAGAGGACCTGCTTCTGCGCCCACTCCAGCATGTTGCCGCTGTGGAAGAGCTGGTTCGGGACCGAGACGCCGAGCTCGCCCTCCCCGCCGTTGATCCGCTCGGCCTGCCGTTCCAGGTAGTTCGCGACGTCCAGCATCTTGGCCTTGAACGTCTCGGCGGCGGTGCCCTGCCAGGCCCGGCCGTCGCCGGCGAGACCCTTGATCTGGGCGGCCAGGTTCTTCGCCACGCCGCGCATCACCGACTGGGTGTTGTTGAAGATGTTCCCGGCGTCACGCAGCGACTGCGGATTGACCAGCGCCGCGGCGTCCTGGGCGGCGGTGGCCGCGCCGTTGGCGTTGTTGACCGCCGAGGAGCCGGTGAGGACCGCTTCGATCCACTTCCAGTCCTTGTCCGTGTAGTCGTAGACGTTGCCTTCGCTACCGGTCTCGCCGCTCGCGTAGATGCCGTTCGGCCCGGTCGAGACCAGCGGGGGCGGGGAACTGGACGGATCGGCCATCAGGCGTTCTGCCCGTTCCCGTTCCCATTGCCGTTGCCGTTCCCGTTGCCATTTCCGTTGCCGTTGCCGTTGGTCTCGGTGCCGGTGCCGTCAGTGCTGGTGTTGCCGTACTGGCCGTAGTGACTGATGTTGGTGAACGCGTCGTTGAACACGTTGTTGAGCTGCTGCGCGGTGATCCCGTTCCACTCCTCGGTGGAGTCGTAGTCGGTGATCAGCGTCTCGATGTCGGCGCGGATGTAGGTGAAGGTCTCGCTCACGCTCTGCAGGAACCGCAGCGTGTCGCCGCGCAGGCCGGTCTGGATCGCCGCGCTGATGTGCACGCCGGCGCCGAACGTGCCCGGCGCGACCTTCACGTCCTTGACCGAGGTGTGCTCCTTGACCACCAGGTCCTCGAGCATCTTCAGGTTCTTCGCGAACTGCCGCAGCGCCTCGGTGCTGACCGTGACCGAGCCGCCCTTCTCGCCGGAGGTGTTCAGCGGCGGGGGCAGGACCTTCGTATCGTCCAGCGGGTCCTTCGGCTTGTCGTCCGGCATGTCGGTGTCCGGGTTGTCGTCGTTCCCGGACAGCGTCGGCGGCTTGCCGTCGGTCCACTCGTTGACCAGCTTCTCCACCTTGTCGTGGATGGCCTTTTCCTCGGGCGTTCCGGCGCTGTACTCCGTACCCCAGGCGAAATAGGTGTACTTCTCGTCCTCCGTGATGGTCCCGGAGTCGACGAGTTTCTCTGCGATCTCGGAGGGTGCTTCGCCGGACATGGCTTCCTTTCGAGGCGGGGGTGACGGGTGGACACCGGATCCGGCCGGCCGTGCGACGGGACCGGCCGGATCCGCGGGATCAGCGGCCGGTGTAGGTGTTCGCCCAGATCTGCGAGGCGCGCTGCTCGGCGCCGCCGTAGCCCTCGGAGATGTTGTAGAGCGAGACCCGGCCGGACTGCAGCGCCTGGCTCATCGTCTGCAGCCCGGCCCGCCACTCGGCCTCGGCGTGCGCGTACGCGGTCTGCGCGTCACCGGTCCACTCCTGCAGGTGCGCCCGGCTGTTGCGCTCCAGCTCCTCGAGGGCCTGCTTCAGGTTGTTGTTGACGGTGTCCATGTGGTCGAGGGTGTTGTCGGCCACGGTGAAGTTGAACTTGTAGGAACTCATCTCAACGCCTTTCGGGAGTCGGTTTCGGGGGTGGCGATCACATGCCGGGCAGGCCGCCGGAGGGCGCCGCCACCGGGGCGTCCTGCACGCCGTTGCCGAGCGCCTGACCCCACTGCTGGGCGAGGTTCGAGGCGGTGTCCTCCTGGCCCTCGTACAGCTTCGCGTTGCCGCCGAGGCTCTCGATCATGCTGATCAGGGCGGTGATGACCCGCTTGAAGCCGCCCTCCCAGTTGTCCATCGCCTGGTTGAAGTTCGACGACGCGGTGCCGTCCCAGGTGCTCTGGAGAACCGACATCTCCTGGTTCACACTGGACAGCTGCCCGTTGAAGATCTGGACCTTGCCCTCGAACTCGACCCGGGCGGCGGCCATGCCCTCTTGGGTAGTTCCGACGTTCTGCTGCTGAACTGCCACTGTTACCTCCCGCGAGGGCCCCACTGGGGTGGGGATGCCCGCTCTGTCTAGGACGCTGCGATGCGCACGCTTCGCGTCAGTGGAGCGTCCCAGCCGAGTAGATGACGGCAAATGCCCGAAGCACCGGGTGTGCCTGCTCGGGCCGCGATGCTGCCCCGACTGACATCCGGCCCGCGCCGGCGCCCGCCCGGTCGCGCCCACGCGGGTAAGTCTCTTTCCCGTCCCGCCCCCATCGGCCCGGTTTCCCTTGCCGCCCGTCCGCGGACCCGGCTTTGCTGAGGGATCACCGACGGAAGAGGGGCCGAGCATGTCCGACGACCACCGCCTCGAGACGATGTTCGAGGAGTACCAGCGGCAGCGCCTGAGCCTCACCGAGCTGCACCAGCGGATCCAGGCGATCAAGGCGACCGCGTCGTCGCCGCGCCGGGAGATCGACGTGACGGTGAACCACGGCGGTTCGGTCACCGACATCACGTTCAACGGGACGGCCTACCGCAAGCTCGCGCCCAAGGACCTGTCCGCGCTGATCCTCAAGACCATCGACGACGCCAAGGCCAAGGCCGTCGCCGAGGCGGCCGAGCTGATCGCCCCGATGATGCCGCCCGGGTTGAACGCCCGTGAGCTGCTCGCCGGCAGCCTCGGGCTGGACCGGATGGTCCCGGCCGACGGGCCGCGCCTGCCGCAGATCGTCAACGAGCAGCTGCGGCGATAGGGGGCACGATGTCCGACGAGCCGCTGTACGTCGACCCGGAACGCCTGGCCGCGCACGCCCGCCCGTACGAGTCGGCGTCGCACGACTGGGCCCGCCTGAAGAGCCGGGTGACCGACATCCGGGCCCGGTACGCCGGCGTCTGGGGCGACGACGACCTGGGCAGACAGTTCGGCCCGTCGTTCACCGAGGGACTGGACTCGGTCGAGGGCCGGGTGAACGTGGTCAGCACGACGCTGGGCTACTACAGCGAGGGGCTCGTCGAGAACGGCAAGATCTACGGGGAGGCCCGGGAGGACGCCGACCAGTCGACGTACCTGCTGCTGGTGGACTCCGAGATGGTCGGCGGCTACGAGGCCCCGGCCGACCCGAACGCGCCGGCCCGGCGGTACATGACCCCCGAGGGCGAGGGGACCGAGCGGCCGCTGCTGCGCCGGGCGATGACTATCCAGGGCCGGATCCTCACCCCGGCCGAGGAGGGCGAGGTCACCCCGCTGAGGCCGATGCTGGCGAGCCGCCGGCTGGCGGTCGAGGGCGAGACCTACCAGCCCGACGAGGAGGGCCAGGCCACCCCGCGCCTCCTGGCCCGCGGCAAACTGCTGACCCCGGACGACGAGCTGACCCCGCTCAAGCCCGCGCTCCTGATGCGCCGCGAGGCCGTGGCCGACCCCGGGACCGCCCCGCTGGAGCCGCTGCTGCCGGCACGCCGCGAGGCCGTGGTCGAGCCGGAGACGCCGTTGGAGCCGACCCGGTCGCACGTCTTCTACCGCAGCGTCCACCCCGCCACCCCCGCCATTCCCGCCGTCCCCGCGGAAGAGCCGGAGTAACCGCACCACATGGACCTGCACATCCCCGACGACCCCGAGTACCAGTGGGCGTACACCGCGATCCTGATCGCCTCCGGCGAGCAGCTCCCGAAGGCGGACATCACCCAGCTCCGGGCGATGACCGCGGAGCTCACCGGGGTCGTCGCCGGGATGATGGCCCTGAGCACCGGCATGGGCGGCCTGTCGACCAGCGTGTACAGCGCGGTCAGCGGCCAGACCGCGCGTGAGTTCTACAACGCCACCCGCAACGTCACCGACGGTGTCCCGGACGACGTCAACCTGCTGCAACAGATGATCTCGCAGGCGGACAACTTCACGCTGGACGCCGAGCAGACCCAGTACTCGGTCGCCATCGCGATGTTCCTGACCGTTTTCGACATCTTCCTGGCGCTGGTCTCCGGCTTCTCCTACCTGGTCCCGTTCCACATCGCGTCCGGCGGCGGCGTGGTCCGCGCGCTGATCCAGGGCCTCAAACTGCGGCACGCCGGCCGGGCGCTGTCCAAACTGCACATCCCGCCGCTGCCGAAGATGCCCAAGGCGCTGCCGAAGACGACCCCCAAGGACGTCCCGCACACCACCCCGAAGCCCACTCCCAAGGACACCCCGACCCCGACCCCCAAGGACACGCCGACCCCCACCCCGAAGGACCCGCCGGCGGCCGAACCCACCCCGCAGCCCCTGCCCAAGGACGCCCCCACCCCGAAACCCAAAGACACCCCGACGCCTTCGGCGAAACCCCCGATGACCAAAAAAGAACAGGCGATTCGGTACGGCGGGGAAGTCGTCCAGGAGGCGATCGAGGAAGCCGCCCAGGAGATGGCCGAAGAGGGCGCCGCCATGGGCATCCAGACCGCCGAGGGCAACCGCAAGGTCGGCCAGGTCAACTGGAACCAGTGGCTGATGGCGGGCGCGGGCGGCGCCATGATCGGTGGCGTGGCCAGCGCCTGGAGCGGCGCGGTCAAGAAGATCCTGCCGAACTTCTCGGCCGGCAAGGACGGGCGCGCCATCAACGGCGCGATCGGCGAGGTCCTCGGCGAACTCGGCTTCACCAGCATCGTCGGCGGCGACTTCGTCCCGTGGGCCACGGTCACGTCCTCGATGCTCGGCTCCTACGGCGTCGACTACGCCCACCAGGCGAGCAACAACCTCGCGGGCGTCCCGCACGGCACCGGCGGCCACGGCTCCGGCAACGGCCACACCACGGTCACCCCGCAGTCCGTCCAGAACTATTTCAACCAGCTCTCCGACACCCTGCGCACCGCCGGCGGCGACTTCACCCAGGTAGCCCCGGTAGTGGACGCCCTCGGCACCGACGTCGTCAACGAGATGACCGGCCAGCCCCTCACCAACGGCCCCACCGACCCCACCACAAGCACCGCCACCGACACCCCACCCCCAGCCACAGCCACAGCCACCGGCACAACGCCCCCAGCCACAGCCACAGCCACCGGCACAACGCCCCCAGCCCCAGCCACAGCACCACCGGCCGCGGTCACCGGCGCTCCACCCCCGGCCACAGCCAGCGGCGGTATCCCCACCAGCACCAACTCCCCCATCACCACCGACAGCCCCGCCCCCGCTCCGTCATCCCCGTCGGCGCCCGCCCCCGCACCTTCCTCGTCGTCCCCCGGTGCCGCGCCCTCATCGCCGGCCACCAGCACAGCAGCCCCGGCCGCCCCGTCGTCGTCCCCGTCCACCTCGACACCCGCTCCGGCGACCTCGTCCCCTTCCTCGACCACGACGGCCCCGGCCACCTCGACCGCTGCCCCTCCGACATCCACATCCGCGCCGACAACCTCCGGCGAGGGCGCCAACACCTCTCCCTCGTCGCCGACCAGCGGCTCGACCACCCCACCCACCAGCGGATCAACCACAGCCAGCGGCCTCCCCGGCTTCGACACCCAACCCGGCACCAGCCCCGCGCCCGACACCGCCGACAACACCAACTCTCCCGCCACCAGCACCACCGCTCCCAGCTCCAACGCACCTCAGCCCAGCGCCGACACCAGCACCAGCACTCCGAGCTCCAGCGCACCTCAACCCAGCGCCCCCAACTCCACCACCGCGTCCACACCCCAGCCCGCCGGGTCCTCAACCAGCACGGCAGCCCCCGCCACCAGCACTTCCACCCCCAGCACCAGCGCGCCCCAGACCAGCACCTCCCAGCCGGCCCCCCCTCCGACGACCTCCCCGACTACGAACACGCCGACCACGTCCCCCTCGCCGACGCCGACACAGACGCCGGCGAATCCCACGACGACATCCCCGAGCACAACGGCGTCCTCTCCCACGACGCCGAACTCGACCTCAACCCCCACACCCACCCCGGCAACCCAGACCACCTCGACGTCAACCCCGACGCCAACCACCCAGAACACGTCCCCGTCGACAACGCAGACCACGCCTCAGTCCGCGCCCGCTCCGTCCCCGTCGACAACGCAGACCACGCCTCAGTCCGCGCCTGCTCCGTCCCCGCAGACGCAGACCGCCCCGGCAACGCAGACCGCCCCAACGCCGGCCCCGACACCCATCGCCACCGAGGCCCCCGCGCCCCCGACCGCGACCGAGGCCGCCCCGCCCACCGAAAACCCGCCGTCCTACCAGGAAGCCACCGCCACCGACCAATCCACAACGGACCAAACCCCCGAAGCTCCCCCGGCCTACGACTCCTTGGAAACCCCTCCCCCGGCCTACGACTCCCTGGAAACGCCTCCCCCGCCTACGGCTCCCAGGACTCCCCGCCAGGCCGATTCCCCGACCACCGCCACCCCCGACCCGGCGAAAACTTCCGTCGACTCCCCAAGCCCCCCACCGACAAAGCCCCCACCCAGTCACAAAACCCCGCACCGCAGTCCCCCCGACCGACCCCCGAAGCCCCCACGGCAAAGATTTCCACCGAGACCAACACCCCCGACGTCAAAACCCCACTCGAATCCGACGTCAAACAGGCCGTCGACTCCATCGCCCCCCACCACCACCGCGGCGGCGACAACACCCCCACACCCGGAATATCCGAAAAATCCGGCCGCGGCGGCTACCCCACCCCCACCTCGAGCAACAGCCCGCCCCCTGGCCTGGAACAACGACAACGACAACGACAACGCCGACGACAACGCCGAAAACGACAACCAACGCACCGACCCCACCGGCCCGATCCACGTCCCCGCCGGCCTCCGCCTGATCGACGCCAAATCCCACCCAGGCCACTTCGACCACGCCGCAAGAGCCCCCAAAACCCCCACCTACCAGGTCTTCGCCCACGGCACCCCGACCGGCATCACGATCGGCCCCCGCACCATCACCGCCCCCGAACTCGCCACGATGATCAGAAACGACCCGGCCTGGAACAACAGACCGATCCGCCTGATCGCCTGCGACACCGGCGCCGGCCCCACCAACACCGACCGGTTCATCAACGAGCTACGGCAACACCTCCCCGGCGTACGCATCGATGCCCCGCGCCGAACGGCCTGGACCACCGCGAACGGCGACGTCTTCGTCGCCGGCGCGAAGATCGTCGGCGGACGCCGACGCCCGGACCTCACCCCGCACCCGGACAACGCCTGGTCCACCGGCACCGCCCAGCGGAACCCGGACGAGACCGACGACTCCCGCGAGACGATCAAAAACCGCCCGGTCACCGAGTCGATCACCGCCGAAAGCCGCCCCCCGACCGAGGTCGATCTCGACCCGGACGACCCGTGGGCGATCGGCGTCGAGATCGAGACCCAGTTCGCCCTGGACACTCCGGGCGACGTCGACGTCGGCTACGCCACCGTGCTCGCCCAGACCCGCGACGGCATCCACCCCGCGATCAAACTGGTGATGGACCACTCCGGCGGCGAACAGATCATCGAGATCGTCACCGAGCCCCTGGGCGTCATCGACGGCGAGAACCGACCGCCGTCACTCCCGGCCTTCCAGCTGATCAACGACCTGATCAACCGCCTGCACCAGGTGACCGCGACCGACCGCAACACCCCGCTCGCCGAGGTCCTCGCCACCCTGCCGCAGTTCGAGGTCAGCACCGTCGGCAACCAGGTCGGCATCATCGGCGGCCAGTCCCCGAAGACCGTCTACACCCAGTACACCGTCGGGGTCCCGCTGGCCGGCATGCCGGAGTTCCTGCGGAAGGTCATCCAGGACACCCGCACCCGCAACTCCCGTGACCCGCTCCAGCACGGCCTCGACTTCGCCCAGCGACTCGCCCAGCACTTCGCCGGCACCGTCTCCACCGACCCCTACCTGAACCGCCTGGTCCAGGGCATCGGCGCGATGGCCTACACACACACCGCCGCGATCTTCTCCAGCGCCGCCGACCAGCTGGAGTCGCAGCGCGACAACAAGCCGATCGAACGCCTGACCAAGAACTACCTGGGCGCCGCCTCCCGGGTGCACATGGCGGCGATGAACGCCCAGCTCCCGCCGACCGTCCAGCAGTTCCTGGAGAACAACACCGACACCATCGGCCAGGAGGTGCTCAACCAGTACCGGCAGCAGGCCCCGGAGAAGGCCGCGCTCCTGGATCAGAAGATCACCACCGACAACACCCTGACCAGCCTGTACGACGTCGACCCCCGCGCCCGCACGCTGTTCCTGAACGCGGTCCTGACCGAGGACACCCGCAACGCCCGGGGCATCCCGGTCATCGACCAGAGCGACGCCCTGGGCATCCGCACCCATCTGACCACGTTGGACCACCACACGCCCGGCGGACCGGTCGTCCCGTTGGAGATCCGCCAGCCCGACACCTACCAGGGCAAACAGCCCGGTCTGGCCGGCTCGCACGCCAAGTTCACCGAGTACGCCGACCTCAGCAACCAGCTGCACCAGCAGCACGGCGCGCCCCCGCCCGAGCACGCCATGCCGGGCGAGCCGATGGACGGCGTCGACTCGGCCGCGCCACCGCAGGACGTCGACATGGACGACGCGATCGGCTGGGGCGAGGGCGTCGAGGTGGAGACCCGCTTCCCGCTGGACGTGCCGGCCGGCAGCGCCATCGACTACGGCACCGTGCTCGCCACCAGTCCGGACAGCTTCCTGCCGGAGATCAAACTGGTGGTCGACCACGATCTCGACGGCGAGAAGATCATCGAGATCGTGGTGGGCCCGATGCGGACCATCGACGGCGAGCACCGCCCCGGCCACGAGCAGGCGTTCAGCATCATGAACGACCTGGTGACGAAGCTGCACGAGGCCAGCCGGTCGACGGCGAACACCCCCCTGGCGGACATCCTGAGCCCGCTCGGCTTCACCGTGACCCCGCAGGGCGCCCAGGTGAAGCTGGAGAGCGGCCAGGCCCCGGCCCACGTCTATCCCCAGTTCACGGTCGGCACGCCGATCGGCGGACTCGCCGACATGCTCCAGTCGATCGCCGCCGACACCCAGACCAGTCGCGCCAAGGATCCCCTGGACCAGGGTCTCGACTTCGGCGCGCAGCTCGCCCAGCTCTACCTCGGCAGCAACGGCACCGACACCGCCGGCGCCCGGGTGATCCACGGCTACGCGGCGCTGGCGTATTCACACACGGTCGCGATGTTCTCCAGCAAGGCCGACGGGCTGGCCGGCAACACCGACGCCCCGGCCTCGAAGAACTACGTCGCCGCCGCGTCCCGGGTGAACCTCGCCGGCATCCAGCTGCACCTCGCCCGGCAGCACCCGGCCGTCGCGGCGTTCTTCGAGCAGCACGCCGCGACGATCGGCAACGCCCTGCAGACGCACTACACGAACACCAACCCGGCCAAGGCCGCGCACCTCAACGACCAGCTCGCGGTGATCGACGGCGCGAAGAATCTCTTCGACGTCACGCCCGGCTCGGAGGCGCTGTTCGCCAACGCCTTCGTCGGCCCGCAGACCCGCGCCCGGCTGGGCCTCCCGGAGATCAACCAGAGCCAGGCGCTGGGCATCCACCACCACTTCGCCGAGCTCGACGACCACACTCCCGGCGAGCCGGTCATCCCGCTCGAGGCGCGGCAGATCCGCGCCTACCAGAACGAGTCGCCCGGCATCGCCGGCGTGCTCAAGCGCTTCCTGGACTACAAGCAGCGCAGCAACACGATCTACCAGCAGACCGCCAACCCGATCGCCTGGGGAGACGGCGGCCACGGCAAGGGCACCAGCCCGACCGGCCCGATCCACGTCCCCAGCGGCCTGCGCCTGATCGACGCCGAGGCCGACCCGGCCCATTTCGACCACGCCGGCAAAACCCCGAAAACCAACACCTATCAGGTGTACGGCCATGGCACGCCGGACGGCATCAAGATCGGCACCCGCACGATCGGCGCGGCCGAGCTGGCCGCCCTGATCCGGAACGATCCGGCCTGGCAGAACAAGCCGATCCAGCTGGTCGCCTGTGACACCGGCGCCGGGACGTTCATCGACGAACTACGGCAACACCTTCCCGGCGTACGCATCGATGCCCCTCGCCGCCCAGCCTGGACCACCGCGAACGGCGACGTCTTCGTCGCCGGCTCGACCATCGTCGGCGGACGCCGCCGTCCCGACACCACCCCGCACCCGGACAACGCCTGGAACACCGGCGTCGCGCGGAAGAACCCGGACGAGACCGACGACTCCCCGGAGACGATCAAAAAGCGCCCGGTCACCGCGAAGACCTACCACTCGGTGCACCCGCCGACCGGCACCGACCTGGACCCGGACGACCCGTGGGCGATCGGCGTCGAGATCGAGACCCGGTTCATCCTGACCGAGGACATCCCGTACAGCACCGTCCTGGCCCAGACCCCACCCGGCACACACCCCGCGATCAAACTGGTCGTCGACCACGACGGCATGAACGACCCGATCATCGAGATCGTCACCGAGCCCCTGGCCACCATCGACGGCGAGCACCGCCCGCCCTCCGCGCCGGCCTTCCGGACCATCAACGCCCTGGTCGAGCAACTGCACGCGGCGACCCGCTCGGGCCGCAACACCTCGCTGGCCGACGTGCTCGCCCCGCTGAAGTCGTTCCAGGTCACCGACGCCGGCCGGAACGTCTCGTACAGCACCGGCCTCTCGACCCCCGCCGTCAACGACCTGTTGCAGCAGGTCGCGAGCACCGCGACCAACCCGGACCACCCGGCCGTCGTCACCCTGAACCGCGGTATCGAATTCGGTCAACGGCTGGCCGAGCAGCTCGGCGACGACAGCGTCCGCGGGGTCGGCGCGCTCGCCTACACCCACACCGCGGCGATGTTCGAGGCCACCGCCGACGCCATGGCCGGCAACGGCAACCCCGACCAGCTGCCGCAGCGGATGCGCGACTACCTGGCGGTCGCCGCGCCGGTGAACCTGGGCTCGGTCGCCGCCGACCTGACCCCCGAGGCCCGGCAGCTGATCGAGGACAACTTCACCAACATCACCCGCGCTCTCGCGATGACCTGGAAGCAGCAGAGCCCGCAGAAGGCCGCCTTCCTCGACGCGAAGCTCGGCGACGGCCAGACCTACTTCGACCTGGCCCGCCCGATCCCCGCCGTCACCGCGAACCTCCTGCTCACCGGTCAAGCACTGCAGCAGTCCGGCGTCCCGGTCATCACCGCGGACAGCCCGGGCGGCCAGGCGTTCAAGGACACCCTGGCGCCCCCGGCCGCGTTCCAGGTCAGCGACGCCGGCCGCCACGTCCAGGTCGAGGGCGAAGCCGCCTCGACCGGCCTCTACACCCAGTTCACCGTCGGCGTCCCGGTCGACGGCATGGCCGAGTTCTTCCAGGCCGCCGTCGAGGACGCCACCAGCAAACCGCGCCGCTCCGGCAAACCCTCCCCGGCCGCCGGCCTGCTCGCCGACGGCCTCACCTTCGGCGACCGGCTGGCCCAGGAGTTCGCAAAGACCTCGCCCGACCAGCACCTGCGGCAGATCGTCAAGGGCGTCGGCTCCCTCGCCTACAGCCACACCGGCGCGATGTTCGAGGCCACCGCCGACATCGTCGAGAAGCAGACCAAAGACAAGAACATCCCCCGCCTCACCAAGAACTACCTGACCGCCGCCTCCCGCGTCGACCTCAACGCGATCAACGCCCAGCTCCCGCCCCAGGTCCAGCAGTTCCTCGAACAGAACTCGCAGGCCATCGCCGAACAGATCCAGCACAGCTGGAAACAGGCCAGCCCCGAGCGATCCGCGATCCTCGACCAACAGCTGGCAGCCGGTCAGACCTACTACCACCTGGACGACAACACCCCGCGCGTCCTGGCCAGCACCATCCTGTCCAAACCCGCGCTCGACCGGGCCGGCATCGAGCCGATCAACCAGAGCGACGCCTTCGGCATCCGCACGTTCCTGACCGACGTCGACACCCACACGCCGGGCCGTCCGGTGGTGGCCTTCGAGGTCCGCCAGCCCAACACCCACCAGCACGACCCGAACCGCGCCGGGATGCCGGGCACGCAGTCCCGCTTCGACGACTACGCCGCCCTCACCAACCGCGTCTACCACCAGCCGACCACCACCCCCGCCCCGGCCGACACCGCGATGGTCGAGGCGCTGACCTGGAGAAACGGCACCGAGCCGACCGGCCCGACCCGGGTGCCGAGCGGCCTGCGCCTGATCGACGCCGAGGCCGACCCGGCGCACTTCGACCACGCCGGCAAGACCCCGAAAACCAACACCTACCGGGTGTACGGCCATGGCACCCCGGACGGGATCAAGGTCGGCGCCCGCACGATCGGGGCGGCGGAACTCGCCGCGATGATCCGGAACGACCCGGCCTGGCAGAACCGGCCGATCCAGCTGGTCGCCTGCGACACCGGCGCCGGGACGTTCATCAATCAACTACGGCAACACCTTCCCGGCGTACGCGTCAATGCTCCTCTTCGGACGGCCTGGACCACCGCGGACGGCGGAGTCTTCGTCGCCGGCTCGACCATCGTCGGCGGACGCCGACGCCCGGACCTCACCCCGCACCCGGACAACGCCTGGTCCACCGGCGTCGCGCAGCGGAACCCGGACGAGACCGACGAGTCCCCGGAGACCGTCGCCAAGCGGCCGGTCGCCGAGACCACCCACCCGTCGCCGCCGCTCGACGGCGACCTCGACCCGGACGACCCGTGGGCGATCGGCGTCGAGATCGAGACCCAGTTCGCCCTGGACACCCCGGGCGACGTCGACGTCGGCTACGCCACCGTGCTCGCCCAGACCCGCGACGGCATCCACCCCGCGATCAAACTGGTGATGGACCACTCCGGCGGCGAACAGATCATCGAGATCGTCACCGAACCCCTGGGCGTCATCGACGGTGAGCACCGGCCACCCGCGATGCCCGCGTTCCAGCTGATCAACGACCTGATCAACCGGCTGCACGAGGTGTCCCGCAACGATCGCAGCACCCCGCTGGCCGAGGTGCTGGCCACGCTGCCGCAGTTCCAGGTCAGCGACGTCGGCAACCAGGTCGGCATCGTCGGCGGGCAGTCGCCGAAGCAGGTCTACACGCAGTACACCGTCGGGGTGCCGCTGGCCGGCATGCCGGAGTTCCTGCGGAAGGTCATCCAGGACACCCGCACCAGGAACACCCGCGACCCACTCCAGCACGGCCTCGACTTCGCCCAGCGCCTGGCCCAGCACTTCACCGGCACCGTCTCCACCGACCCGCACCTGAACCGGCTGGTCCAGGGCATCGGCGCGATGGCCTACACGCACACCGCGGCCATCCTGGCCAGCGCCGCCGACCGGTACGAGTCGCAGCGCGACAACAAGGCGATCGACCGGCTCACCAAGAACTACCTGGGCGCCGCCTCCCGGGTGCAGATGGCCGCGCTGAACACCCAGCTCCCGCCGGTCGTCCAGCGGTTCCTGGAGGACAACGTCGAGAACATCGGCCGGGAGGTGGTCGAGCAGTTCCGGCGGCAGTCGCCGGAGCGGGCCGCGCTGCTCGACCAGAAGCTCGCCGCGGACGGGCTGACCAGCTTCTACGAGGTCGACACCCGAGCCCGCACGCTGCTGTTCAACGCAGTGCTGACCGAGGACACCCGTGCCGCGCGGGGCATCCCGACCATCGACCAGAGCGACGCGCTGGGCATCCGCACCCACCTGACCACCCTGGACCACCACACGCCCGGCGGACCGGTCGTCCCGCTGGAGGTCCGCCAGCCCGACACCTACCAGGACAAACAGCCCGGCCTGGCCGGCTCGCACGCCAAGTTCACCGAGTACGCCGACCTCAGCAACCAGCTGCACCGGCAGCACGGCGCCGCGCCGGACGTCGACATGGCCGACGCCCTCGGCTGGGCGCCGGCGGCCGATTCGCCGGTGCCCGGGCTGGCCCGGACGCCGTCGCTGTTCACCATCGCCGAGGAGCCGGAGACCGACGCCGAGCTGGCCCAGGCGATCCGCCGGGCCCTGCCCGACTACCTGCGGGAGAGCCGGCACCTGGGCCTGGCCCAGCAGACGGTCGAGGCGCGGGTCGACCCGCCGGACCTGACCGCCCTGGTCCCGGACCTGGATCCGGCGATCCACGAGCAGCTGCGGCAGCTGATGCGCACCGACGTGGGCCACTTCCTCGGCGACGCGCACGCCGAGCCGGTCGTCGTCGACGGCCGGCCGGTCGAGCTGGTGATCCACGCCGTCCTCGACCCGGACCACCTGACGGTCACCGGCCCGGCGGACGGCAAGAACGACGGCAAGGACGTCAAGGCCGCCACCAAGGACACCGGCAAGACCACGCTGACCAGCGGCGTGGCCGACGACCAGAGCCTGAACCCGCGGATCGCCGTGACCGCGCTGCCCCCGGTGGTCGGCGACCTCTCGGTCACCGTGCCGATGGCCGCCAGCACCACCGACGCGCACACCGGGACGGTCGAGGACACCCTCAGCAGCACCCTGAAGCTCAAGAACGGCATCCAGGTCGACATGCCGTTCCGGTACGTCGTCGAGCTGCGCGACCCGGACGGCACGCCGCTGCGCGACCCGCTGACCGCGGACGGGCGGGTGGACCTGGTCGTACCCAAGGATCTGCGCCGCCCGAAGGGTGAGCGCAGCCGCCGCCGCCCGCCCACCGCCGCGGTCGTGGAGAGCGCGATCGCCCGCCCCGGCCCGGCCGGCGACTTCTACACCCAGGTCGCGAGCCAGCTGCACCTCGACGCCGAGGGCAAGCGGATGCTGCGGGACTTCCTCGGCGACCGCAACGTCCAGAAGGAGCTGCACAAACTCGAGCACGGTGCGGACGCGCTGCCGAAGGCCGGCTGGGTCACCTCCGACCCGCTGGCCGAGCGGCCCAGCCGCAATCCGTTCCGCGGGCCGCGGCACACCGCCGTCCGGATGCGTCTGGTCCCGCGCCTGACCCGGGTCGTGGAGACCGTCGAGGACGCCCGGCACGAGGTCACCAGCGCGCACGCGGCCGAGCAGAGCGACCACCGCGCCGCGTCCCGGACCGTCGGCGTGGCCGGTGGGGTCGGCGCCGGCACCGAGACCGGCGCGGCGAACTTCGCGGTCGGCCCGCGCGCCGGCTACTCCCGCACAGCCGAGAACAGCCAGGAGCACTCCACCGCGACCGGCGGCAAGCAGATCACCGGCAGCGACGGCCCGATGGTCCGCTACCAGGTGGTCTACGACCTGGAGGTGGCGCTGCCCGGCCGCAAGCCGGCGAAGCTGGACGGCACGGTGGAGAGCTTCCAGTGGGCCACCCCGGAGCGGATCGCCGAGGCCGGCCTGGACCCGCGGGCCGCCGCCGAGTGGCCGGGCCGGCACGGCGACGACCGGGTCTGGCACGCCCCGCGGAACCTGGAGCACGGGGTCTCCTTCGACGGCGCGATCCCGCAGCTCAGCGACGCCGGCAGCCTGTACGAGGCGATCGCCGACGCGCTGCGCGACGTCCCCGGCCGCCCGCGCCTGGACCGTTCCCTGTTCGGCCTGTTCCTGTCCGCGAACGACCTGCTCGGCGACATGGGCGACCCGAAGTACGACGGCCACCCGGACTCGGACGACCGGGCCGCGTGGCAGCGCGCCGACGCGGTCCGGGCCGCGCTCGGCGAGGACCAGCTGGTCAAGCTGCTCAACCGGATCGTCGGCCCGGGCCTGCACATCCCGGTGCTGTACGAGGGCACCCGGCACAACTACCCGACCATCATCAAGATCACCGGCGAGATGGGGCCGCTCTCCGACGGCCCGACCGCCCGCCGCCGCACCGACGACACCGGCACCCGGCTGAAGGAGAAGAGCAGCACCGTCTCCGGCCGGGGCACCACCACGACCGGCGAGGTCGGCGTCGAGGGCCGGGTCTACGGCCCGCTGTCCAAGTTGTACGGAACGCTGCTCGCCGGCATCCGGTTCGCCCGGACGTCCACCCGCACCCAGGCGCTCGGCGTCTCCCAGAGCGCCACGTTCCACCTGGACCACGGCACCTCGGTGGACGCGGACGGCAAGATCACCCCGGGAACCGTGCGGGCGTTCGCGACCGAGTTGACGCTGACCGTCGAGACCGAGTCGTACCGGACGCTGAACACCACCGGGCGGCGCACCTCGATCGGCACGCCCCGGCGCGGCATGCCCGGCCCGATCGAGCCGGCCGCGATCCCGGCGCAGACCCACAAGCTGGACGTCCGCCTGTTCGTGCCGCAGGACCGGACCACCCGCGAGAAGCCGCCGGCGCCGGACACCAGCCGCGCGGTGACCAGCGAGCCGATCGAGCGGCCCAACCCGATCGCCGGGATCGGCGGCGGCTACTCCCGGGACCTGGACGGCAACCGGCTCACCTCGTTCACCGCGTCGAAGGCGCTGCGGGACGCGACGATGCGGGTGCTGCGCAGGGCGTCCCGGGACGATCCGCTGTTCGACTCGTTCGCCACCACCATCCCGCTGACCGTCGGCGAGGTGCTCGCCCCCGAGTCGATGACCGCCGACCCGTCGCTGTTCAGCACGGCCACCGAGATCACCGGCCTGACCCACGAGCGGCGGACCTCGGACACCACCGCGCAGGCCAAGATCCGGCTGCGGCCGGCGAACCCGCGGATCGTCGACGGCACCGAGTACGACAAGCGCAAGCAGTCGCACACCGGCGGCACCCGGGCGAGCAGCGCGAAGGGCCGCCAGTTCGAGTTCGGCGCGACCGTCACCGGCGTCGGCTCGGTCACGCACGCGCCGGTGCCGACCGGCTGGCTGCGCTACATCCCGGGCGGGATCTTCGTCGGCCAGCTCGCTCCGCTGGCCCGCCGCTGGGGCACGAGCCGCGATCAGGACCTGACCGGCAACTCGCGGCTGTCGCTGACCGGGCGCGCCGAGCGCAAGGTGCTCGTCCAGTTGGACCTGGACGCCGAGGTGACCGCCGAGGTGCACGCGAACCCGTGGCATCCGGGCAGCGGGAAGACCACCGCGGCGGCCGAGCACGTGCTGATCCCGGACGGCGTCCAGATGTGGATGACCGAGGCGCAGTACCACCGGCTGCGCGAGCACGACGCCGAGTTCACCGCCACCCGCGCCGACCTCGAGGTGGCCCGGACCCAGCAGCGGGAGCGGCGCGACCTCGCGGACGCCCAGCGGCAGGAGCTCGACGACCAGCAGCGCACGCACGCCACCGAGCAACACGACCTGAGCCGGCACCAGCAGGACGAACGCGCCGCGCTGAGCGCCGCCCACACCCGCGCGCTGATCGACCGCAAGGCCGGGCACCGCGCGACCCGGGCCACCGTCCAGAGCCGGATCGACGCCGCCCGGGACCTGGACCGGCTGCGGGCGGAACACCGGGCCGAGACCCACGCCCTCGACGAGAACCACACCGCGGCCGTACGCACCCTGGCCGGTCACCAGACGCAGGCCCGCACCGACCTGGAGACGGCCCACGAGGCCGCCGCCCGGGAACTGTCCCGGCGGCACAACAACGCGATCCTGCTCCGGCTCGACGAACGGGTCGCCCGGGCCCACGCCGTACGGGACGAAGCCCCTGAACCCGAAGCGAACCGCGCGGTGCCGGACGGCCTGCTCACCCCGCCGCCGGTGGCGCGCCCCGCAGGGGCCGCCCCGGTGACCGGCGCGCCCAGCGTCGGGATCGGCGGCACGGTGACCCCGATCGATCTCAGTGACCGGGTCGACCAGCTGCGCACCAACCTGATCAAGGGCTTCACCAGGGAGAACGGCGGCGACGAGGGCAAGGCCCGGGAGACCGCCGAGCGGCTGCTGCCGCGCGACACGCTGGCCGGCCCGCACGACAACACCCGGGCGGTCCGCGACTTCCTGGCCACCCTCAACCGGCACCTGCCCGGCGGGCTCAACGGCGGCCGCACCCAGCCGCTGCGCCTGGAGGACCGGCTCACCGGCCACACCTACTACCTGACCGCCGACCTGACCTTCCCGGCCCCGCTGACCGGGGCGACCGTCGCGCACGTCGACGAGCTCGGCACCTCGGGCAAGGTGGAGATCGCGGAGAACGAGGTCCGGTCCCGCTGGCGGCAGAAGCTCGGCGGCTCGGTCACCGCCCGGTTCAACCAGACGCTGCGCGAGGCCGGCAGCGCCACCACCGCGCCGCGGGCCGGCTCGCTCGGCACGGCGCTGCGCACCGGCCTGAAGTGGGGCACCCGGGACAGCAAGACGACGGCCGGCCGCAAGAGCGTGCACAAGCAGTCGCTGACCGCCTCCGGTCCGATGGTGGCGTGGCGCGGCGCGGCGACGATCGAGCTGTTCATCACGCACGGCGACCGGCACCTGGGCCGCGCCGGCGAGCAGGTCGGCGACGTGCTCGCCACCGATGTGCGGATCCACCCGGTCGAGTTCCACGCGCTGCCCGGCGACACGCTGCCGGCCCCGGCGACCGGGCAGACCCGGCTCGGCCAGGCCGGCCCGATCCTGACCGTCGACGCGGCCCAGCACACCGCCGCGGCCCGGACCGCGTGGCGCACCGCCGACGGCGCCCTGCGGCTGCCGGCGGAACCCGACGCGTACGCCGTGGAACGCGTCCTGCCGGACATGGCCGCCCTGCGCGCCGCGGCCGCGCAGGCCATCCTGGAGTCGCACGGCGACGTGGACGACGACACGATCGCCGCCCTGGACAGCGCGCTGACCCCGGACATCGTGGCGACCGCGCTGCGGGCGATGACCGACGGCACGTTCGCGATCCCGCTGCCGATCGACGCCGACCGCTTCCTCTACGTCGACGCCCGGATCCTCACTGACTCGGCCCGGCTGACCGGCGCCGATCACCGCATCCGGGTCAAGAGCTCGGTCACCGACGATCACCAGCGCAAACAGGAGGTCAAGGCGACCGGCCTGGAGACCACCACCGCGCCGGTCGTCGCCGCCGCGGGCGGCAGCACGCACGGCGAGCAGCGCCGCGACTTCCAGTCCGTGTTCGGCTCCACCCAGGCCGACCGGGACCTGCTCAGGACCGGGTCACCGGCCCTGGCGACCGGCACCGAGCACGGCCACGAGCTCAGCGCCAAGCCGGCCGCCGAACGCTCGCCGGACGACACGCTGACCCGCGGGCTGCTCTACGACATGCGGTTCCGGTTCACCGTCGGCACCCGGCCGGGCGTGTTCTCCACCGGGCCACGGCGCACCGGCGGCACCGAGCTCACCGTGACCGACGCGGCGCTGCTGCGGGTCACCGACCGCGTCGCCGAGGAGCTGACCGGCCGGAAGCTGCCCGCCGAGCTCACCGCCGCGGCGCGGGACCTCGCGGACGCGTCCAAGACGTACAGCGCGGCGGCCACCCGGACCGACGCGGTGCGCCGCCGGGGCGCCGAGGGCGGGCCGCTGGTCGCCGCCCGGGCCGCCGAGGAGGCCGCGGCGAAAACCTGGGAAAAGACCATTCGCGCGTACGGCGTACAGCTCACCCAGGCGCAACGTGACCCGATCACCCCGGCCGCAGCCCTGGCCGATCCGTCCGCCGCCCCGATCTGGATCCTCGGGCGCGACGACCGCGCCGACGCCACGGTGCGCACCGACACCGACGGCGCGGTGACCGCCCTGACCTTCGGGCTCACCCCCGAGCACACCACCGGGCTGCGGGCCGAGGCCGAGGCGGCGACCCGCGCCACCTACCTGCACCGCGACGACGACGGCGCCCGGGCCGGCCGGGCCATGCCGTGGCGCGGCGACCAGCCGCTCTCGGTGCACGGCCGCAGCGACGGCACCGGGCACGTCGTGGTGGCGCTCGCCGGGCGCGGCGCGGTCCGGCTCACCCCGGCCGACTTCGCCGAGCTGACCGCCCGGACCCTGCGGCAGCACGGCGCCGAGCCGGACCGGCTGCTGCTGCTCCCGTCCGGCCCGGGCACGTTCGCCCGGGACTTCACCGCGGCCGCGCGCACCCGGCTCGGCGCGGACGTCGTCGTGCACACGGCCGACGGCCCGGCCACCGTCCACAACGGACGGCTGGCGATCGGCGCCGGCCGGATCAGCACCGACACGCCGCCGGGCGCGACGCCCCCGCCCGCGGCCACCCCGCGGCTGCGCGGCAAGCCGTACACGATCGCCGACGTCAAGCACACCGTGCTGCCGAACCCCGGCGCGAAGCGGGTCGCGATCATGTTCCCGTCGCGGGCCGGCGACCGGGAGACCATGCCCCGGCAGGCCGCGGCGATCATGCAGAGCGGCACGTCCTGGTACGACGTGCTGCGCGGCGGCGCCGGCTCGCCGACCGAGGGCCGGGTCGAGATGCCCGGCAGCACCGACGGCCGGACGCTGCTCGTCGAGGCGCACGGCACCGTCGACGGCTTCCAGGTCGAGATGAACGACGGCGAGCTCGTCACCGTCGACGGCGACGATCTGGCGATGCTGGTCCAGCAGGCGTCCGCGCTGCACCCGGAGAGCACGATCCTGCTCGCGGCCTGCGACACCTACGCCGAGGACGAGCCCGGAAGCGCCGCGCACGACTTCGAGCGGCGGGTCCGCGAGCTCGGGCACCGGGGGCCGGTGCTGGCGCCGACCGATCAGCTGATCGTCCGGCACGAGGACGGCGACAACGACGAGCGGGACGCCGGCGACCACGTGCTGCGGGTCGCGCACGGCGGCCGGATCGCCAGGGTCGGCGACCGGGCGGCCGCGCTCGCCGCGACGCCGGTCGGCGGGAGCCGGCACGTGCCGCTCGCCGAGGACCGTCACGACGACCCGCTCAGCCCGGCGGACCTGGCCGACGTCCGGCCCCCGGCCCGGCTGATCGACCGGAACGGGCAGGAGTTCGGGGTCACCTTCAGCCGCGATCCCGGGCCGGTGCGGGACTGGGCGCGCACGATCGATTCCGGACAGCTGGACACGGTGTGGACGTACCCGGGGGCGATCGGCGAGGGTCTGCCCAGCGCCGGGCTCGCCGACTTCTCGCCGCGGCACGGCAACGCGGTGTACGTCGTGCACACCGACGGCGCGGACGGCTGGTCGGCGTCAGTCCCGCTGCACGACGACCGCGACGGGCGGCTCGACGGCGCCGGCCTGGTCGCCGCGCTGAGCAGCCCGGAGCTCGGCGACCTGCGGCTCGACCGGTTCCCGCGGCGGACCTCGATCCTGCTGCTCGCGCCGTGGGCCGGCTTCCACGACAGCGACCGGCACCTCGGCCACCAGGTGATGCGTGCCGCGCAGCACGCCGGCTTCCCGGGGAACGTGTTCGCGCTGCGGACCACGGCGGCGCTGCTGCCCGGCGGGGTCGCGGTCGGGTACGACGGCGGGTTCACCAAGTTCGTGCCGTCCCGGATGTACTTCGACCGGATCGTCGCGGCGGACGCCGACCCGGCCGCCGCGATGTTCCGCGACAGCGCCACCCCCGGGGCCTTCGCCGTCGAAACGGTCGAGGAGCCCCCGCTCGCTGCCGACCCTCCGCCCGATTCCACTCCGGCGCCCGATTCCACTCCCGCGGCCGAGGAATCGGAATCGGACACCGACTCGGAGAGCGACAGCGACAGCGACGACGACCTGCTCGACGAGAGCCGCGACCCGCGCCCGGCCGCCCCGTTCACCCCGCAGGCGATCGCCGCGCCCGACGGCACCCCGCGCACCACCCCGCACACCGACCCGCACGGCCGGCCGTTCGCGGTCTCGCTGCTCCCCGACCCGGCGCTCACCCAGCGCCTCACCGACCAGGCCGCCGACCTGCCGGACGGCTGGATCGACAAGGTCGAGGGCCGCAGCCTGATCCCGGCCCCGTGGGCGGACGGCGCGCCGCGCCCCGACGGCCGCCCGATCACCGTCTACCTCAAGCGCGAGTTCGACGCCACCGACCTGGTGGTCCCCGCGCACGGCGGCGGCACCCGGACGATGAAACCCGCCGAGGTCATCGCCGCGCTCTACGCCGACCCGCACTTCCGGTCACTGGACCAGGGGCCGGTCGCCACCCCGGTGATCTTCGTGATCGACGCGATCGGCGACCACGAGTGGACCGCGCGGACCGCCCGGGAACTGTTCGACGCCCAGCTCGCGCACGGCGGCTACCGGCCGGTCTACTACCTGCACGGCCTCTGGCTCAGCCAGGCCCGGCTGCCGTTCTCGTACGTCGAGGAACCGGGCTCCGGCTTCCGCCTGGTCCGCGGGCCGGAGGCGGCCGACCTGGAGATCGTCGAGCTGCCCGGCGGGCGCGGCCTGGCCTTCCCGACCGCCGACGAGCAGAACCCGATCACCCAGGCGGCTCGGGGCGCCCGGCGGCTGCCGCCCGGCGACGACTTCTTCGTGGCGGTGGACGGCGACGCCGAACGGTTCCTCCCGGCGGTGGCCGGCGGCGGGCGGCAGGTCGCCCTGACCGGCGCCGCCCTCGCCGGCGTACTGACCGGGCACGGCACGTTCGCGGCGCTGCCCGGCACCCGCGAGGTGACCCTGCTCTCCGGGGCGGCCGGGCGGCACAACCGGGCCGGGCACAGCGGCTACGACTTCGCCACCGCCGTCGGCCACCCGGTCTTCGCGGCGGTGCCCGGGCGCCGCCGCCGGATCGGCGCGCTCCGGCCCGAGGACGTGCAGGGCATCGGACTGAAGCACCCGACGGCCGGGTCGATCGGCGCGTACTTCCCGGGCCACCAGGACTTCCACACCCACACCCACCATGCGTACGACAAGTGGCAGGAGAACGCCTCGCTCGGTCAGCTCGGCGTCTACGCGGGATCCCGCAAGCCGACCCCGTGGGGCTATGATAAGCCCACCGTGGTGGTACTGCGCGACGTGAACCGGGCCGGCGTGAACGTCCGGACCGGCGACATCCTGCACCAGGGCACCGAGCACCTGCCGCCGCACGCCGCCGCCCGGGCGATCGTCGGCTCCACCGAGTTCCGCGCGGCCGCCGCCGAGGGCAAGTTCACTGCCCGGCCGGTCGTGCTGGTCCTGCCGGCGGACACCCCGGTCGCGACGGCCGCCCGGCTGGCCCACGCGACCAGCCGCGAGCTGCGCCGCTCCGGCTACTTCCGGACGGTGCACGCGCTGGTCGGCGCGGAACCGGCCGCGGACGGCTCGCTGACCGAACCGGCCTGGCACACCGCGATCGAGCCGGACCCGCTGCGGCCCCGCGACGTCGAGATGCACGCCGTGTACTACCGCGGCGGCGAGTACGCCGGCGTCTCGTTCCCGAGCCGGGACCTGGCCGCCGACGCCACCTCGACCGACCTGTTCACCGACAGCAACTTCGTCCGGCGCACCGTGGTCGGCGGCCCGCTGCGGTACAGCAGCATCCGGGAGAAGTTCGACGAGCTCGGCGCCACGAGCCACCCGCTGCGCGCGGCGGACGACAAGTGGCACGCGATGATCCTGGCCCACGGCACCCCCACCGACGTGATCACCCGGATGCGCCGTGGCCCGGACCGCCCGATGGTCGACGGCGACGTCATCGCCGACCTGCTGGACCGGTCCGGCCAGCGGCAGCGGTGGTCACCGGACGTCTACGGCGGCTTCCTCGCGGCGATCTGCCTGATCGGGCAGAAGTATCCCGACGGGCCGGCGGCGGCCCTGCAGCGCCGGCTGGCCGAGCTCGGCGACGACCGGCCGGTGCTGGCCGGCAGCATGAGCGTGGTCCTGCAGACGGTCACCGGCGACATCGCCGTCGACGAGAAGGGCGAGTACCGCACGTTCCCCGCCCCCGCCCCCGCCGCCCCGGCCACACCCGACGCCCCGGCCGCCACCACCGCCGCCGCCTCCCCTACCGCCGGGCCCGCCTCCGAGCCGGGGCCGACGTCCGGCAACGAGTTCTCCGAACCCCGCGAGGAGACCGGCGAGGAGACGGTGCCGCAGCCGGACGGGGTGCTGCCGCCCGGGCCCGCCCCCACCGCACCGGCCGCGCCGGCCGACCTGGCCCTGGCCGATGTCGTGATCACCACGGCGACCGGACCGGGCGGGCGACTGGCCGCGATCGGCTTCCCACTCAGCGAGGAGCAGGCCGACGCGTTCCGCTCGGCTGCCGTGATCTCCGAGGTGGACGGACAGCCGGCGATCACTTTCCTGCTCGGCGACTCTTACGGGGACGCCGTCCTCGTCCACCGGCGCGGTGCGGGCATCGTGCGGATGCCCGGGTCGCAGCTGGCGACCATGCTCGCCCAGGCCGGACTGCGCTCGGTGCCGGGCGTCGGCCCGCGCACCCCACTGGTGCTGTGGAGCGGCTGGGCCGGCACCGGCTCGGCCAACTCGTTCTTCTCGGGCCTCAGTGACGCCCGAGTGCCCTACTCGCACGGCATGGCTCCGGACGTCGCCGTCGCGGAGGCCCCGGAATACGCCGAGCTCACCGACAACGGCGAGTTCCGCTGGTACGTCAACCCGAAGCCGGAACCGGGCGACACCGGCTCGCGGATCGTCACCATGCCGCCCACGATCCTGCCCCAGCCCCGCCCCCTGCCCCCGCCCATGACACCGGCACCGGCACCGGCCCCGGCGCACCCGGCTCAGGACGTGACTCCCCTGGCCGGGCCGCAACTGGCGGATCTGCGCCAGCGGACGCTGGTCCGCGACGGCCAGCTCGTCGCGATCGCTTTCGGTCGTGGCGCGAGCGGCCCGTCCGGCATCCGCGACACCCTCAAGAAGATCCACGACAACGACCAGAGCCACTACGTCACCTCCGACGGCCACCGCCGCCAGACCAAACGCCGGCTCCCGTTCCCCACCCGGGACACCGACCCGACCCCGACGGTCTGGATCGACATCCGCGGCCGCGGCGACCACTTCGAGATCGACACCCCGATCCGCGCCGGCCGCTCGACCCCGGACACCACCTACGCCTACTCCGGCTCCGCGCTGGCCGACCTGCTGTTCCCGGCGATCACCCAGTCCCGGGCCGGCCACCCGCGGATCGTGCTGCTCGCCTCCCGCAGCGCGGAAGGCCGGGCCGGCTACGACTTCACGACCCGGCTGGACCAGCTCGGCTACACCGGCCGGGTCTTCGGCCTCACCGGCACCCACCACCGCGGCTCGACCGGCTCCGCCCTGATCGGCGTCGGCGGCAACGGCCGCATCACCGAGATCGTCACCACGCCGGCCCCCGCTCCCGCCACACCACAGCCGGACCCGGCACCCGCCGCCACACCACAGCCGGACCCGGCACCCGCCGCCACACCACAGCCGGACCCGGCACCCGCCGCCACACCACAGCCGGACCCGGCACCCGCGCCCCGGCCGGCCCTGGTCCCGGCCGGCACCCCGGTCATCGACCCGGCCTCGGTCCCGGTCGTCCGGGTCACCGATCCGGCCACCGGCACCCTCCTGGCCGCCGCCTTCCCGTCCCCCAAGGACCGGATCGACGGCATCAAGCCCTACCTGCAGCGAGTGCTCAAGAGCGGGCACCGCGTCTACGCCCAGACCGCCAAGGGCCGGCTGACCCCGAAGCTGCTCAGAACCCCGTGGGGCGGCGCGACCGGCCGCCCGATCCTCTTCCTCGAGTTGCACGGCAACGAGAAGGTCTTCGCCGTCGGCCAGACCGGCGGCCGCAAAGCCCTGCTCAACGGCGAGCAGTACGCCGACCTGCTGATCGCCCTGCGCCTGCTCGACGAGGCCCCGGGCATCAGACAGGGCGTGATCGTGATGTTCTCCTGCATGGTCGGCGGCACCGACCGCCCGGGCGGCGCCGCCCACGATCTTGGCCGCACGCTGCGCGACTCCGGCGAGTTCGCCGGCACGCTCTACGCCCCGACCAAGATCTTCAGCAAGATGCCGGACGCCGGCCGGCACCCGCTGATCCAGTCGTTCCAGCTGATGGGTGTCCGCGGCGGCGGCACCTTCGTAGAGATCGGATCCAATCAGTGACCGACGAATACGTCCTGCTCCTGGACCCGGCGTGGTCGCCGGACGACGGCACGGAACCGCCGGTCGAGGCGATCGCCGGGCTGTGGCCGATGCGCCCGGACGGCACCACGGGCCGGTTCCGCGGCAATCCGGACTACCGGCCGGTCGATCCGGACGCGCCGACCGACCCGATCGACTCCGCGCTCCGCGACATCGCCTACGACCAGGCCGGCACCGAGGTCCTGGAGGTCGTGCTCCGCGACGCGCTGGTCGAGTTCGCCGGCAACGGCGACGGACGCCCGCTGCTGGCCCACTCGCCCGACGACGTGCTCTGCGCGGTGATCGCCACCGCCGAGCCGCACCGCCGGCGGATCGCCGCGCCGCAGTGGCAGCGGGTCACCGTCGAGGAGGTCGCCGAGCTGCTGCCGGACGGCACCGACCTGCTGATCAACCCCGGCGGACCCGCGGCCATCCGCCTCACCGCCGGCTTCGTCCGGCGCGTCGCGGCGATCTCCGACAAGGACCTGACTGCGGCGTACGACCGGATCGCCGCCCGATGACCACGATCGAGACATACCTGTTGCTGATGGACCCGGCCTGGGTCCCGGGCCCGGACGACGAGGTCCCGCCGGTGCCGGCGATGGCCGGCTCGTGGCCGGTCGGCCCGGGCGGCGACGTCGGCGCCTTCCGGCCGAACCCGGAGTACCGCCCGGCCGACCCGGACGCCCCGGCCGACCCGCTCGACGCCCTGCTGCGCACCGCCGTGACCGCGCCGCCGCCGGTCGAGCTGGTCCGCCTGCTGCTCCGGGAGAGCATGTTCGACGTCGCGCTCGACGAGCACGACCGGCCCCTGGTCGTCTACTCCCCGGACCGCGTGCTGTGCCTGATCGTGGCGACCAGCGCCCCGCAGCGCGACCTCGTCCCGGTGGCCGGCTGGCGGCGCACCGACCTGCTCGGCCTGATCGAGCTGCTCGACGACGGCGTGGACGTGCTGGCCAACCCGTACGGGCCGGTCCCGGCCCGGATCACCGGCGACGACGTGCGCGCCGCCTACCTGCTGGACGACGGCGAGCTGGCGGCGGCCCGGGACCTGTTGCGCGCCCGGCACCCGCGGCGCGACGCGGCGGTGCTGCCGTGGCTCGGCGGCCCGTCCGGGCAGATCTGAGGGCGGATCGAGCAGACGCGCGCCGGTGGACTCGCCTCGCGGCGGTCCGGCCCGGCACAGTGGGGGCGTGTCCGCCGTACGGGAAAATTTCTTTGTCCTGATGGACCCGGCCTGGGCGCCGGGGCCGCGGGATGAGGCACCTCCGTTCGCGGCCGTCCTCGGCCTGTGGCCGATCCTGGACCACGGCGGCGTCGGCGGTTTCCGCACCAACCCGGAGTACGTGCCGTCCGGCGCCGGGGCGCCGACCGATCCGATCGACGCCGCCCTGCTCGCCGTCGCCGGCACCGGCACGGGTCTGGACCAGGTCCGGGTGCTGCTGCGGGACTGCCTGGTCGAGGTCGGGGTCGACGATTCCGGCCGGCCGCTGATCGCCGACTCCCCGGACGACCTGCCGTGTCTGATGGTCGCCACCAGCGCGCGCAACCGCGGGTACGCGCCCGCGATCCCCGGCTGGCGCACCGCCGACCTGGACGACCTGATCGCCGTGCTCGACGACGACGTGGACGTGCTGCTCAACCCGGGCGGCCCCCGGATGACCCGGCTGACCGGCGGGTTCGTCCGCGCGGCGCTCGGCCTGGACGACGCCGAGGCCGCCGCCCTGCTGACCGGGGCCGGCGCGCGGCCCCGGCACCTGACCGTCCTACCGTGGGCGGCGGACCGACCGTGACGAAGGGACTCCGATGACCGACGCCGCCCTGCACGAGCTGCTGTTGCGGGTGGCCGGCAACGCCGCCGACGACCTGGTCACCAGCGCCCGCGACGAGCTGGCCGCGGGCCGTCCGGCGGAGACCGCGCGCCTGGTCGCGGCCGCTGCCGGCAGTGGCTGGTTCCGGCCGGCCGACGCCGATCTGGCGCTGCTCACCGCGCTCGACCCGGCGATCGACGCGGCCGCACTGCGCGCCGTCGCCCCGGCCGGCGGTGACTGGGAGTTCGCCCCGGCGGTGCCCACGCCCGGCGGGCCGACCCTGGTCGTGCTGGACCTGACCACCGGCGGCGCGCGCCTGGACGGCCCGGACGACACCGCCGCCCGCACCGCCGCCGTGACCACCGGGGCGGTCGCGCTGTGGCGGGTCTGGCGGGCCCCGACCGAGCTGAACCCGGAGGTCGGGCGGGTCTACCTGGTCGCCACCACCGCCGCCACGGCGGCCCTCGCCGGGATCGCCGCCGGGTTCCAGACCGCGCTGCGCGGCGCCGGCGTCGAGGATCCGCAGGTGGAGGTGTTCCGCCCGGACACCGAGTTGCCCGCCTACCAGCGCCTGGCCCTCGGCCGATCGGCGCTGCTCTGGGCCCGCACCCCGGCCGCGCCGGTCAGCCTGGCCCGGGACTTCGACGGCGACGACCCGGAGCTGGGCCCGGCCTTCGACCCGGACCACGAGCACCTCGACGCCGCCGAGGCGGCCCGGGTCCTCACGTTCCTGAGCGGCGGTGAGTCGCTGCTGGCCACCACGGCCCGGGAGACCGACGTGCTGGACAGCTCGCTCGGCGCGGTCGTGCCGCAGAGCTTCCGCACCGACGGCGTCTGGATCTGGACCGACACCGCCGGGTACTACCTGCGGACGTACGGCCTCGCGCCGGACCCGGAGTTGCTCGCCCACATCCGTGACCGCGACTACCGCCCGGCCGTCCTCGACGATGTCGAGCGGCACCGCGCGCTGGTGGAGTTGTTCCGCCCGTTTCCGGCTACTGCGCAGTAGTACGCCCGGTGCGGACGGCCTTTGATCGTCTGCCACGATGATGGGCTCACGACACGGGGGACGAGCCGGAGGGACCGCGGTTTGATGAAGCCACTGTCGCCCACCGACCCCCAGCAGGTCGGTCCGTACGATCTCGAGGGCATTCTCGGGACCGGGGGCATGGGCACGGTGTATCTGGGCCGATCACCGGGCGGCCGGCCGGCCGCCGTGAAGGTGATCAACCCGAGCTACCTGGCCGACCCGGAGGCGATCGCCCGGTTCCGCCGGGAGGCCGCGATGCTGGGCACGGTCCGCAGCGCGTACACCGCGGCGCTGATCGACGCGGAGCTGACCACCGCGCCGTACTGGATGGCGACCGAGTTCGTCCCCGGGCCGACGCTGGCCACGGTCATCGCCGACGAGGGCGCACTGTCCGCCGACCGCTGCCTGCAACTGCTGGCCGCGGTCGCCGAGGGGCTGACCGACATCCACCGGCACGACATCTGCCACCGGGACATCAAGCCGCAGAACGTGATCCTGTCCCCGACCGGCCCGCAGTTGATCGACTTCGGCCTGGCCCGCGGGATCGGCGAGAGCGGCCTGACCGTCGGCGGCATCACGCTGGGTACGCCCGGCTACATCGCGCCGGAGATGATGGTCTCCGACGACCTGACCCCGGCCGCGGACGTGTTCGCCCTGGGTGCGACGGTGACGAACGCGGCGACCGGGCGGCGGCCGTACGGCAACGGCACCTTCGAGACCGTCTACCTGCGACTGATGCACGAGGAGATCGACCTCGACGGGGTCGATCCGGGGCTGGCCGAGCTGCTGCGGGCCTGCACCGCCAAGGACCCGTCGGCGCGACCGGCGCCGGCCGGGATCGTCGCCCGCTGCCGGAGCCTGCGCACCCCGAACGCGGCGCCGATCCCGCCGGTGACGTCCGCGCCCCCGGCTCCGGTGCCCGGTCCGGACCTGCCCGCCACCCCGCCCCCGGCGGCATCGCAGTCGGCCGCGAACCTGCCCACGGTCCGGTTCCAGCACCGCAAGCGGGTGGCCACGGCCGCCGCGATCGCCCTGGTCGGCGTGCTGCTCTTCGCCGGCGGCGCGTTCGCCGCGCTGCGCCTCGCCCCGGCCGGCGCCCCGATGTCCAGCACCGCCGGCTCGGCCCCGCCGGCCCCGGTGGTGCCGTCCCCGGAGGCCTCCGCGCTCCCCCTGCCGATCCCGTCCCAGCCCTCCGCGTCCCCGTCCCGCAAGCGCTCGCCGAAGCCGTCGAAGACCGCGAGCCGGACGCCGGCCCCGAAGACCAGCACGGTCAAGCCGGTGACCACCCCGACCACCGGCGACGGCCGCTGCATCGTGATGCCCGGCTCGGACGTCAACGGCATGAAGATCTCGGTGGCCAAGTGCACCGGCTCGGCGAGTCAGAAGTGGACCTTCACCAAGGAGGGCGCGCTGATGAACGCGGCCGGCACCAAGTGCCTGGACCTGGGCGGCAACGCCGGCGCCGACATCCAGTACCAGGTGCAGATCTGGGACTGCAACTTCAGCGGCGCCCAGCTGTGGGTGCCGCAGCCCGACGACACCCTGTTCAACGCCGGTTCCGGTCGCTGCCTGGGCGTGCTGCCGACCGCGGCGCTGTCCGCCAAGGTCTGCACCAGCACCGCGGTGAACCGCTGGCGGCTCCCGTCCTGACCGGCTACTCCCGGTACGCCGTCTGCAGCACGCTCGCGCCGGTCCGGGTCACCAGCGTGCCCCGGCCCGGCGGCTGCCGCCGGGCCCGCACGCCGCGCAGGACCGGCCCCTCGTCCGGGCTGCCGGACAGCACCAGCCCCGGGCTGCCCAGCTCGGTCAGCAGGCGCAGGATCGGCTCGTACATCGCCCGTCCGACGCCCGCGGTCGGCCGGGCGACGATCACGTGCAGGCCGATGTCCCGCCCGTACGGGATCAGCTCGGCCAGCCCGGACAGCGGGTTCCCGTCCGGCGTGGCGACCAGGTCGTAGTCGTCGACCAGGACGAACAGGTGCGGGCCACGCCACCAGCCGCCGGTCGCGAGCTGCTCGGCGGTCACCTCCGGGCCGGGCAGACGCCCGTCGATCGCCGGCCGTACCTGGGCGACCGCCTCGGTCAGCGCCGGCGCCGAGCCGACGTCGAGCAACAGGTGATCGGGCCCGACCGCACCGGCCAGGCCACGCCGGTAGTCGACCAGCATCAGCCGGGCCTGCGCCGGTGACCAGCGGGCCTGGATCGAGCCCGCGATCAGCCGCAGCAGGCTGGACTTCCCGGAGCCCGGATCGCCGACGATCACCAGATGCGGATCGGCGCCCGGGTCGAGCCGGACCGGCTCCAGCGTCGTCTCGTCCAGCCCGATCGGGAAGCCGTACCCCGGCCCGTCGGGCAGTTCGGTCGCGGGCAGCAGCAGCGGCAGCATCCGGAGCCGCGGCGCCACCTGCTCCGGCCAGGCCGCCGCGACCCGTTCCGCGGCCTCGAACCACGGCGCGGCGGCCAGGAAACGCAGCCCGCCGGAGGTGAGCCCGTGCCCCGGCCGGTCGGTCGGCACACCCACCGCGGCCCGCCGGTCGATGATCGAGTCGGCCGGTTCGGCCAGCCGCAGCTCGATCCGGGTGCCGAGCGATTCCCGCAGGTCATCGCCGATCTCCGACCAGCGGGCGGCGGTCAGCACCACGTGGATGCGCTGCGCCGGCCCGCGCCGCGCCAGCTCGGTGAGCCGGGCCGCCACCCGCGGATGTTCGCGCCGCAGCCCACCACCCCAACCATCAACCATCAAAACCACAATTTGGTACGGATCCTCGCGCGCGTCCCCGGCCTCCCGCGCGAGCAGCAGCCGGTGCAGCTCGGCCACGATCCGCCGCACCCCGGAACCGTCCCGCGGGGCGACCCCGGCGGACCGGTGCGGCAGCTCGTCCGACTCCGGCTGGACGCAGAAGAACTGCACGTCCCGGGGGCTCCGGGTGACCGCCAGCGCGGCCGTCAGCGTGCGCAGCAGGGTGCTCTTGCCCGACACCGGACCACCGACGATCGCGACGTTGCCACTCAGGTCCAGCACCAGCGGGTCGCGCCGATGCCGGAACGGCAGATCGACGAGCCCGACCGGCACCCGCAGCCCATCAGCCTTACCGTCGCCCAGCAGATCGGTCAGCACCGGCGACTCGTCCAGCGGCGGCAGCCAGATCTGATGCGCCCGTGGCGTCTCGTCCGCCAACGCTCCCACCAGGACGTCCAGGGTGGACGGCGACCAGTCTTCGACCCGTCGGTGCGGACCGGACACGTAGGCGCCACGAAACCGCCGCAGCGGCCCGGTCCCCGTCCGTAGATAGCCGTGGCCGGGCACCCGGGGCAGCTCGTAGGCGTCCGGGACACCCAGCACCGCACGGCTCTCCATCGAGGAGAAGGTGCGCAGCCCGATCCGGTACGTCAGATCCTGGTCCAGCCCGCGCAGCTGCCCTTCTTCCAGGCGCTGCGTGGACAGCAGCAGGTATACGCCGAGCGACGGCCCCGTCCGCACGATCGCCGTGAACAGGTCGATGAAGTCCGGTCGCGACGACAGGATCTCGTTGAACTCGTCGATGACGACGAGCAGGCCGGGCAGCACCGTCCCGCCCGAGCCGGGCAGCAGCTCCCGCCGCCGGTCCAGCTCCCCGAGGATCGCGTCGCGCATCCGCTCGGGGGTGAACACTTCGTTGAACTCCACATCGGCGACAACTCCGCCCACGTGCGGCAACCGGCCGGTTCCGGCGAACGTCGCACCACCCCGGTAGTCCACGGTCACGAGGTTGATCTCGTCGGGGCGGTGCGTGGCGGCGAGGACGGCGACGATCGTACGCAGCAATTCGCTCTTGCCCGAACCGGTCGCCCCGACCAGCAGGCCGTGCGGGGTGGCCTTGAGATCCACCTCGACGCGCGAGCCGTCCGGGTCCGTCCCGAGCGGGAACCGCAGCGGCTCGTGCGGCGGCCGCGGCACCGGCCGGGCCACGTCCGCGATGCCCAGCAGTTCGGCCAGTCCGACGTCCCGGGGTGCGTCCACGGCGCCCATCGTAGGGTGGCCGGACCGCGCCCGGCTGCCACGGTTGCGGGCAGATGTCCGTACCCAAGCGGGGTTTGTGGTCCTTGTTCCTGGCATCGTTTTTTACCGGATGTTCGGTAACCTTGCCGGATGGGGCGCGCACCGAGCATCGACGACGACCTGCTGCTGCAGCACCTGACCGAGGTCTTCCGGCACACGGGCTACGAGGGCGCCTCGCTCACCGCGCTGTCGTCCGCGTCGGGCCTGCACCGGGCGAGCCTCTACCACCGGTTCCCGGACGGGAAGCCCGGCATGGCGATGGCCGTCCTGGAGTCGGTGGAGCGGGCGTTCGGCGTGATCCTCGAGCCGCTGACCTCGACCGACGAGCCGTCGGCCGCGGTCCGGGAGATGGCCCGCCGGGTCGGCGCGTTCTACGACGACGGCCGTCTCGCCTGCGTGCTCGACACGATGACGCTGCGGGGCGCCCCGGACGAGATCCGCGTCCGGGCCGCCCGCCTGGCGACCACCTGGCTGGCCGCGATGACCGGCGTCGCCCGGCGGGCCGGGGCCTCCGAGCAGGAGGCCGCGCGGCGGGCCAGAGCCGCGCTGGTCCGCATCGAGGGCGCACTGGTCCTCGCCCGGGTGCTGGAAGATCCGGCGGACTTCCAGCTGGCCCTGGCCGAGCTCCCGGCAACGCTTGTCGCGTGAGCGGTCAGGCCGGCAGGGGCGGGTTGTACCGCGACGGGGTGGGCGCCGACCAGTTCGCCGGGAGCGACCGGGGGCGATGGACGGCCTCGTCGAGCTCGAACTCCACCGCACGCGAGCCCTCGGCCGCCCAGAGCACCTCGGCGCGGCCGGTGAGCTGGAGTGTCGAGCCGGTCGCCCAGTCGACGACGAGCAGCGCGCTGCGCGGGTTCTCGGTGATGTTGCCCAGCGTCATCAGCATGCTGTTGCCGGCGTAGTCCGGCCAGCGCAGCCGGGTCGGGGACAGCACCTGGACGAACCCCGGGTTCCCGCCGCGGTGC
The DNA here is from genome assembly GCF_019704555.1 of Actinoplanes sp. L3-i22. Classification (NCBI taxonomy): domain Bacteria; kingdom Bacillati; phylum Actinomycetota; class Actinomycetes; order Micromonosporales; family Micromonosporaceae; genus Actinoplanes; species Actinoplanes sp. L3-i22. The sequence continues at coordinate 9,476,706 of NZ_AP024745.1, forward strand.
GAGACATCCGGGTCACCGGTCTCGGACGCCGAGGCCACGAAGAACGTGTCGGCACCGGCGACCAGCTCGCGCATCGGCTCGGTGAGCGCGCTCGCCGTCGTACGCTCGCCGGGCTGGGAGTCCCTGCCCCGGGCCACGCTGCGTTTCTGGATGTACTTCGGACAGTTCGGGAAGCTCTGCTCGACGGCCAGCCGGAGCCCGTCCGGCAGCGGCGTCGCCGCGCCGTTGATCCGCAGCCGGATGCGCGTCTCCAGATCGATGGCCAGCAGCCCGAGCCGGCCGTCGCGCCGGGTCATCGGCTCGACCGGATCGTCGGCGTCGAGCCGGGCCCGGATCCGCACCGACTCGTCGTCGGGCGCGCTGACGAAGCCCCGCGGCCCGGTGAACAGCGACGCCCAGAGCCGGCCGTCGTCCGCCTGCGCCCCGACGAACAGCAGGTTCTGGTGCGCCAGGAAGTCGTCGGCGCCACCCGGCAGCAGCGGCTGGACCAGCCGCGAGACGCCCGCGGCCCGCTCGCTGAACCCGGCCCGGGCCTGGGCCGCCAGCTCACCCCAGTGGAACGTCGTGAGGTTCTCCCGGCCGGTCTTCCTCCCGGACATGTCGATCTCCTCGTCGTCGAAGTCGCTTTATCTTACCAAACGTTTGGTAAAAAATGGGGTCACCGTACGCCACCTCACAGATCCCGGCGGGCAGGCGTGGCCGAAGATATAAGCATTTCAATATCTTGTGCCTACCGGCAGGTTCCTGATCTCCTACGGCGGGCCGGGAAATCGGCCTCGACCCTAGGAGCCCCTCATGAGACTCAGAACGGTGACGGCAGGACCTGCCCTAGCTGTTTTCGTCGCGACGGCGGTGGCGCTCGGCGCCCTGCCGGCGGCCGCCTCGACCGGCGCGCGATCGTCCGGCTCATCCGCGCCGGCCGCCGCGGCCGCCCTGCTGGCCGCGCCCACGGTCAGCGTCACCAACGTCAACGCCCACCTGCAGCAACTGCAGACCATCGCCACCAGCAACAGCGGCAACCGGGCGACCGGCACGGCGGGGCACACCGCGACGACGACGTACCTGCAGCAGAAGCTGCAGGCGGCCGGGTTCACCGTCACCGTGCAGACCTGCACCACGTGCAGCGGCGGCTCCGCGAAGAACATCATCGCCGACTGGCCGGGCGGCGACACCAGCAACACCTACATGTTCGGCGCCCACTCCGACAGCGTGTCGGCCGGGCCGGGCATCAACGACGACGGCTCCGGTTCGGCCTCGCTGCTCGAAGCCGCGCTGGTGTTCGCCGCGAACAGCCCGACCATGACCAACCACGTGCGCTTCGGCTGGTGGGCCGGCGAGGAGCAGGGGCTGATCGGCTCCAAGTTCTACGTCAACTCGCTGACCACGGCACAGAAGACCGCGATCAAGGCGTACGGCACGTTCGACATGATCGCCTCCACCAACGGCGGCTACTTCGTGACCGGCACCGACGCCATCGCCGTGAAGCTGCGTGAGTACTTCACCTCGATCAGCGTGCCGACCGAGACGTCGACCGAGTGCTGCAGCGACGACGGCTCGTTCCGCAACGCCGGCATCCCGTCGTCGATCAACTCGACCGGGGCCAGCTACACCAAGACCAGCGCCCAGGTGACCAAGTGGGGCGGCACCGCCGGGCAGGCCTACGACACCTGCTACCACAAGGCCTGCGACTCGTACCCGTCGAACATCAACACCACCTCGCTGGGCCGCTGGGCCAACGCCGAGCTGTACTCGGTCTGGACGCTGACCACGGCCACCTCGACGGCCAACGACTTCTCGGTGGCGCTGAGCCCGAGCACCGCCACGGTGGCCCCGGGCTCCTCGGCCACCGCCACGGTGAGCACCGCCACCACCTCCGGCAGCGCGCAGACCGTCGCGCTGACCAGCTCCGGCGCCCCCAGCGGGGTCACCGTCAGCTTCAGTCCGGCGTCGGTCACCTCCGGCGGATCGTCGACGATGACCGTCGCGACCACCACGGCCGCCGCGACCGGCTCGTACACCATCACGGTGACCGGCACGGGTTCCGCGACCCACACCGCGTCGTACACGCTGACGCTCAGCAGCACCGGCGGGTGCGCCGGCGCCGGCCAGTTGCTCGGCAACCCCGGCTTCGAGACCGCCACCACCCCGTGGACCGCCTCGACCGGAGTCGTCGGCTCGAACACCGGCGACGCGGCCCCGCGCACCGGCACCCGGGACGCGTGGCTCGGCGGCGTCGGCTCGACCAACACCAAGACCCTGTCCCAGTCGGTGACCGTGCCGACCGGCTGCAGCGTCTACACGCTGTCGTTCTACCTGAAGATCACCACGTCGGAGACGACCAGCAGCACCCAGTACGACAAGCTGACCGTGAAGGTCGGCACCACCACGCTGCAGACCTTCTCCAACCTCAACGTGAGCGCTTACACGCTGCGCTCGTACAACCTGGCCTCCTTCGCCGGCCAGACCGTCACCCTCACCTTCACCGGCACCGAGGACTCCTCCCTGAAGACCTCCTTCGTGATCGACGACACCGCCCTCACCGTCAGCTGACCCAGCCGACCCGATGCCGCGGGGCAGACCGCTCCGCGGCATCGAGCGCACTGCCGCGCCCGGTTTGTCCCGCCCCTCGTCCACCCACGTGGCCCACGTCCAAGGCACCTCACGCGGCAGCCGCGTCCACCGCGACCCCCAGCAGAGCCTCGTCGACCCACGCGGCGAACAGATGAGCCAACCCATCGAAGATGGCGTATACCAACTTGAGCAGCCTTCCATGGGAGGTAATTGATGTTGGACAACTCATCCTTGAACGAAGCGGACCACTGGGTTGACGACTGGCACGAGGGGATCGCGACGCGGCTTGCTCGCGCGCGAGACCTTGCAGATCAATTGGCCGGGCTGAGGGGAACAGCACGTTCCGGAGGCGGCCTGATCGAGGTCACTGTTGACAGCGCCGGCGCTGTCAACGATCTATCCCTCGACGACGGCGTACGCCGACACTCCGGGCAGTGGATTGCCGACCAGGTGCTTTCGGCCATCCGATCAGCACGGGCCGAACTGGTCCGGCAGGCCGATCTTGTGGCACAACAGTCCGGCGCCGCTGACACTGCGGAGGGCCACGCGTTGCTGACCGCCCTGACCGCTCGTCTTCGCAGCGACAGACAATGACCGAGCCACTGAAGGTCCCGGCGGAGGACTTGCGCCGGCACGCCGACCATCTGGATGTCATCGTCGACGGGCTCAACATGGCCCAGCGCGCTGGCAACGCTACCGAACCCGGGCCGGAGTCCTACGGACGACTCTGCGTGCTGGTGCCAGTCCTGCTGGGCCAACTGCAGAGACCATTGATAGAGGCGATCGATGTGGCCTCGCGCTCGGTGCGAGGAAATGCCGACTCGATCATCGAAGCCGCCGACTTCTACGAGGCTACCGACGAAACCAACGCGGTTGAAATTCGGCACGGCGGAGGACACCGATGAGTAACCCGCTCATCGCACCACGCATCGAAACGCCCAAGGATCCCTGGGCCGGAGTTTGGATCGTTGAGGACATCGAGTCGATCCGCCGTGGAATCGAGAACGACAGCTGGGTCGACGGCACGCTCGGCGTCGTTGGAGCCGGCTTGGACGGCCTCGCACTGATCAGCGACCCCATCGGGGTGCTCCTGCAGTATGGCGCGTCTTGGATTATTGAGCACGTCAGGCCGCTCAGCGAGGCTCTGGATTGGCTCGCCGGAGATCCGGCGAGCATCGCCGCGAACGCCCAGACCTGGCGCAACGTCGCCAACGAGTTGCACCACCAGGCCGAAGAGTTCGGCAGCGCCGTCAGACTCGACTTGTCCGAATGGGCAGGCGAATCGAGCGCCGCATACCGCGACCGGTCCGGACAGCAGCAGCAGGCCATCGGCGCGCTTGCCGAGGCATCAGAGACGATGGCAGTCATCACGGAAAGCGCCGGGTTTCTCATCGCAGCGGTCCGGATCTTGGTACGGGACGCAATCGCTACGCTGGTCTCCAGACTCGTGGTTTATGCCGCCGAAGAAGTCGCCTCATGGGGCGCTGCCATCCCGCTCGTCGTCGAACAAGTAACCACACTGATCGGCTCTTGGACAGCAAAGATCGCCCGATGGCTGAAGAGCCTCCTGAACAGCCTGCGCAATCTTCTGCCCGCTGTCCGCCGGATCGGAGACCTCATTGACGAGATCAAGAAGGTCCTCAATCGAATCCACGACGGCAAGGAAACAGCCGGAGCTCTCAACCGGGTCAAGAAGCGTGGTGCAGGCCCGATCAAACTCTTCAACCTGGAGTCGGTACGAGACATCGCCGCGAAATACGGTATCGATATTTCTGGCCTGAGCATCTCGCTCGGCAGAAAGTCCACTCGCGCAGTTTGCGGACTCACCCGTCCCGACGGTTCAATCGTGCTGTTTCCGGCCGGATTCCGAAGCGAAGAGGATTTGGCCAAGACTCTCGCTCATGAGAAGTTTCACCACGACGAACTGGCTGCAGGCAAGCCGTACCCGAGCAACGATGAAGAGTTCAGCCTCTTCGAGGACCGCGCATACGCACACGAGGACCAATGGTGGAACAATCAGCCGATCCGTCCCGAACCGAGGAGACGATGATGGCGGCATACGACTTGTGGCTCGACTCCTACGGCGCCGCCTATGACACCGTGCCGGGGCCCTTGCTCCTGCCGTGCCCCAACTGCGGGCACCGGTGCCTTCGACTTGTCTTCACCGGCGACCTCGACAGCATGGTCGGATACGCACATTTCTGGTGCGACCACTGCGGGCAGGGCATCGGCATCTCACGTACCACCATCCCAGAGGGCGCCGTCGTTCAGGACATCCGACAGGCCCGCGAAGACCGGCAACCGAAGATCCCCAACTACCAACTGGTCCAATAGCCGCTTCCGCGGCGAGCCCCTCTCCCCCGGCCTCGGTTCCGCCCCCGGCGAGGACGACCAGGTGGCGGCCATCGGCCCGACATCAGCCGGAAATAGTCCGCGATTAGCGTGCGGACCAGCACCTTTCGGGTGCTCCGGCGTGTTGTGGAAGGGTGTCATGGATCTCCTCCTGCTGACGGACAACAAGCTCGATGTGTTGCCCGCCCTCGACCTACTGCCGTACGCCGTCCAGGTCGCGCCGCGCAGCAACTGGGCCGAGACGACCAAGGGCCAGAAGCTCGTCCTGGTCGACGCCTGCGACCAGCTGAACAAGGCCCGCGCGATCTGCCGGCAGATCCGGGCGCACGGCCTGGACGCCCCGCTGATCGCGGTCTTCCGCGACGCCGGCCTGGCCTCGGTCGCCGCCGACTGGGGGGTCGACGACTTCATCCTGGCCACCGCCGGGCCGGCCGAGATCGCGACCCGGCTGAGCATGGCCGTGGAGCGGCGCGGTGCGGCGCCCACCACCGGGCAGGAGCTGGTGCACATCGGCGACCTGAGCATCGACCCGCACAGCTACACGGTCCGGCTGCGCGGCGAGGCCCTCGCGCTGACCTACAAGGAGTTCGAGCTGCTCAAGTTCCTGGCGCAGCAGCCCGGCCGGGTGTTCGGCCGCGATCAGCTGCTGCGCGAGGTCTGGGGCTACGACTACTTCGGCGGCACGCGCACGGTCGACGTGCACGTCCGGCGGCTGCGGGCGAAACTCGGGCCCCGCTCCGAGTCGATGATCGGCACGGTGCGCCAGGTCGGCTACAAGTTCGTGGCGCCGGCTACACCCCGTACCTCCGAGGCGTTTTCGGTCTTCAACGACGGAATGTCGGCACCGATGCCCACCCGGAACCCGACCCCGATCGCGTCACTCACCGCATAGCGCCGACTCACCGCGCCTCGGCCGCCTGGACCCGGTCGAGGGCCTGCTCGAGGACGGCCAGCAGCGCGTCCCGCACGGAGGTGCGCACCCGGGCGTCGAAGGTCACCACCGGCACCCGGTCGTTGACCGCCAGCGCCCAGCGCACCTCGGCGAGATCGTGGACGGTGTACCCGTCGAACGTGTTGACCGCCACGACGAACGGCAGGCCGGCCTGTTCGAAGTAGTCGATCGGCTGGAAGCAGTCGTCCAGCCGGGAGCTGTCGACCACGACCAGGGCGCCGAGCGCGCCGTGCACCATCATGTCCCACATGAAGCCGAAGCGGTCCTGGCCGGGGGTGCCGAACAGGTAGAGCTTGAGGCTCTGGTCGATGGTCACGCAGCCGAAGTCCATCGCCACCGTGGTGGTGGTCTTGCTGCCGCCGGCCCGGGGGTGGTCCACGCCGACCGACACCGAGGTCATCTCGGCCTCGGTGGTCAGGGGGACGATCTCGGAGATCGTCCCGACGGTGGTGGTCTTCCCGACGCCGAAGCCCCCGGCCACGATGATCTTGACGGGGACCGGTGGGCGGGACGGGTCAGGAGATGGCGCGAAGTCCATGCATCACTCGCAGGATCGTGTCGGCGGTCAGTGGGTTGAGGGTGTCGGCGATGTGCACGTCGAGGTAGCCGACCGCGCGGAGGTCGGCCACCAGGATCTTGGTGACGCCCAGGTGCAGGCCGAGCCGGGCGGAGATCTCGGCGACCGACATCGGCGTCCGGGACAGCGTCACGATCGCCTGCATCTCCGGGCCGAGCGCGGCCAGCGGCGGCCGCCCGGTCCACGGCTCCTGGGCCCGGAACGTCACCTGCGTCTCGACGTCGATCTCCGGGTCGGACGCGTTGACCCGCCCGGCGGTCAGCACGAACGGGCGCAGGGCCGCGGACCGGTCGGCGGCCGGGGGCCGCGGTTGCGGTGCCGGTGGCGAGCCGCCGGGCTGGGCTCTCAGGTAGGGCGGGATCCGCCCGATCGGCTCGGGGGGCTTCTGGTCGCTCAACTCTGCACGGCGATCTTGAGTTCGGCGATCAGACCCGGGGTCAGTGCCTCCTGCGCCCGGGTGCCGAACAGCGTCATCTCGTAGGCCACCGTGGCGAGGTTCGCCGACCGGCTGGCGACCACACCCAGCGAGGAGCCGCGGCTGATCGAGGTGACCACCAGATAGCCGTCGGAGACGTCGACCACGACCCGGTTCAGGGCGCCGAGCCGGTACCACTCGCTGGCGCCGGCGGACAGGCTGGTCATGCCGGACACCACCGCGGCCAGCCGCTCCGGGTCGGCCTCGTCCAGTTTGGACGAGCGGGCCATCAGCAGACCGTCCGAGGAGACCACGACGGCCTCCTGCACGCCGGCGGTCCGGGTCACGAACGAGCCGAGAAGCCAGTTGAACGTCTTCACCTCGGCGCTGAGATCGCTGCCGTGGTGGGTGGTGGTGCTGTCCATCGTGCCGCTCCCTGTCACTGTCGCTTCTGGGTGGACTCGTGCAGCGCCTGCGTCACGCCGAACTCGAACTGCTCGACCAGGGTCCGGGCCGCGTCCGGGTCGTGGACCAGCGGCGGAGGGGCCGCTCGCCGGGTGTCGCCCGGCCGCAGGGTCGCCCCGGGCACCCGGCGGTTGAGCCCCGGCGTCGCGAGGGCCGGGGCCGGCGCGGTGCCGTTGCGGGCGGATCGGACCCCGAGTTCGAACGCTTCGACGACGTCGCGGGCGGCCACCGCGTCGGCGGCCACCGGCACGTGATGCGAGACGGCCGGCGTCGTTCTCGGCGGCAGCTGGGCGCCGGGCACCCGTTGCCGCAGGCCGGCCTCGGGTGACGGACCGCCGGCCGGCCGGGCCTGCACGGTCAAGGCCGGCGCGGGCATGGCCGGCGCGGGCATGGCCGGCGCGGGCATGGCCGGCGCGGGCATGGACGGCGCGGGCATGGACGGCGCGGGCATGGACGGCGCGGGCATGGACGGCGCGGGGGCCGCGGGCAGCTGGTGCGGCACGTCGAAGCCGTTCCAGGTGACCTGCTCGCCCAGGGCATAACTGGCCCTCGACACCGCCGCGCGCACGCCCGGCTGCGACGGCGTCTGCCACTCCGGAGTGATCAGCATCGGCGCCCGCGCGGGCGTGCTCGGCGGCGCGGCGGGCGCCGCCGGGATCGCCGTGCCGGCCAGCAGCGACGCGCCGATCAGGACCTCGACGGTCACCCCGCCACCGGGGGTGGATGACAGGGTGACCGCCAGTTGGTGGCGCCGGGCCAGGCGGCCGACCACGAACAGGCCGAGGACCTGCGTCGGTACCAGGTCGAGCCGCTCCCGGCGGGCGATCCGGGCGTTCTCCTCGGCGAGCCGTTCCGCCGGAATGCCGATGCCGTGGTCGGTGACGACCAGCCGCGCGCCACCGCCCGGCACGCCCCGGGCGCTGACACTCACCCGGGTGTGCGGCGGGGAGAACGTGGTGGCGTTCTCCAGCAGCTCGCCGCAGATCAGCACCATGTCGCCGACCAGCGCGGGCGCGAGCAGCAGGTCCAGCGGGACGTCGACGTCGACCCGGGTGTACTCCTCGATCTCGGCGAGAGCGAGACGGGCCACGTCGTTGAGCCGGACCGGGGACAGGTGGGTCTGCTCCCGCTCGGCGCCGGAGATCACCACGAGCGAGTCGGCGCTGCGGCGCAGCCGGTTGGCGATGTGGTCGAGCTGATAGAGCTTGGTCAGCCGCTCCGGGCTGGTCTCCTCGTTCTCCAGCTCGTCGATCAGGCCGACCTGCCCGCCGACCAGGTTCTGGGTGCGGCGGCCGATGTGACCGAACATCTCGGCGACGTTGCGCCGGCTCAGCACCTGCCGCTCGACCAGCTGCGACGCGGTGTTCTGGACCCGTTCGAAGACGCGGGCCAGGTCGCCGATCTCGTCCTGCGAGTCCAGGTCGAGGACCTCGAAACTGACCGGTTCGATCGTTTCACTCTCGTCGTCCGCGATCCGCCGCAGCTCCGTCTCACCGGCCTCGGCGACCAGCTCGGCGGCGCGGCTGAGTTGCGTCAGCGGCACCGCGACCGCGCGGGCGACCGCCGCGACCAGGAGCAGAACCAGGAGCAGAACGACAAGGACAAGGGCCCCGACCGCGTACGCAATGGTCAGTTGCCGTTGACGTTGATCTTCGACGAGGGAGTCGACCTCGTCGGCGAGGCGCTTCTTGACGAAGCCGCCGAGGACGCTGAACGAGCGCAGCGCCGGGAACAGCCGGGCGACCGGCAGCGCCGCCATCGTCGTGGCCGGGTCGGCGGCGAAGTTCGCCTCGAAGTCCTTGCCGAGCCGGTCCTGGAAGGCCGCCGCGACCAGGTCGTACAGTTCGCGCTCGGCGGGCGTGGCGAAGTTCTCGAACCGGTCCAGGTAGGTGTCGTACTCGGCGCGTTCCTCGTGGTAGCGGACGAAGTGCCCGGCCACGTCCCCACCGGCCATCGCGGCCAGCAGCGCGGTGCTCTCGGTGTTCGACTCGTCCAGGCGCAACAGCGCGTCGAGCGCGATCAGCTGCCGGCCGGCCTCGGTGGCCGGGTCGGAGTTCCGCACCAGCTCGAACGACTCGATCATCGTATCGAGCAGTGGCGCGTACGCCTCGATCACCTGGTCCGCGGTCGCCTTCCGGGCCCGCACCCGGTCGCGCAGCTCGGTGAGCGAGCCCACCGCGGCGATCCGGTCCCGCACCGCGGCCGGCAGGGTGTCGCCGAGCTCGTACGGCACGTCCCGGACCCGGTCGGTGACCGCGGCGATCTGCAGCTCCACGTCGTCGCCGCTGACCACACCGAGCAGGTAGCCGACTTCGAGCAGCCGCTCGCGTTGCAGGTCGGCGAGCAGGTTGCCGACCCGCTCGGCGACGGTGGCGACCCGGTCGACCTCGCTCGCCCGGGCGGCGTCGCGCACCAGGCCGCGGACCACCGGGACGACCAGGCCGGCGACCGCCAGCAGCGGAATGATGACCAGCAGCGTGAGCTTGCCGCGGATCCGGAGCCTACCGAGAAACACGCTGCAACTCCCGGGGTGCGTACTCCGGCTCGGCGACGCGCTCGCCTGCCGGGGCAGGCCGGCGCCGGCGGGCCACCAGCGTCGCGCCGAGCGGGGCGAACGCCAGCAGGATCGTCACCACGAAGGCCGCCGCGGCCAGCAGCCGGCGATCGTCCAGCGACGAGATCCGGTCCTGCAGCCCGAGGTCGATCTGGCCGAGCAGCGCCGCGGACAGGTCCGCGGCGGCCGTCTGCGCCTCGTCACGGGCCTTGGCGACCTGCTCGGCGTCGACCTTGCCCTTGCCGGAGACGACCGGCGCCATCAGCGGCTGCAGGGTGTCGGTCGCCCGGTTGAACCGGTCCAGTTTGCTCAGCAGCGCGCCGCCGAGACCACCGCTGGCGCCGCCGCCCGCCTCCACCGCGAGGCGGACGTCGTCGGAGAGGTCCTGCGCGTTGCTGGCCAGGTCGGAGCCGGCCGAGGTGATGTCGACCAACCCACCGTTGCTGAGCAGCAGGTTCGTGTAGTGGGCGGCGGCCGCGACGCCCTCCGGGAGCTCCTGGGCGGCGCCGTCCTCCAGGTAGTAGAGGTCCGCGTCCGGGTCCCGGATCAGCTTGGAGTTGTTGCGCACCTTGTCCATCAGCGCCAGCAGCAGGTCGTGCACGGTGCTGTAGTCGGCGATCACGGTCGTCGCGCTCCCGCTCGCCGGCAGCGCCTGGATCTTGGTGCGCAGACCGTCCCACCGGTCCTGTGTGCCCAGCCGGTCGCGCAGCTGCCCGTCCACCGCGGCGACCGCCTCGACCGCCCGGGCGACCTGGTCGGTCTTCGGCTGGTCGCCGCCGACCGCGGCCGACTCGGCGCCGGCCAGCGCGATCTCCAGCGGGCCGAGGGCCTGGATGTACCGGACGCCGTCCCGCTCCAGCGAGGCGAAGTCGGACTCGTCGCCGGCCGACTGCCAGACCATGGCGAACAGCACGGTCACCGACAGGACCAGCGCGATCGGCAGCAGCACCCGCGCCACGACCCCGAAAGGCCGTCCGCGCTGACGTTGACGCGCACCAGCAGTCATCATCACTCGCTCTCCGGTGCGGCGGGAGACCGCGCGCCGTACCGCCCTCGAAAGTCGATCTGGGGAACACACAGGATGGTCGGACGAAACATACGACCAGAGAACAGCATTGAGTGACGTCGACTCGACCGATTGTCACCGCCAATCAGCCAGTAGTGAGAAGCATTCAGACGGTGGCGGGCCCGACCTCTTGTCAGGTGATCAACCGAGTCATATTCTCGCGCGCGAACTGGGCAAACGCCCGCACCGGCCAAGGTCCGGGATAGCGCGCCAAATCAGAAGTGGATCTTGGCAAAGATTACTTCTGTCCCATTCTTTGCTAATTGCTCATCGGATATCGCGGCAGGCTTCGCACAAAAGGGGCAGCCGGGTCCGGTGTCCGTGATTTGGCTGACGCGCCCGCCTCCGGGATGGACGGTAGGGGGATGTCTTTCCGGCTGGGTCGGGTTGTCGTCGCGATAGCGCTGCTCGCGACGCCGATGACGCCTGTCGCCGCGCAGGCACGCGACCCCCGCTTCACCGCGAGCCCGGACTCTGCCGCCGGCCTGCCGGGCACGGAGGTCGCCGTCACGTTCACCTACCAGCCGCCGGTCATCAACTATCGGGCGGCGGCCCCGGTCGCCGCCGTGACCAGCTGCGAGTTCTTCCTGGACGGCGATCCGAAGTCGACGGCCCGGTGCGGGGGCAAGGCCGGCGACGCGACCTGGACGATGGTCATGCCGAGATCCCTGACGGCCGGCAAGCACGAGGTCTCCTGGGCGGTCCGGCACACCCTTGAAAGGAACGCTCCCGACAAGGGTGTCTTCACCTTCGAGGCTCTCCGGCCGGCGTTCAGCACGGTCGTGGAGCCGGCAGCGGCCAACCCCGGCGAACCGGTCGACGTCAGATTCACCAGCGGAACGGCCGGCGTGTCCATCACCGGCTGCGACGTGCACGGCGTCGAGTGCGACAAGGACAGCCGCGGATGGTTCGCCCGGGTGCCCGCCCCGGACACCACCTCGGCCCTGCCCTGGAAGGTCGCCTACACCGGCGGCCCGGGAACCGACGACACCGCGCCGGGCCGGGTCGAGATCACGGTGGAACCGTGGCCCGCGCCGGAATTCCAGGTGGGGATCGCCGGCTCGGACCGGGTCGGACCGGGCACACCGGTGACGGTCAGGTTCGAGAGCCTGACCCCCGGCGTGACGGTCAAGACGTGCTCCGTGACCTATCGGGGCGAGCGCATCGACTGCACCGGCACCGACCTGGCGACGGTCACCGTTCCCGGCGACGCCGAGGCCGGACCGGCCACCTTGCCGTGGGAGCTGACCTTCGCGAGCTCCCGGCGGGGCGAGCAGGGCGACCACCGGCAGGGGTCGGTCGACTTCACCGTCGTGGTCGAGGATCCGCGCTTCTCGGTGACCGTCCAGCCCGCGTCGGCGCGGCCCGGCGACACGGTCACGCTGACGTTCACCTCGCTGGTCCAGGGAGTGGAGATCGCGGACTGCATCGCCTTCTTCCCGCACGCGGCCGGCGACACCTGCGGGCACCCGTCCCGGCGTCACGTCGTGCGCACCCGGGTGCCCGATCTGCCGTTCGGCGCGACGCTGCTGCGCTGGGGCGTGGAGTCCACCGGGCCGGGCGGCCGCAAGGGGGTGGACGACGACGTCATCCCGTACCTGATCCTGCCGCCGCTGCCGAAGACCGGGCCGACCACGACGCCGCCCACGAAGAAAACCACGCCGTCCACCGAGGCCACGACCCCGCCGACCATCGACAGCGCCGGTGCCGTGGACACGACCGACCGCACGACGAGCGCATCCGCGCAGGTGGCCCCGGCCTTCGAGGTGGTCGCCGAGCCGGCCGCCGCGACCGGCGGCCGGGAGGTGACCGTCTCGCACCGGCCCGCGGACACCGGCGTGGCCATCACCGGGTGCTGGGTCGGTTTCACCGAGAAGACCCTGACCACCTGTCAGCAGTCGGCGAACGGATGGACGGCACAGGTCGAGGTGCCGCCGGCGATGCCGGTCGGCCCGAGCCCGCTGCGCTGGACGATCGCCTACGCCCGGTCCGGCAGTCCCGGCGGCACCGCCCAGGGCCTCTCGTCGTTCCGGGTGCTGCCGCCCGACAAGGCGGATCACCACTGGTGGGACACCGCCTGGGGGCTGCTCTGGCGGACCGCGCTCGGCGCCGCCGTGCTGGCCGGCCTGATCGCCTTCCGCGCCGTCCGCAAGCCGGTCCTCGACCGGTTCCGGCCCCGCCCGGCGACCGGAACGTCCGGCGATCGCCGCCCGCGCGACGAGGCGCCGAGCGAAGAGGCGGTGTTCGTCGTCCCGGTGCCCGCCGTCGAGGAGATGTCCGTACGGGTCGATCGCCCGGACGCGCCACCGGCCCATGACATCCGGCTCGAGATCCGCCGTCCCCGCCTCACTCCCCACGTGCCGGAGGGCCTGCCATGACGACCGCCCCGATCAGCGCCGTCTTCTTCGACAACCCGGACGGCACGGCCCGCGCGCTGGCCGAGGCGCTCCGCTCGACCGACTCGGCCGGCGAGCTCCGCGACCGCCTGGGCCGCACCGCCGGCCTGACCACGGACGCCGTGGTCGACGAGATCGGCAGCGTCGCCGGCGAGCTCCTCGGGATGAGCGTCGGCACGATCTTCGAGCGGTCCTGGTCGAAATACGGGGCGCTGGTCCAGGCGGCCGAGGAGACCGCCGGCGACCCCGACGCGGTCCGGCTGATCGGGCTGGTCACGCACGAGGTCTCGGTCGGCTACGGGCCGCGGGTCGAGGTGTACCTGGGCCATACGCGGGTGGCGACCGTCAGCGTCCAGCTCGACCTGGGCCTGACCCTGCGCGGGGTCCTGGTCCACGTGCGCGACGGCTGCGTCACCGGCGTCCGGGCCGGCGACTGCGAGATCAAGGGCGCCCTGGCCATCGCCGGCCAGCCGGTGACCAGCGGGCAGAAGACCTTCGACCTGGCCCGCGACATCCCGTTCCCCGGCCCGATCCGCCTGGCCGGGGCCGGGCAGCGCCCACCGGCAACGGCAGAACCCGCCTAGTCCGTCACTCCGGGCTGCGCGGGCGATCGATGAACGCCTGAACCAGCCAGGCACCGACCAGCAGGAGGCCGAGCAGGGTCAGCGGCCGCCACAGGATGATCCACATGAACTCCCACGGCAGCGGAACCAGCCCGGTGCCGAAGGCTTCCACGACGTCCCCGACCACCGCGAGGGCGCCGGCCAGCGTGTTGGGCAGCAACATGACGAAGCCGACCGTCCCCAGCACGCCGAGACTGATCCGCACCCGGCGCGCCAGGATCCAGCCCAGCCAGGCGCCGGCAGCGCCGGACAACGCCGTGAGGAGCAGCGCCGTGATCGGCTCGGCACGTTCCACCCGGACGGTGGCCGGGCCCCAGTCGTCGTAGACCTGGACCCGCCATCCCCCGTGCGCCGCGGTCAATTCCGTGTCGCTCCAGTCCCCGACCCGCCAGCCGGCCGCCCGCAGCCGCTGCGCCACCGGCGCCATCGGGATGCCGACATTCTCGGCGAACGCCACCTCGACGTAGCCGGCGCCGTACTCGTCGGAACCGGCGACGATCGCCGAGCTGGGCTCGTCCTCGGCGTACTCGAAGCCGGAGATCTGATCGGCCCGGGTGACCTCGGCGACGGCCGCGCCCGGCGCCACCACCTCGACGAGCGACCGCATCTCGCCGGCCGTCGGCAGGTCATCCGCGAGCTGCCAGCCCAGCCATGCGCCGAGCATGGCCGCCAGCATCGCCGACGTGGCGGCGATCCACAGGCCTCGAGCCGTCCGGCCGGCCCCGCGGCGCACCGAGACGTCGCCTGGTTCCGTGCTCCCGGTCGTAGTCATCAATCCGAATGGTCCTCAATCGTCGTCCAGCCGAAGCCCTGGACCCGGCCCGGGACGCGGATTTCTCCAGCGTCGCCGCCGGGCCGTCACCGGACCGCCATGCTCGCATCCAAGATCATCTGCAGGCAAGACGAAAGCGCCTCGTCATCGAGACGGCAACGACTCCCGCTGCCGGACGCTGTCGGCCTGGTCGTTCAGCCACCCCTGCTTGGCCGCCAGCACGGCGATCTGGAAGCGGGTCCGGGCGCCGAGCACCGCCCCCGCATCGCTGATGTGCTGCTGAACGGTGCGACGGCTGATGTGCAGGATCCGGGCGATCGTCTCGTCCTTCATCCCGACCGCCATCATCCGCAGGATCTCCCGGGTCCGCAGGTCCCGTCCCGAGGCCGACAGCGCGCGATCCGCGTCCGACAGCTCGTGCCGTCTCGTCAGCGACACCGGCTCGGCCCGCTCCCACACGCTCTCGAACAGCGCCACGAGCGCCGTCACCAGCGCGGGCGAGTGCACGACCAGGGAACCCGACGACGGGCGGTCCGCCCAGATCGGCAGCAGGGCGGCCGCCCGGTCGAAGATCACCAGCTTCACCGGGATCTGCGAGGTCAGCCGCAGTTGTCCGCCCTGGCCCGTCCCGCGCCGAGCGGTCCTGACCGACACCGCGTCGGTGAAGCCGTCCGTCTCGTACACCGATCGCATCCGCACGCCGGGCGTCACCCCGACCGCCTCGGCGGACGCCGACCCGCCGGTCACATACGGCGGCTTCGCCAGATGCAGCACCTCGAAGGTGCTGCCGGTGAGCAGCTGGCGATAGCGCGCGGGCACCTCCTCCTCGCTCTTCAGCACCTCCACCAGGTCCGTGGCGCGCGGCCCGGACACCGCCTCGTGCGCTTCGGAGAGCCGCTCCACGAGGTCCTCGACGCGGGCCAGTTCGGCCCGGCGCCGGGCCAGCAGGGCGCCGAGCGACGGGCGCGGCGGCGCGGCCGCCCAGCGCGGCGCCGCACCGCCGATCCGCGTCGCCAGTGCCGAGTCCGCGAGGTTCCGCAGCGCTCGCTCCGCCTCCGCGGGTGACACCCCGGCCGCGGACGCCATCTCGTCGCGATCCGCCGATCGCACGGCCACCAGGTGCTCCAGCACGCGACCGGCCAACGGATCAAGACCAGTGGCCGACCACGGAATGTCCGATTCGTCCATACGCCCTTGCACCCTCCGACGCGAGCATGCGCCGGGTGCCCCGCGCTCCGATGAATCGGGGATTACGAATCTGTAAGAACTCTTCCGATGTGGACTGCGCACTTGTGCAAGTGCGCAGTGTCGTCCTTGTGGCCGGCGCCGACGCCGGGGTGAGCTGGGTGAACCGGTTCACCACTCGGCAGGAGCATCAATTGCCCAGACCCAAGGCGCTGTCCGCGATCGCCGTACTGGCGGCGGCTACCCTCCTCGGAACCACCGCCCAGGCCGCGAACGCGGCGCCCTCGCCATCGCCGGACGACGCCGTCCCGGTCACCGTGGCGCCCGCGACGGACACCCCGGCGCTCGTGGACGACGTCGCCGACCCGGTCGACGCCACGATCGCGCCCGACCAGGCCGCCAAGGCGCACCTCGCCGGCCACCGGGACCGCTACAAGATCAGCGATCCGGCCGGCACGCTCACCACCGAGAGCGTCGAGACCCAGGGCGAACGGGAGACGGTACGCCTGGACCAGAAGTACAAGGGCCTGCCCGTGTTCGGCGCCCAGTACGTGGTGCGCACCGAGAAGACGGCCGGCAAACGTACCGTGACCGGAACGTCGGGCAGCTACTTCACCAACCTGGACGTCGACACGACCGTCACCCCGATCCCCACCGCGCTCGCCGTCTCCCGGGCGGTCGAGGACGTCCGCAAAAGTTTGCACCCGGGCACGGCGGTCGTAGGCGGTCGGACACCCGGTGCCGCCACCTCCGACCTGACCGGCACCGACCAGGGACTCCTGATCATGCCGACCGGCACCGGCCTGCTCGCGCGGCGGGTGCTCGTCCAGGGCAAGGACGCCGTCACGGGTCAGCCTGTGCTGCGTGACGTGTACGTCGGCGCGACGAACGGCGTGCCGCTGCTGAGCGTCAGCCGGATCAAGTCCTTCGTCCCCGCCCAGCAGGCCACCGGCGGCACGCCGCAGGCCACGACGAAACCGCTCCCGGCGGGCAACGGGACGACGCAGGTCGCCGGCCAGGGCACCACCCTGCACGGCGCCACCGTGTCGCTCCCCCTCGTCCGCTCCGACACCGGCTCCTACCTGCTTAAAGATCAAACCCACAAGATCCAGGGCGGCGGTACGGTACCGATCACGACCTGGGACGCCCGGGGGCGGGACTACTACGAGCTGGGTGGCGGCCAGTGGCCGGAGGGCCTGGCCCCGTTCGCGTCGCCGTCGACCACGCTCGCCGCCGACCTGACCGAGGCCGGCGCGGTGGACGCCGCCTGGGACGCCGCGAAGGTGTTCGAGTGGTACCAGACGAAGCTCGGGCGCGACAGCCTGGACGACGCGGGCATGCCGATCGACTCGATCGTCGGGATCACGTACGGCGGCTACCCGTGGGTCAACGCGTACTGGGACGGCACCCGCATGGTGTACGGCAGCGGCGACGACGAGTACCTGCCGCTGGCCGCGGACCCGGACGTGGTGGGCCACGAGATGACGCACGGCGTGGTCGAGCACACCGCCAGCCTGGTCTACGCCGGCCAGCCGGGCGCGCTCAACGAGGCCATCGCCGACTACTTCGGCAACGCCATCGACGTCGACGCGTCCGGCACCTCGATGTCCGACCCGCAGGCGAGCCTGCTCGGCGGCGACCTCTGCCGCACGCTGGCGCCCGCCCAGTGCGCCCTGCGCGACCTCGACGACGGCGCCACCACGGCCGACTTCCAGCACCTCATCGACATTCCGTCGATGGACGACGGCGGCGTGCACCTCAACTCGACGATCGTGTCCGGCGCCCTCTGGGACCTGCGCCAGGCGCTCGGCAAGACGGTCGCCGACAAGGTCATCTATCGCGCTCTCACCGACTACCTGACGCCGATGTCCGACTTCGTCGACGCGCGCGACGCGGTGCTCGCCGCCGCCAAGTCGTTCCGTCTGAGCAAGGGCGACCTCAAGGTGGTCCAGACCGCGTTCGACTCGCGCGGGATCACCGCGAAGTGGGAGGCGAACCTCTACGGCAAGGGCACCCAGGTCCTGATCGACCGGCTCAACACCGGTATGTACGCCGACATGAAGGCCAGCACGGCCGGCGGCTGGTTCGCCGTGCCGCGATCGGACGCCAACCGCACCGAGCCGACCTCGATCTGGGTCGGCCGCACCAGCGGCAAGGGCACGCCGTACCGGATCTCCCCCGACGACGGGAGCATCAACGGCTTCCCGCACACCGACGGCAAACGCGTCGTGTGGTTGTCGATCGCCGTGGACCCCGAATCGCCGACCTGGGAGACCAACCGCATCCTGTCGGCGCCGCTGCGCGGCGGCCCGGTCAAGGAGCTCTACCGCTCCCCGGAACGCATCAACGGCCTCGGCTTCGACGGCGACCTCGTCGCCTGGAGCCAGTACGACGCGACCCAGGGATACCTCGACGTCGTGCGCTACCTGCAGGGCAGCTCGCCGACCGTGCACACCGTCGCGCATCCGGACTGGTTCGGCCCCGCGACGGCACCCAACGTCAAGAACGGAAAGATTTCCTACGTACGGTACGAGATCTACCAGCAGCCCGATGCCAACGGTCAATACTGGTCGCTGGGCGTCGAGGTCTACGACGTCGCGACCGCGCAGCGGACCTACGCCGGCGGCGACTACGGCGCCGAGCGGATGAGCTACCCCGACCTGTCGGCCACCGGCGTCGCCTGGATGACCGACCGCGACTACGGCACGATCATCGACGGCGAGTGGAGCCAGGGCGCGTACTACGACTCCGTACGCCTCTTCGACTTCGCCACGAGCACCAGCCACCTGCTGTTCGAGGAG
Source organism: Actinoplanes sp. L3-i22 (assembly GCF_019704555.1). NCBI lineage: Bacteria > Bacillati > Actinomycetota > Actinomycetes > Micromonosporales > Micromonosporaceae > Actinoplanes > Actinoplanes sp. L3-i22. The sequence goes on from NZ_AP024745.1 coordinate 9,495,435, forward strand.
AACTCCCCGCAGGCGATCCGCGCCGACACCGTCGCGCTGTCCGACACCACCCTCACCGTCACCGAGGAGGCCCCGGTGAAGGCCTGGATCGAGAGCGGCGGCTACCCCAGCAACGCGCTCAACCCGAAACTCAAGCAGTACACGTTCCAGGGCAGGTACCTCGGCCCGGCGTCCTGCAGCCCCGGCGCGCAGATGTACGCCAGCGCAGCCACCGGCCGCGAGGTGATCTACATGGACTCGTCGGCGTCCGGCTTCGGCCTGGCGTACGCGTCCGGGGCCAAGTCCTGCAAGTAACTGAAACAGCGGCGCGCTGAGACCCCCACCGGCGGTCTCAGCGCGCCACCGCGTCATCTGCCCAAAGGTCGGCCAGGAGATCGGCAAGCACGAACTCCTCGTGGACTGCCAGCCCGTGCTTCGACATCGCTGCCGCCAGAGGTGGATCCCACGGTGTCGGCGCCGGCCGGCCGGCGAGCGGTACCGCATGGCTGCCGTCGAGGCCGGCGACGGCCGCGAGGTAGTCGTTCGCGGCCATCCGCCAGGGCAGGGCGCCCTGCTGAAGTACCCGACCGGCAATCGCCACGCCGGGCCAGTCGAAGTCGCCGTGGTACCGGACCGGAATCCCGGCCGTGACCAGGTGTCGCAACAGCCGGGTGCCCGCACTCGCCGGGTTGCCGGAGAGGCACAGCAGCGGTGTTGCCGTGCTCGCTCGTACCGCAGCCTGCATGACCTGGGGGTTCTCGCAGACGGACACGACCTGCCCCGGCTCGGACCAGGACGCCGGAGCCGCGACGGCCAGTTCATGCAGGGTGAGGTGGGTGACCAGCCCCAGCTGGGCCCGTTCGCGAAGCATCCGGGACCACCCGTCATCGCCGAGCGGACGAAGTTGCCAGGTCAGCACCGTCCCGGACAGCATGTCGGTGTGGACGTTCAACACTCCCCACAGCTCGCGGCGGTCGGCCGCGGACTCCGGGACGGGACGGTCCACCGCGAATGCCGCCGCTCGAAGCAGCACCGACGAGGCCAGGGTGGTGTCGTCGAGGCCGTGGGCGGTGCCGGTGACCTGACTCGCGAGTGCGGCGAGTTCCCAGGCCCGGCCGGATGACGACGCCGGCACGAGCAGCAACGCGAGCCCGGCGACCGCCTGCTCCAGTGCCTGACCGGCCGCGTGCGCGCCGGCCCTGGTCAGGATTCCGGTTCGCCGCAGATCAGCGATCCACTTCGGGGCCCACGGCGCCCCGGCCAGGCCCGCGTCATACAGGGCGGCGTCCAGCCGCTGCCAGACCTCGGCCCATTCGATCTGGCTCTGGTCGCGCAGCGCGCGCCGGTCGATCACCGGCCGGCCCTGCAGGTCTTCGAGCACGCTGACGATTCCTCGTCCGGCCTTGGAAGTTCGCAGGACGGTGTCGAGGTCGGCAAGCTTGATCCGGGTCGCGCCCGCGGCGACCGGCCGGCCCAGCAGCCCGGACAGGTGATCGGCGGCAACGTCGTCGACCACCGCGGTGATCGTCCCGGTCGGTTGCCGGCCGTTGCGTTCGAGCCGGGCCCGCGCTGCCGTCCAGACCGGGTCGAGGCTCGCGATCGACAGGTACGCGCGCAGGCTCGGCGGCAGCCCCGTCGGGTTCCCGGTCATGCGGCCCGCAGGAAGTGCCGGGTGCGGCCGTCCCAGTGCACATGGGCGGTCGCCGCGGGGGTGCCTTCCTCGCGGCAGATCTCGTAGATGTCCAGGGCGGGCACCTGGGGAACACAGCCCCAGAGCGCGTGGCCGGTCATGGCGAAATCCACGTCGAGGCGGACCAGGAGACCGAGCAGTTCGGCGACCGTCGCGTCGTCGACCTTGGCGAACGCGTCGTCGAGCAGGATCAGACGCAAGGCGGTCGTGGTGTTCTCCAGGCCGGTCAGGTACGCGTCCACGGCGGCGAACAGGGTCACGTACGAAACGAACCTGGTCTCGCCCTGCGACAGCTTGGCCCGGCGGCTGATCCGCCGTTCACGACCCTCCTCCGGGCCGGTGATGATCACTTCAACGGTGTGCCAGGCCCGATAGTCCAGGGCGGAGCGCAGGTGGACGGCGTAGCCGGCGCTCGGTTCCTTGACCGCCTCGGCCGCGACCCGGGCGGTGAGCAGGTCGGTCAGTTCGTCGTCCTGGACCGCATCGCGGACCGCGGCGGCGGTACTGACCAGCGCCTTGATGCGGGCGATGTCGGCGCCGGTCTCGTCGGCCAGCTTCCAGGTCAGTCGTACCCCGATGCCGTGGCTGGTTCTGATCGACCGGAGGCTGGCGTTCATCGCCTTGATCAGCTTGTCGGCCTGGGCGAGCCGCCGCCGCAGCTCCTCGCCGACCTCGCCCAGGACGAACCGGTGGAAGACCGCGTGTTCGCGTTCGGTGAGTGCGGCCCGGCCCCGCTCGCACCGGCGGTCGATCTCGTCGGCCGCCTGGGCGAGCGGCCGGCGGCCCTCGGCGTCGACCAGCTCGAAGAGCTTGATGCCGGCGGCAACGGTCGCGGACACGTCGTAGCTGCCGGAGATCTCCCGTTCGAAGACCTGCTGAGCGCGCAGGAGGCTGTTCTCGTCGGTACGTCCGCGGCGCAGCGCGGCGAGCAGCACCCCGACCTGCCTCTCGACGGCCGCCGGGACCGGGTCGTCGAGCAGCTCGTCCGGCGCGGACGGGAAGGCCGTGGCGATGACCCCGGGCTGGTCGAACTGGTTCCGGACCGCGGTCACCCGGTCGCCGAGGTCGAGGCGGAGCCGCTCGGCGGTGCCCGCGGCGGTCTGGGCGTCGGATCTGGCCTTGCCCGCTGCCCAGTTGAGTCCGTCGATCGCCTTCCGGGTGTCCCGCAACCCGTCGACGACCTTGGCGAGAAGTCTCTCGGTGTCGGTGACCTGCCGATGGACCTCGGCAGCGGCGATGCCGACCGACTCCCGGAGGGTCCGGAGTCTGGTCAGGGCGTTCTGCCAGGTCTGGCACGCCCGCGCGGCCTCGCCTTCCGCGGTGTCGCGGCGACCGGCCACCTCGGCGATCCGGGCGGCTGTCTGCTCGTGGCGGGTGATCGCCTGCTCGACGACGCCGGCCTTCTCCACCGCCTCAGCGCAACCGCGCGCCGCGTCCTGCGCCCTCGACTGGAGCGCACGCAGGGATTCCTCGTCGGCGGGCAGGCCGAAATCGGAACACGCCCGGCGATGGTCACGGTCCTGAACGGCCCAGGCCCGGTTCAGGTCGTCGGCCAGCCTTCGCAGCTCTGCGGCCTGCGACCGCCACCGGCCCTCCTCGCGGAGCTTGTCCGTCGCAAGGGACCGCGCCTGGACAAGTTCGACGGAGGACGGAACCGCGCGACCCCAGTCGCGGATCCGGGCGCCGCTGGCGAGCAGTTCGTCGCGTTGCTGCCGGCGCCCGCGGCGAGCCTCGGCCAGCTCGGCCAGTTCGGCGTCGATGGCGGCCAGACGTACGGCGCGCGCGGCGGCCCGGGCGGCCGCACCGATGTGCCGGGCCACCGGGACGTGGTGCCGGCCGCGGAGGGCGCCGTTGGCCCAGCTGCCGTCGGCCCTGATCCACGTGGTGGCATCGTCGTCACCGAACCCGATCCGGTTCAGCACGCTCAGAACCGCTTCGGCGGGTAGCGGACTGGCCGGATCGACGGTGAGCACGGCACTCAACGGGGTACGCACGTGCGGGTCATGCGGCGTCACGAGGAGATGCCCGGCCGGCGCCGCGAGCCGGCCGGCGCCGTCGACTGTCGCGGTCAGCAGGCCGGAGGCGATGAGCGCGGCTTCGATACCGGCTCGGCTCTCGTCATCGATCGCGCCGGAAAAATCCACACACCGCCACATCGGTACGCCGTCGGACCCGGTCACCCAGGTGGGCTGCTCCGGTTCGGGATCGCGGGCGGAACGGAGCTCGGTTCGTTCGTTCTCCAGTCGGACGGCCACCTGCCGGGCGGCCCCGTCCTCGACGTCGAGGCGGCTCAGCGCGGCGGCCACGGCTGACGTGGCGACGGCGACGGTGTCGTCCGCGGCCCGATCCAACTCCCGCAGATCGAGGTCACCGCCGTCATCGCACAGCGCCGACCGGTCGGCGAGCAGGACACCGAGAATCGGATGAGCGGACCAGTCGACGGTCCCGAACAGTTCAGCGGTGGCCGGGTCGGCGATCCAGGCGCGCCAGCCGTCGGCCAGCGCGAACGCGGACCGGTCACGCTGTTCGACAGCCTGCCGGCTCGCCTCGGCGGCGTCGTCGGCCCGCTGCTCGGCGCTGGCCGCGTCGTCCGCGGCCCGGTCCACCTTCCGCCGGGCCGCGGACAGCGCCTGGGCGTCGGCAGCACGGTTCCCGGCCTGGCCCGCCCGGCTGCGCCCGGCCGCACCGGCCCGGGTCACCCGCTCGGTGAGGCCGGCCAGGTCGGCGGGGACCAGGGTCACGACGTCGGGCACCGGCTGTGTCAGGACCTCCGGCTCGCCGTCGCGATCGGTCCGGACCACTCGGCTGGAAGCGGATCCCGGGCGCCGATCGGCACGGATCTCGGCCGGCAACTGCGGATCGGTGAGCCCTACGGCGGCGAGTCGCTCCCGCACCCGCACCAGCGTCACGGAAAGGCCGGCGACCGTCTGCTCCACGTCGTCGGCCCGTACGTCGGCGTCAGTGACCTTGTCTTTCTCGGCACGCCGCAGGTCGTCCGCCGCGCGGAGAGCGGTGTCCGCCTCCCCCGCGCGGGACTCCACCACGGTGGTGAGTTGCCGCAGCTCCTGGCCACTGCGGTAGGCGTCGGAATCGCGCAGGCCGGCCAGGCGCACGCCCAGCGTCTCCTGCTCGCTCTCCAGCATCTCGAACTCGCTCTTCCGCGCGGACAGCTCCTGCTCCTTCCGCCCGGCCGCGTCGTCGAGCCCGGCTGCCTCCGCCGCGCCCGCCCTGGCCCGGACCGCGTCGGAGCGCAGGCCCTGAAGCGACGACGCGAGCACCCCGGTGACGTACTTGCGATAGGCGTCGAGGAACGTGCGGACCTGTTCGCGGGCGGCTTCCAGCCGCAACTGGTCGTCCCGGGTGCTGGTGAGACCGTCGAGCTGCTGGCCCGCGTCGGTCAGCGCGTCCTCGGAGAGCGGCGGGAGCGCGTCGGCGAGGATCGCCGGCAGCCGGCCCTCCTCGATGCGGTTCCCGACGTCGGGTGAGCGCAGGGTGTGCAGGAGTTTGGTCAGCCCGTCGAAGCGTTCCTTGCCGAGCTGACCGGTCAGTCCGAAAACCTCGGCCCGGACCCGTTCCCGATGTTTCTCCGGCACGTCGGTGATGCGTTCCTCGGTGACGAGGTCGGCGAGGTCACGCCGCGACAGCGCCTGCCGGTCGGCCCCCAGCAGCGGCAACTCCGAGCCGACCCGCAGTGGCGTACTGAAGTACCAGACCTTCGCTTCCTTGGTGCTGATCGTGAACCGCACCAGGGCACCCAGCGTCAGGTAGCGGGTCTCGGCGCCGTCGGGCCCGGGGTTCTGGCACAGTTCGAGCCACATGTATCCGAGCCGGTTGCCCTGATCGCCGGCGCCCGCGCTCATCAGGTCCTCCATCCGGACCGACGAGCCGGTGCCCATGTTGCGCCGATCCGCGTCGAGCAGGAACGGGAGCAGCATCTCCAGGGCGCGGGACTTGCCGGAGCCGTTGGTGCCGCGCAGGATCAACCGGCCACCGGAGATGTCGAAGGTGTTCTCGTAGTAGTGCCACACGTTGACGAAGCCCGCTCGCGAAAGGCGCCACCGGTGCGGGTTCTGCCGCAGTGGGGTCTGGTCGAACAGGTCGGTCACGGGATCTCCAGTTCGAGCTGGCCGGCCAGGCGGCGGGCCGCGCGGGTCGGCGGTGCGGTGCGGGGCCGCGGCCGGTAGCGGGCGGCCGCCGGATGCAGCACCAGTTCCGTCTCGGTGGTGCGGGCCAGACCGACCTCGCCGAGCAGGGCGACGACGTCGGCACGCAGGTTGGCCGGCTGTTCGTCACCCCAGATCCGGGCGTGCCTGGCGGTGAGCTCGGTCAGCACGACGTCGACCTGCTCCCAGGGGACGACGACGGGGCCGGCCGCCGCGGTCCACCGCTCGATCAACTCGCCCACCAGCAGCAGGGCCACCTGCTTCATCCGGCCGTTGCCCGGGAAGGCCACGTCCGTGACGTCACCGCCGAGGTCGTACGCGAGCGCGCCCTCGGAACGAACCTCGAGGGCGAGGCCGAAGTTCTCCGCCAGAACCCGGGTCAGTTCGCTGCGTTCTCTCGACAGCACGTCACGTTCGCCGTCGGTCAGGTCCTCACGGCGTACCAAAGGATTTTCGATCAGCTTGCGCCGCAGCGAACGGCGAGGCTGGTCAGCGAGGCCGGGGTCGGGCGCCAGCAGGTCGTCGGCGTGATCGAACCCGGACAACGACCGGGCGAGCACGTGCGGCAGGACCGCCCGGTGAATGGTCAGCAGCGCCTCGTCCCGGCGTTCACCCCAGCCGCCGGCGGTGCCGTCGGTCTCGGTCAGCACGCCCCAGGTGATCAGCTGCCCGATCGCGGTCACCAGGGCCCGCCGCTCCGGCAGGGTGTCCCCCACCGGTACGCCGATGGTGGCCGCGTCCGAACGGACCTGCTCGATCAGCGCCGAGATCAGGATCTGCTCGCCCGTCCCGGGCACGAGCAGCGCCGCGCACAGCAACGACAGCAGCGCGTAGGTGGCCGGGGTGAACGCGATGCTGTCCGGCCGGCGCGCGGGCCTCGGCGGGGCATCGGCGCTGACCGGCCCCTTGACCAGCCGCGCGAAGGTCGACTCGACGACGAGGTGATAGTCGAGCGTGGACTTGAACATCGAACGCAGCGCCGGCGCGTGCAGCCGTACCAGAGCAAGGTCTTCGCTGTGCGCCGCGGTCAGCATGGGATGCGCGAGCAGAGCCCGGGCCGCCGCACGGCGATCACGCGACGCCTGTGAATCGGTGCCGGTGGCCGACGGGATCACGCGGGCACCCGTTCGCCGGCCGGTCCGACGGCGTCCCGCAACGGCATGGCCGCGAGCAGCACGTCCTGGATGGTGACCGTTCCATCGTCACCCGTGATGATCGTCGCCGCTCCGCCGGCGGGTGTCGCCCGCAGCAGGAGATCCAGGTCGTGGTCCCGGTCCTCGGCGGCCGTGCCCGCGAGGGAAACCGCCGCGACCAGCCCGGACAACTTGTCCAGCAGCAGCTCGCGGGCGGCCCGGCTCAGGCGGCTGCGGTGCAGCGTGCCCGCCGCGATCAGCTCGGCCGCGGCGGCGCGCCTCGCTTCGCTGCGGCGGCGCGCTCGTTCCAGCAGGTGCTGGGCATCGGCGCCGGGATCCGGTACGCGGGCGTTGCGACCACGAGGCGTACGGTCCCCGCGCTCGCGCAGCGACACCGGCACGTCCACCGGGGTGCTGTCCCACCAGGACGTGTTCGGGCCGGCGGACGGATCCGCCTCCTCCGGGCCGATGAGCAGGTGACGTGCGGGATAGCTGCCGAACGCCGCGTCGTAGAGCCGATGCGCGGTGTCGCTGTCGGCGGCCCGGAACCACGAGGCCAGCTTCAGAAGATCGGCACGCCGCGACAGCCCGGTCCCGGAAGCCGTCAGCATCCTCCGCGCGTTGATGATGAGCTGACCGAGCGCCTGCCGGGCGGCCGCGCGCAGCTGATCCGGGCCCGAGGCGACCTCACCGGCGCCGTACCAGACCGCGAGCTGCTCCCACTCCACCCGGGTCCGACCCGGCAGCCGCTCCACCGCGACGAGCCCGTTCTCGAGCGCCGCCGCCGTCGGCAGGTTGTCCAGCACCGGGTCGATCAGTTCGAGCAGCAGAAGCAGCCGCCGCCGGATCTCCGGTGCGTTCCGGTTGACGTCCGCGCCGATGAGGTCGACGTAGTCGAGCAGCAGGTCCTTGAACTGGGCGTACTCCTCGCTGGCGAGGTCATAGCGGGTCAGCACGCCGGCGAGGTAGGCGTAGAAGTCGGTGACCGACTCGGTGAAGACCCGATGGTCGGTGAAAACGCTTGTCACGGCGCCGGCCAGGGCCTCGGAGTCGACGGGCCGGTGGACGTCGGCGGCCTGCCGCAGGATCTGGCCGAGGCTCTCGACGATCCGGGCCAGCAGCTCCCGGGCCACCTCCTGCACACCGTCGACCGCCCGGAGGATCTCCTCGGCCTCCCGGTGCAGTCGGCCGCCCAGCTTCGACACCTGAAAACGAGAGCGAGATCGGTGGTACGCGGCGACGGTCGGCACCCGGGTCTCCCGTACCGATCGCACCAGGTTGCCCCACGCCACGAGCTGTTTGCAGCGGTCCTCGGCCTGATCCGGATCCAGGGCGACGCCACGGTCCGCGAGCTGGGCGGCGACCTCGGCGGCCGAGAGATCGTTGAGCAGCGTGCCGCTGAACAGCCGCATGATCGCGATGTAGTCGTCCGCGGCATCGGCGGTCAGGTAGCTGAACAGCTTGCGGTGCGCCGACGTGTCCGGCGTGGCCTCGGCGAACCCCGCCGCGGGCGCGTCGTCGTCCGGCTGGCTTGTCATCGTCCTCCCCGTGGTGACACCGTGACTCCACGCTATCGGAGACTCCGCTGCCTCAGCGAGGACGGCCACGGCCCTTGACACGTCGCGGGCGGGGTCGCCCGACCGGTCGGCGGAAACAGCCGTTGCGCGGATCCTTTATGGTTTTTTCACGACCAGAATGGTCCGCGCGGCGGAGACAGACATCCGCCCCCATGGATGGTGGAGTGCCTCGAATGAGCGGCTGGCAGCTGTCCGGCTACACGCCTGTTCGTCCGCTCGGCGCCGGCGCGTCGGGCAGCGTCGTCCTCGCCACCCACGACGCGACCGGCACCCCGGTCGCGATCAAATATCTGATCCGCGATCTCGGCGACGACCCCTCGTTCCGGGCCGCTTTCCGGCGCGAGGCGCGGCTGCTCGGCGAGATCGACGATCCGTACGTGTCCCGGCTGTACGAGTACGTCGAGTCGGCCGACGGCGCGGCGATCGTGATGGAGCTGGTCAACGGGGTCTCGCTGCGGCACATGCTGCGCGAGCACGGCCCGACCACCCCCGAGGCGGCGCTCTGCGTGCTGAAGGGCTCCCTCGCCGGGCTGGCCGCGGCGCACACCCACGGCGTCGTGCACCGCGACTACAAGCCGGAGAACGTGCTGGTGACCGGGGACGGGCAGAGCAAGCTCGCCGACTTCGGCATCGCCGCGCCGGTCGGTCAGGGCGCCGACACCGTCGTCTCCGGCACACCCCGCTACATGGCCCCCGAGCAGTGGACGGGGGCGCCGGCCACGCCCGCCTGCGACATCTACGCCGCCACCGCCACCTTCTTCGAGTGCCTCACCGGCAAGCCGCCGTACGACGGGGCGAACATCTTCGCCCTGCACGACCAGCACGCCAACGCGCCCATCCCGACCGATCCGGCTCCGGCCCCGGTGCACGACCTGCTCCGGTACGGCATGGCCAAGCAGCCCACCGACCGGCCGCAGCACGCGCTCGCCTTCCTCGACATCCTGGAGCGGGTGGCCGGCACCGCGTACGGCCCGGGCTGGGAGGACCGCGGGCTGCGCGAGCTGGCGCGCCGGGCGGCCCTGCTCGCCCTGCTGTGGCCGTTCCCCGAGGGCAGCGGGGGCGCCACCAGCCTCGCCACCACCTCGCTCGGCGACACCACGCCGGGCCGTTCCGGCGGTTCGGGCGGCAGTCGCAAGAAGACCGTGCTGGCCGGCAGCGCCCTCGTCGCGGTCCTGCTGGCCGGCCTGGCGGGATACCACTACGCCGCCGCGGCCGAGACCCCGGTCCTCGCCGGTGGCCAGGCCAGTCCCGTCGCCGCCGATCCGGTGGTGGCCACAGCGCCCAGTGGGGTCCTCCCGGCCACCTCGCCGGCCGTGACCACCAGCCCGACGTCGCCGGCGGACCCGGGCAGCACGCCCAGTCCGTCCTCGTCCACCTCGCCCACGCCCACCAAGCCCACGCCCACCAAGTCCTCGCCGAGCCCGTCGACCAGCACCTCGCCGACACCCCCGCCGGACACCACCGCCCCCACCGTCGGGACGGTCAGCGCGCGCGGGACGGCCCTGGAGGCGGAGAACTGCCAGTACGGCACCCGCACCAGCACCATCTCGGTGACCGTCACCGACGATGTGAGCGGCCCGGGCGAGTTGAAGGTCAGCTTCAGCTACACCCTGGGCGGCACCACCTCGACCGTGGCGATGGACTCGGTCGGCCGGGGTGTCTTCCGGGGAACGCTCGGCCCGCTGCCGATGCCGAGGTCGGCCACCCGCGTCCCGGTCTCCGCGGTCGCCGTCGACGCGGCCGGCAACTCGGGCCGATCGGCGTCACCGGTGTACGTCACCCTCGACAACATCTGCACCCCCGGTTAGGAGCACGCCATGCTCACTGCACAGCGGCATGTGCCGGCGCGGGGACGGCAGGCATGACCCGGCCGGACGGACCCCCCGACGACAGGACGCAACCCGCCGACCCCTGGGCGACCATCAACCGCCCGATCCCCACGGTGTACCTGGGCAACCCGGACTCGACCGTCAGCCTCAGCGGATCGGACCGCACCGCCCGGTTGCCCACCCCGAACCCGGACTCGACCGTCAGCTTCAACGGCCCGGACCGCACCGCACCGAACCCGGACTCAACCGTCGTCTTCAACGGACCGGACCGCACCACCCCGACACCCGCGCCGGACCCGGGTCCGCAGGTCAGCCCGGTCGACGAAGCCCCGACCATGCGCGCCGCCGGCGAGTTGCGTTTCGGGCCGGGCGTGCCGGTCGCCCCGCAACCCACCCCAGCCTGGCCCGCCGCCACCCCGGCCGGGCGGCCGCGCCCGGTGTGGCGTCGACTGGTGTCGGTGCTCTCCAGCCTGCTGACCCTGGCGCTGGTCGTGGTGGTCGGCTTCTACCTCTGGCAGCGGCTCAGGCCCCTGGAGGTGGAGAGCGTCGCGGTGGCCGTACCCCAGCCCGCCGGAAACCGCTGCAACGTCACCGTCGATGTGGTCGCCACCGTCCACACCAACGGCAGAAGCGGCGTGCTCCGCTACCAGTGGTTCCGCTCGGACTCGGCGCCGGGCGCCGTACTCACCGAACAAATCGGCAGCGGCCAGCGAGCCGCCACCCTCACCCTCCGCTGGACCTTCAACGGCACCGGCAAAACCACCGAAACCGCCACGGTCAACATCATCGACCCGTCCCCCATCCAGGCCGGCACAAAGGTCACCTACAACTGCCGACAGGGCTGACCGCACCTTCGGCGCCTCGTGCAACCTGGATCTTCACGCCCCAGCCTGCCCCGACTGACCCGCAGTGCCCAGCTTCGCGGCACCGCGCAGTTGGGAATAGCCTCGGCTCGGCCGGCCTGACCCCGACACCTCAAACGTTCGTGGCCACGCCGCTATCGGATGCCCGCTCGGCACGACACGCCGAAACATCGACGTTGTGGGATATAGATCACCTGTAGATTCCCAAGTTGATCATCGGCTTATTAATCTCCTCACGCGCTACTCAGCGCATTTGCAGGAGATACCCAGGAGACAAGCAGATGATCAATGGGGACACTCCCCAGCCGAGCCGGTGGCAGCAGTCACGGGCGAAGCTCATAGCTGCCGGCGGAGTCGTAGCAGCTGTTTTCTGCATCGCACCGGCTGTGCCTGCCTTCGCCGTGGGCGGGGCTGAGGCCACCGGTACGACGTACGACTTCGTGGCGAAGGTGTCGGTCGGCTCTGGAGCCGGCGCACGGGGCTGCAGCGGCGCGCTGGTCGCACCGCAGTGGATCGTCACGGCAGCGGACTGTTTCGCCAGCGATGGCAAGGTCGCCGCGGGAGTCCCGGCGGTCGCCACGACCGCGACGGTGGGACGTGCTGACCTGACCGAGACCGATGGGCTCGTGGCGCCGGTGGTCTATCTGGTCCCGAACCTCGACCGTGGCGTGGTCCTGGCCAAGCTGGCGACGCCGGCGACCGGTATCACCCCTGTCGTGGTGGGCGCCTCCGCGCCGAGCACGGGTGATGAGCTGACCGTGGCCGGCTTCGGCCGGACCGCCACCGAGTGGGTGCCCAAGAAGCTGCACACCGGAACATTCGGGGTGACCGCCGCCGATGACACCGCGTTGACCATCGCGGGCAGCAGCGAGTCCTCGGTGATCTGCAAGGGCGACGCCGGCGGCCCGGCGCTGCGCTCGACCAGCTCCGGCCTGGAACTGGTGGCCCTGAACCAGCGGACGTGGCAGGGTGGCTGCCTCGGCGAGACGGAGACTCGCCGAGAGGCCGTCGAGATCCGGGTGGACAACCTGGCCGGTTGGATCAAGCAGACCACTGTCGCCGATGTGTCGATCTTCGGCACCCTCGCGGACGGTCACCTGACCTACTCGGCGATCGTATCCAGCTCGGGTGACCGCCTGACCACCGTGACCTCCACGGCGACTCTGGGATTCACGCCCAAGGCGCTCGCCACGCTCAACGCCAACACCCTGCTGGCCACCGACACCGCGGGCGTGCTGTACCGGGTCGACGTCACCGGGGTGAATCCGGCGCTGACGTTCAACGCCCCGGTCAAGGTGGGAACCGGCTGGACGCACGACTTGCTGGCCTACGACGGCGACGGGTCGCTGTTCGGCATCGCCGCGAACACGCTACGCCGCTACACCGTCACCAGCGCGAAGCCCGAGGCCTCGAACATCATCAACAACACGGTGATCGGTAGCGGCTTCGCGCTCAAGACCCTGACCGCGACCGGCCCGGACTGGATCCTCGGAACCACCGACGCCGGCGTGCTGCGGTCCTACTACATCGACCCGGTCGGCAAGTGGACCGGCTACTCGCTGGTCACCACCGGCTGGGCCGGCCCCACTCACCTGGTGTCGCCCGGCAACGGGATCTACTACGCCCGTAACGGCAGCGGCCGGCTCGACTGGTACACCGACGGGGCGCCGTTCGATGGCAAGGGCACCGACATCGCCAGCCACAGCAGTGACCCGGTCGACGCCAGCGGCTGGAACCAGACCCTGCTCTCCGCGGCCCCGCTGCGCGCCTTCCCGCAGAACGCCGCCGACGTGTCGGTCTTCGGTGTCGACGACACCAACCACCTCACCTACACCGCCACTGACGCCTTCGGCGCGCCGATCGCCGCCGTGACCTCAGCGGCAACGCTGCCGTTCGAGGCCAAGGCCATCGCCACCCTCAACTACGACACGGTGCTCGTCACCGCGACGACCGGGCGGCTGTTCCGGATCGATGTCACCACCACCCTGCCGGTCCTGACCTTCGCCGCTCCGGTGGACCTCGCCGGCGGCTGGACCCACGACATGCTGGCCTACGACGGCGCCGGTTCGCTGTTCGGCATCGCCTCCGGCACCCTGCGCCGGTACACGATCACCAGCACCAAGCCGGTCGCTGCCAACATCACCGCCAATACCTCGATCGGCACGGGCTTCACCCTCAAGGCGTTCACCACGACCGGTCGCGGCTGGATCCTGGGTAACACCAGCGATGGCCGGCTGGTCTCGTACAACATCGACGACGCCGGCAAGTGGACCGGCTACACCCTGGCCACCAGCGGCTGGGACATCTACACCCGCCTGGCCTCACCCGGCAATGGCATGTACTACGGCGTCACCGCGGAAGGCACCGTGGGCTACTTCCGCGACGCGGCCCCCTACGACGGCAAGGGCACCGACATCGAAGGCACCGCGTCGACCCCTGAGGCCCCGCGCAAGTGGAGCTCCAAGCTCGTCTCTGCTGTGCCATTCATCTCCTGACGGCTGCCCACGGCTACTGATCTCAGGCACCGCTTTGACGGGCCTCACCGGACTCTTTTGTAAAAGGACAGGGAAATGATTAGATCTCGGCGATCGAACATGCTCGCCGGCATGATGGCGGCGGCTGTTCTGGCGGTCCTCGGCGCGACGGCCATCGCCGCCAAGGCAGCGACGACGCCTGTTACTGCGGCCGCGGATGCCGATGTCCCGCCGTCGGCGGTGGAGGACTTCACCTACCCCGGTGCGGCGACGATCCTGGCCCAGAAGAACATCAAGCTCATCTCTGGCGACGGAAACATTCTACTGGTCGACTGCACGACCCCAGCCGACGGTGACATCGGCCTCCTCAAGGTCTGGACGACCGAGGAAAACATCGGGACCAGCGGCAAAGGCCTTGTCTGCTTCAAGGTCTACGCCACCACTGGGTTGCTGAACCTCGAAGTTCCCGGCGTTTTCGAGATCCGGGGCGACGGGCTCAAGGCCGGCACCGGCCATGACGTCGTCGCCAAGCTCGAGACCGATGACGGTGACAAGCTGTCCGTCGATGTCGACCCCGACGGCAGCACCCCGGTTGGCGTCGGCGTCGCCGGCGACCCGGCGACCGTGCTGCTGCAGCTGCAGGTCAACGGATAGCAAAGGTCGCGTTCGCCGCGAAGCTCATCGAACTACGAGCACGGGTGGGTCGCTTGCCGGGGCACGTCACGACGCAAGCGATCCATCCGTTCCCGCTGCGCATCGCCGTCACGGAATGGCAGATGTAACGAGACCCGGTCCGGCAGCGGCATGATCGAAATTTCGATCAAAGCGACCCAATCGGCTAGATCGACTTGCAGCCAATCGCTTTTTAGTCTACGTCCGGATGCTGCAAGTTGTTTCGATTACTTCATTCCCTCAGATAGCGTAACAGTGACCCGAGGAAAAGGTTAACAGTGTCACTCTTGTGGCAATTCATAGATCCCCGCGCCTCGCGCGGCAAGGGGAAGTCCAAATTTGATACCTCCATCTACGTGACGGCAAGAAAACCCAAATCCCTGCGCTACCGGCTAATCCCAGCCGTGGTTATGGGTGTCGTCGCCAGTCAGTTCGTCGTTCCTCAGACGGCCCAGGCAGAAGAATCCACTTCTCCCAGCCCCCGGCTCCAAGCAGCAATTGCCTGGCAATCAGGTGGCGACTCCGTGCGCGCGGCAGCCGCCGCCGCCCTCGTGGGCAGCGACGCTGATCTCGCTGAATTCCTCGACACCGGCTGGGCAGAAGGCACAGCTGCCGACCAGCGCGCAGCGGTGCTGGACATCCTGGGTTCCGGGGGCCCTGCCGTCCAGTCAGCTGCGCAGACAGCACTCGACTCCACCGACGCGAAGGCACTGACCACATTCCTGCAAACAGGATTCGCCGGCGCGCAGGACAAGGACACGCGGGTCCGCGCGAACCAGATGCTTGCGACGAGTGGCCCGCTGCTTCACGCTGCGGTCCAAAAGGCACTGGACCTAGAAGACGTCGATGCGCTCGGGGCATTCCTCGACACCGGCTGGCAGCATGCGTTTTACGCCGACCAGCGGATCCAAGTCCTTAAGATCATGCAGACGGGCGGGAAGGAGGTCCGCGCGGCCGCGCAGCGGGCCTTGGACTCCGAAAACGTCAACGTACTGACTGAGTTCATCGAATCGGGCTGGGCTGTTGCCACAGCTCGCGATGAGGAGACCTCGTCGCTGACCGACCTGGTCAATGCGACGGCCGATGCCGGCAAACGCGCCGCCGCCGCTACTCAGGAGGCGAAGGACCAAGCGGCCAAGGCCAAGACCGCCTCCGCGTCCGCCAAGAAGGCCGCTCAGACCGCGGCCAGTGAGGCTGACCAGGCGGGCGCAGATGCCCAGAGGGCCGCGCGGGCCGCACAGCAGGCCGCCCAGGCGGCGAAGAGCGCCGCCGCATCCGCCAAGATCGCGGTGAATGCAGCAGCCGCTGCAGAACGTGCTGCACACACGGCAGCATCAGCGGCCACCCGTGCGGCTGCGGCCGCAGCCGCCACCGCCCGAAAGGCAACCGACGCGCAGAAGGCAGCCGGCGACGCCGCAACTGACGCCACCAAGGCCGGCACCGCCCGGGACGCGGCTACAAAAGCGCGCGACATGGCCAAGGCTACCCAAAAAATCGCAGATGCCGCAGGGCAGGCCGGTGACGCTGCCGTCTCGGCCGGTGAAGCAGCTCTGGCGTCTGTCCAAGCGGCGGCGGACTCGGTGACTGCGGCTGCCAACGCACTGGCTGCATTGGAAAAGCTGAAGGCCACCGGCAAGGCTACGGCGGAGGCGATCAACGCCGCCAGGCGCGCCAAGGCGCAAGCAGAACGCGCCACGCAGGCCGCCAACGACGCCGCCGCCTACGCGAACAAGGCCGCGCAGGCTGCCTACCGGTCGAAGCAGGCCGCGGCAAGCGCCATCACCCATGCCCTCGCCGCAGCGACCGCGGCTGATGAAGCGGCGGACCACGCGGCCGATGCGAACACGGCAGCGACCCGGGCCACCACCGCCGCCAACGCCGCGACCGATGCCGCGAACGAAGCAGTCACGGCGGCCGAATCCGCCCAAGATGTCTACGACGCCGCACGCCTGGCCGACGAAGAGCGACTCGCGATCCTGATGGCCGAAGGCGAAGAGAACGCCCAGGATCAAAGCGCCGCGTACGACCAAGCACAGCACCAGATCGACTGGAGCGCCACCGAGGCTGACAAGCGCACAGCGGAAACGAACGCGCTGATCGCCGCGGTCAAGGACCCGCAGACGCCCTCAGCGACCGCCGTGACCGACGCCCGCAAAGTCGCGCTTAACCTCGCGCAATCCGACTCCGCGTGGACACGAACCACCGCGATCCAGGCTCTCAGCGCCGACGACGAGCAGGCACTCGACTTCGTCAACCGCGGCATCACCCTCGCCGCAGCCCAGGACGACCGAGCCACTCTGCAGGCGATGGCCGACTCCGGCAGCGAGGCGCTGGCAAAAGCCGCGAACTCCGCGCTGGACGGCTCCGACGCCGACGTCACCGTGTTCCTCAAAAATCCCACATACCCAGGCCTGACCGCTGAAGACCGCACTGCCGTCCTGAACATCCTGGCAGCCGCCAAGAATGACGGGAACGTCGTTACGGCGCAGAAGGCTCAAGCCGCGCTTGACTCGGAATCCCACGACACCATTCATGCATTCGTCACCAGCGGGCAGTTCGTGTCAGCAGCCGCCGATGACCGAGTTCGAGCGAACAACATCCTCGCTGACGCGACCAGCGGACCAGAACTGAAGGCTCAGGCCCAGATCGCCCTGGACTCACCTCCGACCATTCTCCGCAGCTTCCTGGCGACCAGCCAATACGCAGCACGCCAGAAGGACTACGAGACCGCGTCCCACAACGCGGAGGTGCTCACTCTGGTCAATCAGGCGAAATCAATAGCCTTCGATGCGGTCCGAGGTTCCCAGGAGGCGCAGCGCGCCGCCGCGCTGGCCCGCAAGGACGGCAACGCCGCCACCACATGGGCCAACGCGGCTGCGCAGTCCGCCAAGCAGGCAGCTACCTACGCCAATAACGCCATTGCCTCCGCGAACGACGCCGAGAAATCGGCTTCTCAAGCCCAGGTATCCGCCAAAACAGCGTCTGATGCTGCTACTGCGGCCCGTAAATCGTCCGCGGCAGCGTCCCGATCGGCGGTCTGGGCACAGACCTCCCTCAAAAACGCAAAGGAATCCGCCAAAAAGGCAGTCGAGGCAGCCCAGGCAGCCCATGATTCTGCTGTCGATGCCAAGAAGAGCGCAGATGAGGCCAAGCAGGCCTATACGGATGCCTACAACGAGGTCGTGAATAGAGAAAAGGCTCGAATCAAGAACGATCGAGCCATTGCTTTCGCGGTTTGCACAAATGAGAACTGGCCGCTCCCCCCGAACCCTGACTGCATTGCTCTGGAGAGCGGCGTCAGCCAGGAAATGTTCGAACAGGGTCTAGCGAACTCATCGTTCTGCGGGCGTGTCCATCCACAAGGAAGCGCGCTCTTCAACTCGTGCGTCGCGCACGCCTTCAGTCCCAACTTCAGCACGTTCGAAGCCCTGAACTTCGCTGATATGGAACTCTCGACGATGAAGCCGTTCGCCGAACTCGATTTGATGTTCGCGGGAGGGCTCTTCTGCGCAGAGATATGTACGGCACTGGGCCTGCTGGCCGCGCCCGACCTGCTGTTCGGCGCCGGCCTCTACGACATCCTGGGGGCATACGGGCTCAGCGAGGTAATCGGCGCGACTGTCGGGGCCGGCGGCGTAAACGCGCTCGAACAGAAGCTGATTGAACAGGAATTCGTGGAGGCCGGCCTCCAGAAGGGCTGGATCGAGGCCGGCTTCGAAGAAGCTGTAACCATACAAAAGGTCAAATTTGACCAGTTCCCCCTAAACATCAACCACCTGATGTCCTCGATCGGAAAAGACTGCGGCGAGACTCTCGGGCGGTGCGACGAGTTCCTTTTGAAGCTTCTGAAACAGCGCATGGAAGTCGTCTCAAAAAATAAAAACCTGGCTGGGGTCGAAACCAGGTTCGAAGGCGAGGAGCACAGCATCCTACTTGCCGACAGCGGCAAATTCGACCGCGAGGGATTCATTCCTAACGTAGGCATGCCCGAGAACCCCAAGATTCTTAATTGGACCCCCTTGCCTGGCAAGAACAATCGCGATAAGGATTCCGAATACAAGATTTTCAACTTCCTGGCCAACCAGTACAAGGGTCAAGACCTCCACGGTGATCTGATCGTATATAGCGAGCTGCCGATCTGCGTTTCCTGCGGCGGAGTCATCGACCAGTTCCATAAACTGTTCCCGCATGTAAATATTCATTACATTCCCAACTGGCTGTAGCGCATAATCTGGCCCGCCGAGATGGTTTCATCCGAATCTGCCTCGCCTCTGCTCCGGCGGATCGAACCCGCACAAATAGCCCTCGGCCGAGAGCGGCCAGTAGGGTCGCGGATATTCGACCGACGCGGCGGGTATCTTGATCGAGGCGGAATTGGCAAGCCGTCCGGCGGGCCATCCGCATCGCGCAATTGAAATATTGGAGAAGACATGGGCGACGCGTATCTCGCACACCACGCGGTAGAGATGGGCGACCTGGAAAGCCTGCGGGAGGAAATTGCAAACGGTGCTGACATCGAGGCCGTCCTCGGGAACATATCCCTACTCCAGCACGCTCTCGATGTAGAAATTTCAGGGATCCACGGAGGCCACGGCATGCACGTGGACCTAACGGCGCTAGTGCTAGCCGCCGGCGCCGACCCTTTCCGTAAGACTGGCTGGAACGAAATCAGCGCCGTCGAGATGGCAGAGGAAGGTGGCCACTGGCTCGCGGTCGCGCTCTTCCGCGCGTGGGGGCACCGCGATTCCTAACCTCATCGGAGGGCTTGGATGCTGCCGCTTTCCGCGCATCCAAGCCTGCGCGACGCCCGCCCGATCTTGGAGGTATGGCGCGCGTGGGGTATCTACGACTGCTGCGGCAGCGGCCGATCCTGGTGCTGTGGCGCTCAGCGTGCTCGGGACCGGCCCTGACCGCGCAACAGTCCGCGGACTGGCGGCGCAGCGTCCGCGGCACCCACCAGCAGTTGTGGGACGCCGTACTTCGCCAGATCCCGGCGACACCCGTTCGTGCGCTTGGCGCTCACCCCCGTACGGGTGACTCGGTGTAGCCGACGAGAACGATGCCCCCGGAGGCTGCCGTCCGCGGTCATCACATCGGTCGACCGCTCGGACGAGGTACACGGCGTAACGGAATCCGAGAAAGTCTCGAAGCATGTCATCTCGCGTCGAGTCCGTTGTCGAGCCGGGATCAATTCGCAGTCCGGGTCGCTTCAGGTGGCTTTGGTAATCACCGGCGGCCGAGGTCGCCCGAGCCCGGGCGGCCGATCCCATCGGCCGCTTCGTCGTCCTCCCACCGGGCCGCAAGGCACGTCGCCGTTGGTCTGGTGGCTGCGGTGATCCCGATCATCCGGCCCGTAGCCGGTTCGTCTGGTGCCGGCCGTCTGGGCGCAGCTGTGTCGCGGCCCAGTCCCGGCTACTGGCCCGATCGCGACGGCATCAGGACCACCGGCAGAGCGGTGAGCCCGCGGGCACGGAACGACGACCGCCATGCGAGGTCGCTGTCGGGGATGGCCAGGGCCATGGCCGGGTACCGCTCGGCGAACGCCCGGATCGTGCCGGTCAGCTGCAGGCGGGCCAGGGGCGCGCCCAGGCAGTGGTGGATGCCGTGGCCGAACGCGACGTGTGCGTTCGGGCTCCGGCCGAGGTCGGTGCGCGACGGCTGGTCGAAGGCGGCCGGATCCCGGTTGGCGCCGGCGATCAGGAGCATGACCGTGTCCCCAGCGCTGATCCTCTCGCCGCCGATGACCAGGTCGGTCGTGGCGAAGCGGCGGATGGACAGCGGGGTCGGCCCGCTCAGCCGCAGGATCTCCTCGATGGCGGCGGGGACCGCGTCCGGGTCGCGGCGCAGTTCGTCCCGGAGGCCCGGCTGCCGGAGCAGGGTCAGGATGCTGTTGCCGACGGCGTCGATCGTCGTCTCGTAGCCGGCCCAGAGGATCAGGAAGATCAGCGAGGTGAGCTCGTCCTCGGTGAGCCGGTCGTCGCCGTCTCGGGCGCCGATCAGCGCGCTGGTGAGCGTGTCGTCGGGACGGGCCCGGCGCTCCGCGATCAGCTCTCGGATGTAGTCGTCCAGCGCGGCGACGGCCTGCCGCGGCGTCCAGAGCTGGTGCGGGCCGGGGGCGAGGAGGGCATCCGTCCAGGACCGCATCTGATCAAGGCGGTCCGCGCCGAGGAACTCGCCGATCACGGCGAGCGGAAGCGGCGCGGCGAAGGCGCCGATCAGGTCGGTCACCTCGCCCGGGTCGACGGCGGCGAGCAGCCGGTCGACATGGCCCGCCACCACCGGCCGCAGGTGCTCCACGCGCCGAGCGGTGAAGGCCTGGTTGACGAGCCGCCGAAGCCGGGTGTGCTCCGGCGGGTCCAGGTTGAGCAGGTTCGCGTCGAGGGCCGGAGGCAGGGCGAACCCGCTGTACCCGGCGTTCGCGTAGGTCCGCTGCAGGGAGAGCCGAGGGTCCGCGAACGCGGCCCGGACATCGGCGTGCCGGGTCACGACCCAGACCGTGCCCCCGTCCGGGGTCCGCGCACGGTGGACCGGCGCTTCGTCACGCCACCGGTCGAAGGCGAGGTCGGCGGTGGCCCAGAAGTGTGGATCGTCGGTCAGCATGAGTCACCTCAGGAGGTAGGGACAGGATGTTTGGCACGGAACCGCGCGACGATGCCACCGACGATCGGAAGGCGCCGGGCGTGCGACACGGCGATGAGGAAACGCACCTCGGCGATCACGTCGGCGCCGCCGTGCAACTGCTCTGCGATACCGGGACCGGTCAATTCACCACGGGCGGCTTCCTCGAGGCCGTACTCGATCAGCGCCGCCTGCACGACGCCCTCCAGATCGTCGCCGTGATATCCGGCGGCCGCGGCATCGGCGCGGGCTGCCGTGGCCAGAACGGTGGCGTGGCGGGCCCGTCCTAGGGCGATCTGGGCGTCCCGGATTTCCGTCTTCATCCGGCCGAGCCACAGCCGCAGGTCCCGCGGCCGGCAAAGGAGCGGCGGGCCCGCCGGGACAATGTCGGTCAGACGCACGGCCGGGAACTGGTTGGTGAGTCGGCGCCACAGCGGATGCAGGGCGCGGAACTCGAAGTAGCGGTGGATCCATTCCGTCACCCGGGACAGCACGGGTCCCCAGGATGGCATGGTGAGGCCTGTCATTGTCAGCAGGGCGCACGCCACCGTCGACAGCCCAGCGGCGGTCTCCCATCGTGCGGGGTCGAGGCCTGCCTGCGGGGCGAGGACGTCGGCCAGCCGGGCCATCACGTAGACGACTCCGAACATAGAGCCTACGGCGGTCCAGTAAAGGCCACGGCGCAGCCAGAGGCGGCCGGCCGCGGGCCCGTAGGACACGCAGAGCCGGATCACGTCGATGCGCCCGATGAGGAAGGTCGTCAGGTAGATGACCATATAGATCCCCATGAGCGGGATGCTTGCGACATCCGCCATCCAGCCGCGGGTCTCCTCACGCCCGATGTCGGCCTGCAGGAACAGGGCGACCATGGCGGCGATCGCCACAACGGCGAGCACGAGCCGCCACCGTACCCGGCGGTGCGCCGTCTCCGGATCGAGCCAGTTGATCAGCACGAGCTGGATGCAGAAGGTGTAGACGACGACCAAACACTGTGACAGGACACCAGCCACGTTCGGGGCGCCGGCGAGGGCATCCACCCGTGCCCAGATCGCCGGGGTCGCCAGCCCGAAAGTCATGCTGAGCGCGAGGAAGGAACCGACGAATGCAAGGGATTTCACGTCGCGCCGACGTCTGATCACCATCGGAATCCGGCTGGCGGCGATGGCGATATTGAGTCCGGAACAGAATGGGTAGAGCACGTCCTGAAAGCTCATTCCGGCGGCTCCCAAAAATGATTGCTGCGGCGCACTACCACAGCCACGAAAGGTCGTGATCGATGCGTTGAAGGATTTCTGCGTCGTCGGCGGGTGCCGCGCGTTTCGGCTCGAGAGCCCATTCCGTCGCCGCGCACTCGATCATGGTCGCAAGAAGCTCGGCCTCACGCTCGGCGCCGGTGTCGAAGTTGGTTCGGGCCAGCATGCGCCCCACCAGCGCTGGGTCGAGGTCGGGGACCAGCAGACCAATATCGGCGCGATGAAGGGGAACGGCATTGTGCCCGGCGAGAATGTGACCCAGCTCGTGCAATTCGACATGGCGCTGGTGGTCGACGGAGGTACCTGCTGTGACGTATACCAGATCTTTTCCCGAGATCGATACCCAAAGCCCACACGGTCCGCCGGCCGGCGTATCCACCACGCGTACCTCGATCGGTCTCCCGGTGATCCTGCTGACCTCGGCGCGCAGGGTGGTCATGCTCAGCGGGACGGGTATGTCGATGGCCGATACAATCTCTTCGCATCGGCGTTTTATGTCATCCGGATCCATGCGCCTGCATCCCCTTTCTTCAGCGTTAAGTTCATCACCTCCGATAATCCATTCAAGGATTGCGGTCACAACTGTGGTCGCCGTTTCCCGGTTGCATCCATGTCGTTAAAAACCATCTCGGTCGGCGATCCCGGCTCGGCGCCGCTCACGCTCCACCTGCTCGGTGAGCCAGTGCAGCGCTTCGGGCCCCAGGGAGGCCGCCCGCAGCGCGAGAGCGGTCACTCCGGCCTTCTTCAGGACTGCGAGCAGGGCTAGCTGATCCTCAACCCGTTTGGCCTCGTCATCGTCGGCGATGAGGTACGTCGACGGCACCCCGAACACCTCGGCGATACCGTACAGAACATTGACAGTCGGGTTATTCCTCACTCCGGTCCGCAATTGCTGGATGTACTGCGGAGAGACCGGTAGGCCGCGGGTCGCCAGGTCCCTGGAAACCCGATCGTCGGTGAAGCCCGGCACCGTCTCGTACAGGTGCTTCAGGCGGCGCGATATGCGCAGTCCCCGCTCATTGCCCCCTACCAAGAAAACACTCCTCCCAGTTTGGATGCCACGAATGGGCTGGCGCCGGTTGGTGACGATCGACTGATCGACCGCAAGCATCGACTGAGTCTGCCGACTCCGTCAAGTCCGTCGATGCCATACCGCCATGCACGTGCATTTGCATGATCGCAGCCGTGTGGCGATAAACACTAGAATCCGATCCCGAGCAGGTGGTTGACATGCACGACCGTCACTCTATGCTAACGGTTGCATCTCTATGGGAGTTGATTAGTTTTCATAATTAACCAACTGACAGTTGTCCACCGGCGGCCGCTGCTCCGTGCGGCCAGAACGGGCAGCTGGATCGGCGCACGGGGAGGAACGACGGGGTGCGGAAGAGGACGAAAATTCGGATCAGGCCGGTCAACTCGACGGACGGCTCGGGCATGCGCCGGGCAGCAGCACAGGAAAACAACGAGAGCAATCACTGCAACGCGCCCCGCACAACAAAACAGAGGATCGGGGACGGTGGTGGCAAGTGACGCTTTCACAGGAAAAGCACAGGGACCTGATAAAAGAGATCTTTCAGCATCGCTGGTATGAACCGATCTTGCGAATCCTTAACGATGGCGAGGCGCGTTATCGGGAGATCCGGGCCGGTCTGATCACGCGGTATCCGGGTTCGCCGGGTGACGGTTACATCAGTCGCGAACTCGCCGGGCTCAGCCGGGCGGGGTTGGTGCACAAGCGTGAGACCGGCCCGAACCGATATCTGTACTCGCTGACCGACGACGGGCTCTGGGCGATCGGGGTCTTCGACGCGGCCTACCGTGCCCCGATGGGGAACGCCACCGCGGTGGCCACGGAGCAGGATGATCTGCTGGGATAGCCCCGGCGCCGGGCTGGGCAGTGCAAGGCCGTTTCCGGTCCGGTGCCATGACCGGCGGGTCGAGGGGGACGGCGCGACGAACGACCTCTCGGAATCCCTCGGGGGATGGGACACCTCGCGTCCGCCGCGCCGCCTCCGCCGACCCGGCGCCCAAGACTGCCGGCCACCGGTAGGTGTCCGGTCAGGCCCGCGGTGCCGACACGCCGCCGGCAGGCGAGCCGGCTTGCTTGCTGGCCGGAAGCAATGACGCCAGCAGGATCGGGAACACGGTGAAGCCGAGCGTCCACCAGAACGTCGTGCCGAACGCGTGGACCACCCCCTCCGACGTTCGCGCGGCGCCGGCCACCGCGCGCGCGAGCAGCACGGCAACGACCGTGGTGCCGAACGGCGAGCCGATCCGCTGAACGATGTTGAAGGCGGTCGTGCCGCGGGCGATCTCGGCCTTGGGCAGTCCCGCCACCGCCGAGGCGTTGATCGCCGAGTTGGCGGCCCCGGCCCCCATCCCGCGCACGAACAGCGCGGCGATCAGCAGCCAGGTCATCGTCCGGGCGGAGGGCAAAGCGAACGGCACGGTACCGAGGGCCATCAGGAGGAACCCCCAGCCGATCCGGGCCCGGGCGCTCACCCGCCGCAGCAGGCTCTTGCCGCCGATGATCAGCGCGGCCGCGCCGATCCCCTGCGGGACCAGGAACAGGCCGGTCTCCACGATCGACGCGCCGCGAACCTGCTGCAAGTAGAGCGGCAGTAGCAGCATCGCGCCGAACATGGTGAACCCGGACAGGATCGACAGGCCGCTAGTGACCGCGAACCCCCGGTCCGTGAACAGCCGCACGTCGATCAGCGCCTTCGCGCCGTCGCGCACGGACCAGCCGATGAATCCGAGCAGTAGCCCGAGGCCGCCGGCCATCGGCAGCCAGACGCCGGTGGACCGCAAACCGTGGTCGCCGCTGACATTGCTCAAGGCGTAGATCACCAGGGTGAGGGCCGGCGCCAGCAGGATCAGCCCGACGGCGTCCAGCGACCGGCGAGTCGCCGACGCCGATTTCGGCGGCAGCACGATCCGGGCCAGGATCAGGCCGGCCACGCAGAACGGAACGTTCACCAGGAACAGCCAGCGCCAGCTCGCCGCCTGCAGCAGTAGGCCACCGGCGACCGGGCCGAACACCGGGCCGATCTGCACCAGCAGCGAAAAGCTGCCCATCGCGGTCATCAACCGGCGTTGACCGGCGGCCTGGGTCAGCAGCGTCATCAGCGCCGGGATGATCAGCCCGGCGCCCAGACCCTGCAGAACTCGGAAACCGATGAGCGCGGGCAGGTTCCAGGCCAGCCCGCACAGCACCGACGCGACGAGGAAGACGGTGAGCGCGGTCATCCAGGTGGCACGCCCGCCGAGCCGGTCGAGCAACCAGCCGGACAGCGGCACGATCGCGGTCATCGCCAGCAGAAAACCCGTGATCACCCACTGCGTGTCGGTCAGACTCGTATGAAAGACGCCGGACAGCCGGTCCACACCGACGTTGACGATCGTGGAATCGAGGATGCTGGCGATCGCACCCACCCCGAGCGCCACGATCGTGACATTCAGCCGCCGATCGCTCACCTCACCCGGCGACGCCGACGGGACGGCAGTTTCAACAGCCAAGACTTCCTCCTGCGTACGACATGAGCCGCCCGGCCTGCCGGGCGGTTCTTTCGACGCGGGATTCCGTCTGACGACTGCGACCGACATCGGTCACTGCCCACCTCGACAGTGGAACATAGTCACTACCAAAGTGCAACGGATCCAATGAAAGAACGAGACTCAAATACGACCGACACGCCCGTCCTATACGCTCACGTCATGACGACTGTCGTGAGCCGGCGCGACCGCAAGAAGGCCGCCACCCGCCAGGCCCTGGCCGACGCCGCCCTTCGGCTGTTCACCGAGCGGGGATACGACAACGTCACCGTCAAGGAAGTGGCCGAGGCCGCCGACGTCGCGCTGAGCACCCTGTTCAAGCACTTCCCGGCCAAGGAGGCCCTGGTCTTCGAGGAGGATCAGGACGTCGAGGACGCGCTGATCCGCGCGGTGCTCGAGCGGGCGGACGACGAGTCGGTGCTGCACGCCCTGTGTGAGCACCTAGTGCTGACCAGGACAGGGCGGCACATCAGCGCACCGGATCTCGCCCTGGTGGAATCCACGCCGGCCCTGCGGGAGTACGCCCGGCGGATGTGGCTGCGCCACGAGCAGGCGCTGGCCGCCGCTCTCGCCGAAGCGACCGGACGCGCTCCGGACGATCTCGCGGTCACCAGCCTCGCTCGCCTCGCTTTGGACGCCCCTCAGCTCGTGCGTGGCAGCGGTGATCCGGCGGCCGCCATGCGTGGCCTCTTCCATCTGATCAGTGACGGCTGGGCGGCAGCTGTCACGCCCGGCGGTCAGCCAGGACAGCACCTCTGACCCTCGTAGCGACTTGCATTGCGGAGCGACTTCGATTACGGTGACGTTCCGATGGTGGCGGCATCCGGTTGCTCCTGACCCGACGCCCACATCGGCAGCACCAGAATTCCTCGGAGACCGACCCGGCTTCCCGTCGGCGAATGGCGCGCCTCCGACTCGCCCGGCATCGGGCAGGCATCGCATTCCGTATGCCCCCACACGGTTCAGCACGCCGTTTAGGCTTCCCCAGAAAATGCTGTGAAAATCCCAGCGCCGGAGCGACGGCAGCAATTATTCGCGCGCCTCAGCAGCGCAGCAGACACCCTCTGAGGCCCTCTTGCGGGCTGCAGTTTTCGCAGGTCAAAGCGCAACTTCGAGGATTACCTCGCGACGCGCCATCCGGTGCGCACAAATGATGCGCACCAAGTAGTGCGCATTCGTATCGGTGTAGCGCAATCAGCCGGTCTGGGATAGACAGGACCTCGCGACAAATTGCACGCGTCGCGGTTCATCTCGAATTAACACGCTCCCTACAACTTCCGTATTGACTCCCGCGGCGAACCCGCCGCAAACTGTTGGCCGATAGCGAATTGAGTCTCCCCGTCCGTGAGGCAATCCGCCCGCGACGGAAACCTTCGCCGATTACCGCGGCCACCGAAATCACGGCCGGCGGACGATTCTGCCTGCTTCCATTCCTGCGAGAAAGGGAGACGATGGATAGCATCTACGATTCCGACACCGAGGGAATGCTGCGCTATCCGCCCCGGCGAAAATGTCCCTTCGACGTGCCGGAGGCGTACGCCGGACGGCGGCGCGACGAGCCGGCCAGCAAGGTGGTCATGAGCGACGGCCGCCCGGTCTGGCTGCTGACCCGCTACGACGACGTACGGGCCGTCCTGGCCGATCCCCGGTTCGGCGCCGATCGCCTCGCCGACGGTTTCCCGGTGCTCGCTCCGGGCCAGACCGAAGGCCTACGGCAACAGCCGAAATTCATGATCAGCATGGACGGGGCGGAGCACTCGACCGCCAAGCGCCCGCTGATCCCGGAGTTCTCCGCACGCCGGGTGGCCGAGATGGCGCCGCAGATCCAGCAGATCGTGGACAACTCCCTGGACGCGGTGCTGGCCAAGCCGCAGCCCGCCGATCTCGTCGAGGAGTTCGCCCTGCAGGTGCCGACAATCCTGCTGGCCCAGCTCATCGGCGCCGATCACGGCGATCACGAGTTCTTCAAGGATCTGGTGTTCCGGATGATCTGGCGCAAGACCGACGGCCCGGAACGCGTCGAGATCTCCAAACGCCTGAAGACCTACTTCGAGAAGCTCATCGCCGACAAGGTGGCAGCCACCGGCGACGACGTGCTGAGCCGGTTGATCGCCCGGCAGCTCGACGAGACCGGCGAGGTGAACGTCGATGTCCTCAACAGCACCGCCCAGCTCCTGCTGATCGCCGGATACGAGTCGAGCGCCAGCATGATATCGCTCGGGATCTACACCCTGCTGACCAACCCCGGGCTGCGCGCCGAAATCGCGGCCGACCCGGAGAAAACGCCGTTTTTCGTCGACGAGATGCTGCGTTTCTACTCCATTCTTGACGTTGCGGCCGGCCGAGTGGCACTGGAGGACGTGGAGATCGCCGGCGTCACCATCCGGGCCGGCGAGGGCGTGATGGCCTCGACATTCGCCGCCAACCGGGACCCGAAGGTCTTCCCGGACCCGGACCTGATCGACATTCATCGGGCCTCCCGGCAGCACGTGGCATTCGGATACGGCCCCCATCAATGCATCGGAGCCAATCTCGCACGGCTGGAACTGCGGATCGTTTTCGACACCGTTTTGCGCCGGGTCCCGCAATTGCGGCTCGCGGTCGACGAGAACGACCTTCCCTTCAAATACGACGCACTCGCGTTCGGCCTGCACGAACTGCCGGTCGCCTGGTAATCGGAAATTGCGAGGAAAATGCCATGCGCAAGGTGATCATCGCCAATCGCGGCGAGATCGCGGTTCGCGTCGTGCGAGCGTGCCGTGATGCCGGGATAGCCAGCGTCGCTGTGTACGCCGAACCGGACTGGGACAGCCCGCACGTCCGGATGGCCGACGAGGCCTTCGCCCTGGGCGGAGACACCCCGGCCGCCAGCTATCTGGATCCGGCCCGGTTGCTGCGCGCCGCGGCAGAGTCCGGGGCCGACGCGGTCCATCCGGGCTACGGCTTCCTGTCGGAGAACGCCGGCTTCGCCCAAGCCGTCATCGACGCCGGGCTGAACTGGATCGGCCCACCGCCGCACGTCATCCGCGAACTGGGCGACAAGGTCGCGGCCCGCCGCATCGCCGCACGCGCAGGCGCACCCCTGGTGGCGGCCACGCAGGATCCGGTGCCGGACGCGGCCGCGGTCACGGACTTCTGCCGGGTCGCCGGACTGCCGGTCGCGATCAAGGCCGCGGCCGGCGGCGGAGGGCGTGGCCTACGCGTGGCACGCACCCTGCAGGAGATCCCGGAGCTCTACGAATCGGCCGTACGTGAGGCGGTCACCGCATTCGGCAACGGTGACTGCTTCGTCGAGCTGTACCTGGAGCGGGCCCGGCATGTGGAGACGCAATGCCTGGCCGACGCGTACGGAAACGTCGTCGTGATCTCCACCCGGGACTGCACGCTGCAACGCCGGCACCAGAAACTGGTCGAGGAGGCGCCCGCGCCGTTCCTCAGCGCCACCCAGACCGAACAGCTGTACGCCGCGTCCAAGGCCATCCTCGCCGAGGCCGGCTACATCGGCGCCGCCACGTGCGAATTCCTGATCGCGCCCGACGGCCGGATCAGCTTCCTGGAGGTCAACACCCGCATTCAGGTCGAGCATCCGGTCAGCGAGGAGGTCACCGGGATCGACCTGATCCGCGAGCAGTTCCGCATCGCCGACGGGCAGGCCTTGAGCGCCGGGGATCCGGTGACCCGTGGCCATTCGATCGAGTTCCGGATCAACAGCGAGGATCCCGGGCGCGGATTCCTACCGGCTCCCGGCCAGGTCACCGCCTTCGTGCCGCCTTCGGGTCCCGGCATCCGGCTCGACTCCGGAGTGGAGGCCGGAACCGTCATCGGGCCGGCCTGGGATTCGCTGCTGGCCAAACTCATCGTCACCGGCGCGGATCGCGAGCAGGCCCTGCAACGGGCCGCTAGGGCCCTGGCCGAGTTCAGGATCGAAGGACTCGCCACGACCCTGCCGTTCCACCGGGCGGTCGTGGCCGATCCGGACTTCACCGCGGAGCCGTTCCGCGTGCACACACGGTGGATCGAAACAGATTTCAACAACACCATTCACCCGTACGAAACGATCGCCACCGGCTCGGGCGGCCCGCCCGCCCACCTCCGCGATGTGATCGTCGCGGAGGTGGGCGGCCGCCGGGTCGAGGTCTCGCTGCCCGCCCAGCTGATCGCCGCGCCGGCCCGGCTGCCGGAGCAGCGGCCGCGGCGGGCGATGCTCCGGGACGGCCCGCGCAAGGCGGCCGTCTCCGCCGACGCCCTGATCTGCCCGATGCAGGGAACCGTCGTCAAGGTGCTGGCCGAGGACTCCCAGCAGGTCACCGAAGGCGAGATCGTCGCCGTCGTCGAGGCCATGAAGATGGAGCAGCCGATCCGCGCCCACAAGGCCGGAACCATCGCGGGCCTGCGCGTCACGGTCGGCCAGAGCATGGCGGGCGGAGGCACGCTCTGCGAGATCCACGGGTGAGGCGGGTCCACGACGGACCGCCCGGCACCCGTTCCCCGAGCCTCAGCAAAGACTCGAGAAAGCGAAGAACAGACATGGCAAGCACGCTGATCGTAGGAAAGATGGACCCACTCGCGGCCCCCGAGGTCGCGAAGATCCTCAGTGAGTTCGACGGCCGGGGCACGGCCGGCGGCCCGCGACGCCGGCAGGTCTACGGCTACTACGACGTCTACGTCGAGGTGCTCGACGACGACTCCCCGAGCACCTCGCAGGAGCCGCTGCGAGCGGCGCTCGCCGACTATGTCGAGGTCTACGACCCGGAAGTGGCCTCAACGCCGTTCCAGCCCACCGCGACCGGCTTCTACCACCGGCAGCTCGCCTCCCCACTCGATCTGACCGCGCTGCACAGCACGGTGATCGTCAACCGAATGGACCCGGCGGTCGTCCCGCGCGTCGCCGAGCTGTTCGGCGGGCTGGACGACACCGACTTCCCCCAGCAGATGGGCACCCGCCGGCGGCAGCTGTTCCGCTACGGCCGCGATCTCTACTTCCACGTCCAGGACTTCGATCACACGGACGGGAACCAGACGATCGACCAAGCCTGGAAGCAGGCCGACCCGCGATTCATCAAGATCTGCGCCGACCTGGACCCGCTCGTGCACAAGTACGACCCGGCCCGATGGCGCTCGACCGCCGATCAGATCGCCAAGCGGTTCTACCACTGGGAGGCTCCGGCATGAGCCGGCGAGTTGTCATCACCGGCGTCGACGTTCTCGCGCCGGGCGGCGTCGGCGTCAAGCAGTTCTGGGACCTGCTCGCCCAGGGCCGCACCGCCACCCGGGCGATCACGCTGTGCGACCCGAGCCAGTTCCGATCACGAGTGGCCGCCGAGATCGACTTCCGCCCCGAGGATCACGGACTGACCCCGCGGGAGATCGCCCGGATGGACCGGGCCGCTCAGTTCGCCGTGGTGACGGCCCACGGGGCGGTCGCGGACAGCGGCATGAGCTTCGCCGACATCGATCCGTATCGCGTCGGTGTCGCTCTCGGCACCGCCATCGGCGCCACGATGCGCCTCGACCAGGACTATCGCATCGTCAGCGACGCCGGAGCTCTCGACCTGGTCGACCACACGTACGCGCACCGGCACTTCTACAACTTCTTCGTCCCCAGCTCGTTCACCGCCGAGGTCGCCACCGCCATCGGCGCCCACGGACCCGGCACCGTCGTATCGTCGGGTTGCACGTCCGGCATCGACGCCGTCGGCTACGCGGCTGAGCTGATCCGCGACGGGTCGGCCGACATCATGATCACCGGCGCGTCCGACGCGCCGATATCACCGATCACGCTGGCCTGCTTCGACGCGATCAAGGCGACGACACCACGATGCGACGAGCCGCACCGGGCTTCGCGTCCCTTCGACCAGACCCGCAACGGCTTCGTCCTCGGCGAAGGCGCCGCGATGTTCGTCCTGGAGGAGCTGGACAGCGCCCGTCGCCGCGGCGCCCGGATCTACGCCGAGATCGCCGGATACGCCAACCGCTGCAACGCCTACCACATGACGGGACTACGGCCGGACGGCGCCGAGATGGCCGAGGCGATCCGGGCCGCGCTGGCCGAGGCCCGGATGAATGCCGAGGATATCGACTACATCAACGCCCACGGGTCCGGCACCAAACAGAACGACCGGCACGAGACGGCGGCCTTCAAGAAGAGCCTCGGCCGGCACGCCTATCGGACCCCGGTGAGCTCGATCAAGTCGATGGTCGGTCACTCGCTGGGCGCGATCGGTTCCATCGAAATCGCCGCCTCGGTGCTGGCCATGGCCAACAGCCTCATCCCGCCCACGGCGAATCTGCACAACCCCGACCCGGAGTGCGACTTGGACTACGTACCCCTCATCGCCCGTCCCCAGCAGACCGACACCGTCCTGACCGTGGGAAGCGGATTCGGCGGCTTCCAGAGCGCCATGGTCCTCTCCCGTCCGGAACGGGTGACCGCATGAGGACCGCGGTGGTGACCGGGCTCGGGGTGGCCGCGCCCAACGGCCTGGGAGCCCGCAACTTCTGGAACGCGACCCTCGCCGGCAAGAGCGGCATCGGACCGATCAGCCGCTTCGACACCTCCTCCTACCCCGCGACACTCGCCGGCGAGATCCGCGACTTCGACGAGGAGCAACTTCTGGCGGCCCGGTTGTTGCCGCAGACCGACCGCGTCACCCGGCTCTCCCTGGTGGCCGCCGACTGGGCGCTCGAGAACGCGGGGATCCGCCCCTGGGAGCGGGCCGAGTTCGGCATGGGCGTCATCACCGCCAGCTCGGCCGGCGGATTCGAGTTCGCCGAACGGGAGCTGCGCAATCTCTGGGCCAGGGGTGGCAGGTACGTGAGCGCCTACCAGTCCTTCGCCTGGTTCTACGCGGTCAACAGCGGCCAGATCTCGATCCGGCACGGCATGAAGGGTCCCAGCGGCGTGCTGGTCAGCGATCAGGCCGGTGGCCTCGACGCGGTCGCGCACGCCCGCCGCCAGATCCGCAAGGGCACCGACCTCGTGATCACCGGCGCCATCGACGCGTCGCTGTGCCCGTGGGGCTGGATCGGGCTGTACGGCACCGGGCGGGTCAGCACCGCCGTGGACCCCGACGCCGGCTATCTGCCGTTCGACGCTCGCGCGGCCGGTCACGTCCCCGGCGAGGGCGGCGCGCTGCTGGTCATGGAGTCCGCCGAGGCCGCCGAACTGCGCGGCGCCCGGATCTACGGAGAGGTCACCGGCTACGCGGCGACCTTCGAGGCCGCCGCGGACAGCGGCCGGGAGCCCGGCCTGCGCAAAGCCATCGAAGGCGCTCTGGCCGACGCCCGGCTGCGGCCGTCCGACATCGACGTGGTCTTCGCCGATGCGGCCGGGGTCCGGGCGCTCGACCGGGCCGAGGCACAGGCGATCACCGCCGTGTTCGGCGCACGACGCGTTCCGGTCACCGCGCCCAAGACCATGACCGGCAGGCTCACCTCGGGCGCCGCGCCGCTGGACCTCGCCGCCGCGTTCCTGGCGTTCGAGGACCAGGTCATCCCGCCCACCGTCAACGTCGAGCCGGACGACGAGCACGAGCTCGACCTGGTTACCGGCCAGCCTCGCGCGGCCTCACTGCGTACCGCCCTGGTGCTCGCTCGCGGCTACGGCGGCTTCAACTCGGCAATGGTCATCACCTCCCACTCCTGAACGGAAGGAAACATCATGAGCGACCGCGTCTTCGCCATCGACGACCTCAAGCGGATCCTCAGCGAGGGCTCCGGCACACCGGAAGGCGCTGACCTGGACGCCGACATCCTGGATGCCCAGCTCTCCGACCTCGGCTACGACTCGCTGGCGCTGCTGGAGACGGCGAGCCGCATCGAGCGCGAGTACACGATCGTCGTCGACGAGACCGTGCTGGACGCCACCCTCACTCCCCGCACGCTGCTCGAACTGGTCAATAGCCAGCTCAAGCAGCACATCTGAACGGAACAGGGGACAAACACATGACGCAGCAACGGGTAGCCGTCGTCACCGGCGGCACCAGCGGAATCGGCCTAGAGGTGGCTCGCCTGCTGGGCGCGAGCGGTCACCGGATCTACCTCGGCGCCCGCAACGACGAGAACGTCTCGGCGACCGTCAAGCAGCTGCGCGATCAGCGGATCGAGGCCGACGGCAGCGTCGTCGACGTGCGCTCCGACGCGTCCGCGCACGACTTCGTGCAGGCCGCGGTCGACCGGTGGGGACCGGTCGACATCCTGGTCAACAGCGCCGGCATCAGCGGCGGCGGGGTCACCGCGGACCTGCCCGACGAGGTCTGGCACAACGTCATCGACACCAACCTCAACGGCGTCTTCCGCCTCACCAGAGAGGTGCTCAACACCGGCGGCATGCGCGAGAAGAGCCGCGGCCGGATCGTCAACATCGCCTCCACCGCCGGCAAGCAGGGGGTAGTCCTCGGCGCCCCGTACTCGGCCTCGAAACACGGCGTCGTCGGCTTCACCAAGGCCCTGGGCAACGAACTGGCACCGACCGGGATCACGGTCAACGCGGTCTGCCCCGGATACGTCGAGACGCCGATGGCGCAGCAGGTCCGCCGCAACTACGCCCGGCTGTGGAACGCCAGCGAGGAGGCGGTGCTGGCCAAGTTCGAGGCGAAGATCCCGCTGGGCCGCTACTCCACCCCGCAGGAGGTGGCTGGGCTGGTCGGCTACCTGGTCACCGACGCGGCCGCCGCCATCACCGCGCAGGCGATCAACGTCTGCGGCGGGCTGGGCAACTTCTGATCCACCCGACTCGAGGAAGGCGAGAAATGCCGCTGTCCGAATACCGCACGACCGAACACGACATCGTCGTCGCGGCCCCCGCAACCAAGATCTACCAACTTCTTGCCGACATACGCAACTGGCCGCGGATCTTCCCGCCGACCATCCACGTCGAGCACTTCCCGGAAAGCGAACGGGACGAACGCATCCAGATCTGGGCCACCGCGCAGGACCAGGTCAAGAGCTGGATCTCACGGCGCCGGCTGGACCCGGACAGGCTGCGCATCCAGTTTCGCCAGGAGGTCAGCCAGACCCCGGTCGCCGAGATGGGCGGCTCCTGGATCATCGAGCCGCTGTCGGAGCGCAGCACGAAGGTCCGCCTGCTGCACGACTACCGGGCGGACAGCCCGGAGAACCTCAACTGGGTGGACGAGAGCGTCGACCGCAACTCGCGGACCGAGCTCGGCGCGCTCAAAGCCAACATCGAGGCGGACACCGGATCGGCGGACAAGACCCTGTCGTTCCAGGACACCGTACGCATCGACGGACCTGCGAGCGCGGCGTTCGCGTTCGTCAACGACGCCGACCGGTGGATCGAGCGTCTGCCACACGTGTCCGCGGTGCGCTTCGAACAGCAGCCGGCCGGGATCCAGGTCCTCGAGATGGACACCAGGTCACCGGACGGGTCGACGCACACCACCAAGTCGTACCGGGTGGCGTTCCCCTCGTACAGCATCGTCTACAAGCAGGTGACGCTGCCGGCTCTGCTGTCGCTGCACACCGGGCGCTGGAGCTTCACCGAGGTCGACGGCGTCGTCGAGGCGTCCTCCCAGCACACCATCGTGATCGACACGCAGCGGATCGGCGACGTTCTCGGCCCGGACGCCGACCTCGACGCCGCCCTGGAGTACGCGCGCAACGCGCTGAGCGCGAACAGCCAGGCCACGCTCGCCCTGGCCAAACGCCATGCGGAGACCGGGATCCGGGTATGAGCGGCGATCTGCGGCTCGCCCCCGCCGGCTTCGCGGGTTCGGTCCGCCCGGTCGTGCTGAACGCCGACGGGCAGCCGGTCTCCGGCCTGTTCATCCAACCGGAGACCGAGGTTCCCCGAAGCCTGGTGCTCGCCCTGCACGGGGCGGGCACCAGCGCGGCGTACTTCCACGGTCAGGCGCACGGCGGCCTCTCCTTCCTGGACCTGGCGGCGAGGTTCGGCCACAGCGTGCTGGCGATCGACCGGCCCGGCTACGGCCGGTCGTCCACCTGGTTGCCGCTCGGGCTCGCCGCCGGCGATCAGGCCGCGGTGATCACCTCGGTGCTCAGCGACGTGACGGCCCATTTCCCGATCGGCGCTGGCGTGTTCCTGCTCGCTCACTCCTTCGGCGGCAAGGTGGCCCTGCACCTGGCCGGGGACAAGGCGATCGACGAGTTGCTCGGCGCGGACATCTCCGGGTGCGGGCACCAGTACGCCGTCGCACCGGCGCGACCGGGCGCCGGCGGCGGGCAGTCGGCCAGGAACTGGGGCCCGTTGCGCCTGTACCCGTCCGGCACGTTCAGCGCGAACGCCAGGATGTTCTCGACGGCGCCGGCCCGGGAGGCCGCGGACGCGCTCCGCTGGCCCGAGCACTTCGCCGACCTCGCCGGCCGCATCGAGGTGCCGATCCGGTTGACCTTCGCCGAGCACGAGGCCTGGTGGCGCTGCGACGCCGCGGCCCTCGCCGACCTGCACACCCGGCTGTCCCGCGCGCCACGGGTCGTCATCGACCAGCAGCCCGCCGCCGGACACAACGTCAGTCTGGGCTGGGCAGCCCAGGCCTACCACCTGCGGGTGCTGGCCTTCCTCGAGGACTGCCTGCTCCGCCGAGAACACGAACCCGTGGGAGGACTGGTCACATGACGCTGCAGGAGATCTCTCTCGGCTCGCCGACGTCGGAAGGCCCCGACCGCATCGACGAGCTGGCGACTCTGAAACGCCTGATCGGCGAGGGCCCGGATCCGGCCGCGACCCAGCGCCAGCACGCCAAGGGGAAGCTGACCGCCCGCGAGCGGATCGACCTGTTGCTGGACGAGGGGTCCTTCAACGAGGTCGAGCCGTTTCGCCGGCACCGGGCCCAAGGTTTCGGGCTGGAGGCCAAGCGGCCCTACTCCGACGGCGTCATCGTCGGATGGGGCACCGTCTTCGGCCGTACCGTGTTCGTCTACGCCCACGACTTCCGGATCTTCGGCGGCGCGCTCGGCGAGGCACACGCGCAGAAGATCCACAAGATCATGGACATGGCGCTGGCCGCCGGCGCGCCGATCGTGTCCCTCAACGACGGCGCCGGCGCCCGCATCCAGGAAGGTGTGACCGCGCTCGCCGGCTACGGCGGTATCTTCCAGCGCAACGCCGCGGCGTCCGGGGTGATCCCGCAGATCAGCGTCATGCTCGGCCCCTGCGCGGGCGGGGCGGCCTACTCCCCCGCGCTCACCGACTTCGTCTTCATGGTCCGCGACACCTCCCAGATGTTCATCACCGGGCCGGACGTCGTGCGCGCCGTCACCGGAGAGACGGTCGACCACAACGGTCTCGGTGGCGCCGACGTGCACGCCGAGACGTCCGGGGTCGCTCACTTCGTCTACGACGACGAGCAGAGCTGCCTGTCCGAGGTCCGTTTCCTGCTGTCGCTGTTGCCGCAGAACAGCCGGGAGCTGCCCCTGGCCGCATCCGGAACGGACCCGGCCGACCGGCGCTGCGACCGGCTGCTCAGCATCGTTCCGCCCGACGGCGCGCAGCCCTACGACATGCGCGAGGTCCTCGCCGAGATCGTCGATGACGAGGAGTACCTGGAGGTCCACGAGAAGTGGGCGCCGAACGTCATCGTCGCGCTCGGCCGGCTGGACGGCCGGCTGACGGGTTTCGTCGCCAGCCAGCCCCAGCACCTGGCCGGGGTGCTCGACATCCACGCCAGCGAGAAGGCCGCCCGCTTCGTGCAGATGTGCGACGCGTTCAACATCCCGCTGGTCACGCTCCTGGACATCCCCGGCTTCCTGCCCGGGGTGGACCAAGAGCACGGTGGCATCATCCGGCACGGTGCGAAGCTCCTGTACGCCTACTGCACCGCCACCGTCCCGCGGGTCTCCCTGGTGCTGCGCAAGGCTTACGGCGGCGCGTACATCGTCCTGGACTCGCGCAGCGTCGGCGCGGACCTCGCCCTGGCCTGGCCCACCAACGAGATCGCGGTCATGGGGGCCGACGGCGCGGCCAGCGTCATCTTCCGCAAGCAGATCGCCGCGGCCGACGACCCGGAACTCGCCCGCAAACAGCTCGCACAGGACTACCGCGAACAGCTCATGCACCCCTACTACGCGGCGGAACGTGGCCTGATCGACGACGTCATCGATCCCGCCGACACCCGGACCGTCCTGATCGACGCGCTCCGGATGCTCGCCACCAAGCACGTCGACGCCCCGCACCGCAAGCACGGCAACCCTCCGCAGTAGCCACCAGCGCCTGCCGGACCGGAGGAACGACCATGGCCGATGACCGACCGCTGCTGCGCGTCGACGGGCCCCTGGACGACGAGGAGACGGCCGTCGTCGTCGCGGTGCTGCTCGCCGTCGCCCAGGCCCGCGCGCGGCGACTCGCCGCTGCCTCCCCCGAGGCGGCCCCCTGGCATCGCCGCCGTCAGGGCTGGCAGCCACCACGAAGAAGGGATCCTCGATGAATCCGGTCGGGACATGGCGTCTCGTCTCGTTCGATCAGGCTGACGCCGATGGCCGGACGCTGGCGGGCCCGCTCGGCGCCCAGCCTCGCGGCCTGCTCATCTACACCCCGGAGGGACACCTCTCAGTGAGCATGATGAGCACGACCGCGGGACAAACACCCCAGTTCATGGGCTACGCCGGCCGGTGGCGGATCGACGGCGCCCACCTGATCCACCAGATCCACGTCTCGTCCCGGCCTGACTGGATCGGCGCCGAACAGATCCGAGAACCCGAACTCGACGGCGAGCGCATGACGATCCGGACCACCCAGGTCGTCGACGGGCAGACCCGCACCCGGATCCTCTGCTGGGAACGCGCCTCCCCGCACCACTTCGCATGAATCCACGCCCCCGAGAGTGGGAGATCAGCATGTCCGTTTCCGCCGCCCTGCCACAGCCCCGGCCCCGGGTGCTGGCCGACGTAATCCCCGGCGCCATCGCCCGTGACCTCGCGCTGATCGCCGGCGGCGCCGGCTTCATCGGCGTACTCGCCCAGCTCGCCGTGCACATGCCCGGCACCCCGGTCCCCATCACCGGCCAGACGCTGGGAGTCCTGCTCGTCGGCACAGCCTACGGGGCGCGCAGGGCCGCGGCCGCCATCGCGTTGTACGCCGTCGCCGGCGTGCTGGGCGTGCCGTGGTTCGCCGGCCACAGCAGCGGCTACGTCAACGCGTCGTTCGGCTACGTCATCGGGTTTCTCGCCGCCGGCACAATGTGCGGCTTCCTGGCCGGACGCAAGGCCGACCGGTCGGTGCGCCGCTCGATCCCGGTCATGCTTGCCGGCCAGGCGCTCATCTACGGCGCCGGCATGGCCTGGCTCGCCGCGGTCGCGCACCTGACCGCAGGCCAGACGATCAGCCAGGGCCTACTCCCGTTCCTGCTCGGCGATGTGATCAAGGCGGCGCTGGCGGCCGGGCTGACGCCCATCGCGTGGGCGCTGGTCGATTGGCGTTACTGACGCCGCATCTCGAAAAAGGCCGAACGCGGCGACGGCTGCGATCGCGGACGAGCACGTCGCCCAGTTCATCTCGCGCGAGCTCGCCGCCGGCCGTGGTCCGGTCACGTTGCGCCGCTGCGTCACGGCCCTGTCGAGCGCGCTCAACGACGCCCGCCGCAACCACCGGCTGCCCCATAACGCCGCCCGATTCGCCAAGATCCCGCGCCTGCCGCGTCCTGAGCTCACCTGCTGGAGCACCAACCAGGCCAGCGCGTTCCTGCGGTACTGCCGCACCGTCGACGCCCCGATGGCGGAGCTGTTCGAGCTGATGATCTGCACCGGGATACGCAAGGGCGAGACCCTCGGCCTGCACTGGGCCGATGTGGATTTGGCGGCGCGGGCGCTGTTCGTGCGATGGACGCTGGTCAGCGTCGACAACAGCCGCA
This sequence comes from Actinoplanes sp. L3-i22, assembly GCF_019704555.1. Taxonomy (NCBI): domain Bacteria; kingdom Bacillati; phylum Actinomycetota; class Actinomycetes; order Micromonosporales; family Micromonosporaceae; genus Actinoplanes; species Actinoplanes sp. L3-i22. Next base: position 9,535,070 of record NZ_AP024745.1, read on the forward strand.
GCATGTTCAACGCGCCCAAGACCAAGGGCAGCCGAGCCTGGGTCGCAGTGTCCGACCGGGCCATCGCGGCACTGCAACGGCAACGCCGCCGGCAGCAACTGGCCACCCGCGGCTACGACGACCTCGACCTCGTGTTCGCCCGGCCCGACGGGCAACCCCTACGCCCGCAGTACGTGCTCGACCGCCTGCGCCGCCTCACCGCCGACGCCGAGCTGCCAGCCATCCGGGTGCACGATCTGCGGCACATCGCCGCCACCATCATGCTCAGCCATGGAGCGCCACTGGCAGTAGTCTCCAAGACGCTGCGGCACAAGAATGTGGCCACCACGATCGACCTCTACGGCCATCTCACCCGCGACGCCGCCGACGACGGCGTCAGCGCCACCTGCGCGGCCCTCGACGCGGCCGACGCTCTGGCAGCCTGAGCGCCATTGCAAGATTTGTGTTCGGCTGCGACAGCCACGCGACAACATGACCCCGAAATGATCTCAGGGGATATGCGGAATTCCGCATATCCCCTGGTCAGATTGGTCGGGCTGACAGGATTTGAACCTGCGACCCCTTGTGACCAACCGCGACGGTCCGAAGCTTCTCATCCGTTGCCGGAAATTGCTGTTGACCTGTACAAGGGCCGCCAGACGGCGATCAATACTTATCACTTGGTGTCACTAATCGGACGTAGTTTTCGAGGGATAAACGGGGGCGACCGCCGACCGGCCAACGGCGGGAATCTACCGGCTGCGGCCGATGCTTGTACGGCCACGGCGGGGCGCGTGCCTGCGCCGTCAGACAGCGACGATGCGCCGAATCGTGCTCGCGCCGGCCCGATGGTCCAGCTATAGAAGCTCGCCTTGGATGCTCTGCTGCCGCCATCAGGGAGTCTCCGAGCCAGGCGCCGGACCAGCTCCCGGGTCTCGTGGCTGATCGGTGGGCGACCGGCCTTGCCTGGTTAGCAGTGGAGGCGTCCGGGCCAGGGCAAGCAGAACAGCGTGCCCCGTCTGTCCAAGCAGACGCAGCAAAGTACCGTCACCCGGATGGTGTAGGACGATGACCCGGCCAGCACCGCGGTCTCACGGCTTGACCAGCACGGATGGCCTTTTCGGCACCCGCAGGACGCCCTGACACCGGGCCAGCAGCGGGCGGGCCGCCGGTTGCGGCTCTAGCATCGTGGTCATGGGTCTGCGCTCATGGGTGTCCACCGCGAAGGGCAAGGCCGTGGTGGTCGGTTCTGCGGTCGCGGGCTTGGTTGCCGGGGTGGTGGTGGCTGTCCCCGAGTGGAGGGACTCGGTCGTCGATTGGGTGACCGGAGCCGACTCGAAGCAGGCCGAGCCGGATCTTGGACTGCTCGCCGCGCCACCGTACAACGTCCCGCCGGACCGTCCCCTGACGTGTGCGGCGGGCGACGACCCGGCGGATTCATGGACGTACACGGCGACGTTCAGCGGTACCGAGGGATTGGTCGTGACGGACGTGCGGTTCGGCCCGCGGCTGGTCGCGCGCAGGATGAGCGTTCCGTATCTGATCCTCGGCGGAACCGTCGGGCATCTGTCGGCCACGCCAATCGCCTCGGATCCCGACCTGACGTCGGTGCTCGTCGGCGATGCCACCTGCAGCGCGGAGGCCGTTACGGCGACTTACCGGGTCAGCAGCCAGTCGCTGCGCCGGTCGTTCCTGGTCCGGCAGGTGTACCGGTTCGACGACTACCGTGCCGACGAACGCTGCGAGTCGAGCCTGACCGCCCAGTGCGTCCGGTTCTGGCCGTCCGTCTACTGGGCTCTGGAAGGTGCCGAGGCGAGAACCGCCGAGCTGGGCTTCGACGTCGTACAAAGGTTCGACTTCGACCCCGACCACGTCGGCACCGGCGCCGCTGACATGATCCACGACGTCGCCAGTATGAAAGGCAGCGTCCGGCACCTGGCCGAAGACGGCGCCCTGCGCTACGAGGACGCCTACCAGACGATCAAGGACGGCGGGACGAAGGAGTGGGAGAACTGGCACCAGACTGGCCGTACTTCGGTCGGGCTGCCCGGCCCTGCCGGTCAGCCTGCGGGGCTCGCCCTACGTCGGCGGCCACGCCGGCTGTTCGGAGTGCGTCCACGCTCACTGGTCCTGGTTCAGCCAACTCCCTGACCAGGCCCGCGTCGATAGCAAAGGGCGCCGCTGGAGTGACGGCCGGCCACAGATTCTCGACGGCTCCCGGCAGACCGCCTGCATCGGCTGGGTCGCGGCCTCCCGGCCCGGCACCCAGGCCGACTGGTGCGCCCGGGCCACCGCGTCGCCGGGCTGGCAGGGGGCGTCCCTGAACGGGGACCGTCCGGTGATGTACTGGCAGACCCAGTTCCGGGCTGCCACCGCTCCCTCGCCGGACAGCCCGCGCTGCACCGGCGCGGATGCCGAGGACGACGACGCGCGCTGCCGGGGTGTCGTCCTCGACGGCAAGCGGTATCCCGTCGGTGACGCCGCCTGGCCTGAGCTGCCCACCAAGAAGCACGGCGGGAACGGCTCGATGTTCATCGTTCCGGCCCGGAAACTGGCAACGGTCGCCGCTCCCGCCCGGCACGGCCAGGTGGCGATCAAGGAACTCCCGGGACGTCCCTACACGACCACCGGTGACCGCCTGCCCACCGGATGGCTGCAGCCGGTCGTGCTAACCCTTGACGACACCCACGAGCAGGGGCCGTACTACCTGCGCGTCCGGTCGACCGGCGCGGCGATCCTCAACAACGAGAGCGCCGCCGCGTCGGCCACACCGTGGGTCACCGTCTACAACGATCCCGTCCCCGGCGGGACGGACACGCCGATCACCCTCAGCCAACCCGCCCGCCCGGTCCTGACAGGCCCCGCCGGCCGTGCGCCGATGGTCGCATACGTGGTGTTCGACCGCGAGCCGCCGGCCGGGACCGTCTCGTACCAGCTGGACGCCGCTCCCGACGGCGTCGAGGACTATGCCGGCTCGACCGGCATCGGCGACACCGAACCGATATACCTAGCCGCCGCCGGCGCGGACCCGAAGCAGGCCGTGATGAGGCCGTCGGAGACGTGGCTGTCCTCGTCGTCCGAGTTTGCCTTGCAGAAGATGACCTGGTCACGGTGGGGGCCCGACCGCGCCGAGGGCACCGGCAACGCCTACGTCAACCTGTGCGACCCGACGTGCGCGGAGAGCACCGGACGAGTGACCTACCCGGTCGACGTGGTCCTGAGCGACCCCGAGACCCGATGCGGCAAGAAGTTCTTCACGACCTTCCGGATGGCGGCGAAAGGCGAACCACCACCCGGCGCGCCCGGAAACACCGACCTCGACATCGCCCCCTTCTGCTGACCGGGGCGGGCAGGCCCAGCACGGCAATGATCGGGCGAGTTTCTCGAAAGAAGGTCCGCTTCGTGGCAGGCTGCAGACCCCCGGGAGTGTGGTAGGCGCCCGACACCCAGACCCGAGGGGTCAGATCTGCTGCCGCATCTGCGGGTACCGAAAACCTCATCCGCGCTGGTCCAAGCCATCCCAACAGTCGGCGAAGGGCCTTCCCCTCGAACTTGAACACTTACGTCGGCGGCTCCAACGTCGCCTACCTAACCCCCCTCCTTCGAGGTCACCGGCTGACCAACGTCTGACGGAGAACCCGACCCGGAGACCGACACGCTCGGCCCAGGTTCGGCCGTATCCGTCGCGGTGGAGGCGCTGACCGAGGGCGGCGCGGGAGCGGGCGGGCTCGCCGGTTCGTCTTTGCCCTCACCACGCTGAACGAACCAGACGATTAGGACGCTGATCAGGGCGCTTCCCACAAAGAATGCCAGGGGACGTCCGTACCGGCTGAACGCGTTTATCGGCGGCGAGTCCGGAAGCCGGCTACTCTGAGTAATCCCAACGATCCCAATTACGCCGAACGCTGACGCAGTGATCCACGATGCCGCGACCTCGAAGCCGTCGCGTCCCCATAATCCCGCCGAGACGAGCGCGCACAGCACCAGGCCGCCGAAAATGCCCAGCGCATCCTTCCTTGTCAGTTGGAAGCCGGTTCGAGGTGGAGCCGTAGGTTCATCTTCTTCGATCGCCGCTGGAGGCTCCACCGCTGTGAGGATCTCGACGATCTCGCCAGGTTGGAGGGGATGCCAGTCGGTGCGGGCCAGGGCGGCCTTCGACAGCGCCGCGATGCGCTTGTACATAGGTTCATCCGGGAGTTCCGCCGCGATGCGTTCCAACGCCGCCACCGCCTCCGGTGTCCCACGCTCAGCGAGGCCGGGCAACATCCGGTCCCGGAAGATCCCCACGCTCTCCCGGTTATTCACCAGGTGGGCTCCCTGGACGTCGGGATCACCACCGCGGGGAAAGAGTTTGTCGGTGAGCATCCACAGCTCGACCGTCTGCCCCTCGTCCAGGGGCCGGGCGATCGCCTCGCCGTGGTCGGCGATGTTCCCGATGATCTGCCTAGCCAACTCGTCGTTTTCGACCATGAGATCGCGGACCACGGGCCATCCGGCGGGACCGCCGTGCCGAAGGACAGCAACCGCGAGACGGCGTTCGCGGTCCGGCCCGATCCTCGGCAACAGGTCGATCGCCGTCGCCGGGTCGAGGTTGACGAGCCGATCACAGGCCACCGCGATGGTCTCGTCATGGTGGACCGGATCGGTGATGATCCAGCGAAGCCAGGGCACATCCTTCTCGGTGAGCACCGGGGCCAGCCGCCGTAACGGGAACTGCGCGAAGTCCGAGTTTCTGCGCATGCTGCCGCCTGCCGCGTCAAGAAGTTCCCGCCGCGCTCGGTCGTAGATCCACTGAAGCGACAGCACCAGGGCGGGATCGTCACTAGACGGGGCGATGTCACCCATGATCATCTGGGCCAGTGATCGCCACCGAGAGTCCGGCAGAGTAGGCCGGCTGCTCTCCTCAGACAGTAGGACGAGAGCTTGAGCCGCGGAGTATGCCTGCCCGTCGCCGGAGGCAACCGCGAGATGGTCCAGGGCCGCGGCCAGCACGTCGCCGTGGTCGGTCAGAGCCCAGCCCGGTAGCGTCACGACTCGCAGGCTGCTCCTCGGATTGTCGTCAGGTGCACCCGGCGTGAATCGGGCCCAGTAGCAGAACGTGGGGAAGGCTTCGCCGGCCTCCAACCGCAGCGCCCGGGTCAGGTGCCCGCGCAGTTCGTCGTCGGAGAAAGACTCCGGTGTGTCGTCGGGCTCGTCGTCAGGTTCAGGAACCACGTCCGCAGCCGATCGTGGCACATCGTCCGGTACGAGGATGCCGGCCCGAACGAGACGAAACAGATCACGACGTTCGAGGCCTCTGTCACTGAGCGCATCGATCAGGGTTTGGCGAATTTTGTCCGGTAGAGCGGGAAGTCGGCTTCTCCGGCTCCGCGGCACTGGCCGGTGGTTGTCGAGCCGCATTACGAGCAGGTCTGCCACCGCCTCCCGGACCTGATCGTCGAGCAGATGACGAAGGCCAGCGACCAGGATGGCGTCGTGCAGATCCTCGGTGATGCCCCAGAGACCCCGGCTGTCGTCCACGGTCGGTTGCGTGGCAGCCGCCCAGACCAGCGAGTCGCGGACCTCCTCGGTGGTGAGTTCGTCGTTCGCGAACTTCTCCGGCAGGTCCTTGAGCAGGACCAGCCGGTAGGTGCCGAAGAAGTCGCGATTGTTCGGCTCCCGGAGAAGCCTCAGCACCGCCGGTACCCGAGTTCCAGCTTTCAGATGAGCACGCAGACCCACGCCGAGCAGCTGGTCGTCGGGATCGTCGAGGGCGAGAGCGGGATCCGCCAGTGTCAGCAGCGGACTGTCCGGGGCCGCCGGGACGAGGTCGAGAGCGGCTGACCCGGCTGCGGACCGGGTAGCGGCCATCCGCCGATCGTCGAGGGCCGTGGCGACCAGAACGTCGTTGAGCTCGACGCGCGAGGTGTGCCGGGCGATGTGAATCGCCAGGGCACAGGCGTCCTGCGTACTTGCCGGGTCGGTGAGAACCGTTCGCAGCCGCTGGACGAGACCGGGATGGCCGAGGGCGGCCACGTCGAGTTCGTGGATGCGGAGTAGTTCATAGGCCTGCGCAAGATCGATCAGCCGATCGACGAGGCCCTCGCGGTAGCCGGGCTCGGTGAGTTCCACGCCGCTGCGGATGAACGCTTCCGGGTCGGTGTCGAGCAGGCTGACGAACCGGTCCGGCGCCATGACGACCAGCCAGGCCGCGACCGCCTGGATCTGCGGCGCCAGCCGCCCGCCACGACCGTGCAGCATCCTCCGCAGCTGGTCCGCCGAGCGGCCGGTGCCCGCCAGGTGCTCGGCGGCCAGGAACTCCACGACGGTCTGGTGGGAGAAGGCGAGCCGGTCCTCCCCGGCGGTGTCGAACAGGGCGGTGTCCAGCACAGCGGCATAGCCTTCGACGCCGCAGTCCGCGACGGTGAGGCAATCTGCCCCGGCGACGTCGGAGAGGGTGAATAGGTGACGGCCGGAGAACAGGCTCAGCGTCGCCAAATGCCCCGCCGCGATCAGCAGGTTCTCGACATCGGCAGGACGGCGAGGGTCGTGCCGTCCGGCGGACTCGGACACCAGCCGGCGGCAGCTTCGCGCGAACAGGTCCCGCTGGTTCCCGGGCAGGGCCGGGCCGGAGTCGCCCGCGGCTCTGTACTCCTCCACCAGCAGGGAGAGCGTGTGTGGGCTGCTGGCAAGACCGGATATCCGTGACGCGCGCACCGCCGTCCGGAACGCATCGGCGTCCAATCCGGCTGCCCGGGCGTAGAGCAGCACGCCGGCGTCGGTCAGCGGCTGCAGCACGAGGACACCGATGCTGCGGTTGAAACGCCGGCGCAGGACATCCTCCACCGAGCGAAGCCAGGCCGCGCTACGGCAAACCAGGACCAGACGTGTGGTCTCGGGGAGGCGGGCGGCAACGTCGTCGATGAATTCGATCAGCTCGGCGACCCCGAGTGACGTCTCGTCGAGACTGTCCAGGGCGAGCAGCGCACCCGGAGTGTCCAGGTCGCGCAGCGCCTCGTCGATCTGGCTCAACAGCCGTTCGGGACCGCCCGCACCGCCCAGGGAGATCCGCTGAGCGTCGCCCTCCCAGCTGCCGGTGAGCACCCGGAGTTCAGAACTCTTGCCCGCGCCGGGCGGCGCCAGCAGGACGGTGCAGAGATTGCTCGTGACCCGCTGGGTGGGAATCAGTCCGGCCTGGTCGGCGAGCCCGAGTTCCAGCAGCATCGCGTTCTCGGCCGCGGTCGTATTGTCGTCACGCGCACGCCAATAACGCTGCCAGGACACCTCGGGAAGACCAGCCACCGGAGAATCGTACGAGGCGGTCCAGTGTGACTCCACGGCCGTACCGGCTGGTTGAATGGGGTGATGGGGGCATGGAACGCGTCGGCGGTCAGCCCTCGACCGCCCAGATCCAGTCCTTGGTGCTGCCGGCCGAGGTTAAGCATCGTCTGGCAGCCGTCGCGGTCGGTGCCGAACCGGCCTTGCGCGAGGATCTTCTCGCGGTCGTTGATGATCTCGATGGTCGCAGATCAGATCTCCATGAACCGACTCTCCGCAACGCGAGACGGCGCTGCATCTGGGGTAGATTTCATGGCCCGGGCAGTCCAGCCGGACCAGAACCGCGCAACGAATCGGCGGCGTCTGCACCGGTGGGCCGAGGCCGGCCTGGCTGCACAAACTCCACGAACTGACTCTGGGCGCCTACGACCGCGCCCGGACCATCTCCTTGAACGGGTCGGGTGCGGTCATGAGCCGGTCCGGCGGTGACGGCGAGGGTCATCTGGGCTTTGCTCAGCAGCAGCCTGCCGTTGCCGTCGTTGATCCGGCCGAGCGGGTCGGCGATCCGGGTGATCAGCGGTGTGGCCGTGTCGGTCCGGGTGACCCGGTAGACGATGTAGCGGTCGCGGTGGGCGGCCGCTTGAAGCAGTTCGGCGCCTGAGATGTAGAAGGGCTCGCCGGGATCGTCCGCCCGGGTTGACTTGACCTCGATGAAGATGGTCCGGCCGTCGTCGTCGACGCTGCGGAGGTCGTAGGGCGACAGTTCGTTGATCCGCGACTCCCACACGACGAGGTCGGGGTCTCGTCCGGCGGCGCGGAGCCGTTCACGCTCCACGTGGTAGGCGATCCCCTCACCGCGGTTGCCGACCCGGCGGTTCTCGGCGTCGGTCTGCACAGATGGGGCCGCGCCACCGTAGCCGCCGTGACGTGCGGTGACGGGCTTCTCCGCGAGCGCGCCGGGGGTCCCCTCGACGAGGCGCACCTGGCCGTAGTCGACCGGCGGGATCGGATCAGCGGCCGGGGCAGGCTCGGCAGAGGCGGAATAAGAGGTGGAGACGGGGGCGGGTGCGGAGGAGGCGGCGCCCGTGGCCAAGGCGGCGGCGGATTCGGGGCTGGGAGAGGAAGATGCATCGGCAGCGGCGGGCGGAGAGGAACCGGGAGCCGGGGTGGGAGAGGAACCGGGTGCGGACCAGCCGCCAGTCGGTGTCACGAGGTTGTCGAGGATGTGGCCGATCTCCTCTTCCGCGGGGAGGCCAAGCAACTCATGGGCCTCGTCGATGTCTTCCGGGCGGATCTGCCGGTCGGCCATCATGCTTTTAAGGTCGGCTTTCCGTGCGGTGAAGACCATGGTGACGGCGTCGGCGAGGCTCGGCGCGTCGAGGTGCTGGGCGAGTTGACGGCCGAACGGGAACCAGTGCGGTTCCCTCGTCTCGCGGTCGAGTTCGAGATAGACGGTGCCGACGCGGTGGGGCCGGGCGTCGTGCCGTTCAAATCTGGTGGCGATGTAGCAGACGGCGTCGTCGCGTTCGATGGCGTGGCCTTCGTACTCGTAGCGGAGTATCAGGTCGTCGCAGAGGACCAGCCGCAGGCGGCTCAGGGTGTTGCGTGCCATGGTCTCGGCTCGCGCATTCTCCGCCCGCACCAACGCCAGCAGGTAGGGCTTGGCCTGCTCGATCCGTTCGGTGACGGCTCGTTGCACAGGCTCGGTCAGATGATCGACGAAGGGTTCCGGAACAGTGGTCACCACATCGTCGAGGCGGACCAGCGACAGGTATCGGACGAGCCGCCCGAGACCGGTGTCGGCGTGCAGCATCGGCTCATGCCGCTCCCACGTCTCTTTCAGCAGCGGTTCGTCGGCGAACAGCGGCTGCGCGGCGAACATGAGCCGCCCATCGTGCCGTGCGAGTACCCGTACCGACGCTGGGTCGGCGTGCGGGGTTTCGTCGATCAGGACATCGTCGAGGGTCCGTTGCACCCACCGGGCGGCCAACTCGACGTCCCGGGTGACCCGGCCGAGGTCGTCCGCCTCCTCGGCCAGGCCGCTGAGAAGGGCCAGCAGGTCGTCGGCGCGGGGCCGGCCGGCGTCAGTGACGTGCAGGGCGCTCGCCACGGCGACCCCGCCCTTCATCTGACGCATCTCGTGGTGGATCCGCGGGATCCGTTCCCGGATGCGTCTTGGCAGGTCATGCTGGTCGATCCAGCCGTCCTGAGGTCGCACGAGCTCGGACGTGGAGCCACGGGCGACGGGCACCCAGGGCTGGGATCGGAGGGTGTAGGCGAACAAGGAGTCGCATTGCCTGTCGCGTTCTCCGGCGTGCTGGGACTGGGTGCAGTGGAACACCGCGGTCATGGCGGGTTCGTAGACGTCACCCCATCGGCTGGCGAGCTGCCGCCAGAGCGCGAGCAGCCGTAGCGGTTCCTGGCTGGCGGCCAGATCCTCGTGACGGTCGAGCCGGTAGGAGTACCGCAGCTGCTGCGAGTACGCGTGGCTCTGCGGGCAGCGCTCGGCTTTCTCGACCTCCGGCTGCACGCGCCACCGGTGGAACATCGCCCCGCGATGCGGATGGCGGTGGCTGTCCACCGGATAAGAGCCGTGCGCCTCGTCGAGGCGAGGATGGTCGCGGACACCGAGCATCTCGTAAAACTCCCGGTCGGCGTGCCGCTGGTCGGAGTCGCCCGGTGCCTCGGCGGCGAGGAACTCGGCCTCCCCGAACGGCCCGTAGATTGCCTCCAGATCCTCCGAGCCCGTCCAGTCCGCTCCGAAATACATCGTGGCACCGGCCCGCAGTTCCACCCGGTCACCGGCGGCCGTCCGGGCCGGCAGCAGGACCGTTCCCAGCGCCGGCACCAGACTTTCACTGCCCGTCCGCCGCACCTCGTGATACGCCCATAGCCCGGCCATCGCCTGCTCTCGCCGTTCCGGATCGGCCGACGGGTCGGCGAGGATCCGCAGCAGAAACGAACTGATCAGTTCCCGCCATTCGAAGGGCCGCACCCCAAGCTCTTTGAGCAGCGCCTCGACCCCCTCGACCCCCGGCACCTCGGCGATCGGCACCGGCAGGTCAACCGACACCAGCGAGTCACCTCGCGTCCGGGGGAAGAACACCGGTTCGTGCGCCGGCGCGACGACCTCACCGTGAACCGTGAGCACGCACGGCAACTCCCGCAGGTACCCGACGAACTGCCGCCCGGACGCCTGGTCCCGCCAGTCTGCAAGGAACCCGTAGTAACGGGCGGCGGTCTCCGGCGACGGCGGGCGCAGCAGGGTCATGAACTCCTTGACGGTCATCGCCTCGACCCGGGCGCTGCCGGTCAGGAACGACCGGACCGGACCGGCCGTCTCCAGGTCGGGCCGCAGGGCCCGGCTCCCGTCGAGGCCGGCAATCTGATGCGCGACGGCCGCGTCGGGAATGCTCTCCGGGAGCAGCCCAACCTCAACCGGCCGGGCCAGAGACCCGTCCGCGACCGGCAGGAAGGCGGTGCCCGCCAGAACCTCGCGCCAGCCGTCCCGCAGTTCCTCGCCTGCGCCGGGAGTAGGCGCGGAATCGGCGGGAACGACCGCGGTCACGGCGTCGTAGCCGGTCACCAGGGCGGTGCCGAGTTGCCCGGCCGACTCGGCGACCCGCGCGGTGAGCCACCGGTTGTACGGCACCGCCTCGGGTGTCGCGGCGAGCTGCCGCCGGTCCATCCCGAGCACCCATTCGGCGTGGACCATCACGTGCAGGCCAGGTTCCTCCTCGGTGGGGAAGTAGACGTGCATCGGGAACAGTTCGTCGGTACGCGGGCGACCGTCGGCGCCCAGTGGCACGGCGAGGGACCAGCGCACCACCTCGATTTCGGCCCACGCCTCTCCGAGCGGGGCCAGCAGTTCCCGCGGTGGCGCGGCCTCGTGCCGGTGGACAAGCCATTCCTCGTCGCCCAGTGACACCCGGCCGCCAGCGCTGCGGGTGACGTGAGCGGAGAAGTCGGCGCCGGCGCCGTGCAGGTCGAGCCGGTCGATGCCGGGCAGGAACAGCAGCAGCCGGGGCCGCAGGTGGGTAACCAGGTGGCTCGCGACGGTATCCCGGCCGACGCCCTCGCGCAGCGGCAGCCGGATGACGGTGCGGAACCCGTCGCCGAGCAGTTCGTCGATCACCGGGGCGTCGGGTCCGAGGTCGGCCGGGTCGACCGGGAACGGGAACGCGTAGACGGGCAGCCGCTGCCCGGCTGGCAGTGGACCGGCAAGCCGGGCGATCTCGCGGCGCAGCCAGGCGCCGTCGAACTGGAACCGGGTGGTGGTCGAGACGACCTGTGGCCGGTCGGTGATCTCGCCGACCGACTTGAAGCCGAGCCCCTTGTGACCGACCGCCGTACCAGGTCCTTTCGAGGAGCGGCCGAGCGAGCAGATCGCCTCGACCTGCACGTCCTGGAAGCCGAGGCCATCGTCGGCGACGATCAGGGCCGTGTCGGTCAGCACGAAGCTGGCGCGGCCGGCGGTCGCCGCGTCGTTGGCGTTCTGGAGCAGTTCGAAGGGATAGCGGCCGGAGTACTGCTGGCGGATCAGCTCCTGCGCACCGCCTCGCTCGTCGAGGCTCTTGAACAGGCTGCGGTGCAGGCTTTCCTTCACCTGGGCCGTGATCGCCGCGAACTCTTCCGCACGCAGCCTCGCCGCTTGATCCATCCCCGTACCCCTTCCGACGGTCCGGAAGAAATGTAGTTCAGAGCCACTGGCAGTAGGCCAGAGCCGGCTGCACTGATGCAGCAAGCCAGCCCGGGAGTCGATCTGGGGCCGGACGTGACGGTCTGGGCGCCTGGGCAGCCGCCGTGGTATTCACGGTCGGGCTACGCAGGCACAGACCGGCTGCTGATCGTTGCCGAGGTGCGACTGACCTCGACGATCGAGCGGGGCGGATACTACCTACGCCGGTGCCGGGATCCCGGCTTTCTGACTCCTCGAACTGGACAGCGTCGTGCGCCGGCACACCTTGGGCGTGGCCAGCTACGGGCTTGCCTCAGTCGTCACGCGAAGAGGTCACCTGACGGGTGAGCTCTCGGGTCATAGCACTCCCACGACCGAGTAGCGGTCAGCCGGAACCCGAACGCTCGACAGACCCCTCGATGGAACACTCCGGAAGCGAGGGAGAGGTCATGGGAGCAAACGCAGTAAAGAGGTCACGCTGTTCGGCGCTGCTGAGCTGCACAAACCTGCTCTTCGACGCTGTTGGGCGCTGTTCGTGGAGCGCTCCTGTGTGAACGTAGTCCGATCAAGCCGCTGACCAGGCAAAACGCAAATCAGGCCTGGTCAGACGCCGCTACCCAACGTTCTTGAACGCTATTCGACGCCGTTCGGCGCTGCCAGTGACCACCCCGTCTGCTCCCCGCCGATCACCCGGTTTGGGGAGCAGCGCCGCGCGACCCCCGCCAGAAACGCCGATTTCATCGCCACGGCGCTCCCCGCACCCAACAAGAACAGCCGGTGAACAGCACAAACACGCTCGCCGGGAGAACCTCCGCTGCTCCCCCCACCCAGCGGCACCTTGGCCCAGGTCCGAGGGCCGGCCAAACCCGGGAGGCCTGCTCCCCGCCAAACCTCGGCAAGACGCCCGGCGGAGCAAGCACGGGAGCACAGACCGGCCCGCCGACAGTCCAAAGAGGGGCCTTCGAGCTCGCTCAGGAGGCCAGCCGTACGAAGAAGATCTGTGAACAGATCGGGCCGAGCTGACCAGCTGTGACGGGGGCGGAAGCATTCCTAGCCGCGACCGGTACATATACACCGAACCGCGCAAGACCGGTGACAATGCGGGCCCGGCGGGTGCTCGCCGGCTGGTGACGCCAGCGGCGGTCATGAGGCGAGGCAGACCTCCTGTCGGCCGCTGGCTCGGCAGCGGAGCGAGTCACCGGTGGTACTCAGGCAGCGGCTTCCTCCTCCGCCAAGGGGTACGGGTCGGCCACGTCGTCGTCCAGCGGGTACCAGTCGTCCGCCGGGCCCCGGTACGCCCGGCCGCCGGGCCAGGACGGGGCACGCCAGCCCGGCCACAACTCCTCGATGCCGCGACGCCACCAGTGCCACCGCCACCGGTACCACCCGTACCTCAGGGGAACGAGGCAGAAGGCGGCCATTCCCACGACCATCGCCACCGCCGCGTACGACGGGTATAGCGTCTGTAACGCCTGGGAGCCGGTCAGCGCCGCGATGCTGATCACCTGTAGGACGCCCACGGCCAGGTAGGGGAACCGTGGCGGGTCGACCGGTTGCGGTTGCGGCTCCGGTTCCGGCGTGGCCTCCGGCGGGCGTAACGCGACGAGCGCTTCAGGAACGATCCGGCGTTCGGTCCAAGCGATGAAGTCCTCACGTGTCACCAGCACGATCGCCTGCTGCCCGCCGTCGTAGCTGTGCTCGGCGAACTCCCGGGCCGCATCGGTGACGTCCGCGGTGGTGATGAACGCAAGCGTCGTTGCCCGATAGTGCAGCGCCCCACCGCGGAACTCGCGCAGATCCCTCGGCCGGAACCGGTGCCTGCGGTCGTACCGTTTGCACTGCACCGCCAGCCTCACGTCCCCATCGGTGGCGACGATGTCCACCCCGTGGTCGCCCCTTCCAGGGGTCGCGGTGCCGGCGCCTACGACCTCGACCGTTGGCCACCCAGCCCGGCGCAGCAGCTCCGCAACATACTGCTCGAATTGCTCGCCGCTGTACCGGTCGACCAGGCTGATATGCCGCGTCGGCTCAGGAGCTCTGCGGATCGTGGTACCGACTGGTGGCCGCACCACTGGCGGCGGCCCGGGCGGCATCTGGCGGCGTCTGAATCGCGCCCATGCCAGCCGCCGAGCTTCGGCGCGCCGCCGGGCTGGAGTGTCGGCAAGGTATCGCAGCGAGTCGTTGATCTGGTCCAAATGGAACCTAAGTTGTCGCACTTCGTGACGCAGCTGTTCGCTGTCGTGGCTCAGCCGTCCGCCGAGGAGTTCCACGGTGGTTCCGGCGCGTTCGACGGTGCGCACCAGCGGGCCGTATGTGTCGAAGGCGTTGGCCAGCTCCATGCGTTGGAAATATGACGCGAGGCTGGCGTACGCCAGCGCGTACCCGGGATGCGGCTGTGCCGGTGCACCCGGATCAATCCCCGGCGGGGGGAGGTGGTGGCGCGCGGCGGCGGCGTACCGGGCCGCCAGCTCTTCAGGGTCCATGCTCACACGGTGATTCTGCGGTTGGGGTCTGACAAGAAGCCCGGCCACGGTTCACACCGTCGCCTTGAAACGGCCACGCCTGAAATTCGTCAGAGGGTGCCGGTAGCGTCGTCGGACGTGATCACGCAGTATTTCCCCGAGGCGGCGGCGCATCTCAGAACCGCCGGACTCGCCAAGGAACGGCTCTCCGATCTTTGGAGCGGCCTACTGAGCGACGGTCTGTTCGATACCGGCATTACCACCTTTCCGGACGGGACAGGTGTGATCGTCGCCTACGCGGACTGGCCGGCGAGCGCGCGCGAACAGCTCACTGCCGCCTTCAAGGAATGCGTCGACGAGCTGTGGGCGTGCCTAGACGCTCTGGTCACGGAGTCGGTGGCGATGTTCAGCATCCGGAACCGGCTGAACGATCCCGACGCCCCGCGCTTCTTCCCCATCGGTGATTCAGCGGAGAGCTTCGCGGCCTTGCTGGAACAGTCTTGCCTCGATGGCGTCTTGGCTTCCCAGTTCGCGCTGATTCGTGACTGCCAGCCGTATCAACACGAGCCGTCTGATGCGCGGCTGGAGAAACTTCGCACCGGTCTGCGATACCTCGTCGACTGGTCCAACGGGCTCGATGCTGGAGCGCTGTTAGCCGCTTGGGCCACCGCTGTTGACCCGGAGATCCGCACCGAACCTGCGGCGACATCAGTCCGCGTGCAGCCGCAGCCGCCGGGCGAACTGGCGGATGAAAGGGTGGTCGCGCAGTACACGGTCGAAGGTTGGTCGCCCGACATCACTGTGTCCGGGAGAGCCGGAAACTACATCGACTTCGCGTTTCCCGACGGTTTCGTACCCGCCGGACCGGACGACACCCTCGACGAACGGCTGCGCCACGCCATGCTCGTCGTCGGTATGTTCGGCGTCGCCTTCGCCAAGTTCGTCGAGCAGACGCCGGGTACCAGGCGCCTGCCGCGAACCGACGACGGAGACCCGGCAGGGGCCTGGATCGACGCACGCCGCTCAGCACGACGCTGGACCCAGTCGGAGCTGGACGAGGTGGCCGCGTCGGAACTCGGCTTGGGAGTGATCCGCGACGAGAATATCCTTACGCTGATCGTCTCCACCCCGGACGGCACCTTCCAACGCGTCGTGCCGGACGCCAGCCCGCTTCCACAGCGGGTCGCCCGGGGGACCGCAGCGGAGAATGCGATCCAAGATGCCGCCGCAACATGGGGTCTACCCGACTTCGTCCTGCGTCCGCAGCAAGAGCGCAAGGGCTCCGGCCTTCGGGAGGTCGGCGACGGACTGCTCGTCGTGGGGGAACGCGGCGTGGTAGTCCAGGCCAAGTGCCGTGACACCGAGCCGAAGGGTCCGGCTCGTGAGTCCGCCTGGCTGGACAAGAAGATCGCTGAAGCGGCCCGACAGGCCGACGGCACTGTACGACAGTTGTGCAGCCAACCCAGCAGGATGATCAACGGCCGTGGGCGCACGGTCGCCGTTGACGGCAACACAATCAGCTGGGCAGCCGTCGTGGTAATCGAACATCCCGAGCCGCCGACCGACCACCGGATACCCAAGATTGAGAGTCGGATCCCAGCGGTGGTTCTACTGCGCCGCGATTGGGAGTTCTTGTTCAACCAGCTTCGCTCGGCCCGCGCCGTCGTTGACTACCTGCACCGTGTGGGCGGCTCCACCGAGGTCCTGGGCACCGAGCCACATCGGTACTACGAGCTCGCGGCGGCCGACCGCGACGCCGCGAGCGAACCCATCGAATCGGTCTGGCCTGCGGACGCGGGTGAACGCAGGTCGGTTCCGCTGCTGCCGGCTGCACCCGCGGGTAGCGACGATGACGAAGCCCACGCGATGGTCCGGATCATGTGTGAGGACATCGCCACCAGTTTGCTCACCGAACAGTCGGAGCAGGACCTTCTCTACGTCCTGGCCGCGATCGACCGACTGCCGGTCGGATACCGTACCGATCTTGGACGACTCCTACTCGATAGTCTGCGAACAGTCCGCGATACCCCACCGGACGAGATCGCGTGGCGGTTCCGAACATTCCGTACCACCGTTCCCGGTGAGATACAGCTCGGCTTCGGCGTCTGCTCGCAGTTCTCGGAGGTCACTCGCGAGGCGTTCAGATCATGGTTCCTGCTCCGACACCACGAACGCGGAGCAATTGAACCGCTGACGAACCTGACGTCCGTCGGCGTGATGCTGACCCCGAACCGCACCGGGCACCGCGACTGGGACACGACGATGATGGCCATCACCGGCGACCCCGAGCTTGATCCGGAGGAGCTCGCCGGCAGTCAAAGACTTTGGAACAGACCCACCGGAACATAGCCTCGCCGAGAAAATCCGGTCAAGCCGACAGCACGCTCGTGCCCTGGCGAGTCAGACCTCCAGGTTCAGGTTGTTCCTTTATCGCGCATAATCGCTCGGATTATCTGGAAGATGGCACGAAATCCGGAGAAATCCACATGCGCGAAGGCGCCCTGGGCATGCAGGACGTACCCGGCGAAGTGGGCCTTGGAGATCGCGACCCGATTGCCGTCGACATCGACGACCTGGCTCGCCAGCTTGGTGACAAGCTTTCGGTCCCGAGGAACGGTCGCCGGCTGCGGCCGGACGACCAGCAAGGGCGCTCCCGACGACTGCGGAACTTCGTACACCTCGTCCTCGAAATACATGCGCTTGCCGTGGCTGGTGGTTGTGGCCAGGTCAGCGTCGCTGTATAGCAGCTCGATCGGCAACTTCTGGTCGGGCTCTCGATGTGCTGGCACGGGCAGGACGAACGAGTAGACGTTGTTGCCCCAAGACTGGAAACCGTTCAGTGGGCCGAGACGTTCGAGCTGACGCAGCCGGGCCGGGTTGTCGCGGTCGAAGACAGCGATGACCTTGTTCTTGTTGGGTGGGCCGAAGCGCGCCAATTGCTCGCATACGGTATATAAGGTTGCGTCACCGAACTTGTCTCCGGGATCGAAAAAACCGAGCGGAAGGTCAGCGGCCAGCCGCCGGTGCGCCGCCTGGATGTGCTGCACGTCGGTCTTACCCTCGGCTAAGATGTGCGGCTTCTCGTCCTCAAGCAGTTGGGCTTGGATGTTTTTGACGATGCGGGCACTGTGGAGGGCGTTTACGAGTGGCCCCAATTGTTGCCAGACTTCATCAGCGCGGGTGATCTCACGAGTGAAATTGAAGTACAGGCCAAATTTCCATCCGGACTGGATCACGCAGATGACACGATCACCGGAGCTGATTTCTACACCCGGAACCTGGTAGCTACTGATGTCTCGAACGTCTTCGACTCCAACCGGCTCCCCCGCTGCGATGTCTCGCGTTGCCGTGCCGGTGACCATCGGTTGGTACTCCGTGTAGACGTCCGCGGAACTGTCAGGGTGCAGCACTACGATGAAGTTGTAGCCGCCGCCGTGGAGTCCCGCCGGCGTCAAGAATCCTTGCTCTATCTGGTTGATGTAGAGGTAGAAGCGGGGATTGTCGGCTGTCATGCATGCCAGATTGACAATGGCAACATGCTCACCGTATTCGGCGCCGTGAACAGCAAAGCCCGCGAGGTCGCCCGCCTGGATCGTCACCTTTCGCATGCTTGCCCCGCATGTCCCAGATATCGCAATATCACCCAACCATAACGCTCGATGCAGCGGTCAACCTCATCGTGCAACGAAGCAAGGAGCGTTCAGCTCGCTCGCCGTGGGCGTCTCGCCGCGGGCGCTCGCTCGGACGGCCGAGATCCACGCGGTGCAGAGCACGAGCACCAGCACGGCGGCATGCCATGCCTGCCGTACCCGCCGCTCATCCCACACGCCCGGTCCCCTCCTCCGACCGCCCGAGCCTATCGCGCCGAGCCACACCCCCGGCGGTGTCGCTTACCTGCTTGTTCGTGCGGTCCGCCAGGAGTAGGCAGGCTACGTGGTGGTCGGCTCCGACGGGGCTTTCATCGCCGTCCTCATTCTCTGTGGACTGGTCTTCATCCCCACGACCGTTCTGTCCGTGCTCTTCCTGTCCGCCGGGCTGAGCATCCTGCGGGCCAAGGGTTACCGGCGCGCGGCGGCTTGGTGGGCGGTGGTCGCCGTGGCCGTCCCGCCGGCCCTCTGCTTCGCCGTAGTGCTCGAGGTCATCGCGGATCGGCCTTCTCCACCGACCGATGTGGCACCCCGCTCTGGATGGTGAAATCCGCGCGCGGGGCACGACCAACGTCGACGTCAACCAGCCGCTCTACACCGCCCTGACCCGGGTCGGCGGCGGCGATCCGCTGCGGCTGACGGTCGGGCCGGACGAACCGGCCGTCACCACACTGGATGGACACGTCGTCGAGAAACGCGTTCCGCTGCCCGAGCGCTGGCTGCGCGGTCTCGCCGAGGCCGGATTCCTCGCCGCCGGGTTCGACCTGCGCGCGGAGGTTCCCGGCGGGCAGGCCGCACAGCTGCTGCACCGGCTGCCCGCCAACCGCGGCGACGATCGCGGGCTGGTCCCGGCCGGGCGGCTCGGTGCGCGCCACCACCGCCGCGTCGCCGGGCGCCGTGTGCCTGGCGGGTGCGCACCGGCTCGGCCTCTTCCGGCCGCTGCTGCCGTTCACCCGCACCCTGCGGCTATACGGACCGCCCGTGGCCGCGGGCAGCGGGCCGGTCGCGAGCGGATTCGCTGGCCATCCGCGTCCAGCTTGCCCGTTTGCTCTAGCGCAGGTGCCCGGAGGCGTTAAATGGCGTTTTGAGGGGGATTCAATCGAGGTGCGGGTTAGATCCAAGTTTTTGCTTCTCGGGCGAAACAGGGCCAGGGCTGGATTCCCATTCGCAGGTCGCCGTTGAGTATCGCGGCGACCTGTTGGCTCCAGGTCCGCAGGTCGATCAACTCCAGCATCAGGCACCTGATCGCAGAGAAGTTAAGCGTGCACGACAACCTCCGGTTGCCGATACGTCTTGACACATCTAGCAGCGGCGCATCGACGTTCTCGGTACCGTCCAGCCGCTGAAGCCATTGAGCTTCGACCCCAGCCTTGGACAGCGCGTCGATGATCGTGTGCGGGTTCATGCACACGACGAAGAACATGCCGTCTGCAATGAGGCTTGCCGCGGCCCCGGCGCTGACCGGGTAGATCGCCCACGGCGGGCCTGCCCGGTGGTTACCGGCATTGTCGATGCTCGGCAAGGTCAGCGTGTGTCCCGGATCGTCGGCGCCGATACGGCCACGAACGCGGGCGAGTTCAGTGTCGAGCCGGGCCGAGAACCGCTCCGGGGTAAAGTGGTCGGCCGCTGTGTACTGGCTGACTGCCACGACCGCTCGACCGGACGAGACCCGACCGCCGACGATCCCCGTGCGGGCGTGGGCTAGGTCGAGTAGCTCTCGTAACCCGCCCAGGTCGGTTCGGTAGTCGATGCCAGTGCGTACAGGGAAGTGGCCGCTGGGTAGTGCACCGGTTTGATCGGCGAGCACGTGGGATGTAGCGGCAAGCAACTCGTCCTGGGCGGAAAGCCGGTATCGCTCGTTGGACTTGATCTCACGGAGTTCGGCGTAGCCGTCGTGGCCGAACATAGTCAGGTCTCCGACGCGAATGACGTTGGTCAGATCGTGGTGCAAAACGAACTGGCGGCGGTCGGCCCAGGCCGTCTCGATGGCCTCTAGTTCTTTTTCTAGACCGGCTTTGCCGTACATCATGCCGGGCGCCTCCGCTCGGGAGAGCGCGACAATGATGGCGCGGTCGTAGTGGAACACCTTCCAGGCGAGAGCGTCCGCGACGGTCTTGAGCTGGCGCCAGATCCGCTCGTACACGTCGCCCTCGAACGCCCAGGACGCTTCCGCGGTGCGGTCACGGTCGGTGCCGAGTTCGGGAGCGTCGGAGCTGATCGACTTGTGCCTGCGTAGTCGTTTCATCTGCTGGCTGATCGCGCTGCGGCGCCGCTCCACCTCAAGGACGCGGTCACGCAACTGCCTTTGGAAGGCGTACAGGTCCTCCGGAGTGCGGCAGGCGCGCAGGTCCTGGATAAGGGCGACCATGGCGTTGAGGGTTTGCTGGTGTGCGGGGTGGGTTAGAACGTCGTCGCTGTCCGCACGGTCCATCAATCTGGCGCGCACGGGTCCTCCTGTTGCTGACGGTTCACCGATAGGCATCATCAGGTGCTTGCGTCCTGCCGGGCAAGCGAGTTCACCCGCGAGCCAGCGACCGCTGGCCACTTGCGACGGATGTGATGGCCGAGAACCTGACGGCTCCTGCCACCGAGTGGAGGTCAGCCGGCGCCTGAACGCTCGACAGAGCACTCGACCCATGAGGAAGAGGTCATGGGAGCAGACGTAGTAAAGAGGTCACGCGGTTCGACGCTGTTGAGCTGCATAGACGTGCTCTTCGACGCTGTTGGGCGCCGTTCGATGGAGCACTCCTGTGTGAAAGTGGTTCACACAAGCCGCCGACCAGTACAAATGCAAGTATCTGCGGATGAAAGGACGCTGCTGGGCGCTGTTCGACACCGTTCACAGCCGCCCGCCGCTGTTGGTGACAACCCCATCTGCTCCCCGGCCGATTACTGGTTTGGGGAGCAACACCGGACGGATCCCGCCGCGCAACCCGAATTCACCGTCACAGCGCTCCCCGCCACCACCAGTGATAGCTGCTGAGCAGGTAAAACGCGCTCCTCAGCGAAGGTGCAGTGCTCCCCGCCTTGCAGGCCTCGAGTCACCATCGCGATGCTTGTTACGCCGGCCGCGTGCCCTCGAGATGGCGCTGCCTCGGGAGCACGACGCCGCCCACGAAGAACGAAATGGCCGCTTTACGCCAACGGTGCTCCCTGGCCGGTCAGGCGCCAACCACCGCTACTCGTCGCCCCCTCCCGCATCCAGCCTTGACCATGATCGCGTGCACGGATTTGCTTGATGAGCGGACATCAAGACGATGCCGGGCATTACCCGCCGGGTCATCGGGCTAATTCGCGAACGGGGCGGCAAGTACCCGGCTCTGTTCGACGCTGTCCTCGCCGACGCCGGGATCACGGTCGCGCTCAGCGGCATCCACATGCCTCGCATGAACGCTGACATGGAACGTTGGGTGCGGACCTGCCACGAGCTGCTCGGCCGTACCTTGATCTCGAACCAGCGGCACCTGCTGCACGCGCTGCGCGAGTTCGAAATCTGCAACGAACATCGGCCACATCAAGGCACCGCCAACGCCCGAACACTCGCACCGCTGCCAGAACTGACCAAGGTTCCGGACCTGCTTGCCCGCCTGACCATCCACCGACCCGACCGCCTCGGCATTCCTCTACGAGTACCAACACGCCGCCTGAGCTGCCCGGACGGCAATATCGTCAGGCACAGCGTTGTCGGTCAAGCATTCCCGTCTTTCCCGGCTCGCCGCGTCCCTAGAACCGCAGCCGCCACCACCACCAGCGTGCACAGGAGGTACAGATTCCCCAGCAGCGTCCCGGGAATCCCCCGGCTTAGTTCCCGGCCGTGGCCGATCGGCATCGCTAGCAGCCCCGCACCGCTGAACACTACGACCACGCCGGCGAACGTCAACGCCGACCCCCAGTGGTCACGCCCGTCCCACGGGTGGCCCGCAAGCCGGCCGAGCAGGACCAGACACACGGGCGCCACCCAGACCCAATGGTGCGGCCAGGAGATCGGGCTGATCACCAGGCCGATCATGGCAGTCGACAGGATCGCCTCCAGCGGCCGGCCGGCGCTTTCGAACCGCCGGGCCAGCAGGATCGCCACGCCGAGGGAGAGTGCGACGAGCGCCAAACTGATGACGAAGGTGTACGGCCACGCCGCGGTGAGCCGATTGAGCACCGCGTTCAGCGACTGGTTCGCGGCATACGATGTACCCCACCGTTCCGCACACATGATCGCCGAGGTCCAGTACTCCGCGGAATCCGCCGGCAGCGCCGCTGCACCAAACGCCTGCAGAAAAGCGAAGGCGGTCAGCAAGCGCACGGCGTCCGCGTGACGCCCGGTCACCACCAGGTGCACGACGAAGATGAGTGGAGTCAACTTGATCGCGGCGGCCACGCCAGTTAGCAGCCCGCAGAACCGGGATCCGCGCAGATTTAGCACGTCGACGACGACGAACGCCATGATGACAAGGTTCACCTGGCCGAAGGCAATGGTCTCCCAGACCGGCTGAAGCGCCAGGGCGAACAGCACCGAGCCGCAGACGATCCGTTTCCGGCCAGTCCACGCCGGGCGGACATGACCGATCGTCGCGCGCACCACGACGCCCAGCGCCAGCGTCGACAGTGTTCCCATCAGCCCCCACGCGAGCTGTGGAGGAATCGCCGCCAGCGGCAGGAACCCGATGGAGGCAACCGGGGGATACGTGAACGGCAGCGGCGTCGCATCAAACGAGCCGTACAGCGGATGTCCGCGGGCAACCGCCTCCGCACCGGCCCGGTAGACGGCGCTGTCGATGCCCAACGGTTGCCGCTCGATCCACCGGGCCACCGCGATGCCGACGACGACGCAGACGGAAACGACCGACACAACCGGCGGACGGAGGAGACCACGACCGTGCACCGGCTTGGTCACGAGAGCGGACGACACCCCAGTCCGTCGCCCGCTCATTCGGTGCCAGCGCCGGTCAGGTGCCGGATGGCGGTCCGCACCCGGCCGACGTCAGGAGCGTCGATGCGCTCGTAGAGCACGAGTGCCTCTCGCCACCGCAGTGTCGCCTCGTCGATAAGGTCACTCGCCTGGGCGACCTGGCCGAGTCCCCACAATGCCGTCGCGCGCCCAAGGTCATCGCCGATCTGGAGGTAGATGTCGCGGGCGCGTTCGAAACCATGCCGCGCGCCGGTGAGATCCCCGGAAACTCGATCGAGGTGGGCGATGCCCCGCATCGTGTCGGCGATGCCCCGCGGATCCCCCAGGGTGGTGTAGAGCGCCCAAGCGGCTCGGTAGTGCGTATCGGCGTCAGCGCCACGGCCGCAGGCGAACTCGGTGTCGGCAAGCCCCAGACGCGCATGGGCCTCGCCGAGCTGATTACCCAGCCGCAGGTACATGGCCAGTGCCGAGGAATAGTGCTGCTGGGCCGCGGGGAAGTCGCCCCGCATCCTCGCGACGTTGCCCATCCCGTGTGACGTGTTCGCCATCCCGAGCTGGTTGCCGATCTCGCGGTAAGCGTCGTATGCCGCCGCGTAATTTGCTGCCGCCGCCGCATGATCACCCTGAAGGTTGGCGAGATCGGCCAAGCCGCGCAAGGCACCCGCCACGCCGTCGCCGTGGCCTGTCGCCGCGTACATCTGCCGGGCCGACCGGTAGCGATCCCGGGCATCCCGGTAGCGCCCCGTCAGGCGGTCGATGTCTGCTAGGCATCGCACCGCGTCCGCGGCCCCGAGCCGATCACCGATCCGCGTCGCCTCCTGGTAGGCCCGTTGGTACAGGTCGCGGCCTTGGACGTACCGCCCGGAACGCCGCGTATGGCCGCCGGCGATGAGACACATCTCGACCGCGTCGGCGCCCGTCGCCACCGAGGCGAACGCTGCGATGTTTTCGCGCTCGGCGGCGAACCAGCGGCGGCCCTCCTTCGATGCGGAAAGCGTCACCCCATACCGCGCGGCCGCCGCCAACTCGTCCTCGCCCAGGGCGAGGCCGTTCACCTGGTCCAGCGCGACGAGGCAGGTCCGGTAGAACCGAGCCAGCCGACTCTCCGCCGCGGACAGGTCCGCCGCAGAAAACGCCTCAGCGGCACGCTCGCGGGCGAACAGGCGAAGCAAATCGTGCAGGTGGTAGCGCGATTCGGGACCGACGTCCGGATCAGCTTCGAGGAGGTGCTGGTCGGCCAGTTCGTGCAGCAGCCGACGGGCGGCACGCAGCGGTACGCCAGCCACGACCGCCATCGGGGCCGCACTCACCGACGGGCCGGGATGCCAGCCCAATAGGTCGAACATCCTCGCGCGATCGGGCGGCAGCCGCCGCACGGAGACCGCGAAGGCGGCCCGTACACCGAGGTCCTCGGGACTCAACTCGGAGAGCCGCTCCGTCGCGTCGGCGAGGTCCTGCGCGATCT
Source organism: Actinoplanes sp. L3-i22 (assembly GCF_019704555.1). Classification (NCBI taxonomy): domain Bacteria; kingdom Bacillati; phylum Actinomycetota; class Actinomycetes; order Micromonosporales; family Micromonosporaceae; genus Actinoplanes; species Actinoplanes sp. L3-i22. The sequence goes on from NZ_AP024745.1 coordinate 9,559,461, forward strand.
CGTGCACCATGGCGGTGGGATCGTTGCGTAGCCTGCCGAACATGATCATGGCGGCGAGGGGGACGCCAGCGCAGGCCGCCACGATGGTGGCGAGGTCCTCTGTGGCTATCGCGCGATCGCCGATCGCCTCCCGGAAGAACGCGGTCATCTCGTCCTCCGGCAGGAGACCGAGTTCGAACGGAACCGCGGCCGGAACGGCGACGAGCCGCCGCCGGCTGGTAATCAGGACGACACAACCCGCAGCCGCCGGCAGCAGCGGGATCACCTGCTCGGCGTCCAGGGCGTTGTCCAGTACGAGAATCGACCGGCGCCGTGCCATCACCGACCGCCAGCGGGCCATGCGGGCCGCCTGCTCGGCCGGGATCGTCTCCGTCGGCTCACCGATGTCGCGGAGCAGCTGCTCGAGGGCCGCCTCCACGCGGATGGGTTCGACACCAGGGGTGTTGCCTTGCAGATCGAGAAAGAGCAGATGGTTGGGGTACCGGTCGGCGTGCGCCCGCGCCACCTCGATGGCGAAGGCCGTCTTGCCGATCCCCGCCATACCGTGGATAACATGCACGGAACCGACCGGGCCGGACGGGTCATGACGCAGCACACGCGCGGCCATCGCCGCGAGTGCGTCCGCTCGGCCGACAAGCGGTTGTGCCTGGGCAGGCAGGCCGCCGGACCTCTCGTGGGCCTGGGCTGGGCCGGTGCCGCGCTCGCCGGGGTCCGACACTTCGAGGTGCATGTGGGCCGCTGCCAGCAGATCAGCGTGACCCGCGACCGATGCCGGCTCCTCCGAACGCCACAACCACTGTGCCGTGGTGCCGACCGCGCCGCCCGCCACTGCATCGCTCGTCATCCGGGCGATGATCCGGCGGAAGATCGCCTGCGACAGCTGCCCGGCTTCGACGCCCGCCCGACCGAATCCCGGAGGGTCGAGTTCGGTGATCCACCGTTGCAACGCGGAGCGCATGTCCTCCGCGGTGGCGATGGGGCGAAGGTCATGGCGGGTGAAGCCGTCCACCATTGCTCTGTGCAACTGCCTGGCGACGTCGCCGTCGAACCCGGCGGCCACCTCCGCGACCGCCTCGTCGAGTGCGGCGACGATGACCCCGCGGAAATGGGCCTCGTATTCGGGGTCGAGGCGCCAGGGCAACGCTCCGCCGGAGGCACGCCCGATCACCTCGGACATGATCGCGGAGAGGAGCAGGTCGACGAGATCTATCGCGACCGCCAAGAGCTGCTCAACGTCGACGCCGAGACCGGAGAGCAGCGGCAGCAGATCCTCTAGGCGAGCCACCCACACCGTGTGTTGCATCCATTGGTTCGCGCTGTTGTATCGGGACGAGAGAATCCCCGCGACCCGGTCGTTCGTCCGCAACCTGACCGGCGCGCCGCTCATACCGGGCAGGACCATCGGCGCGGTCGCCTGACCCAGGCGTACGTCGTCGCCGCGCAGCACCACTCCTTCCCACGTCCCGGGTGAATGGACGTAGCGGTATTCATACCGGTCGTGGAGCTGCGGTACGCCGGTGATCAGAATCGGGGTCTCCGGACGAAGATCCTCGGACCTGACCAAGCCGGCGACCGATGCCGGCAGCGGATCTTGCCGGCGGAGGACCGCCACATCATGGAGGCGATCCAGGGCTTGCACCAACGCTGGGGACGGGCTGCCACCGGCCAGCGGGTCTACGGACACCTCGGCGCCGACGAAAGCCGCCTGCAGGGTCTCCAGCACATGGTGTGCGGTCACCAACAACGCGGGTACGACCTGGAAGCATGTCCCCCGCGGCTGCCCGCCTGCATCGAGCAGCCGGCCCAGAAAGCCACTCGGCTCCGACATCGATCCACCTTTCCCACCATGGCGGAGGGAACTCACCCCGCGATCTCGTAGGTCAGCGATATCGCGAGCGTGGCACCGGCCTTGCCCTTGGTCACCAGGACGGTGCCCTCCAGCGACACGCTCAGGCCGAACTCCACCTTTACCTCCTTCGGGTGCTTCCCGGCCTCGATCAGGCGGCCGATCGTGCCGCCAACCGATTCCGCTATCCCCATGACGGCCGCCTCGGCACGCTCGTACGCGTCCGTCACGCGCGACGTCGCCGACGTCGGCTCTGAGCCGACCACAGTGACCGGTGTGGCCTGCACCATCAGCTCCACACCCGCGAACGTCACCGGCACCAGAGTTGCCACAACATCACTAATGGTCAATACGTTGACACACCATGTCACGCAGTCGCATCGCCGAAACGGGCCGACAACCGCGGCTCCCGCACGCGGTGGACCTTTGGCACCCCGGCGGGCCTTGCCGCAACGCACGGCTCAACCACACATGGGACGGTGCTATGGACCTCGACGTCAGCCAGGACGGCGGCTATCTCGTCACCACCTGCGATGACGGCACCGCGGGGATTAGGGCGTGGTGTGACCACACTTGATGCGGCTTCCACACTACGTCGGCCGCTACGGAAGCTCAGAACCAATGCGAAGCACCGGCAGCCGTCAAAACGGGCAGCATTCGACTCACGCGTTGCTTACCGTGCGAGACAATGATGTGCCAACGCCCTTTGCGAGAAGTGCCGATGACGGCTCAGGATTCTGCGAGCAGCCGTGCGACGACCTCAGCAGCCAGGGAAAGCATGCCCGGCTCGATGGCGCCGCCCGCTGTCTCGCTGCCTAAGGGCGGCGGGGCGATCCGGGGAATCGGCGAGAAGTTCGGCGCCAATCCCGTCACCGGCACCGGTTCGATCGCTGTCCCCGTTGGGCTCAGTGCGGGCCGCTCCGGTTTCGGCCCCACCTTGTCCCTCGAGTACGACTCGGGCTCCGGCAACGGGATCTTCGGCCTGGGCTGGGGTCTGTCGCTGCAGTCGATCACGCGCCGTACCGACCGCGGCGTGCCGCGGTACGCGGAGGATGAACCCGACACGTTCATTCTCTCAGGCGCCGAAGACCTCGTAGAGGTGCGCGTCCCCGACGCGGACGGCTGGCGCCGGGATCCCACGCCCCGGCGGGAAGGCACGGCCTCCTATCTCGTCCGGCGATACCGTCCGCGGATCGAAGGACAGTTCGCTCGGATCGAGCAATGGACGAACGTGGCGACCGGGGAATCGCATTGGCGGTCGATCACCCGCGACGACGTCACCTCGGTCTACGGCCGGGACGGGCGCAGCAGGATCGCCGACCCGAAAGATCCACGCCGCATCTTCAGCTGGCTGATCTGCGAGAGCTTCGACGATCGCGGCAACGCGATCAGCTACGAGTACAAACCGGAGGACAGCGCCGGCGTGGATCTGGCGGCTCCGCACGAGGCCCGCCGAACGGATGCGAGCCGGGGCAGCAACCGTGCGGGTGCCGAAAACCTCGTCCACCCTGGTCACGCCCATCTCGATCGCCAACGCGCGGGCCTGAACTGAAGGGTCGGTTTCGGCGACCGGACCTCGGTGATGCTCGACGCGCACTGTTCCGCGAGGATGATTGGTTGTGTTGCTGCGACTGGCATATCTCGGTGTGACCAACGCCCTCGCTCTGCTGCGGCTGTTGCCGATGAGCGACCGCGACAGGGACGCCGAAATCCTGGTCTTGCGGCACCAGATCATGGTCCTGGAACGGCACCTCGGCGGCGACCGGGTCCGGTTCCACTCGGCGGATCGGGCGTGGCTGGCCGCTTTGCTGCATCCGCTACCCCGACCGGTGCTGCACCAGCTGCGGCTGCTGGTACACCCGGACACGGTGTTGCGCTGGCACCGTGATCTGATCGCCCGACGGCACGCCGCACGTTCCCGGCCCCGCCGGGCCGGTCGGCCACGAACGATCCGGTCGATCCGTGCGCTGGTGCTGCGTCTGGCCCGTGAGAACAGCGGCTGGGGTTACCGGCGCATCCACGGCGAACTGCTCGTCCTCGGGGTCAAGGTCGCCGCGTCCACCGTGTGGGAGATCCTCCACGACGCCGGCGTCGACCCGGCACCCGAGCGCACGAGCAGCACCTGGGCGACGTTTCTGAGTTCCCAAGCCCAGAGCCTGATCGCCGCGGACTTTTTCGAGACCGTGACGCTGACCGGCGCCCGTCTGTACGTCCTCGCGGTGATCGAACACGCCACCCGCAGGGTCCGGATCCTCGGTGCCACCGCGCATCCGCACGCCGCGTGGGTCACGCAGGCGGCCCGGAACCTGGTCATGGACCTCGAGGACGCCGGCTGCCGAGTGAGGTACCTGATCCGCGATCGAGACGGCAAATACCCAGCTCTGTTCGACGCGATCTTGGCCGACGCAGGTATCGAGGTCGTGCTCACCGGGGTAAGGATGCCTCGCATGAACTCGATCATGGAGCGGTGGATCCAGTCCGTCCGGCACGAACTGCTCGACCGGATTTTGATCTGGAATCAGGCGCATCTGCTGCACGCTCTGCGCGAGTACGAACGCCACCACAATCAGCACCGGCCACACCGGGGTATCGTGAACGCCCGGCCTCTGCGAGCACTACCCGACCCGATGACCGAGCGAGCCGACCTCGCGAGTCTGCGCGTCCACCGACATGATCGACTCGGCGGGCTCCTCCACGAATACGAACATGCTGCGTGACCAGCACGGATGACATTATCGGCACTCGCAACGTCGTCACGTTCGCCGGCTGCACCGCGGCCCGCATCGGCGAGGTGTCCGGCGTCCGCGCTGGTGACATCGATCGGAGGACGTGGACGTGGACCGTGCGGAGGCAAACCACACCCGGCCCGGGTGGCTTGATCGACAAGGGAACCAAGGGCAAACGCGCCCGCAAGGTCCCGATCATCGAAGAGGTCCGGCCGATGGTCATCGAGCGGCTGGACTCCGCGTCCAGTCCGGACACGCGGCTGTTCACCGGCCCGCGGGGCGGACGGATCAGCACCGCGGTGCTGCGGGACGCCACTCACTGGGACGAGGTGGTTACCGCGATGGGGTACGAGCACCTGCGCCGGCACGACCTGCGGCACACCGCCCTGACGTGGCTGGCCGGTGCCGGCGTCAAGGTGCACGTGCTGCGCGTGATCGCCGGGCACGGGTCGCTCAGCACCACACAGCGGTACCTGCACCCGGATCAGCGCTCGATCGATGAGGCGGGCGACGCACTCAGCGCCCACCTCAAGGCCCCGCGGTCCCCGGCCAGTCCCCGCCTCCGGGTCGTCTGATCAGGAGTCAATTGACCCCAAGATTGCCCCCGTGGTCCCCAAACGGTCCCCGAAAGCACCCAAGCTAGTAGGAATTTGAGGATCAAGCGAAACACAAAGAAGGCCGTTTACCAGGCATAATGCCAGGGTAAACGGCCTTCTTGATCGTCGGGCTGACAGGATTTGAACCTGCGACCCCTTGACCCCCAGTCAAGTGCGCTACCAAGCTGCGCTACAGCCCGATCCCGCCCCGAACCCCAGCCCGGCGCGACATCTCCTAGAGCTTACCAACCTCACCCATGCGCTTTCCCACGGCCCCCCGGCCCGGTCTTCTTACGCGGCTTCACCGACACCTCGATCGGCGTCCCCTCGAAGCCGAACTCCTCGCGGAGCTTGCGTTCGATGAAGCGCAGATACCCGGCGTCGAACGGCCCGGTGGTGAACAGCACGAACCGGGGCGGGGAGATGCCCGCCTGGGTGGCGAACAGGACGCGCGGGGCGCGGCCGCCGCGGACCGGGTGCGGGGTGGCCTGGGTCAGGGCGGTCAGCCACTGGTTCAGGGCGCCGGTCGGGATGCGCTGTTCCCAGCCGACCAGCGCGCGGCGGATGGCCGGCGCCAGCTTGTCGACGGCGCGGCCGGTCTTGGCCGAGATGTTGACCCGGACGGCCCAGGTCACCCGTTTGAGGTCGCGGTCGATCTCCTTGTCCAGGTAGAACCGGCGGTCCTCGTCGACCAGGTCCCACTTGTTGAACGCGATGACCAGGGCGCGGCCGGCTTCGATCACCTGGGTGATCACGCGCTGGTCCTGCTCGCTGATCACGTCGCCGGAGTCGAGCAGGACGACGGCGACCTCGGCCGCCTCGACCGCGCCGGCGGTACGCAGGGACGCGTAGTACTCCGTACCGGACGCCTGGTTGACTCTTTTTCGCAGGCCGGCCGTGTCGACGAGCTGCCAGATCTCGCCGTCCATCTCGACCAGGCTGTCGACCGGGTCGACGGTGGTGCCGGCGACCGAGTCGACGACCGCGCGTTCTTCCTTGGCCATGCGGTTGAGCAGGCTGGACTTGCCGACGTTGGGGCGGCCGACGAGGGCGATCCGGCGGGGGCCGCGGGGGGCGCCCTCGATGATCGGCGGGGTCGGCGGGAGCGCGGCGAGGATGTCGTCGAGCAGGTCGCCGGAGCCGCGGCCGTGCAGGGCGGAGATCGGGTGCGGTTCGCCGAGGCCGAGCGACCACAGCGACACCGCCTCGAGCTCGAGGTTCTGGTTGTCGGCCTTGTTCGCGACCAGGATCACCGGCTTGTGGCTGCGGCGCAGCATCCGCACGGCGGCCTCGTCGACATCCGTGGGGCCGACGGTGACGTCGACCACGAAGATCACCACGTCGGCGGTCTGGACGGCGATCTCGGCCTGGGCGGCGATGGCGGCTGCCCGGTCCTTGGCGTCCGGTTCCCAGCCGCCGGTGTCGACGACGGTGAATCGCCGGCCGGTCCATTGCGCGTCGTAGGGCACGCGGTCCCGAGTCACGCCGGGAACGTCCTCGACGACCGCCTGGCGGCGGCCGATGATGCGGTTGACCAGCGTCGACTTGCCGACGTTGGGGCGGCCGACGACTGCTACGACCGGCACCGGGCCGGTGAAGGAGTCGTCGTCCGGGGACGGGGAGTCCGACGAGAGATCGAACCCGCCCTCGAAATCGTTGATGTCGAGGCCGGCGGGAAATTCAGTCACTTACTTACCTTGCTGCTCAGCAGAGTCAATAGGTGCTGCACGACCTCGTCGATACCCATTCCGGTGGTGTCCACCTCGAGGGCGTCGGAGGCCTGGCGCAGCGGGTCGGTGGCGCGGCTGGAGTCCAGCTTGTCGCGGCGGGCCAGATCCGCCTGGGTGGCCGCCACGTCGGTGGCGTCCTCGGCGCTGCGCCGGGCGGCGCGCGCGGCGGCCGACGCGGTGAGGTAGACCTTGAGGTCGGCGTCCGGCGCGACGACCGAGGCGATGTCGCGGCCCTCGACGACGATCCGCGGCTGTCCCGCGATGATCGCCTGCTGCAGGGCGACGAGGTGTTTCCGCACGGCCGGCACCGCGGAGACGGCGGACACCGCGGCGGTGACCTCCGGGCCACGGATCGGCTCGTCGACGTTCGTCCCGTTCGCGGCGAAGTGCGGCGCGGTCGGGTCGGTGCCGATCGAGAGCTCGGTCTCCAGCGCGATCTTGGCGATCGCCTCCGGGTCGGCCAGGTCCGCGCCGGCTTGCAGGACTGCCCAGGTCACCGCGCGGTACATCGCGCCGGTGTCCAGGTAGACGCCGTCGACCGCGGTGGCCAAACGCCGGGATACGGTGGATTTGCCTGATCCGGACGGACCGTCGACCGCGACGACACACCGCTCAGGCCGTACCTCTAGAGCCACCGTTCCTCCTGACGTCCCCGCGGCAACAACCCTCCCATTGTGCCCGCCGCCGCGTCTCTCGACGAACCTGGGGCACGAACCCCGAGCGCCTGCGGCGCACAAACCCGCGAATTGCTTGCGGTGGGCTCCGGTCCTGGTCAATTGCGATGTACGGCCGGTGAGCGCCCGATCCCGACGGCACCGGGCCACGGATCAACGGGCCGAAGAGCGGGTCCACACCCACCCTACCCGACTCACGAGCCGTGCGTCGATCGGGTGAACACCCCCCTTGACCTGCTCAAACTTCCGCCTAGGCTGGCATTTACATCGATTCCTCAGGAGTGTGGATGCCCGCGGGTAAGGCCCGGCCACGACCCCAGCCGGAACAGCGCCGATGGCCGGAGTTTCCGCAGCCGGAGGCGCTTCTGGAGGGTCTCGCCGTCAATCCCGCGCTCCCCGACGGGCTGCTCCTGCGGCTGATCCGGGACCACGGCGGGCCGGCCGCGACCGGTCTGGCCGAGCGCCGGTCCCTGCCGGCCGCCGCGGTGACCGCGATGGCCGGGCATCCCGAGCCGTGGGTGCGGGCCGCGCTGGGCGCGAACGACGCGGTCCCGGCGGAGGTCCGCCTGCGGCTGCTCGACGACCCCGATCCGGCGGTCCGGCGGCTGATGGAGGACGTCCCCGGCCTGGCGCTACCGGACCGGGTGCTGCGCCGGGTTCCGGAGCGGTTCGCCCGCCTGCTCGCCGCCGGCCGGATCACCGAGGACGAGCTGGTCGGCGAGCTGGCCGAGCGGATGTCCGCCGAGCCGCGGCTGCGGCCGATCGTCGCCGGCCATCCGGATCCCCGGCTCCGGATGGCCTGCTGCCTGCTGGTGACGCGCCTGGAACCGGAGCTGCGGGAGGCCCTGCGGCACGACGAGTCGGCCGCGATCCGGGACCGGATGGCCCACGAGCTGGCCGAGCTGACCCGCCCGCAGACGCTGGCCGACCTGAACGGCAGCCGCGGGTACCGGCGCGCCGCGATCCTGCGCGGGCCGCTCTCCGACGAGCTGCTGGCCTGGGTGCTGGCCGAGGGCGACGAGTACGACCTGACCGATCTCGCCTTCAACCCACATCTGCCGCCGGAGGCGGTGCAGGCCCTGGTCACGCACCGCGAGCCGGCCGCCCGCCGCCGGGCCGCCCGTCGCGACGACCTGACACCGGAGCAGGCGCTGTCGCTCGGCGCGGATCCGGACGTCGAGGTGCGCACCGAGATCTCGGTGCATCCGGTGCTCTCCGAGGAGCAGCGGGCGGCGATCGACGCCGACCCGGACGCCCGCTACCCCAACGCGGACTATCCGGAGCCGGGTCCGGAACGGCTGGCCGCCTGGGCGACGTCGGTCAGCCCGCATCTGCGCCGCCGCGCCGCCCAGGATCCGCGTCTCCCCGCCGACCTGGTCAAACAACTGGCCGACGATCCGGATCACGAGGTCCGGCTGGAGTTGGGGCATCGGCATCCGGACGCGCCGCCCGAGACGCTGCTCTACGCCTATCTGCACCTGGACCGGCACGCCCGCTGCTGCCGGCCGGGGATGCCGGACCGGCCGGGCTTTCCGGCGGCCGGCCTGGCCCGGTTCGCCGGCGACCCGCGGCCGCACGCGCGCCTGCTCGCCGCCCGTGATCCGGCCGCCGGGCCGGACATCCTGGAGCGCCTGCTCGGTGATCCGGACGAGTCGGTGCGCTGGGCCGCCGCACGGTCGCCGCATCTTCCCGTACGCCTAATTGTGTTTTTGCTCGACGATTTTGAATTGCGCGGCTCGGCGGCGGCTAATCCCGCTCTGCCGGTTGCGGAAATGGCTCGGCGGATTGCGTCACCAGACGTCGCCGTCACGCCAGTCGCAGATCATCGGCGCGGTCTGGTCGAGTAGCCGGCCCGGGACCTGGCGGATCAGCGTGCTGCCGTCGTCGGCCGGGGTGCCGGTGACGCCGGCCGGGGCGAGCACCGCGGTGCCGCCGAGCCAGGGCTGCCAGCCGCGCGCCAGGTAGAGGTCGCGGGCGACGCTCGACGCGGACAGCGCGCCGAGGGCGTAACCGTGGTCGATGATCCGCTCCGCCTCGGTCATCACCGCGGAGGCGAAACCGCGCCGGCGATGGGCCCGATGAACGGCGACCGCTTCGACATATCCGCAGCGCAGTGATCGGTTCCGATGCAGGAATTGCCGTTGGACGACCGCGCCGTGGGCGATCAGGGTGGCGTCCACGCTGATCAGAATGTGCAGACCGCCGAGCGCGTGATCCCAGTCGTGATCGTCGAAACGCCCGTCGAACGCGTCGTCCAGCATGGTGCGGATCCGGGTGCGATCACTCTCGGTCAGGTCGGCGGTGTTCACCGTACGGAGAACGGTCATGCCGCATGATCGCAGAATCCCGTGCGGAATGCGGTAATCGCCACGGATACGCACGGTCACAATTTCGCACAGAACGCGCTGGGGGCGACCACAGTCCCCGCCCAGATTGCATTCCTAGGTTGCTGCCTGGAAGAAATCGCACCGTTCTCGGGAAGGACCAGCGCGATGATCTATGCCTCGACCAGGCAGAACGAATCCGGCGGCAGGAAGGTGTTCGTCGATTCCAGCGGGCGGCGGGGGCGCATTCTCGCGTTGTTCGGCGGGGTGGCCGCATTGGGGGCGCTGACCTACATCGGCGTGGTGATCGCCAGTGTCGTCCAGGCGCCGAGCGCCGAGCTGACCACGAAAGCGACGGTGTCCGCCACGGCATCGGCAACAGCGACGGCACCCACCGCGTCCACGGCCGCGAGCACCGTATCGAAATCGGCCGCGCCCGTCTTCCGAGATCCGGGCCCGATGGGCCCTCCCGGTGGCCCTCGGTGACGGGTGGCCACCGGTGAATCGGCTATCCGGTGAACAGCGTGGTGAACGCGTATTCGTCCTGCGAGATCCCACTGCACGTCCCGCTCAGCGTCCCGGCGGCGCACGCCCCGTTGTCCCGATCCACCGACCAGAACCGCAGAAATCCGAGCCCGTTCTCCCGCGCGTAAGCCACCAGGGTCCGCGCGTCGGCAATCGTCGTGACCGCCCCGGTGTCATTGACCCCGATCATCGGCGTGAGCCCGATCATCGCGGCGATCTCCGGCCCGCTCCGGTCGTTCCAGATCCCGGCCAGATCGTCCCGGACCGCCTCACTCGCGTTCACCATCGCCGTTCCCCAGTCGCCGCTCGCGTCGAAATTCATCACCATCGCGTTGACCGTGACGTCGAGTCCGGCTTTCGCGGCGGCCCGCAGCAGCGTGCCGCTTTCCGCGGTCAGCCCGTCCCCTTCGACCGGAACCGTGAACGTGATCGCGGATTCGCGCGACTTCTGCAGACTGCTCAGCGCGCTGATCACGGTCGGGACGTCGACGTCCTGTTCGAGGTCCACGTCCAGATGATTGCTGTCGACCAGATCGAGGGCTTTCCCGTACGCCGTGGCCAGCTCATCCGCGTCGCAGGCGCGCTCCAGATACGTACCGGAAGCCCCGCCCGTCGAAATGACCGCCCGGCCGCCGTTCGCCTCGATCCGCGCGATCGCCGCCCGAATGCCGCTGTCGGTAAGCGCTTTCGTCCCGCCCCAGCTCGGCACGCAGTCCCCGGACTCATCGGCGAGCAGAAAGGCGAGCGTGAAGTCGGTCAGCCCGGTCGCCGCATGAATCGCGCCGATGTCGGCCGTGCCGCCGACGACGTCCAGATAGGGCGCGACGGCGAGTTGCGCCGATGCCGACGCCGACGGCTCCGGGCTCGGCGTGACGACGACCGGCTCGGCGGAATCGCACGCGCCGGCGAGCAGCACCACGACGGCTGAGAGACAGATCAGGCAACGACGGATCGGATCCATCGCCGGATGGTGACACCGATTCCTTTGACCGACCTATGGACTTGCCTCCACACCGGAAGGACGAACGTGCCGAAGGAACCGCGAAGAATCCGGGTGCCCAAGCCGCGCTGGATCGTCTTCGCCGTGCTGATCAGCCTGTTCGCCAGCATTCTGCTGGTGAATGGCCTGGTGCAGGGCGAATTCACCCAGGACGGGGCGACCGCCTCCACCTCGGAGACCGATCAGGTCCCCAGTGCGGCGCTCAACGGCGGCCCGATCATCCAGACCGACGGCACCACCACCACGACGGTTTCCGTCCCGGACAAACAGATCGTGCTGACCTTCGACGACGGCCCGGATCCCGAGTACACCCCGGAGATCCTGCGGGTCCTGGCGAAGTACGACGTGCCGGCCACCTTCTTCATGATCGGCTCGCAGATCGCCGAGTATCCGGACGTGGTCCGGGAGGTCGCCGAGTCCGGGAACGAGATCGGTATCCACACGTTCACGCATCCGGAATTGTCGAGCAAGGGCGAGTGGCGCCGTACCGTCGAAATGGAGGAGACGCAGCTGGCTCTCGCCGGGGCCGCCGGGGTGACCAGCGTGATCTTCCGTCCGCCGTATTCGTCGACGGTCGCCGCCCTGGACAACAACAACTGGGCCGTCATGCGGGACATGGGCGAGCGCGGCTACCTGACCGTGGTGAACAACCTGGACAGCCGCGACTGGGAGGCGGACGTCACGGTCGACGACATCGTCGACGCGGTGACCCCCGACGACGACTCCGGCGCGATCCTGCTCTTCCACGACGGCGGCGGCGACCGCTCGCTGACCGCCGAGTCCCTGGCAAAGGTGATTCCCGCGCTGCAGGCGGCCGGGTACACGTTCACCACCGTCGCCGCCACGTCCGGCATGACGACGGTCAACCCGGTCGCCACCACCGACGAGCGGGTGCTCGGCCTCGGCCTGGTCGGCGCGGTGCGGATCGCCACCGACGTGTCCGTCTGGTTCTCCGCGTTGTTGCTGGTCTTCGGCGTGCTGACGATCGTGCGCCTGCTGATCATGCTGGTCCTGGGGCGGCGGCACGCCCGGCGCGGCCGGGACGGGCACGTGTGGGGTCCGGCGTATACGAAACCGGTCACGGTGGTCGTGCCGGCCTACAACGAGAAGGAGTGCATCGCCGACACCGTCCGATCGCTGGCGGCCAGCACCCACCCGATCCGGATCATCGTGGTCGACGACGGGTCGACCGACGGGACCGCGGAGATCGCCGAGTCGCTCGGGTACCGCAACGTCACGGTGATCTGGCAGCCCAACAGCGGAAAGCCGGCCGCGCTGAACACCGGCATCGCGGCCGCCGACACCGAGGTCGTGGTGATGATGGACGGTGACACGGTGTTCGAGCCGGACACCGTGCGCAACCTGGTCCAGCCGTTCGCCGACCCGCGGATCGGCGCGGTCGCCGGCAACGCGAAGATCGCGAACCGGACCGGCATGATCGCGCTCTGGCAGCACATCGAGTACGTCGTCGGGTTCAGCATCGACCGCCGCGCGCACGACGTGATGGGCTGCATGGCGACCGTCCCCGGGGCCATCGGCGCGTTCCGCACGGACGCGTTGCGGCAGGTCAACGGGCTCAGCGACGACACCCTGGCGGAGGACACCGACCTGACCATCGCGATCGTGCGGGCCGGGTGGCGGGTGGTCTACGAGGAGCAGGCGCGGGCCTGGACCGAGGCGCCGCGCACCGTCTCGCAGTTGTGGCGGCAGCGGTACCGCTGGAGCTACGGCACGATGCAGGCGATGTGGAAGCACCGGCGGGCGCTCGTCGAGAAGGGCAGTTTCGGACGCCGCGGGCTGCTGAACCTCGCGCTGTTCCAGACGCTGATGCCGCTGCTGTCGCCGCTGATCGACGTGTTCCTGGTCTACGGCCTGCTGTTCCTGAACCCGGTGGAGACCGTGATCGCCTGGCTGACCATGCTGGCCACCCAGGTGTTCAGCACGATCTACGCCTTCCGGCTGGACAAGGAGTCGCTGCGGCCGATCTGGCGGGTGCCGATCCAGCAGTTCGTCTACCGCCAGTTGATGTACCTGGTGTTGATCCAGTCGACGCTGGCGGCCCTCGGCGGCATCCGTCTCGGCTGGCAGAAGCTGCAGCGGGCGGGTGGGCTGAGCGCCCTGCTCGGCGCGAAGGTGCCGTAGTCCCGGCGGCATCGTGCGGTGACCACCGAACCGTCGCCCCTCTACGGTGAGCCCATGTCCGTCTCCGCTGTCCCCGCTGACCGCGTCCGCCCACCCGTCACCGTCCTCGCCGCCGTCGGGATCACCGTCGTCGCCTGGGCGTCGGCGTTCGTCGCGATCCGCGCCGTGCACGCGCACTTCTCGGCCGGCTCGCTCGCCCTCGGCCGCCTCGCCACCGGCGCGATCGCCCTGACCATCGCGGTGCTCGCGACCCGCACGTGGGTGCGGCCGACCGGCGGCGAGTGGGCGCGGGTGGTCGGCGTCGGGGTCGTCTGGTTCGGCCTCTACAACGTCACGCTGAACGCCGCCGAGCAACGTCTGGACGCCGGCACGTCCGCGATGCTGGTCAACGTCGGACCGATTCTGATCGCGGTTCTCGCCGGCTTCTTCCTCGGCGAGGGCTTCCCCCGCAGCCTCCTGATCGGCGCCGGGATCGCGTTCGGCGGCGTGCTGCTGATCGGCTTCGCCGGGCGGGGCGGCGAGCCGGCCGATCCGCTCGGGGTGGCGCTCTGCCTGATCTCCGCCGCGGCCTGGGCGATCGGCGTCACCCTGCAGAAGCCGACGCTGCGCCGGCTGCCCGCGCTGCAGGTCACGCAGATGGCCTGCGTCGTCGGCATGATCGTGACGCTGCCGTTCACCGGCGGGCTGATCGACGATCTGAGTTCGGCGCCGGCCGGCTCGATCGCCGGGGTGGTCTATCTCGGGCTGGTGCCGACCGCGCTGGCGTTCGGCACCTGGGCCTACGCGCTCGCCAACATGAACGCCGGCCGGCTGGGCGTCACCACCTACCTGGTGCCGCCGCTGACGATCCTGCTCGCCTGGCCGATCCTGTCCGAAACTCCCCATCCGCTGGCCATCGCCGGCGGCGCCGTCGCCCTGCTCGGCGTCGCGCTCGCCCGCCGCAGATGACACCACGCGGTGGTCCATGCCGGCATCCCGGCGCCGGCTTCAACCACAATTGCGACGGTACGACGTTGGCACCGCCCGCCCGCACCATCCGCGACCGTCGACGAAGAGCCGGGTGAAAGCGCCCGGCGCATCTCTACGCACGGTAACCGTCGAAGAGTGGACCGCCGGCTGCCTCCAGCACCTCCGTGGCCAGCTCGGCCGGATCCTCACGAGCGGCCAGCCAGCGGTCGGCGAAGTCCCGGTCGTGCTCACGCAGGTCGCGCAGGAGCCACTTGCCGCCGCTGACCCAGCGCCCGGCGAACGACAGCATCGCCTCGGCGGTGCCGGTCCACAGGCTCGCCGCGATCACCGTGCGTTCACCCGGGTCGATCGCGTGGTGGAGGTCGTCCAGGCCGTCGGTGAGCCCGTAGCGCAGCCAGTCGTGCTCCTCGCGGGAGAGCGGGCCCGGCCCGTCCGCGAGGATCCGGGCACACCACTGTGGCAGGTCGCCGGGGTCACCGAGCAGGACCACACCGTCGGCGAGCATGCGGTGCGTGCTCGGCTTGCGCCGGGCCCGCTCGCTCTCCAGGAAGCCGGTGAGCTTCGCGCGGGTGTGCACGAAGAACTCCACCGGCCAGCCCTCGTGGTGCAGGCTCTCCCGATGACCGGGATCGGTCTCGTCGAGGACGACGATGTCCAGGTCGGAGCCCGCGGTGCGGTGCGGGCCGACGACGCTGCCGGTGAGCATCGCCCAGTCGGCGGCGGGGAAACGGTCCTGCACGAGTCGACGGGCGACGTCCACCGGGTCCATGACCGCGATCATGCCGTACCGAACGAATTCGGTCTTCGGGAAAAGCGGGCCGCCCGTTCGCTCGATTCGGGCAAATTTTTCAAGGTTTTTCGAGGAGTGCTCTGACCTGCGGATTCGACCCCGGATCCGGGCGCTCCGGAGGGGGTCGCGGCGGAGGGGCGTTGAACCGGCCGGGCCGCGGGCCCCGTATGGCCCCCCAACCGGTGAACATCGACGTCCAACGACGAGGAGTGATCATGAGGTCGCGCACGTACCGACGGAACCCGGGTAATCGGCGAAAGACGATCGGCGCGGTAGTGGTCGCGGGAGTGCTGGTGGTCTCCGGCGTCGCCGGGGTTCAGTTCGCGAACGCGAGCACCCAGCCCAAGGCAGCCGATCTGCTGAGCGTCGACGGTCAGCAGTTCGACGTGTCCAAGTGTCAGGCTGTGCAGGTCAACGCGGGTGCCGTGGTCTGTGACGGCGAGGCGCTGCAGCCGGTCCAGGCGCAGGACGCGGGTCAGGCCGCGGTGGCTTCGGCGCAGGCGCTCGAGGCGGCGTGCGACCAGTTCGCGCTGGACGCCGCGGCGGCCGCCGGCGAGCAGGCCGGTGCGGCCGCGGAGCAGAGCGCGGCGGAGAACAAGGCCGACAACAAGAAGCTGACCAAGAAGTACCTCAAGTCGCTGAAGAAGGCCTCGAAGGCGGCCGAGGCAGCCGGCGCCGCGGACGAGCAGAACGCGGACGACCAGGGCGCGGCCGGTGCCGCCGGTGCGGACGACCAGGGTGCGGCCGGGGATCAGGGCGCGGCTGGCGACCAGGGTGCGGCCGGCGACCAGGGTGCGGCGGCGAACGACGCGGCGGCGACCGCGGTGACGTCGGCGCAGGCCAGCCTGCTGCAGGCGTGCCTGGCACTGGCCGACGCGAAGGCCGTCGTGGCGGCCGGCGCCGGTGCGGCGGGCGCGGGCGCCGACGACCAGGGTGCGGCCGGTGACCAGGGCGCGGCCGGTGCGGACGAGCAGGGTGCGGCGGACGACGCGGGTGCGGCGAGCTCGGCTCCGGCCACGGCCGCCAAGAAGTGACCTGCTGACAGCGCGAACTCGGAGGGGCGGGCGGCCTGCCCGCCCCTCGGTGTTTTCCTGCGGAAGCCCGGAGCGCATTCGTAGGATGATTGCTTATGCGGCGAATCACCCGTTTTCTGACCGCTCTGACGACGGGCATGCTGGCGTCCGCGCCCGTTGCGGCCCCGCCGCCGCTGCACCAGGGCTGGATTCAGACCAAGGCGGACAGCGGTCGCTGCCTGACCGGCGGGCCGATCGGAACGGTGCTGAGCACTCACCGGTGCGGCAATGACACGCCCGGCCAGGACTGGTTCCAGGCCAGCAGCGGAAAGCTCTACAACGGCGAGAACTGCATTCGAGCCGAGGGTACGGTCGTCCGGGTCGCCGAGTGCAACGGGGCCGATCCGGCGCAGGAGTGGTGGCTGACCGAGGCGATCCGCAACGGACAGTACGGGCCGTGCCTCACCGAGGAGCGCTCCGGCAAGGTCCGGCTCCGTACCTGTACGTGGCGGATCGAGCAGAAATGGATCGCCGATTCCTGATCGGCGATCCATTCGCACCGCAGGCTCAAGCTTTCCGCACTGCGGGCTCAAGCTTTTTGCTCTGCTGGCTCAAGCGGGCCGGCGGGCGGTCATCGCGGCGACCGTGCCGAGCAGGGCCAGCATCAGGGCGACGAAGCCGGTCATCGCGGCCAGCGGCGTGAAGGCCTGCGTCGCGAGTCCGAGACCGATCACCGGGACGGTGAGTCCGAGGTACGCGATCAGGAACAGGCCGGCCAGCGCCTCGCCGCGACGCGACGGGGCGGCCAGGACGGCGACCGTGCCGACCGCGGTCTTGAACAGGGTGCCCGCGCCGATCCCGGCGATCATGCCGCCGAGGACGAAGACCGGCAGGCTGGCCAGGTACATGCCGGTCAGCAGGACCAGGACGCCGGCGCCCTGGGCGGTCAGGCCGAGCGTGAGCTTCGCGGTCGCGGAGAGCCGGCCGGTCAGGGCCTGCGCGGCGGCCGCGGCGCCGAAGACGGCGAAGACCAGGCCGCCGGCCAGGACCCGCGACGAGTGGTGCAGGGTGCCGGCCACGAAACCGGGCGCGACCGAGGTGAACAGGCCGAAGACGGCGAACGCGGCGAAACCGGCGGCGAGGTAGCCCGCGACGGTGCGGTCCGCGCTGATCCGCTGCGGGCGGTAGGCCGGCTTGACCAGCCGCTCCCGCACGGTCTCCGGGGTCAGGGCGACGGCGGCGACGGCGACCAGGAGAAGAACGGCGAAGACAATGTACGGCGTACGCAAAGGGCCCTCGACGTACGTCGAAATCAGCCCGGCCAGAAGCGACCCGGCGCCGAGGCCGCCGGTGTTGACCGCCGTGGAGACCACCTCGAAGCGCTGCTTGGACGCCTCGGGCCGGTGCACCGCGTGCAGTTCGTGCAGGTAGGCGGTCGCGGTCGCGGTGATCATGCCGACGCCGAGACCGGTCAGGAAGCGAGCGCCGAGCAGCACCGGCAGCGACGTGCCGGTGAGGAACAGCACCGCGGCGACCAGCTCCAGCCCCAGCGCGGGGATCAGGATCTTCTTGCGGCCGACCCAGTCCGACACGTGGCCGGCGAGCAGCAGGCTGATCACCACGCCGACGGCGTAGACGGCGAACACGACGGTGACGGTGAACGTGGAGAAGCCGTCCCGGGCCACGTAGAGCGGGTAGAGCGGGGTCGGGACGGTGGAGAACGCCATCGCGATCAGGAACGCGGCGGCGATCATCCAGAACCCGGCGCCGTGCCGGGTCTTCACAGACGCATCGGTGAGACGCGGAGCAGGAGCCAGAACAGTCATGCCCACAGCATCCGCACCAGCAAGCATCACGTCCAACACAAGTTTTTGAAGACTACGATCAGTATCAGTGATACTTGCTGGATGGAGCTGCGTCAGCTGGAGTACTTCATCGCGGTCGCCGAGGAGCAGCACTTCTCCCGGGCCGCCGTCCGCCTGCACGTGGTCCAGTCCGCGGTCTCCGCGGCGATCAAGTCGCTGGAACGCGAGCTCGGCGCCCAGCTGCTGGACCGCAACGCCAAGCGGGTGCTGCTCACCGATGCCGGCGCCGCCCTGCTGCCCCGGGCGCGGATCGCGCTGGACGCGGCGCGCGACGCCCGGGACGCGGTCGACGAGGTGCGCGGCGGCCTGCGCGGAACGTTACGTCTCGGCGTGCTCACCTCGATCCGCATGCTGGACCTGCCCGCGCTGCTCGGTGAGTACCATCGCCGCCACCCGGACGTGCTGCTACAGACCAGCGCCGCGCCGTCCGGCTCGGCCGGCCTGGTCGAGCGGCTCACCGAGCACCGCCTCGACCTGGCGTTCGTGTCGCTGCCCGGCCCACCGCCGGCCGGCATCCGGCTGATCGACCTGGCATGCGCGCGGCTCGATCTGGTGGTCCCGGCCGAGCATCCGCTGGCCGGGCGGGCCAGCGTGCCGATCACCGAGCTGGCCGGGATGGACTTCGTCGACTCGCCGATCGGCTTCGGCAACCGGGCGGTGTCCGACCGGGCGTTCGCGGCGGCCGGGGTCCGGCGCCGGGTGACGATCGAGATCAGCGACATCGGCACCGGGGTGGGCTACGCCGAGCACGGGCTGGGGATCGCGCTGCTCCCCCGCTTCCTGCTGCGCGACGCGACCACGGTGGCGACGCTGGAGGTGACCGGCGCCGATCTGAGCTGGCCGCTGTCGCTGGCGATCCCGGCGGACCGTACGCCGGGCGCGGCCACCAAGGCGCTGATCGCCCTGGTCCGGGCGGTCTTCCGCAATCCGGAGTAGTCCTGGCACCACCCCGGAAGCTAACGCCAGCAGGATCGTGGCGGGCCTGCCGGGTGAATAGCGTCGTTCTCATGCGGACACTTCGACGATTCATCGCGGCAGTGCTGCTCACTGCCGTCGCGGGGGCGGCCATGGGCGCGCCCGCCGCGGCATCCACATCGGTGGTCACCCGGGGCTCGCTGGTCGCGGTCAACCCGATCACGACCTACGAGTCCCGGGCCCAGGTCCAGGGATTGCTCACGGCAGGCGGCTTCGATGCCGCCGATGCGAGGTACGGCGTGAGCCTCCACCAACTCATCTATCGCACCGTCGACACCCGCGGGCAGGTCACCACCGCCAGCGGACTGGTCGCGTTGCCGGTCAACGACGCCCGGCACCTGCGCACCGTGTCGTTCGCGCACGGCACCTCGGTGTATCGGGGGGACGCCCCGTCGGTCGCCGACGACCTGTTCCTCACCGGGCCGGCCATCACGTTCGCCTCCGCCGGGTTCGCCGCGGTGGCGCCCGACTATCTGGGGCTCGGCGCCGGCACCGGGCCGCACCCGTGGATGGACGTGCCGACCGAGACCAGCGCCTCGCTGGATCTGCTCCGGGCCGCGAAGACCTTCGCCGCGCGGCAGGGGATCGGGCTGGATCGGGAGGTCTACGCCTCCGGGTTCTCGCAGGGGGCGTCGGCGGCGCTGGGGCTGTCCGAGGCGCTGCAGGGCGGGGCCGATCCGTGGTTCCGGGTGGCGGCGGTCGCCCCGATCAGCGGGGCGTATGCGTTGCGCAAGGCGGAGATCCCGGCCGTCTTCACCCCCGAGGTGCAGCCCCGGCTGGCGGCGGCGTACATGGCCTATCTGCTGACGTCGTACGACCGGGTGCACGACATCTACCGGGATCCGGCGGAGGTCTTCAAGCCCGACTACGTCGCGATCGGGGATCTGCTCGACGCCAGCCACCCCGGGCCGGAGGTGCTCGAAGGGGTGCCGGCCACGGTCGACGACCTGCTCACCGACGCCGGGCGGGACCTGCTGCGCCGGCCGAACGCACGGTTCGCGGCGGCGCTGCGGGAAGCGGACAGCGTCTGCGAGTGGGCGCCGCGGGTCCCGGTGCGGCTCTACTTCAGCCCCGGCGACGAGCAGGCGGTGAACGCGAACACGGTGGCCTGCCGGTCGTCGTTCGCGGCTCGCGGGGTGCGGGTTCCGGCGGTGGACGTCGGGGTGGACACGTCCTACAGCGGCATGGTGCACGAGGGGTCGGAGCTGCTGGCGGTTCCGCAGATCGCCCGCTGGTTCAGCACGATGGCCGGCTCGCACTAGCGCCCGGCCCGGACAGGCGGCCGCCAGCCACCCGGTTGGCGTCCGCCTCAGCCGTCATCCCACCAGCCGCCACCCCTGCCCGTCGCCCGTCCCCACCAGCCCCCTCCTCACGGCGCCCTCCTGAACGGCGCCCACCCACGCTGCCCCGTCCCGAACAGCGCAGCTCCCAAGCAGTGCCCTCCCGAGCGGGACTCTCCCGAGCGGCGCCCCCAATCCGCACCCACCCGAGCAGCGCCCACCGAGCAGCGCGTTCCCGAGCAGCGCGTTCCCGAGCGACGCCATCCCGAGCGGCGCCCTTTTGGCCGATCGCGGGACGGGAATGGGTGAGGCGATGGCGGGTGGCTCTAAAGGATTAGCCGGGTTGGTGGGTTCTTGGGGTGACGAATGGTCCGCCCACGCTGTCGGGGCGCAAGCTGGGATCTTTTCCTCTAGCCGGGCAAATCGGGTGGACATAGCTTGGAGGGCGAAAGCAGAAATCACGCACAGTTGAGGAAGCCATGCATCGCCGTCACCCGTCCCACCCGGCTGCTGTCCGTCGCCGGTCGGCGCTCGTCCTCCTGCTCACCTCGGCCGCCCTGTTCGGCGGCGTGCAGCACTTCGTCGCCGCGCCGTCGCATTGCCCGGCCCACCAGGCCTGCAGATAGCGCCGAGCGCGACTTCCCCGCGCGCAGCCGACACTGCCGGGACGGGGCGCGGGGCACCGCACGGCCGAGCATGGCGCGGACATGAAGCCCGAGGCACGGCACGAGGCCCGGGCACGGCAGGCGCGAGACACGAGGTGCAACTCGGGACGGCGCGGGCGCGAGACGCGGGCGCGAGACGCGGGCGCGAGACGCGGGCGCGAGACGCGGGCGCGAGACGCGGGCGCGAGACGCGGGCGCGAGACGCGGGGGTTAGAGGTAGGAAGTGGCGGTTTGGGCGAAGCCGTAGGGGGTGGTGGTCAGGTTGGTGTAGAGGTCGGTGGGGACCGTCAGCTGGATGCTTGTCGACTGGGTGGCGGTGACCAGGCCGAACAAGCCCAGCAGGGTGGGGTGCTGTTGAGGGAGGCCGTCGGCGTACCCCAGGAGGTTCTCGTCGGTGGTGGTCGCCGCGGCCTCGACCAGGTCGTGCAGGAAGGCGGCCAGGGTGACCGGGTTGTCCTGGGGGTCGGCCAGCAGGTCGACGTAGGCGCGGGCCAGGTCCTCGTCGGCGGCCAGGAGGGCGCCGGCCGGGATGGCGGTCTGTTCCAGGACGAAGCCCGGGTCGAGTCTGGTCATGGCGTCGTCGCCGAGGACCACCGTGGTGGCCTCGTGGGCGGACGCCAGGCAGGCGGCCCGGACCGGGCGGGGCAGGGTGCGGACGGCCAGCTGGTCGGCGAGGGCCGCGCGGAGTTCCCGGACGACCGCGGCGTTGTCCTGGTCGGGGTGGGCCTGGGCGAGGATCTCCCGGATCGGGGCGGATCGGAGCGAGTCGTCCTGCGGCACCTCGGCGCGGCGGATGTGGACGTGGTCGACCTGGGTGAGCTCGCAGTCGTTGTCGACGGGCGGTGACGTGGACTTGCGGGCGTGCACCGTGTAGGGCGGGAACATCACGCCGAGGCCGTAGCTGCGGGCCTGGGCCCCGGCGTTCAGCACCACCGTGTGATATTCCGGCCGGACCGAGCCGGCGCTGGAGAAGCGGAGCTGGTAGCCGCGCAGCGGGCGGCTCTCCACGTCGAGGCCCTGCTCCTCCAGCTCGTCCTGCCGGAGCAGCCGCAGCAGGCCGAAGATCCGCAGGTCGTCCGCCACCGGGGTGGCGGACGGCGAGCGTTCCTGCTGGTGCGGGATCCGGGAGGCGGTCTCCGGGCTGCGGGCCGCGGCCGAGGACGGGTGGAAGATCAGCATCTCGATGGAGGACGGGGACGACCTCTCCTCCGGGCGCGGGACCTCGCGCATCTGACACCCCCAAGGCTCCTGAACGAACTCATCGAGCCTGACAGATCAGGAGCGGCGCGGACAGGGCCAGTCGGCGCGAGTTTGATCCACCGGGCGAGATCATGGGCGCTCCACCCGGGTCGGATCACCCCGGATCAGGTCGTCGTGGAGGCGCCAGCGGGCGGTGACCGACTCCTGACCGGCGGCGGTGTCGGACTCCGCCAGGCGCCGGCGGATCAGGTCCAGGGCGAGCCGGCGGTTGAGGCTGAGCTGGCGTTCGGTGTCGACGACCACCTCCATGCCGGTCGGGCGGTGGGTGGCCCGGACCGCGGTGCTGGCCTTGTTGCGGTGCTGGCCACCTGGGCCGCCGGTGCGGACGGCGACCACGTCCACGTCGGATTCCGCGAACGTGGTCCGCGGGGTGCCGACCTCGCACGGCTGGGCGGTGATGTACCAGTTCTTGCGGCCGGGTCCGGTCCGGTACGGACTGGGCGCCTGCCAGCACAACGTCCCGGTCCAGGACGAAGCGAACCCGGGGTCCGAGATCCGCAGCAGCACCGAACGATAGGTGCCGGGCCGCTCCCCTGTGACGGAGGAGACGCGCTCGACGGTCACGGAATGCCCGCGGGCGTCAGCTTCCAGCCGCCGCAGCAGCTGGGCCAGTGCCCACGAGCACTCCTGCGGCCCCCGCCCGGCCGACATCAGCAGATGCACGCTCACCGTCGCCCCTTCCCACGAGCAGCAGGAGCCAGATCGGCGGTCTTGTAGGTGACCAGCGGGATCGTGCTTACCACCGAGGTGGCCAGCCCGTGCGACACCAGGTCCCCGATCACCTGCTCGATGCGCTTGTAGGCGGTCGGCGCCTCCTCGAACAGCAGCTGACGATCCCCGCAGACCACGAGCGAGCCCACCGCCGTACGCCGAAGCTCCTCAATGGTGTGTTTGGCCTTTCCTCGCCGCAGCGCGTCGGCCCGGGACATCTTGCGTCCCGCGCCGTGCGCCACGGACCAGCCGGCCTCCGCGCCGGCGTGCCCGGCCACCAGGAACGACGGCGTGCCGCGGGTCCCGGCGACCAGCACGTCCCGGCCGTCGCCGTTGGCCGCGCCCTTGCGATGCAGGTAGAGCCCGTCGCGCAGCTCCACCGAGTTGTGGCACTCGTCGACGATCGGCTCGGTCACCGCCGCGCCGAGGGCGGTGGCGACCCGGGCCGCCATGATCCGCCGGTTGAGCGAGCCCCAGCGCACCGCGTCGTCGTGCGCGGCGAGGTAGGCGGCCGGGTCCTCGGCCGGGCCGGCGCCGTGCACCTCGGTGTGCGCCCGCAGGATCCGCTCGCCGAGCCCGCGCGAGCCGCTGTGCACGATCAGCACCAGGTCGCCGGCGGCGAGTCCGAGCCGGTCAGCGTGATCGGCGTCGAAAACAGTGCCGACTCGGGCCAGTTCGACGAAGTGATTGCCACGGCCGACGGTGCCGAGGCTCTCGGTGTATCCCCCGGGAACCTCGGCCACGTCGAAAAAAGCGTGGTCCGGCACGTCCAGGTCGGGGAAGCGCGCGGCGAGCTTCTCCGGCACCGGGCGCTTGAGCTTGATCGGGAAGACCGCGATGCCGCAGCCGATGTCCGATCCGACCAGGAACGGGTAGAGCACGGACGAGGTCATGGCCGCGCCGATCGGCGCGCCCTTGCCGGGGTGCAGGTCGGGCATGCCGGCGACGTGCCGCATGCCGGGCAGCGCGGCGACCTGGTGACACTGGTCGATCGCGCTGGATTCGATCCAACTGGACGGGGCAGCGAAAATGGACACGCTGGAAGACAAGACTGATGCTCCACAGGAGAACGGCAGCGCGACGGAAGGCATGCCGGAGGAGAGAACGGGACCCGGGGTGGAGGCATCAGTAATTCATGCGGCCCAGCCTTCCGGACCGCCGAATCCGGGGCAACCGATTTTCGCCTGGCATGATCCACACATGCCTCTGCTCGCCGCACTGCTGCAGAACGCCGATGTCGCCGACTTCGTGGTCACGCCGGATCGGCAGGTCACCCGCCACGAACTGCTCGGCTGGGCCGCCGGGCTGGCGGCGGAGATAGCCGGGCGGCGGATCGTCGCGGTGCACGCGGCGCCCGGCCTGCCGACGATCGTCGCGGTGACCGCCGCGCTGCTCGCCGGGGTGCCGATCGTGCCGATCCCGCCGGACGCGGGCGAGCTGGAACGGGCGCACATCCTGCGGGACTCCGGCGCGGAGCTGATCCTCTCCGACGATCCGGCGGCGGGCGGGGCCACCGCCGTACCCCTGAAGAAGATCTCCGGCGGGAAAGCCGGCAGCGTGCCGCCGGAGCCGGACCCGAGCGGACCCGGTCTTGTTCTGTACACGAGCGGCACGACCGGCGCGCCGAAGGGCGTCGTGCTGTCCCGCGCCGCGATCGCCGCGGATCTCGACGCGCTCGCGAGCGCCTGGCTGTGGACCCCGGACGACACGCTCGTGCACGGCCTCCCCCTCTACCACGTGCACGGACTCGTGCTCGGCGTCCTCGGACCGCTCCGCCTCGGCTCCAGGATCAGACACACCACAAAACCAACCCCTGAGGCGTACGCCGCCAACCCCGGCTCGATGTACTTCGGCGTCCCCACGGTCTGGTCGCGGATCGCCGCCGCCCCCGCCGCAGCGGCGGCGCTCAAGCCGGCCCGGCTGCTGGTCTCCGGCAGCGCACCGCTGCCGGTCCCGGTCTTCGACGCGATCGAGCGGCTGACCGGCCAGGCCCCGGTCGAGCGCTACGGGATGACCGAAACCCTGATCACGGTCAGCGCCCGCGCCGACGGCGAGCGCCGCGCCGGCCACGTCGGGCGGCCGCTCGACAACATCCACACCCGGCTGGTCGACGAGATCGGCAACCCGGTGCCGGACGACGGGGTGAGCATCGGCAACCTGCAGGTGTGCGGGCCGACGCTGCTCGACGGCTACCTGCGCGACGGCGGCGTGCGGCCGGCCGAGCTGATCCACGGCTGGTACCCGACCGGCGACGTGGCCACGATCGGCCCGGACGGCTGGCACCGGATCGTCGGCCGCGCCTCCACCGACCTGATCAAGAGCGGCGGCTACCGGATCGGCGCCGGTGAGGTCGAGGACGCGTTGCTGCTGCATCCGGCGGTGCGCGAGGCGGCCGTGGTCGGCACCCCGCACATGGATCTGGGTGAACAGGTGACCGCGTTCGTGGTGGCCGACCCGGTGACGCCGGAGGAGCTGATCGCGTTCGTCGCCGAGCGCCTGGCCGCCCACAAACGCCCACGAACGGTGCACCTGGTCGCCAGTTTGCCGCGCAACGCGATGGGAAAGGTCCAGAAAAAGCAGCTCATGAGCGATTAGCGTCCGGTATGTGACGTTCACGGTCGACGAGTTCAGCGAGTGGAACCAGCAGCTTCTCTCCCGTCAGGCGGTGACCCGGCGGTCCCTGCTGTTGACCGCGATGGCCGGCCTGGGCAGCCAGTTCGCGCTGGCCAGGCGGGCTTTCGCGGCGGGTGGCGGCACGGCCGGGAGCGCGGGCGTGGTGGTCTCCGGGCGGCACCTGTCGTTCGTGCCGGGGGCCGGTGACATACCCCTGGACGCGATGGCGGTGACCGCGCAGCTGTCCAGCAGCACCGGCGCGCTGCCGGCCAAGCTGCGCGCGTTCGTCGACGTCGGCGACCGGCCCGGTGTCTACGGCACCCGGGTCGAGGCCGGGATCAAGCATCTGACCGGCCAGTACGCGATCCCCGGCGGCCCGGTCGGCAGCCAGTTCTACGCCAAGGCCCGGATCACCGGACTGAAGCCGGACACCGTCTACCACTACCGGGTGCGGCTCTCCGACGGCACGGTCAGCGGCGACGCGCACTTCACCACCGCGCCGGAGTCGGCCAAGCCGTTCACCTTCACCGCGTTCGCCGACGTCGGCACGGACACCGCGCCGAAGGATCCGGCGTTCGCCTGGAAGACCGCGCCCACCCCGTGGCCGAAGGGTGTCTTCGACAACCGGGCGTACGGCGTCCTCGACCCGGTCGGCGGGCCGAAGGGCACCGACAAGCACCCCGCACTGAGCATGACCCGCCTGATGACCACCCAACGGCCGGCGTTCACGCTGCTCGCCGGGGACATCTGCTACGCCAACCCGTCCGGGACCGGGCTGCCGGCCGACGACACCACGGCGCTCACCGGCAAGGCCCCGGCCGGGCGAAACCTGTTCAACCCGTACGTCTGGGATGTGTTCCTGAATCAGATCGAACCGCAGGCGGCCTACACGCCGTGGATGTTCGCGACCGGCAACCACGACATGGAACCGGTCTACGGCAACACGTCCTACCTGGGCGGCAGCCCGACGCACGGCTACGGCGGGCACGTGCGGCGGCTGGACTTCCCGGCGAACGGGCCGAAGGGCTGCCCGTCGGTCTACCGGTTCGCGTACGGCAACGTGGGCCTGATCTCGCTGGACGCCAACGAGCTGTCCTGGGAGTTGCAGTCGAACTTCGGCTACTCCGGCGGCGCGCAGGTCGCCTGGCTGAAGGAGACGCTGAAGCGGTGGCGGACGGCCGGGTCCGGAGTGGACTTCATCGTGGTCTTCTTCCACCACTGCCTGTTCTCCACCGCGCACAACCACGCCTCGGACGGCGGGCTGCGCGCCGCGGTCGAGCCGCTGTTCACCAAGTACCAGGTGGACCTGGCCGTGCAGGGGCACAACCACCTGTTCGAGCGCACCGACCCGATCCGGCACGGCAAGCGCACCAGGGCGGCGCCGGACGGGTCCACGGTGAACCCGGCCACCGACGGGACGATCTACGTCTGCGTCGGGTCGGGCGGGCGGCCGCGGTACCCGTTCCGCCCGGCGCCGGGTGCCGAGGCGCCGGCGCCGGCCGGGGTGACGCCGAAGGGCGAGCAACTGCTCCCCGAGGGGCAGCGGTACCGCGGCCACAAACCCAGCGGGAAGGAGAACACCACCTCGACCGTGGCGAACGGCTACTTCTGGGCGAAGGAGAAGAACAAGCCGAAGAAGGGCAAAGGCGCGCCGACCGGACTGCGGGTGCCGGAGTCGGTGGACTGGTCGCAGGTCCGCTACGACGGATACGCCTTCATTGCCGTCGATGTCGTTCCACCCACCAGGGCGGGTGACAGCACCACGCTCACCGTGCGTACGCTCGCGGACGCCCTGCCCGGCACCGGAAAACCATATAGCGAGATCGATCGCATCACGCTCAAGCGGACATCTGGACTGCTCATCGCGGGGTAACCGACCGTCCACAGAAGACGGACAAGATCGCGTTCCGTTGCTATCGTGAATCCCCTTACCGACGGTCGTCGCCTGCTGACGGGGGGTGCGATGCGGAAAAGCGGAACACGCCCGGCCCTGCTCACCGGGACAGCCCTGACCCTGGTCGCGCTCGGCGCGGCCGCGATGCTGATCTGGACTCCCGGCGCCGCGTTCGCCTCGACCGGCGGCGTGCTCGGCGCCGCCCTGGTCGGCTGGCTGACCCAGGACCGGCCGCGCCGCCGCCCGGCCCCGGCCGGCCCGGTCGGCTACGCCGTGCGGATCACCGACCTGGACTACGTGGCCCTCACCGACGGGGACCGGACCGTCGACGTGCCGGCCGCCGGGCACACCGTGCAGGTCGTGGTCACCGGGCTGTCGGCGGTCCCGGTGCTGCTCACCGGGCTGCGCGCCGAGGTCCTGGAGCGCGGCGACGGCCGGGGCGACCTGTCCCGGCACGCGGCGGCGGTGCCGGTGCGCCGCTTCGAGGTGCGGCTCGACGAGCAGCCGCCCCGGGTGCTGACGGCCGGTTTTCCGTACCGGCTGGCCCACCACCGGACGGAGGTGTTCGACATGGCGGTGCACACCGACAGCGGCGACGTGCGGTGGCGGCTCTGGCTCGACTGGTCGGCCGGCGGGCAGACCGGGGCGCTGCGGATCGACCTGGCCGGGCAACCGTTCCGGACCGCCGCCCGGCACGGCATCCCAGGCTGACCGGTGGCCGGCCGCCGGGACACCGCGCTCCTCAGCTTCGGCCTGCCCGCGCTCGCCGGCGCCGCGCCACTGGTCGCGGGCGGGATCACCGCCTGGCCGGCCTGGCTGGGCGTGCTGCTGGTGGCCGGGTTCTCCGGGACCGTGGCGCTGCGCGGCGACGCGGATCCGGGGCAGCCGGTGATCGCGCCGGACGGGCAGGCGCTCTACGTCATGCAGCGTCCGCTGCGGACGGTCGCCGCCCGGGGCGTCCCGGCGGACGCCGGATACGCGGTGCGGGTCACGACGCGGACGCACGCCGCGGTCGTCCTCGCGCCGGGCGGCGCGACCGGCCCCGAGGGTCACTGGATCCCGAGCACCGGCCACAACCTCGCGCTCACCGTCTCCGCGCCGCCGGAAAACCCGGTCACGGTACGCACATTGACCGCCTCCGTGCGCTCCACCGGCCCGTTCCCGGGCTCGGCCGGGCTCAGCCTGATCTCCCGGCGGATGCCCGACCTGGTCCTCAGCCCGGACCTGCTGGAGTCCCTGCAGCGCTCGGTCGCCGCGTACCGGCCGCTGGCCGTGCCGGACGCCGCGATCCTGCTCGACGACCGGCCACCGGCGGTGTCCCCGCTCGGCACCGCCGAGCGACCACCCCTGCTCGTCCCGGCCGGCCAGGCCCGCACCCTGGTCCTCGCCCCGGTCACCGAGCACCCCGGCTGGCTGCGCTGGCGGCTCACCGCGGAGATCGAGGACGGCGGCCGCGTCGACGTCGTGCACTGGGACCTGGACGTCACCGCGGCCGGCGGGATGACCCGGGTCCTGCCGGGCGGCGCGACCGCCCGGCTGCCGGTCTGGGAGCAGTTCCCGGACCACTGGGACCCGGCCAACGGCCGGCCCGGCACCGAGCCCGCCCTCGGCACGTTCGACGTGGCCGCGCACCCCGCCGCCGACGGGACCGGCCTGCTCACCCGGCCACCCCGGCCGCGGCCCGACCCGGAGCCGGTGGTCGCCGCCGAGCTGCGCCGGCGCGCCGAGCAGGAGCACCGGGCCGGGCACGAGCACGTGGCGGCGGGGCTGTGGCGGGAGGCGGCCGATGCCGGGAGCGGGCCGGCGGCGTACGCGCTCGGGGTGGTCCTGCGGCACGCCGGCGACCTGGACCAGGCGGCCGGCTGGCTGCGCACCGCCGCCGGCCGGCGGGTCTTCCCGGCCTTCAACGACCTGGGCACGGTCGAGCTGGCCCGCGGGCACGCCGAGGAGGCCGAGGCGTGGTTCCGCCGGGCGATGGACGAGGGCGACTGGGCCGCGGTGGTCAACCTGGCCACCGTCGCCGAGCAGCGCGGCCGCGCCGACGAGGCCGAGCAGCTGCTGCGCCCGGCCTGGCGGATGCACGCGACCCGGGCCGCCGACGCGCTGATCCGGCTGCTGGCCGGGCAGGGCCGGCTCGACGAGGCGGAGGAACTATTGGTCCGGGACGCCGAGGCGGCGCCGGTGGACGGGCCGATCCCGTCCGAGCCGCGCTACGTGCGGTTGTTCCGGCTCGCCGAGTTCCTGCACAACGTGCGCCGCGACCCGCGGGCGGCCGGGGTGCTGCGAGCCGCGCTCGCCGACCCGGACATCCCGCCGGAGGCCGCCGCCCGCGCCCGGCTCGCCCTGACCCGGATGTCGTGAGGCGTATGCCACCTCGCCGATATTGGACCTTCCGCATCGGTGTCCGGATTTCTACTGTGTTGCCATGACACGCACGGCAGCCGTCAACGGCATCTCGGTCAGCTACGACGACTACGGCGACGGCCCCGCCTTCGTGCTGGTGCACGGCCACCCGTTCAACCGTTCGATGTGGTGGCCGCAGTTCTCCGCGCTGGCCGCCGAGGGCTACCGGGTGATCGCCGCCGACCTGCGCGGCTACGGCGAGAGCACGGTCGTCCCGGGGCTCACCCCGCTGGAGACCTTCGCCCGGGACACGTTCGCGCTGATCGACCACCTGGAGCTCGACGAGGTGGTGCTGGGCGGCCTGTCGATGGGCGGCCAGATCGTGATGGAGTGCTACCGGCTCTTCGCCGACCGGATCGTCGGGCTGGTGCTGGCCGACACGTTCGCCCAGGGCGAGACCCCGGAGGGGCACGCCCACCGCAACCGGGTCGCCGACGAGCTGCTCGCCGCCGGGATGACCGGGTACGCCACCGAGAACCTGCCGAAGATGATGGCCGCCTACAACGTCCCGGCGATGCCCCGGGTCGCCGAGCACGTCCACCACATGATGGTCACCACGTCCCCGGCGGGCGCCGCGGCGGCCCTGCGCGGCCGCGCCGAACGGCCCGACTACCGCAAGCTGCTCACCACGATCACCGTGCCGACCCTGGTCGTGGTCGGCCGCGACGACGAGTTCACCCCGGTCGCCGACGCCGAGCTGATGCACCACCTGATCCCGGAGTCGATGCTGAGCGTCATCGACGGCGCCGGCCACCTGCCCAACCTGGAGCAGCCGGCCGCCTTCAACGCCGCTCTGCACACGTTCCTCGATCAGTAGCGGGTCAGCAGGGCTTCGGCGATCGCGCGGTCGGGGTGGGCGGACCAGCTCGTGACGCCCTCCTCGGCCGCCCACACCAGGTTCTGCAGCACCCGGGCCAGGGTCCAGCGGGCCGCGCGCTGCCGGTCCAGACCCAGCACCTCGGTCATCAGGTCGAAGCAGGGCAGCGGATCGATCTCCGGCCAGCGGTTGTGCAGCGCCGGCAGCAGCTCGAACCCGGGATCCCCGGCCAGCGGCTTCGGATCGATCGCGACCCAGCCGCCGCCGTCCGGATCGGCCAGCACGTTCTCGTAGTGCAGATCCCAGTGCAGCAGCCGGTCACCGGGCTCGGGCAGCACCTCGCGCAGCGCCGCGACACACGTGCGGGCCAGGTCGCGGTCGGCCGGGTCGGGCAGGCCGGGGATCGCGCGCGGGGCGCGCTCCAGAAGACCGGACGCGGCGTCCGACAGGCGGCGCAGGCCCGGCGGCGCGGCGACGGCATGCAGCCGGGACAAAACCTCGCTGAGCGTACGGAGTGCCACCCGCACGTCCGGGACCGAACCGAGCGACCGCCCCGCGTCCAGCCGCTCCAGCAGCATCGACCCCGTCCCCGGGTCGTGCTCCAGCAGCCGGACCGCCCCGCGCCCGGCCCAGGCCCGCAGCGCGACCGGCTCCCCCACGGTCTCGTCGTCGACGGGCTGCAGCTTCAGCACCGCCCCGGTCCCGTCGGCCCGCCGCACCGGCACGACAAGCGCCACCGCCCCGTGCCCGGCCGGCCCGTCCACGCGCAGCCCCCACTGCTCCAGGCACCGCTCGGCCAGCGCCGGCAGCCCGGCCACCCACTCGGCCGTCGCCGCCCCGAAGTACCTCTGGTGAGAGGCCCGCAGCCCCTCCGGGATCACCAGCACCCCGCCAACCTACCGAGTAGATTCGCGCGCGTGGATCGCATCACCTTCGCCGAGCGGTTCGCGGCGGCCGCCGCCCGCGCCCGTGCGCTGGCCGGTTCAGCCTCTATCTGCGCGCCGAGTGCCAGGACGCCGACGATCTGGCCCAGCTCGTCCGGAACGCCGACCGGGTCTGGTCGCTCGACCTGCACACCCCGCTGGACGAGGTGCCCGCCCTGCCGAACGCCGAGATCCTCGAGCATCCGGCCTCGACCTGGGCGGACTACCGCCGCTTTCCCCGGCTGCGGCACCTGCGGCTGCACCTGAGCGGGGCCGGCGACTTCCGGCTGGGCGGCCCGCCGCTCACCGAGCTGCGCAGCCTGAAGATCACCGGGTTGCCCGGCCGGCCGTGGGGTCAGGCCGCGCTGCCGCCGAACGCCGAGGAGCTCGATCTCCACGGCGCCGGGGAGCTGTGGCTGGCGGACACGTGGCCGGCCGGGCTCCGGCGGCTGACCCTGTGGGGCGACGTGGTCGCCGGGCCCGCGCGCCTGCCCGCCCGCCTCGACTCGCTGGCCCTGCACGGCGGCGACCACAGCGCACTGCTGGCCGGGGTACGGGAGCTGGGCTCACTGACGATGCGCGGAACCCCGGTCACCGACGAGGTGCTGCCGGCGCTCGGCCGTTTCGCGCTGACCCATCTCGACGTGGTCGGCACCCGGATCACGCCGGCGGCCCTGGCCCGGTTCCGGGCGGCGCACCCCGCCGTCGGCGTCCTGCCCCGGGTGCCGGGGACGACGCCGGAGTTCACCGACCCGGCTTACGCGGAGGCGGCGATAGAGCTGCGGGAAAAACGCCGGGCGGAAGATACCCACGAGTAGCCACGGACCGGTAATGTTCCGCGATCGTGAGTGACAATTCCCCGGAGACGCCTGAGCCCGCCGAAACGCAGCCCGAGCCGGTCGAGAAGCCGGTCTCCTCGCGGTTCGCGGTGGAGAAGCCCGCGCCGAAGCCGAAGTCGCGGCGGCTGTCGCTGGTGGTGGCCGTCGTGGTCGCGCTGCTGGTCGGGGCCGGTGTCGCGGCCGGTGGGCTCTACCAGTCCGGCTGGCGGCGGATCCCCGAGGAGAAATACACCATGGTGGTGATCCTCAAGGACGGCACCACCCAGCCGCAGAAGGACGCGATCCAGAAGGTGCTGGAGACGCTGCCCGGCCACAGCGCGGTCCGCCTGGTCGGCAAGGCCGACGCGTTCGCCGAGGCGAAGGTCGCGTACGCGTCGAATCCGGAGGCGCTGGCCGGCCTCAAGGAGGAGAACATGCCGGAGTCGTTCCGGCTGACCGTCGTTGAGCGCAGCTTCGACTGCACGCCGCTCAAGCCGCTCGGCGGGAACCCGGTGATCTCGAAGATGTCGGTGGTCAAGCCCTACGGCAGCGCGAGCGACCCGGGCGCCGACATCCTCTGCTGACGACGACCGGCGGGCCCGGGGTGGGCCCGCCGACCAGGCACGTCAGACCTCGACCTCGTCGCCGACCGCCTTGAACAGGGCCGCGACCTCGGCGTTGGCCAGGTGCCGGAAACCGCCGGGGCGCAGGTCGCCGAGGCGGATCGGGCCCACCGACGTACGGATCAGGCGGGTCACCGGGTGGCCGACCTCGTCCATCATCCGCCGGACGATGTGCTTGCGGCCCTCGTGCAGGGTGATCTCCACCTGCGCGGTCTTGCCGATCGCGTCGACCAGGCGGAACGAGTCCACCTTCGCCGGGCCGTCGTCGAGCATGACGCCGCTCTGCAGGGCGCGGCCGACCGTGCGGGGCAGCGGCCCGACCACCTCGGCCAGGTACGTCTTGCTGACCCCGAACGACGGGTGCATCAGCTTGTGCGCGAGCGTGCCGTCGTTGGTGAGCAGCAGCAGCCCCTCCGAGTCGGCGTCGAGCCGGCCCACGTGGAACAGCCGCTGCTCGAAGTTGACCTGCAGGAAGTCGGCGAGCTCGGAGCGGCCCTTCTCGTCGTCGAGGCTGGAGACGACGCCGCGCGGCTTGTTCAGCGCGACGTAGACCAGCTTGGTGTTGGTGATCACCCGCGCCCCGTCGACGTAGATCTCCGCGGTGGCCGGGTCGACCTTGTCGCCGAGCTTGGCGACCCGGCCGTTGACCGTGACGCGCCGCTTGAAGATCAGGTCTTCACAGGCGCGCCGGGATCCAACACCGGCCGAGGCCAGGACTTTCTGAAGGCGTTCGGCGGTGTCAGCCTGAGGCATCGAGCACTTCTTCCACATCGTCGGGCAGGAATGGAGCGAGGGGCGGCAACTGATCGACCGAGTTCAGGCCGAGCTTCTCCAGGAACAGAGCGGTGGTCCGGTACAGATATGCCCCGGTTTCCGGCTCGGTGCCGACTTCTTCGATCAGGCCACGAGTGACCAGCGTACGCATGACACCGTCACAGTTCACACCGCGGATGGCCGAGATACGCGACCTGGTTACCGGCTGCTTGTAGGCGACCACGGCGAGTGTCTCCAGGGCAGCCTGGGTGAGCCGGGTGGACTGTCCGTCGAGAACGAACCGTTCGACGTACGTCGCGTACTCCGGCCGGGTGTACAACCGCCAGCCGCCGGCCGCCCGGCGCAGGTCGAAGCCGTGCCCGGCGGCGGTGTAGCGCGCCGAGATGTCGTCCAGCGCCCGGGCGACGCGCTCGACCGGCTGCTCCAGGACCTCGGCGAGCTTCAGCTCGTTGGTCGGCTCGTCGACCACGAGCAGGATCGCTTCCAGGGCGGCGGCCAACTCAGGACCATCCAGAACCTTCTCTTCGGTACGGCCGTCGTCCTCGCCACCGCGTGGGCCCGTGGCCTGGGCCGGGATCTCGGCCGCGACCGGCGTGATCTCGGCGACAGGCTCACTCGCCAGCCGCGCGGCGGTGTCGTGGAAGCCGGCCAGGTAGCCGGTGACCTCGGCCTCGGGACGCGCGGGCTCGTCCACCGGCGCGGGCTCGTCGGGCGCGTCCTCGGCGGGCGCTTCCTCGGCGGCCTCCTCGATCGAGTCGGGCAGCGGCACCTCCGGCTCCGGCTCGTCGTCCGCCGGCAACTCCTGCGGGGCGTCGACAGCCTCCGGCACGGTCTCCTCGGCCGCCGTCTCCTCGGCCTCCTCCTGGAAGTCGCGGTCCAGTTCGTCGCGGTTGCGCTCCCACGGCGGCACCCACGCGCCCATCTGCGCGGCCAGGGAATCCTGACGCTCGTCGCTCACTGCTGCTTCTCCTCCAGGGCCGCCTCGTCGCCCTCGTCAAGATCGTCATCCAGTACGGCCGAGTCAAGCTCGCCCGCAGGCGTTTCGTCCGAACCGGTACCGATATCGGGGTCGTCGTCGGATCCGGTGCCCTCCGGACGGTCCGACCTACCGGTGATCTTCTCCGGGTCGCCCTCGTAGTCGTCGACGGACAGCTCGGCCTCCTGGTCACCGCCGATCCAGCGAACGGTCAGCTCGTCCAGCGACACCGGCTGCTCGAAGTCGATCAGGTCCTGCCGGTACAGCTCGAGCAGCGCGAGGAACCGGGCCACCACCTCGAGCAGGCTGTCACAGTCGGCCACCAGCAGGCTGAACGTGGCCACCCCGATCCGCCGCAGCCGGTCCCGCAGCATCTCCGCGTGCTCGCGGACGCTGACCCGCACCTGGTGGATGTGCGCGATCGAGACCTGCGGCGGGCCGGGTTTCGGGGTGAACTGCTTGAGCGCCAGCTTGAACAGCCGGGCCGGGCCGATGCCGAGCACCAGCTCGGGCAGCGCCTCCGCGTACTGCGCCTCCAGGGTGACCATTCGCGGCCAGCGACGCGCGCCGATCCCCTCCAGCTCGGAGAGGTGCGCGGCGGCCTCCTTGTACGCCTTGTACTGCAACAGCCGGGCGAAGAGCAGGTCCCGCGCCTCCAGCAGCGCCAGGTCCTCCTCGTCCTCCACCTCGGCCGACGGCAGCAGCCGGGCCGCCTTCAGGTCCAGCAACGTGGCCGCGACCAGCAGGAACTCGCTGGTCTCGTCGAGGTCCCAGTCGTCGCCCATGGCCCGGATGTACGAGATGAACTCGTCGGTCACCACGTGCAGCGCGACCTCGGTGACGTCCAGCTTGTGCTTGCCGATCAGCTGCA
This sequence comes from Actinoplanes sp. L3-i22, assembly GCF_019704555.1. NCBI lineage: Bacteria > Bacillati > Actinomycetota > Actinomycetes > Micromonosporales > Micromonosporaceae > Actinoplanes > Actinoplanes sp. L3-i22. Next base: position 9,595,264 of record NZ_AP024745.1, read on the forward strand.
GCAGCAGGTCGAACGGGCCCTCGAAGTTGTGCAGCTTGACCGTGAACTTTCCGGAATCCGCCTCCGCCACGGCGACCGCCGCCGCATCATCGGAGGCGGCGGACAGCGTGTCGGGCGCCGGATCGGGCGGCAGCTCGTCGGCAGACACCGGCTGGGCAGGCTCTTCAAGCACGTGCCGACCGTAGACCATGGCTGTGTCAACGCGCTCCGGGCTCACGCCCTACCAACGTCACAAGTGACGCACGGAAACGCTGTTCCGGCAGATGAACGGGGTAAAGCAGGCGGGCCGCCGCGCAGGTCGCGCGACGGCCCGGAGCGGTTCTCAACTGATCGGCGGGTCGGCGCCCTCGGACGGCGCCGGATGCGGCCGCGGCTTGTGCACCTCGACCGGAGCCGGCGTCGGCGTCGGCGCCGCGTAAGGATCAGGACCCGGCGCCGGCGGCGCCACATAAACGGGCGGGGCAGACGCCGGGGCCGCGGCGGGATGCGGCGGGTAGGCCGATTCGGCCCGGGCGCGCAGGTCCCGCACCGGCACCTCGGCGCCGAACGCCGGCCCGGGCGCCACCATCACCCCCTGCGCCGCCACCTCAGCCCCCTCCCGGACCGCGGCGTGCACGGCCTCCCGCAGTGCCCGGGCCCGCTCGGCCCGCAGCATCCGCTCGACCGGCCCGGTGCGCCCGGACATCCCGCCGACCAGGTCCCGCAGGAAGCGCCCGAGCAGCGCCGCCCCGCGCCGGCTCCGGGACATGGTCCAGCCCAGGTAGAGGCTGCTGCCGTACGGAAAGAGGGAAATGAAGATCTGGCAGTGGTGATCCGTGATCACCAAGCGGTTGTTGAGCACCTCCGGGGGCAGCAGGTCACTGCGCACCCGGACCGCGTCGGCCGCCACCGGGATCCCCCGCCGGCGCAGCGTCGCGTAGATCGCCGCGTACGCCGAGTCCGCGCTCTGCCACCGCTCCTCGATCAGCGTCCGCCACTCGCCGAGCGGCTCGTCGACCCGGGCCGAGAGCAGCACCAGCCAGAAGACGATGAAGCTGAGCAGCGACCCGATCGCGAGCACCTCGTCCCCGGGCGTGCTGTCGCCGAACGCGTTCGGCTCGGACACCGCGAAGACGAACAGCGCCAGGAACGCGAACGCCGCCCAGATGATCAGCGCCGGGACGGCCGCCGACAGCCAGAGCCGGAGCAGGGTTCCGGCCGGAACCGAGTCGTCCGGCCCGGTCTCTGCCCGGGTGTGCCGCAGGCCCTGCATCCGGTACGCGACATCGCCGTTGCCGGGGCCGAGAGCGGACATGGTCATGAGTCCTCACTTCCCAATCGATTCGGGGCGGGTCAGATCAGGGACACCTGAATCCCGGTCGGCGTCGCCTGCGCGGTGCCGTTGAGCCGGAACGCGGTGTCGCCGCTCTGCGCCTTCTTCGCCCCGCTGAAGTCGGTGTAGGTGGCGCTCCAATGCACCTTCCCGGTGCCGTCGTCGACCAGCTGCACCGCGGCGCCGCCGAACCACATGATGCTGTCGGTCCGGACGTCGACCTGCGGATACGTGGCGACCGACCAGGTCACGGCGACGTTCGTGCCGGGCACGCCGAGGCCGAACGGACACCCGCCCGGCTGCGCCAGCGGGCTCCGGGCGCACGTGTCCAGGGCGGTCCGCACCTGCCCCCGGATGTTCTCCCTGGCGCCGCCGGCCAGCTCCGGCACACCGAACCGCAGCGGCGCCACGTAGTCGACGACGCCGTTGGCCTGCGCGACCGCGGTCGCCCGGCTCTCCGCCAGCAGGGTGTTGCCGGCCGCGACCGCCTCGTAGGAGCCGGGGAACGCCACGGTGACCCGCTCGGCGGTGCCCAGGCCGATCCCGTTCACGGTGACCGCGCGCCCGCGCTGGCCGTCGACGCCGAGCACCACGAACGGCAGCCGCAGCCGCCACTCGCCGCTCTCCTCGACCGCCACCAGCTCCTGCGCGACGGTCTGGCCGCCGGCCCGGTAGACCACCCGGACCGAGCGGGCCGCGGTGCCGAACTGGCCGCCGGCCGCCATGTCGTCACCCACCTCGACGTCCCGCGGGCGGACCCGGTCGGCGTCCAGGGCCGCGTCGCTGAGCAGCGGATACTGCCCGGTGTCGAGCTGGCTGCCGGAGGCGACCCAGCGCAGCGCGGCCGGGGCGTCACCGTCGGCGAGCGCGTCGAAATACCGCTCGGCGGCCCCGCGCGGGCTGTCCCCCGGCCGCGCGGCCACCATCGTCACCAGGCCGCCCACCGTCAGCAGAACACCGACAAGACCAAAAACCAGAAGACCTTTGCGCCGTACGGCGGAAGCCCCCGCCCCGAGGCCCGGAACCGCCCCCGGATCCGGCGGCCCGGACGCGACCTCCACCAGCGGCGCGGACGCTGGCTCCGTCGGCGGCACAGACGTGGCCGGCACCGGCGGGCCGGCGGTGACCACCGGCGCGGCGCAGTAGCCGCACCACCGCTGGTCGCCCGGCACGTCTCCCCCACAGCGGAAGCAGAGCGTCTTCTCCATATCCGCATCTCCCGGGACGATCACCGTAAGTCACCGGAACGCTACCCGAATCCCCCGTTACCGGTCAGCCGGTTCGACATCGGTCAGCCGTGCGAGCAGCCGCTTCCTAGACTGGCCGGCATGACCGAGCGGGTGTTCGTCGTCGTCGCCTACGACGGGGCGGAGCTGCTCGACATCGCCTGCGTCACGTCGGCGCTGGACATCGCGAACCGGATCGGCGCCGACCCGCCGTACCGGACCGTCCTGGCCACGCTCGGGCGGCGGCCGATCGCCTGCGACTCCGGGCTGCGGCTGGAGGCCGGCGCCGAGCTCGAACGGGTCAACGAGCGGCTGGACACGCTGCTGGTCACCGGCGGGAACGGGCACGAGCGGGCGGCGGCCAGCCGGCACCTGATCGGGCACGTGCGGCGGCTAGCCCCGCTGGCCCGCCGGGTCGCGTCGGTCTGCACCGGCTCGACCGTGCTGGCCGAGGCCGGGCTGCTCGACGGGCGCCGCGCCACCACCCACTGGAGATACGCGGCCACGCTGGCCGGCCGCTACCCCGAGGTGCTCGTCGACGCGGAGCCGGTGTGGATCCGGGACGGTCACGTGACCACCTCCGGGGGCGTGACCAGCGCGCTCGACCTGGCGCTCGCGTTCATCGAGGAGGACAACGGGCCGGCGGTCTCCCGCGGGGTGGCCCTGGGCACGGTCGCCTACCTGCAGCGGCCCGGCGGGCAGGCGCAGATCAGCATGTTCCTGGCCCGGCGCGGGGCCGACGACTTCGTGGTGCGCCGGGCCACCGACCACATCGCCGGGCACCTCACCGACGACCTGACCACGGGTGCGCTGGCCCACCGGTTCGGGGTCAGCGAGCGGCACCTGGCCCGGCTGTTCCATACGTATGTGCAGCTCACGCCCGCTCAGTACGTGCGCCGGGCGCGCACCGAGGCGGCCGCGCACCTGCTCACCGCGACCCCGCTGCCGCTGTCCGCGGTCGCCCGGCGCTGCGGTTTCGGCTCGACGGAGTCGCTGCGGCAGGCCTTCCAGGACCGCTACGACATGCCCCCGTCGCGGTACCGGTCCGCGCGCGGCGCCGATCCCAGGGATCCGGCACGGCTGCCCACGATTCCGGACCCGTCGGCGGCCGGGAGCGGCGGCTGAGCGCCGGCCCGGCCAGCATCGGCGGTATGCAGATCGCCATCGTGCTCTATCCCGGCATGACCGCCCTGGACGCCATCGGCCCGTACGAGATCCTGCGCTTCCTGCCGGACGCCGAGCTCCGCTTCGTCGGCGCGGAGCCGGGACCGCTGATGACCGACAGCAACGTGCTGGTCCTCGGCGTCACCCACAGCTTCGACGAGACGCCGAGCCCGGATCTGGTGCTGGTCCCCGGCTCCGGGCCGAACACCGCCACCGCGATGGCCGACCGGCAGCTGATCGCCTGGCTGCAGCGGGTGCACCCGACCACCACCTGGACCACCTCGGTCTGCTCCGGCGCGCTGATCCTGGCCGCGGCCGGCCTGCTCGACGGCAAGCCGGCGACCACGCACTGGCTGGCACAGGGCGCGCTCAAGGCGTTCGGCGCCGAGGCCCGCCGCGACGAGCGGATCGTCCGGGCCGGCCGGATCGTCACGGCCGCCGGTGTCTCCGCCGGGCTGGACCTGGCGCTGTGGCTGACCGGCGAGATCGCCGGGCGCGACCACGCCGAGACCATCCAGCTCTACATCGAGTACGACCCGCGGCCGCCGTTCGACGCCGGCCACCCCACGAAGGCCCGTAGGGAGATCTTCGACCGCGCCGACAAGCTGGGCCGCGCCATCTCGATGTCCCCCGGCGAGTTCAAGGCCGTCGCCACGGTCGCCTGGCGCCGACTCCTCCAAAAGCAGTGATCTTGGAACCGCAACCACCCGCGGACGTCGCCCTTTCGGCCTGAGCGTTCAGGGCGCGCCAGCGCCCTGCTCAGGTCGGAAGGGTCCCCGCGGGAGCGACGATCAGTTATTGGCCGCAGCGTAGGCAAAAAAGATCTTGAAGTTGGGTTATCCCCAGATGCGGAGGAAGAAGTTGCCCAGGATATCCAGGATCAGCAGAATGCCCGGATAGCCGGTGGGGAACAGGCTGAAGACCAGCAGGAGCACGACGCCGATGTTCTTGTCCTCGAACCAGAGGCGCATCCACTGCATGCCCGGGCCGGGCTTGCGCAGCGCGTTGTACATGATCCCGAAGCCGTCCAGCGGCGGGATCGGCACCAGCGCGAGCAGGCCGAACGCCAGCAGGCCGACGCCGAACGGCAGCAGGATCTCGGCGATCACCGAGCCGCTGACGCCGTGCAGCACCATGCCGACGGTCAGGTACTGGAAGACGCTCGCGTCCGGCGTCGACAGCGCGAACGCCGCGACCAGCAGTTCGCCGGCGAGGATGCAGGCGACCGGGCCGGCGGCGAAGACCGCGGCGGCCCGGCCCCGGCCGCGCCAGCGCTGGACGTCGTCGACGGTGAGGGTCTTGCCCCAGCCCATCCCGCCGAGCGCGGCGCCGACCGCCCCGAACGGGTCGATGTCGTGGCGCAGGCTGGGCGCGAGGGGCTCGTTGCGTTCGGCCAGGCCGACGACGCGCGCGGTGAAACGGATGGCGACCGCGCGCAGCATCACACCGGACAGGAAGGAGACGACCAGCGCGACGAACGCGACCGGCGTCCCGAGCGCGAACAGCACCGGGGTGGCGACCTAACCTCGTTCTGCCTTGGCGGCGATGACCTCACGTGCGAGCTGACGGTAGTTCCGGGCGCCCGAGGACGCCGGGTCCAGCGTAGTGATCGGCGCGCCCGCGACGGTCGACTCCGGGAACTTCACCGTCTTCGTGATGACCGTCTGGTACACCTTGTCGCCGAACGCCTCGACGACCCGCTGCAGCACCTGGCGGCAGTGCGTGGTGCGGGAGTCGTACATCGTCGCCAGGATGCCCTCGAGCTCCAGGTCGAAGTTCAGCCGCTCGCGGACCTTGTCGATCGTGTCGAGCAGCAGGGCCACGCCGCGCAGCGAGAAGAACTCGCACTCCAGCGGGATCAGCACGGCGTTCGCGATGGTCAGCGCGTTGATCGCCAGCAGGCCCAGGGAGGGCTGGCAGTCGATCAGGATGAAGTCGTACTCCTTGCGGACCGAGCGCAGCGCGCGGGCCAGCGCCATCTCCCGCGCCACCTCGTTGACCAGCTGGATCTCGGCCGCGGAGAGGTCGATGTTGGCCGGCAGCAGGTGCAGGCCGTCGATGTCGGTCTTGATGATGACGTCCTCGGTGGAGACGTCGTCCTGCATCAGCAGGTTGTAGACGCTCAGGTCGAGGTTGTGCGGGTTCACGCCGAGGCCGACCGAGCAGGCGCCCTGCGGGTCGAAGTCGACGAGGAGCACCTTCCGCCCGTACTCCGCCAGGGCCGCGCCGAGGTTGATCGTGGTGGTCGTCTTGCCGACGCCACCCTTCTGGTTCGCGAGCGCGATGATCCGCGCCGGGCCGTGCCGATCGGTCGGCATGGGCTCGGGGATCGGGCGGCGCATCGTGTACGCCGTGGGGTCGGCCGGACCCAGGTCGGCGCCGAGGTCGAGGGAGCTCTGCTGGTCACGGAGGACGGCAGTCCACGCCTCCGCACGCTGGCCGTGCCCTGACATCGCCCTCGCCCCCTATCCGACTCGAAGTCGGAACCGAAGCCCGACTGTACGCCACCCACGCCGCACCATCGGGGTCAGCCGTTCGGCGTGTCGCACCTATGGATGCGTACCTTCTAACGAGCGCGTGGGTGAGAAGTCGCGTAGACCTCGCGCAGGCGCTCGACGGTCACCAGGGTATACACCTGCGTCGTGGTGACCGAGGCGTGTCCCAGCAGTTCCTGCACCACGCGCACATCGGCGCCACCGTCGAGCAGATGCGTGGCGTAGGAGTGACGCAGCGTGTGCGGGCTGACCGCGTGCGGGCCGTCCACCGGGAGACCGGCCGCCCCGGCACACCGGTGCAGCACGGTCCACGCGCTCTGCCGGGACAGCCGGCCGCCGCGGGCGTTCAGGAAGATCGCCGGGGTGCCGCGACCGTTTTCGGACAGGGCCGGCCGGGCCCGGACGAGGTAGGTCTGCAGCGCGGTCCGGGCGTAGCCGCCGACCGGGACCAGCCGGGTCCGCCCGCCCTTGCCGCGCAGCAGCGCCGAGCTCTCCTCGGGCGAACCCAGCTCGAGGTCGTCGATGTCGGCGCCGACCGCCTCGGAGATCCGCGCCCCGGTGCCGTAGAGGAACTCCAGCAGCGCCCGGTCGCGCAGCCCCAGCGGCGTGTCCGCGGCCGGCACCGCGAGCAGCCGGTCGACCTGGTCCACGTCGAGCGCCTTGGGCAGCCGCTTCGGCGGGGTCGGCGGGCGCACGTCCGCGGACACGTCGTGCGGGACCAGCCGCTCGCGGACCGCGAACCGGTGCAGGCCGCGCACCGCGCTGATCGCCCGGGCCGCGGACGACGAGGCCAGGCCGCCGTCCCGCAGCGACGCGAGGTGCCCGGTCACGTCGGCCGGCCGCACCTGGGCCAGGTCGTCGATCCCGGCCGCGGTCAGTTGCTCAGCGTAACGATCAAGATCACGACGGTACGACGCGAGCGTGTTGCGGGACAGCCCGCGCTCCACCCCCAGATGATCGAGGTACGCGTTTATCGCCCGATCGAGTGTCAGTTGAGCACCTCCGTCAGCGGTGTCACCGGCATACCGTGCGCCTCTCCCACCGGCCCGTAGACCACCTGGCCGTCGTGCGTGTTCAACCCGGCGGCCAGCGCCCGGTCGTGGCGCAGCGCGGCCCGCCAGCCCCGGTTGGCCAGTTCCAGAGCGTACGGGAGAGTCACGTTGGTGAGCGCGTAGGTGCTGGTGTGCGGCACCGCCCCGGGCATGTTCGCGACGCAGTAGAACATCGATCCGTGCACCCGGTAGGTCGGGTCGTCGTGCGTCGTCGGGCGGGACGCCTCGAAGCAGCCGCCCTGGTCGATCGAGATGTCGACCAGCACGCTGCCCGGCTTCATCCGCTCGACCAGGTCGTTCGAGATCAGCATCGGCGCCTTCGCCCCGGGCACCAGGACCGCCCCGACCACCAGGTCCGCGTCGAGCACGGCGCGTTCGATCTCGTACGCGTTGGAGGCGATCGTCTGCAGGTGGCCGCGGTAGTCCGCGTCGGCGGCGCGCAGCCGGGCGATGTTGCGGTCCAGCAGCATCACCTCGGCCTGCATGCCGAGCGCGATGGCGGCCGCGTTCATCCCGGAGACGCCGGCCCCGATCACCACCACCTTGGCCGCGTAGACTCCCGGCACCCCGCCCATCAGCACGCCGCGCCCGCCGCCCTGGCGCATCAGCTGGTACGCCCCGACCTGCGGCGCGAGCCGGCCGGCCACCTCGGACATCGGCGCGAGCAGCGGCAGCGAGCGGTCCGGCAGCTCGACCGTCTCGTACGCGATCCCGGTGATCCGCCGGTCGACGAGCGCGTCGGTGCACTCCTTGGACGCCGCCAGGTGCAGGTAGGTGAAGAGCACCTGACCCTCGCGCATCCGGTGGTACTCGCTGGCCACCGGCTCCTTGACCTTGAGGATCAGGTCGCCCTCGGCCCACACGGCGTCACCGTCGGGCACGATCGTCGCCCCCGCGTCCCGGAAGTCCGTGTCGGTGATCGACGAGCCCATGCCGGCGGCGCTCTGCACGAACACCTCGTGCCCGGCGCGGGCGAACTCGAAGACCCCGGCCGGGGTGATCGCGACCCGGAACTCGTTGTTCTTGACCTCGCTGGGAATCCCGACCTTCACATCATTCTCCCTGCGTCACCGCGACGTTGCGCTGCGCGATATGTCCTTATCCGCCGCAGACTACCCCGGTTCATACGCACTGATCCCCATGTCCTCAACAGGACGACGAACCGGTACGGTCGCCGGATGACCGGCTTTCCCTGGCTTCTCGTCGACCAGAACATCGACGACGGCGACGCGGTGGTGGCGGCGTGTGCCGACATCGACGGCCTGTTCGCCGACCCGGGTGAGCCGCCGGTCGAGCGGTACACGCTGCAGGGCTGCGCCCCGGCCGGCGCGCTGCGCGCGGCGTGCGACGGGTTCGGCGACCCCTGGCTGGGCAACATCGGCCTGGAGACGATCCACCGGGCCGACTCGAAACATCCCCGCGAGTGCTGGGAGTGCACCGAGGAGTTGCTCGACCTGACCGTCACCGACGTGCGCCCGACCGGGTTCGGCGTCTTCGACGTCACCCTGGAGGGGCGGCTGCGAATAGACCCGGAACACCGCAAACGCCGCCGCGGGCCGGACCGGGCGCCGGAGGCCGACGGGTACGTGCTGACCGGCATCACCGGCGAGGGCGAGGAGAAGTTCGGCACCTGCCAGGAGGTGTCCGGGGTGTTCCGCCCGCGGCCCGAGCACCTGCCCCGGCCGGCCACGCTGATCGGCTGCCGGCCCGAGCCGCGGCTGTCCCGGGCGATCGACGCGCTGCAGCGGGGCTCGGCCCGGCACCGGCGGATGATCATCGCGTCGATCTTCAGCGTCGCCGACGACGGCACCGCCACCCATATGCTGGACAGCGGGCTGGGCGCGGAGGTGTCGGAGGTCCGGCCGTCGGTGCTCGGCGACGGGCTGCTCGACGTGACGTTCGCCAGCACGTACGGGGACGCGATCAAAGGCGGTCGCCCGAGCGGGGCGCGGGAGATCTGGGACCACTGGCGGACCGGCCGGCCGGCCGAGACCGGGCTCTGGGCGGCCTACCCGGCGGCGCTGCGGCACGAGTGGGCCGGCGCGGCGCTCGCCCATCACCGGCCCGGGGCGGACCGGCCGTCCGGGACGACGTACCACCTGGACGGGCGGCACGTCACCGACGAGGACGGGTTCTACTGCGCGATCGGCGAGGCGATCAACGGCCCCGGCGGGTACTTCGGGTGGAACGCCGGCGCGCTGCACGACTGCCTGCTCGGGGACTGGGGTGCGGCGCCCGGGTTCCGGCTGGTCTGGCACGACTCGGCGGTGGCCCGCAAGCACCTGGTGCCCGGCTACGACCGGCGGGACTGGTGTCCGGCGGTGACCATGGAGCACCTGCTCGCCTGGCTCGCCGAGGACGGCGCCGAGGTGGAGCTTCTCTGACCGGAGAAGGTGGAACTTCTTTAGTTTTTGAAAACACTGAGGACGGTGTACGTTCTCGGCCATGGCCGTCGATCTCAACACCGCCGTCCCGCACTCCGCCCGCATCTACGACTACCTGCTGGGCGGCAAGGACAACTTCGCGGCGGACCGGGCCGCGGCCGCCGCGATCGTGAAGGCGTCCCCCAGCCTGCCGATCTCGATGCGCGCCAACCGCAACTACCTGGCCCGCGCGGCCCACTACCTCGCCGCCGACCTGGGCATCCGCCAGTTCCTGGACATCGGTGCCGGGCTGCCGACCTCGCCCAATCTGCACGAGGTGGTCCAGCGGGTGGACCCCACCGCGAAGATCGTCTACGTCGACAATGATCCGATCGTGCTGGTCCACGCGCGAGCGCTCCTCACCTCCACGCCGGAGGGGTCGACCACCTATCTGGACGCCGACCTGCTGGACGCCGACAAGATCATCAAGGCTTCCGAGGTACGGGCCCTGGACTTCAGCCGTCCGATTGCGATCAGTCTCATCGCGGTCCTGCAGTTCGTCACCGACGAGGCCGAGGCGCACCGGATCATCGACACCCTGATGGCCCGGCTCGCCCCCGGCAGCGCGCTCGCGATCTCCACCGTGACCGCGCACAACGAGCAGGCGGTGCAGGGGGCGAAGGCGTACACGGCCCGTGGCATCCCGGCCAAGCCGCGCACCGACGACGAGGTGGCCGCGCTCTTCCGCGGCCTGGACCTGGTCGAGCCGGGCGTCCAGCTGGTCCACCGCTGGCGCCCCGACCCGGCCGCCACCGCCGTCGACGACCTGCACGTCCAGATGTCCGGCGGCGTCGCCGTCAAGCGCTGACGGGTTCCCCGGCCGTGGACGCCGAGCTGGCGTGGGACCTCAACGACAGCCTGTTCGTCGGGCCGTGGGCCGTGCGGGTCAGCGCCGACGGCACCCACGCGACGCTGGCCGACCCGGGCACCCTCGCGGACCTGCGGGAGATCCACGGCTGGGATCCGGTGTTCACCCTGCGCCATCCGGACGGCACCCGGCGGCCGGTACTGCTGGGGCGCCCGGCCGACGACGGCACCTTCCTCGTGACCGACCTGGGCACCTAGTTGGCGACGCGGGCGAAGCGGTCCTTGAGGCCCTGACCGAAATCGGTCGGGGTGCCGGTGTGGTCGCTGATCAGTGCCGGGCCGGCGGCGCAGTCCCACGGGTTCCAGGTCCAGCCCAGGTAGCCGACCTCGTGCGCGTCCGCCCAGTCCATCAGGCCGTCGACGAACTTGTGGCCGCAGTCGTTCTCGCCGATCTCACTGAGCGTCAGCGGGACCTGCGCGGCCACCGGGGCGAGCTGCCGGTTCCAGCATTTCGCGCGGTCGCAGTCGTTGAAGTTGTACAGGTGGGCGGCGGCCGCCAGGTTGTTCAGCGGGTCGTTCGGCTTGTAGGTGAGCCACTGGCCGAGGTCGTTGGCGTAGGACAGCCCGCTGAGCATGATGATGTTGGTGGCGCCGGTGGCCCGGACCGCGTCGACCAGGGTCTGGAAGCCGGCGACCGGGTAGCCGATGCCCTCGCAGGTGCCGCCGTCGCGCCAGCACTTCCAGGCCGCGGTGGTGTTGCCGGCCGCCCGGTCCGGGAACGGCTCGTTGAACAGGTCGAGGATGACCGCGTCGTTGCCCCGGAACGTGGTCGCCACGTCGGTCCAGAACGTCGGCGCGTACTGCGCGTCCGGCATCGGCTTCTGGCAGGTGGCCTTGACGTCGGCGCAGGGCGACGAGTCGCCGGTGTACTCCCCGTAGCTCCAGTGCAGCTCGAGGATCGGCGTGATCCCGTTCTTGACCAGCAGGTTCACGTAGTCCTTGACGGCGTCCCGGTACGGATCGCCGCCGACCTCGGGCACACTCGGGGTGCCCAGCCAGCACTCCTCGTTCAGCGGCACCCGGACGGCCCGGATCCGCCAGGCGCGCATGGCGGTGATCGAGGCCTGGTCCATCGGGCCTTCCCAGATGCCGTTGCCCTGGATGCAGGCGAACTCGCCGCCGGACCGGTTCACCCCGTAGAGCTGGTGCACCGCCCCGGAGCCGGTGACGATCTTGTTGCCGACCACCTTCAGCGCGGGCGCCGGAGCGGGGACGGCGGTGGACGGGTGCGGGGACGTGGACGCGTTCACGGCCGGCGGCACGATGCCGGCGGTGCAGTCCCGGCCGTTCAGGGTGAACGCCGCCGGGACCGGGTTGCCGCTGGCCCACGTGCCGCTGAAGCCGAGGGTGGCCGACGCGTCGGTGGCCAGGGCGCCGCTCGCCGCGGTGACCCGGGTGCCGGACTGGTGCCACGTGCCGCCCCAGCCCTGGGTGACCTTCTGGCCGCCGTCCGGGAAGTCGAAGGCCAGCGTCCAGGAGTCGAGCGGGTCGCCGATGTTCTTGACGGTGACCTCGCCCTGGAAGCCGCCGAGCCACTGCTCGCCGACCTTGTAGCTGACGATGCAGCTGGGGCCGGAGGCGAGCGCCCGGGGCAGCGTCACGGCCAGGCCGCCGACCACGATCACGGCGGCGAGCAGGGCCATCGCCCGGTTCGAGAGCGGCAGCCGCGAATGCCGCCGCCCATCAAAAATACGCCTAAATCCCGAAAAACGGGAAAAATCCGGCAGCCCCAGCCAGCGGCCGAAGCCGCCCAGCCCGCCGCCCAGCAAGCGCCCGAAGCCGCCCAGCCCGCCGCCCAGCCAGCGGCCGAAGCCGCCCAGCCAACGACCGAAACCGCTGAGCGAGCGCCCCGAGCCGCTCAGCCAGTCGCTCATCAAGCCGAGGAGCCCCACCGCCCGCACCCGCCCGGAAAGCACCCCCCACCGCCGCGCGACGATGGTCAACGGGTCGGGCAGAGCGCTCACCCGATCCCCGAGAGCTTTCAGGCGGTCGAGCAGAGCGACGAGAGGGTCGGGCAGCGTCAAGCCGCGATCCGGGCACGCAACGCCGCCACCCCACTGCCGGACAGCTCGTCCAGCACGACGGGACGGCCGGTCAGCGCCAGCATCAGCGCCTCCCCACTCCCCCGCACGGTCAGCAGCCCCTGACCGCCCTCCCAGTCCAGGTCCTCGGCGAGGAACCGCAACCCGTCCAGCCGGCCGCGCGGCACGAACGAGCCGCGCGCCTTCGGGCTGATCAGGAACTCCAGTGAGAGCAGCATCCGCTCGGGGACCAGGTCGCGGGTCAGGCCGAGCGGGCGGCAGATGTCCTGCCCGTGCACCTGCAGGTCGGTGAGCTGCCCGAGCGGGCCGACGACCGGCGGGCTGAAGGCGAACTCGGCGTTGAACCGCAGCTGCCGGCCGATCTCGTCGGCGGTCAGGGCGAGCGCCAGGTCGCGGACCAGGTCGGCGTTGGCCCGGTGCACCCGGAAGCCGTGCCGGAGCACGGCCGGGACGATCCGCCGGGCGCCGAGCTGCCACGGTGAACAGAGGTGGGCGGCGACCTCGTGCACGGTCCAGCCTGCACAGAGGCTGGGCGTGTGCAGCTCGCTGGGCTTCAACGACTCGATCAGCTCCGCCATCCGGCGGCGCTCATCGGCGATCATCGACACCATGTCCACGGTGGACAAGTTACCGTGCGAGGCTGGCACGCTACGGAAATGCCCTGTTAATTCGGCCTGCCAATCTCGACCGGGCGCCACCACCTGTGCCATCGGACCGGCCCCTACGCCCCGACGAAGATGCAGAAGGTGTGGCCCGCCGGATCGGCGTAGACGCGCAGCGGCTCCTCGTCGTCGTCGCTGCGGTCGAAACGCATGACGGCGCCCAGGCTCAGGGCCCGCTCGTGCTGCCGGTTCAGCTCCTCGACCGACTCGACGGCGGTGTCCAGGTGCATCTGCTGCGGGACCGTGCCGTCCGGCCAGGTGGTCGGCTTCAGCCCGGGCTCCTGCTGGAAGGCCAGCCGCACCCCGCCGGCACCGACCAGGACCAGCCAGTCGCGGCCCTTCTCGTCGTCCGCCCCGGGCGCGGGCGGCTCATCGCCGGGCCGGTACGCCAGCCCGAGCAGGCGGCGGTAGAACTCGGCCAGGCCGCGCGCATCCGGCGTGTCGAGCACGATCGACTGCAGCTTCGGAAAGCCCATCTCTCCCCCTCCGCGATGAGACGGCCACCGTACTACCCCCGGATGACAGCCAGAATGCCAACCGGGCCGCGTTCCACTCGCGGTCCGCTCATCCCGGCCTCAATGCCGCTTTTGTACGAGGTCAGCCCCCGCCCGCCTCATCGGGTCGCGGCGAGGATCACCAGCAGCGGCACCACCCGCTCCCCGGGGATCGTGTACTGCCCGCGGGCGAGCGTCCGCAGCCAGCCGGCCGACACGAGCTGCCGCAGGTGGTGGTAGACCTGCCCGGTCGTGCCCAGCTCGGTGTCCTCGGCCAGTTCGGCGGCCCCGCGCGTACCGGAAATGATCTTTTGAAGTAACCGCAACCGAACCGGATGGCCGACCGCGGAGAGCACCGGCGCGGTCTCGGTCCAGTCGATCTCGAGCAGGTCGTCGAGCATCCGTCCGTACTGCCAGTCGTAGTGCTCGCCGGTGGGCAGGTCGACCGTGCCGGTGAAGAGGACACCACCGGTGGTGTCGGCGACCTTGGCACGCAGCCCCTCCAGCGCCCAGAAGGTCTCGGCATGCACCGGGTCGGCAGTCGGCTCAGGCGTGGACTTGGCGGCCTGCTCGACCAGGTCGGCCACGACGCGTTCGAGGGCGGAAAGGCGTTCACTCAGGTCATCACTCATAAACCCAAAATTACGAAGGTACGTAATTCCCGTCCAGCCCATTTCACGATGTGCACGCGCGACATTAGGGGACGATCCCGATGGGCAGCGACCTTGCCCGGCGGAACGATGAATCGGCAGTCGTCACTGGAGCCGAGGAGTCGAGATGCAGCTGTCCGCCCTGATCACCGCGCTCACGCTGGCCGTCGGCCCGGTGCCCGCGCACCCGGCGCCCGGCCTGGACTGGGGTGCGTGCCCGGACGACCTGCCCGGGACGCCGCCGAGCGCGGCGGTCACCTGCGCCACGCTGACCCTGCCGGTCGACTGGGCCGATCCGCACGGGCCGACGTTCGGCATGGTGGTCGCGAAGCGGTTCGCGCGGGGGGCGCGGGCCGGGACGCTGGTCTTCGGGCCGGGCGGGCCCGGGGACTCCGGGGTCGACCGGGTGCGCAAGGGCGACCGGTTCAGCGACGAGCAACTGGACCGGTTCGACATCGTGAGCTTCGACCCCCGTACCGTCAAGCGATCGGCCGCGCCCACCTGCGTGCCGGAACCGGACCGCCCACCTGTCGTTCTTCACGACCCGGCGGAGTTCGCCGCCGCGGTGACCACCAACCGGGCCTACTGGGACCGGTGCCGGGCGAGCAGCCCGGTCTTCGCCAATGCCGACTCGGTGACGATCGCGCGGGATCTGGACGCGCTGCGGCAGGCCCTCGGCGAGCGGCGGTTGACGTTCCACGGCAGCTCCTACGGGACGCTGCTGGGCGAGATGTACGCGGAGCGGTTCCCCGACCGGGTGCGCGCGATCGTGCTGGAGAGCGCCTTCGACCACGACCTGCCGCTGACCGATTTCGTCCGCTCCGAGGCGGCCGGGGCGCAGGACGCCTTCGACCAGTTCGTGGCGTGGTGCGACCGGGCCACCGCGACCGAGTGTGTGCTGCACGGCACCGATGTCCGGGGCACCTGGCGGTCGATCCTGCGGGACGCCGACGCCGGCCGGTACGCGCCGCTGACGTCGTTCGAGGTCGCGGCGCTGCCGATGGCGCTGACCCCGCAGTGGGGCCGGCTGGCCGGCACGATCCGGGATCTCGCGGACGGGACCGCCCCGAAGCCGCCGAACCTGGACGTGGCCGCCGGGGTGTTCTGCGCGGACTTTCCGGCGGACGTGCGCGACTTCACGGCGTACCGAAGGCTCGTGGGGATCGCGGCGAAGGCCGCGCCGGATGTCCGTTACGGAGCAGCGCTGCTCGCGATCCGGACCTGCCTGGGCTGGCCGCAACCGATCGCGAATCCGCCGCATCGGCTGGCGGTGCACACCCGGACGCCGCTGCTGGTGTTCAACGCCGTGCACGATCCGCGGACGCCCTACCCCTGGGCCCGGCACGTGGCGGCCGAGCTGGGGCGCAGCGGGCGGCTGGTCACCTACCTGGGCTCGGGGCACGGGCAGTATCAGGCCAGTGGGTGCACGACCGCGGTGATCGACCGCTACCTGATCGACCTGACCGTGCCGCCGCCGGGCACGACCTGCCCGGACATCTCCTGAAATTTACTGAAAGAGGAAACGCTTATGCCGGGATAACGGCTCACCGTGTTCGATGAGCGGCATGGACCACAGCGCAACCCTGTCCGCTCCGGCCCGTCGCGCGCGCCGGATCGTGGGCGCCGGCCTGGCCACCCTCGCCGTCGCCGTCGTCGCGATCACGCCGTTCCGCATCCTGGTGCGAATGCTGAGCCTGCCGCTGCAGCATCCGAGCCGGCAGGTCTGGCTGACCACGCTGAACGGGATCATGCTGGTCATGGTGGTCCTGCTGCCGGTGGCCGCGGTGACGGCCGGCGCGCTGGCCGGGTGGCGCCGGTCCACCGGGCGGCCGGCGGCGTGGCGGTCGTCGCTGGCCGAGGTCGCGATGGTCTACGGCACGCTGCCGTGGGTCTGGTACATCCTGCTGCCCGGTCTCGAACCCGGCAAGATCGGGCAGGTGAGCCTGGTGCCGCTGCGGGACCTGCAGGCCCAGGTCGCGGACGGCGCGGTCGGCCAGATCGTCGGCAACCTGCTGGTCTTCGCGGCGCTCGGGTTCTTCGTGCCGCTGCGGTTCCCGGCGCTGGCGTCGGTGACACGGGTCCTGGCGCTCGCCGCGGGCTGCTCGATCCTGGTCGAGACCCTGCAGTACGTCCTGCGCCTGGACCGGGTCTCGTCGATCGACGACGTGCTGCTCAACGCGGCCGGCGCCGGGCTCGCCGCGCTGGTCTCCCGGCCGTGGTGGGGTGCCCCGGTCCTGCCGCCGGGCACGAGCGTGCCCGGCGGTGCGGGTCGGGCCTAGGACTCCGTACGCGCGGCGGCCAGCAGCCCGGCCACCGCGGCCGCGTTGGTGATCTCGCCACGCAGCACCATGGCGACCGCCTCGTCGAGGCCGATCCGGATGACCTCCAGGTCGGCCTCCTCGTCGTGCCGGGCGAAACGTTCCGCGTCCGGCACGGCCGCGAGATCGCGGGCCAGGTAGATCAGCACGTGCTCGGTGCTGAACCCGGGCGAGGTGTGCACCTCGACCAGCTTCTCCATCCGGCCGGCGGTGAGGTCGGCCTCCTCGGCCAGCTCGCGGGCCGCGGTCAGCGCCGGGTCCTCGCCGTCGACGTCGCGCAGGCCGGCCGGCAGCTCCCAGATCCGGGCGCCGAGGGCGTGCCGGTACTGCTTGATCAGCACCACCCGGCCGTCGTCGTCGAGCGCGACCACCACGACCGCGCCCTTGTTACGGACCACGTCGCGCTTGGCCGTGCCGCCGTCCGACATGGTCACCTCGTCGGTGACCACGTCGAAGATCGGGCCGCGGTAGCGCTCCACCGAGCCGACGGTCTCGTGCTCGAAGCCCATCAAGAGACCTCGACCGGCTCGACCGGCAGCTCGTCGGCGGCGTTGTACACCACGGCGGCCTTGACCAGGCCGTCGAAGAGCGGGTGCGGGCGGGTCGGGCGGCTCTTCAGCTCCGGGTGCGCCTGGGTGGCCACGAAGTACGGATGCACGTCCCGGTCCAGCTCGATGAACTCGACCAGGCGCCCGTCCGGCGAGGTGCCGGAGAAGACCAGGCCGGACTGGGCCAGCTTGTCCCGGTAGTCGTTGTTCACCTCGTAGCGGTGCCGGTGCCGCTCGGAGATCTCGGTCGCGCCGTAGACCTCGGCGACGATCGAGTCCGCCTTGAGCGTGGCCGGGTAGGCGCCCAGGCGCATGGTGCCGCCCATGTCGCCCTTGCCCGCGACGATGTCCTCCTGGTCGGCCATCGTGGAGATCACCGGGTACGCCGCGGTCTCGTCGAACTCCAGCGAGTTCGCCCCGGTCAGCCCGGCCAGGTTGCGCGCCGCGTCGATGGTCATGCACTGCAGGCCGAGGCACAGCCCGAGGATCGGGATGCCGTTCTCCCGGGCGTACCGCGAGGTGTTGACCTTGCCCTCGATGCCGCGGACACCGAAGCCGCCGGGGATGACGATGCCGTCGACGCCCTTGAGCGCGTTCGCCGCGCCGGACGGGGTCTCGCAGCTGTCGCTCGGCACCCACCGGATCTGGATCTTCACGGTGTTGCCGAAACCGGCCGCGCGGATCGCCTCGGTGACCGAGAGGTAGGCGTCGGGCAGGTCGACGTACTTGCCGACCAGCGCGATCGTGATCGTGCGCTTCGGGTGGTGCACCCGCTCCAGCAGGTCGTTCCAGGTCTTCCAGTTCACGTCCCGGAACGACAGGCCCAGGCGGCGGACGACGTACGCGTCCAGCCCGCCGTCGTGCAGCACCTTCGGGATGTCGTAGATGCTCGGCGCGTCCGGGCAGCCGATGACCGCCTCGACGTCCACATCCGTGTAGAGCGCCAGCTTTTCCTTCATCTTGGCCGGGATCTCCCGGTCACTGCGGCAGATCAGCGCGTCCGGCTGGATACCGATGTTGCGCAGCGCCGCCACCGAGTGCTGGGTCGGCTTGGTCTTCAGCTCGCCCGACGGCGCCAGGTACGGCACCAGCGACACGTGCAGGTAGAACACGTGGTCCCGGCCGACCTCGTGGCGGACCTGGCGGATCGCCTCGAGGAACGGCAGCGACTCCATGTCGCCGACCGTGCCGCCGACCTCGGTGATCACCACGTCCGGGACCAGGCCGTTCTCGTCCGGATCGGCCATCGCGAAGATCCGGCTCTTGATCTCGTTGGTGATGTGCGGGATGACCTGGACGGTGTCGCCGAGGTACTCCCCGCGCCGCTCCCGGGCGATCACCGCCGAGTAGACCTGGCCGGTGGTGACGTTCGCCTTGCCGGAGAGGTCCCGGTCCAGGAAGCGCTCGTAGTGCCCGACGTCGAGGTCGGTCTCCGCGCCGTCCTCGGTGACGAAGACCTCACCGTGCTGGAACGGGTTCATCGTGCCCGGGTCGACGTTCAGATAAGGGTCGAGCTTCTGCATCACGACGCGAAGACCGCGGGCGGTGAGCAGATTGCCGAGACTGGAGGCGGTGAGGCCCTTGCCCAGCGAGGAGGCGACGCCCCCGGTGACGAAGATGTGCCGAGTGTCGCGCACTGTTGAGGCCAAGGCCCGCTCCCGTGGTCGCCTGTCAGGTGAAGATGCAGACCGGGGCTTCATCGCCCCATCCACGGGAGTTCACCGTAACACTGATTGCCCGGCACGCCACGTTCGGGCTGGTCGGCGTGCGTGTCAACCGGCCGGTTCGGTCACTGTCCGTTGATCGCCGTCGGCTTTGCGCAACCGCGGGCCGCCCGGGCCCTCGGTCACGCCCGGCGGCGGGGTGCGGTCCGCGGCGTGCAGCAGCACCCGTAACGCGGTCAGCACGGCGATCGGGACGGCGGTCGCGGCGGCCGCGCCGGCCACCCCGAGCGCGGTCCCACCGAAGATCCCGGCGGTGACCGACGCCACCACCGTGCCGGCCACCGCGGCCCGGATGGCGGGGTGCAGGCCGTACACCCGGTTGAGCCCGCCCCACGGGGAGAACTGACCGAACACCAGCATCACCGCGCCGGCCAGGGCGAGCAGGCTGAGCGGGCTGTCCAGCAGCGCCTGCCCGTTCGAGGCGGCGGCGCGCTGCATCGCCGGACCGGCCGTACCGCCGCCCAGCGCGGTCAGGAACCGGCCCAGCGTGCCCTGCTCCAGGGCGGCCCGGTGCAGGTCGAACGCGGCGAAGCTGGCGGTCACCGCGACCGCGCCGAGCGCCGACCAGGCCACCCGAGGGAACGTCAGCCAGCCGCCGGAGCTCATCGCCGCGGCCACGCACACCCCGGCGGTGACCGCGATCGCGCCGACCGGGTCGGCCCCCAGGAACGGGCTGCCGACCATCACCACGCCCAGGCCGCCGAAGAGCACCATGACGACCGGCCGCCAGGTCTTGCCCACCCACTGGGCCAGGCAGCCGGCGGCGAGCAGCAGCGCGGCGATGAAGACGCCCAGCCCCACGCTGCCCAGCCCGGCGTAGCGCACCCCGTGCGTGGCCGCGTAGCCCGCCACGCCGTTCAGCTGGAGCCGGGCCCCGGTCAGCAGGTCCACGACGATCACGACGGCGCTCAGGGCCGCGGTCGCGCCCATCGGCCACAGGGTCATCCGGTAGCGCGGGGCCAGCCGGACCGCGAGCGTGCCGATCACCATCAGGGCGAACGTGGCGCCGCCGAACATCCAGGCCGGGTGATCGGCGCTCCACCACGGCGCCACGTCGGCGACCAGCGCCGCCGGGATCGCCAGCGAGGCCGCGATCAGCGCCGCCTCCAGCACCGCCACCAGCCGTGGCGGGGGCAGCGGCAGGGCGGCCGGGCCGGCGTGCCGGCGGGCCCGCATCAGCACCGGCACCAGCGCGGCGTAGAGCAGCATCTGGACGCCGGCCAGCACCGCGAAGAAGATCGAGGCCACCCCGTGCTGGGCGATCGCGCGCTGGTCGGCGTCGTTGCGGCCCTGCATCGCCGCGGCCGGGTCGGCCGGGCGGCCGGTCGAGACGGTCGCGGCGTACCCGGCGAAGAGCTTCTCCGGGGGCGCCTTGCCGAGCACCGCCAGCACGGTCGGGGCCAGGTCGATCAGCTGCAGGTAACCCTCGCGGCCGGTGCCGGCCGAGGTCAGCCAGCCGCCGTCCCAGCCCTCGCCCTCGGCGATCGCGACGTGCAGCCGGGAGGTGGTGTCGGTGTCCGCGATCCCGGCGATCAGCATCGTCGACCGCTCCGGGCGGGCCGCCAGGACCCGGGCCAGGATCCGGTCGGCGGCCTCGACCGCGGCCTGCCGCTCGGCCCCGGTGCCGGTGATGGTGCCCAGGTCGACGACGCTCAGCACGCACTCGGAGAGCAGCTTCGCCGGCTCGGCGGGCAGGGCCTCGGCGTACTGGTCGACGCGGCCGAACGGGCGGGCGGCGGCGACCGCGGCGTTCGGGCCGATCGCCACCGTGCAGCGGACCGACTCGGCCAGGGCGCCGGGGGTGGTGCCGTACGGAAGCTTGTCCTGATTCGTGCGGACCACGGTGTTCTGCGCGGTCACGTTCGCGCCGATCGCGTCCGGCCGGGTCACCTCCGGCGAGACGACCGGGCAGCGACCGGGCACCGCCCGGGTGTCCCAGGCCGCGTAGTTCCCGGCGCCGAGGGTCAGCCAGCCGTCCGCCGGGCAGGTCACCTGATGCGCCGAGCGCACCGACAGCCAGCCGGTCGAGCCCTTGGCCGCCTCCTGCCACAGCGCCGGCGTGCGCTGCGGGTCGAGATCGTCCCAGCGCAGGCCGGCCGCGGCGGCGACCACCACGTAGTCGGCGGTGCCGCGCACGTCCTGCCCGCCCGGCCGGATCGTCAGCCCGATCAGGCTGGCCACCGCGACCAGGACGACGAGCAGGGTCGGCACCCAGACGGCGGCGCTTCGCCCCCGCGGCGTGCCCGGCGGACGAACCCGCCGAATCCGGTCCAGCCTGCCGCTCACGGGGCGCTGACCTCGGCGTAGGCCACCCGGACGGCGTTCACCACGGCGGTCTCGTCCGGCCAGGTCGCGGCCTGCCGAGGACCCCGGGCGGCAAGGTCCGCTCGCCGGTCCGGGTCAGACAGAATTTGCCGTACGGCCCGGTCCAGCGCATCCAGGTCGCGGGGCGGAATCAGCACCGCCGCGTCCCCCACCAGGCCCGGCAGCCCGCCGACCGCCGTCGTGATCAACGGCACCCCGGCCCGCAGCGCCTCCTGTGCGAACAACTGCCGCGCCTCCCAGTCGCTGGTGACCACCGCCAGGTCCGCGCCGAGCAGCAGGTCGGGCACGTCCCCGCGGTGCCCGAGCAGGTGGAACGGGGCGTGCGTGCGGGACGCCTGCTGCGCCAGCGGCATGTAGCTGGGACCGGAGCCGGCCACCACGACCACCGGGGCCGGGTCCAGCTCCCGCCACCGGGCGGCCGCGTCGACCAGCAGGTCGTAGTGCTTCTGCGGGTGCAGCCGGCCGACCGACAGGATCAGCGGGGTGTCCCCCTTGACCCGGAACTCGGCGCGGACCGCCTGCCGGGTCCGCTTCGGCGGGCGCGCCTCCGGGGCCGCGACCGGGCCGAGCCGGGCGTTCTTCGCGCCCAGCGCCACGGCCCGCGCCACCAGGTCCTCCGAGGCGCCCAGGGTGAGGTCGGCGTTGCGCGCCACGATCCGTTCGACCAGCGCGCCGGCCTGACCTTTCAGACCCTTCGCCAGTACGGCGTTGTGCCACGTCACCACGAGTGGCACCCCGGTCCGGGCGAGCGACACCACGAACGCGGCCCGCAGCCCGTGCGCGTGGATCACGTCGGCGCCCCGGCCGGTGATCGCCCGGCGCAGCGCCCGGATCGCGCCGGAGTCCTGCGGGCCGGGGTCGGCCGGGATCTCGACCGGGGCGTACTCCACCCCGGCGGCGGTGAAGCCGTAGTGCCCGTCGTTGGCGGCCGGTCCGCAGACCACCACCCGGCAGCCGGCCGCGACCAGGCCGCGGGCCAGCGAGAGGACGTGCCCGCCGGTGCCGCCGGTGGCGGAGCCGAGCACCAGCACGACCGAACCACGCCAGCCGTCGTCGCTGCTCACGAGCGGTCCACCCCTCTCCGGACGCGTCCCTCGCGCCCCGTCAACCCTGCCTGCCGCGGTCCCGGCCGGCTTCCAGGTTGTCTATCACGCACCGGATGCACCGCCGGGAACCAGCCCGGGGTGCCGAAGGTCATCGGCCGAGCCGCCGGCGCAGGGTTCCGGCCAGCGGGCTCAGGTCCCGCCGGTCCAGCGCGAACGCGACCGCGAGGAAGACCACCACGACCGCGAGACCACCGAGCACGCCTTCCAGCAGGCTGCGCGGCACGCTCGGGGCCGGCCCGTCGAGCCCGTGCACGACGGCCCAGCCGGCGGCGCCGGCGACGGCCGCCGCGACCACCGCGGCGACGACCGCGCGGAGCAGACCGGCGAGCGCCGCGCGACCGGCGTGCCGGCGGACGGCGAGCACGAGCAACAGTCCGGTTACCGACATGCCCAGCGCGTTGGCCAGCCCGAGCCCGGCGAGCTCGGCCCCGCCCTCGGCCGTCGAGGTGACCACGACGACCGCGATCCCGGCGCTGAGCCAGCCGATCCCGGCGGCCACCGCGGCCGCGACCGTCGCGCCCCGGGCGTAGAGCGCGCGGGAGAGCAGTGCGAACAGCGCGTAGCCGAGCAGGCCGGGCGCGAAGCCGACGATGCCCGGGGCCGCGCCGCCGGCGTTCATCAGCCGGGCGGCCGGGACGGCCAGGCCGGCCAGCGCCGCCATGCCCAGCCCGGCGAGCAGCACGATCGAGCGGGCGGTCCCGGCCAGCGCCCCGGCGTAGGCGTCCTCGTCGCGCCGCACCGCCGCGTCCGCCAGCCGGGGGTAGACCGCGGTGGCCAGCGGCACCGCGAGCACCGCCCAGGGCAGCAGGAACACCGTCTGCGCGCCGTTGTAGCGGGCCAGCTGCTGCGCGCCGAGCGTGACGATCAGCGCGACCACCACCTGCTGCGCGCCGACGGTGACCGCGCCCGCCCAGCCCAGCCGGACCGCCTGGCGGCCCTCGTCACCCGGGAACCGCAGGCCCGGCCGCAGCGGCATCCGCAGCCTGCTCAGCGGGATCAGCAGGCAGCACGTCAGCACCACCACGCCGAGCGTGGTGCCGCCCGACAGGATCAGCTCACCGGCCCCGGACAACCCGGCGAAGTCGCTGCGGGCGCCGTCGACCAGCGCGTACGTCAGGTAGGCGGCCATCACCGTCACGCTGGACAGCAGCGGCGCGATCACCGGCCAGGCGAACCGGTGGTGCGCCTGCAGCACCCCGGTCAGCACGATCCCGATGCCGTAGAGCGGCAGCTGCGGCGCGAAGATCCGCAGCATCCGGGCGGCGACCTGCTGATGCTCCGGGGGAATCCCGTGCAGCAGGCCGGTGATCGGGCCGGCGGCCAGCGCCACCCCGATCGCGAGCGGGACGGTCAGCACCAGCATCCAGGTGAGCAGCGCGGACGTGATCCGGCCGACCCGGGCCCGGTCACCGGCGGCGACCGCACCGGCCAGCAGCGGCACCACCAGGCTGGCCAGGGCACCGCCGGCGACCAGCTCGAAGACGATGTTCGGGACCGTGTTGGCGGCGAAGTACAGGTCGGGGAGGCCGCCGTGGCCGCCCTCGCCGACGGCGTAGAAGAAGACCAGCGTGCGGCCGAAGCCGGTGATCCGCGCCAGGATCGTCAGCACCGTGATCAGCGCCGCCGCCCCGGCCACCTTGACCGCCACCCCACCCGCCGACCCACCGGCCGCCGCCTCACCACCCGCCGCGCTGCCGACCGCCGCCTCACCACCCGCCGCGCTGCCGACCGCCGCCTCACCACCCGCCGAGGCGTCGGCCGGCGGCGCTTCGCCGGCCGCCCGCACTTCGCCCGCGGGCGCGGGGACCGGGCCTACCGCCGTACCGGAAATGTCTGAAGCGGCACCACCAGCGGACCCGGCGGCCGGAAGCGGGCCGGGCGTAGCCGGGTCGGCCGGCGTCGCGGAAGCGGCGCCGGAGTCGTTCGCCGAGGTCACGCCGGACGACGGCCGAGCTCGTCGAGGCGCCGCAGCCACGGCGTGTCGTGGATGACCTTGGTGAAGCTGACCTTCTCGCTGGCCGCGGTCAACGCCCCGAGGGCGGCGAGCGCGACCAGCCGGCCGGCCGGCCCGCGCCGCGCGGTGAACGCGACGCCGAGCAGCGCGCCGAGCGCGTTCGCCCCGGAGTCGCCGAGCATGATCTCTTCGTTCAGGTCGGCCGGGAGCAGCGCGGCGCTCGCCCCGAGCGTGCCGGCGGTCATCGCGGCGCCACGGCCGACCGCGAGCGGCGCGCCGAGCACCAGCCCGGCCTTGATCGCCCGGCCGGGGCGCAGGTCGAGCAGGTTGAGCAGGTTCGCGGTGCCGGCGATGACGCCCGCGCCGAGCAGCACGTCGACCCCGCGCCCGAACCGGCTGCCGCGCCGGCTGCCGATCAGCGCCGAGGCCACCAGGCCGGCCGCGCCCACCCCGCCGATCTTGACGAGGCCGCTGGTCACCCGGCCCTCGCGGAGCGCGCCGAGATGGCCGGCGAAGCCCTTCGCGGTCTTCTGCTCCGGGCGGTTGCCGACGATGTCGTCGTAGAGGCCGACCGCGCCGCTGACCGCGCCGGCGGTCACCGCGGCGGCGGCGAGCCGGGCGCTCGGCGCTCCGACGGCCGCGCCGAGCGTGGCGCCGGCCGCCAGGGCCGGGCCGCCGGCGAGCGTGACCGTCCGCCCGTGAAAGTTGGTCCGGCGCAGGCCGCCCGCCTTCGGATCACGGCTCACCCAGCCGAGCACGGCACGCGCGACCAGGGCACCGGTCCCGAGCGAACGGAAGAAGGCCATGGCAGCAGAGTCTGCCCTACGGCGCGGCCGACGGCACCAGCGAGGTGGCGCCGGCGGCGAGGCCGTACTGACCGATCTTGTTCTGCAGCAGCCGCTCGTGACTGGCCATCGCGGTCGCCACCTGGCCCTGCACGGTGCTCGCGTTGTCCACCGTGGAGATCGCCTTGACCAGGCTCGGGTCGCCGCGGACCTCGGAGACCAGGTTGTTGTCGCCGACGCTGGTGCCGGCCACCACGAGCGGGTGATTCTTGAACTGGGCGGCGACGGTGACCGCGTTCTGCGTCTTCTTGCCGGCGTCCTTGTCGGTCGGCGGCGGGCCACCGACCAGCACGGTCAGCTCGGCGCCGCCGACCGCCTTGTCCGCGACCGAGAGGTAGCCGGCCTTGGTGAGCGCGGCCAGCACGGCGGTGACGTCGTCCGGGTTCACCACGGTCGTGCCCTGCTGGAGGGTGAGCGCGAGCAGCGCGCTGGCGGTCTCCACCCCGTCGCTGTTCGACGGCAGGACGGCCGCCGAGATGGTCGGCTGCGACGACTGGTCGGCCAGGTCGAGCAGCTCGTTCGCGTTGTTCGGGTCGATGAACTTGTCCTCGATCGAGACCCGCGCGGTGATCGTCGCGCCGGCCACGTTCAGCATCTTCGCCACGCCGTCGGCCGCGTCGCCGCCGCCGGGCAGGGCCACCACCGCGACCTTGCGGGCGGTCAGCCGGCCGGCCAGCACGTACGGCGCGGTCTCGGTGGCGAAGTCCTGGTTCCGGTTGATCTCTTCCTTGTACTGGTTGACCTGGTCGCGCTTGGCGTTGTTGTCCTTGTTCAGCGCGGTGAGCTGGGCGCGGAGGTTCTCCGAGACCGGGCCGTTGAGCGCGGCCGTGCCGACCACCAGTCCGATCGCCAGCGCGAGGAAGACCGCGGTGAGCGACACCACGTGGTACCTGAAGTTGATCACGATGCCCTCAGAAGAATTGCCCTCAGAAAAGATTGCCCAGCTGGAAGACGAGATTGTCCCACCACTCGGACACCACGGTCAGGTAGGCCTTGCCCACCGTGGAGACCGCCACGGCCGACGCCATCGCGGCGACCGCCGAGAGGACCAGCAGCAGCAGCGCGGAGCCCGAGATGTTCTGCCGGTAGAGCCGGCTGACGCCCTTCGCGTCGACCAGCTTGCCACCGACCTTGAGCCGGGTGAGGAACGTCGAGGCCATGCCGCCGCGCCCCTTGTCGAGGAACTCGACCAGGTTCGCGTGCGTGCCGACCGCCACGATCAGCGACGCGCCCTTCTCGTCGGCGAGCAGCATCGCGAGGTCCTCGCTGGTGGCCGCGGCCGGGAAGGTGAGCGCGTCGACGCCCAGATTGCTGACCCGCTCCAGACCGGGGGCGCGCCCGTCCGGGTACGCGTGCACGACGACCTCGGCGCCGCAGCGCAGCACGTCGTCGGTGACCGAGTCCATGTCCCCGATGATCATGTCGGGGGTGTAACCGTTCTCCACCAGCGCGTCGGCGCCGCCGTCGACCCCGATCAGGACCGGCTTGTACTCCCGGATGTACGGCCGGAGGACGTCGAGGTCCTCCTTGTAGTCGTAGCCCCGGACCACGATCAGCACGTGCCGCCCGGCGATCCGGGTCTGCACGTCCGGCACACCGACGCCGTCGAGGAGCAGGTCGCGCTCCTGCTTCAGGTAGTCCATGGTGTTCGCCGCGAACGCCTCGAGCTGCACCGACAGGCCGTCGCGGGCCTCGGCCATGGCCTTGGCGACGCTCTCCGCGTCCTGCCGGGTGCCGGTCGCCACCGGCGTACCGCCGACCAGCACCTGGTCGCCCTGGATGCTGACCGACTGACCCTCGCGCAGGCCGGCGAAGACCTCCTCGCCGAGGTTGTCGAGCAGCACCACGCCACCCTGGATCAGCACCTCGGGGCCCAGGTTCGGGTACCGCCCGGAGATCGACGGCTTCGCGTTGAGCACCGCGATCACCCCGGAGGCGACCAGCGAGTCGGCCGCGACCCGGTCCAGGTCCACGTGGTCGATCACGGCGATCTCGCCCGGCCGCAGGCGACCGGTCAGTCGCTTGGTGCGCCGGTCGAGCCGGGCAACGCCGGAGACCGGGCCCGGTTCGGTGGTGCGCACACGGCGCAAGGTGGGAAGTCGCATCCCGGCCATCCTGACACGCCGCCTCACGCGGCCCCCGTTAGACATGCTCTAGCTCATTGACAAAACGGACTTTTCGTCCGCCCCTCTCCGGTCATGTTTCTCTCACCCACGCTTTTCCCGGCCGGCGACCGCCAGCAACTCCTCCGCATGGGCGATACCCAAGTCCGAATCCGGCAGGCCGGCCAGCATCCGGGAGAGCTCCCGGGCCCGCTCGGTCTCCTCGACGATCCGCACCCCGCTCGTGGTGATCGCACCACCGGTGTCCTTCGCGACCACCAGGTGGCGATCGGCGAATGCCGCGACCTGCGGCAGATGCGTGACGACCAACACCTGATGGGTACGGGCGAGCCGGGCCAGCCGCCGGCCGATCTCCACCGCCGCGGTGCCCCCGACACCGGAGTCCACCTCGTCGAAGACCAGCGTCGGCGGGCCACCGGCCCCGGCGAAGACCACCTCGATGGCGAGCATCACCCGGGACAGCTCACCACCGGACGCGCCCTTCTGCAACGGCAGCGACGGCGCGCCCGGATGGGCCAGCAGCCGCAGCTCCACCTCGTCCGCCCCGTCCGGCCCGGCGCCCAGCTCCGCGCCGTCGACCGTGACGGCCGGCTCGTCCTTCGACGGCGCGTGGGTCAGCACCGCCACCTCGACCCGGGAATGCGGCATCGCCAGGCCGGCCAGCTCGACACTGACCGCCTCGGAGAACCGGACGGCCGCCTCGCGCCGGGCCGTGGTCAGCCGCCCGGCCAGCTCGCCGACCGTGGCGGCCAGCCGCTGACGCTCCTTGTCCAGCTCCTCCAGCAGCTCCTCGGAGGAGTCGACCTCGGTCAGGCGGGTCTTCGCGTTCTCCGCCCAGGCGATCACGCCGTCGATGTCGTCCGCATACTTCCGGGTCAGGCCGCGCAGCGCGGCCCGCCGCTCGTAGATCGCCTCCAGCCGGGCCGGATCCGCGTCCAGCTCGCTCAGGTAGGCGGACAGCTCCGAGGCGACGTCACCGACCAGGGTCGCCGCCTCCTCCAGGCGCAGCGCCAGGTCGCCCAGCTTCGCGTCGACGCCGGACTGGCCCTCCAGGGTGCGGCGGGCGGTGCCGATCAGCGTCGACGCGTCCGGCGCGTCGTCGGCGGCCTCGACCCCGGCGGCCAGCGCCTGCCCGGCCAGCGCCGCGGCGATCCGCAGGCCCTCGGCGTGCTCCAGCCGCTGCACCTCGGCGCGCAGGTCCTCGTCCTCGCCCGGCTGCGGGTCGACCCGGGTGATCTCGTCCAGGCCGAGCTTGAGCAGGTCGGCCTCCTGCGAGCGCTGCCGGGCGTTACGGCGGCGGTCGGTCAGGTCCTCGACCACCTTGCGCCAGCGGGTGAACGCCTCGCGATAGCCGTCCAGCAGCTTCTCGTGCTCGGGGCCGGCGAACCGGTCCAGCGCGGAACGCTGCTCGCTCGGGCGCAGCAGCCGCAGCTGGTCGGACTGACCGTGCACGGCCAGCACCTGCTCGCCCAGCTCGCTGAGCGTGGACACCGGCATGCTCCGGCCGCCGACGTGCGCCCGGGACCGGCCCTCGGCCGTCACCGTGCGGCTCAGCAGCAGCGAGCCGTCGTCGTCGATCGCGCCGCCGGCGTCGGTGATCCGGGTGCGGACCGCGTCGCCGAGCGTGCCCTTCAACTTCATCCGGCCCTCGACGACCGCCCGGCCCGGGTCGGCCCGGACCCGACCGGCATCGGCCCGGCCCCCGAACAGGAGTCCGAGACCGGTCACGACCATCGTCTTACCCGCCCCGGTCTCACCGGTGATCACGTTCATACCCGCGGACAGCCGCAGGGTCGTGTCGTCGATGACGCCCAGACCGGTGATGCGAAGTTCCTCCAGCACACGGCAGAGGGTAGTGGGGACCCCCGACAATTGCCCAGTGCGGGTGTTTCTGATCAGCGTCAATCGCCGTGGTTGCCGCCGGTTTTCCCGGACTTCGCCTTTTCTTTCACTCCGTGCCACGCCCGCACCCACGCCGCCGCACCCGCGCCGCCACGCCCGCGCCGCCCGCACCGCCACGCCCGCGCTTCCGCGCTCACGCCGCCACGCCGGCAGGCCCCCGCGCACGCCGCGGCCGCTTTCTCGGCCGCCCGAGCCTTCTCGACGACACTTTTGGTGACTGCCGCCGCTTTTGCCGACCACAGCGGCAGTGCCCGGCGCCGGTTCGCTGAGGAGCCGGCGCCGATCGTCACCCCTGGTCAGCGCCGGTTGCCGCGCCAGCCCACCACCGGGAGCTCGAACTTCGCCACCAGGGTGTCGGTGAACGGCCGCGGAGCCAGCCGGACCAGCCGCACGGGCAGCTGCCCACGCTCCACGGTCACCGTCGACCCCGGCGGAAGGTCCCACGTGCGGCGACCATCACAACAAAGCACGGCAAACGAGGTGTACGGATCCACCGTCAGCTTGAACGTCGACGTCGGCGCGGTCACCAGCGGCTTGCTGAACAGCGCATGCGCGCTGATCGGCACCAGCAGCAGCGCCTCCACCTCGGGCCAGACCACCGGCCCCCCGGCCGAGAACGCGTACGCCGTCGACCCGGTCGGAGTGGCACACACCACACCGTCACATCCGTACCGGGACAGCGGCCGCCCGTCCACGTCGACCATCAGCTCGAGCATCTGGGCCCGCTGGCCCTTCTCCACGCTGACCTCGTTGAGCGCCCACGACTCCGCGATCAACCGGCCGTCGTACTCCGCCCGGATGTCGAGGGTGAGCCGCTCGTCCACGGTGTAGTCGCCGGAGACGATCTCCCGGACCGCCTCGTCGATGTGGTCGATCTCGGCCTCCGCGAGGAAGCCCACCTTGCCCAGGTTGATGCCGAGCAGCGGCGCCTTCACCGGCCGGGCCAGCTCCGCCGCGCGCAGGAACGTCCCGTCGCCGCCGAGCGCCAGCACGATCTCGATGCCCTCGGCCGCCTCCTCGTTGTCGACCGCCCGCACCTCGTCGGGCAGCCCGAGGTCGGCGACCTCGTCGGCGATGACCCGGACCTCGAAGCCCGCGGCGATCAGGTCGAGCGCGACCGTACGGGCATGCTGCGTACTCTGCCGTCGCCCGGTGTGCGTGACCAGCAAAGCCGAGCGAGTCATTTGTCCTCCATGTGGGCCACCGGCTGATCGTCCCGCGCCTCCGCGAGCCCCGGTCGTTCCTGTTCCCCTTGTCCGGCGGGGACCGCCGCTCCGTCGCCCCCGGGAGGCGCCGCAGCATCCGCCGCAGCCGCCTCACCGTCCGGGCCGGACAGCGCCGCCGCGGCCGCCTCGCCGCTCGGGCCGGCCTCGACCACCGCCTCGACGCGCTCCCGGTCCGCGACGGGCGCCCCCCGCCGGAACCAGACGAAGAACTCCACGTTGCCGCTCGGCCCGGGCAGCGGGCTGGCGGTCACGTCCACCACGCCCAGGCCCAGCGTGGCCGCGGCGGCGGCGACGTCCAGCACGGCCTCGGCGCGCAGCCGCCAGTCGCGCACCACGCCGCCCGTGCCGACCCGCTCCTTGCCGACCTCGAACTGCGGCTTCACCATCAGCGCCAGGTCCCCCTCGGGGCCGGTGCAGGCGGCGAGCGCGGGCAGCACCAGGCGCAGCGAGATGAACGACAGGTCCGCGACGGTCAGATCCACCGGGCCGCCGATCACGTCCGGGGTCAGCGTGCGCACGTTGGTCCGCTCGTGCACGTCGACCCGCTCGTTCGTGCGGATCGGCCAGGCCAGCTGCCCGTATCCGACATCGACGGCGACCACCCGATCGGCGCCCGCGCGCAGCAGCACGTCGGTGAACCCGCCGGTGGACGCGCCCGCGTCCAGGCAGCGCCGCCCCTCGACGGTCAGCCCCTTGGCGCCGAACGCGGCGAGCGCGCCGGCCAGCTTGTGGCCACCACGGGACACGTACTCGGTCTGCGGGTCCTCGCCGGTGACGAGCAGCGGGTCGGCCGGGTCGACCATGGCGGCCACCTTGTGGGCCACGGTCCCCCGGACCTGGACCCGGCCGGCCGCCACCAGTTGGGCGGCCTGTTCCCGGGAACGGGCGAGCTTACGACGGACTAGCTCGGCGTCGAGACGCGCACGGCGGGCCATCAAATTCCTTTTTCCGGTACGGGTCGGTCAGCGGTCGATGCCGGCCAGGGTCTCCTGGAGCACCTGGTGCGCGGCCTCGTACTCGGCTATCTGCTCGGCCGGTGCCAGCCGCGCGGCGTTGGCGAGCGAACTTAGCACCGCGTCCACCGCCGGATGACCGGTCTCCACCACCATCCCGTCCTCGCCCGTACGGTAATGCTCGGCCGGCGTGAAGTCCCCGGACCCCGCGCCCGGCGGCTCCGGCCGGAACCCACCGGGCGACGGCGCGGGACGCGCCCCACCCATCGGCGGACCGGGCCGGAAGCCACCCTGCGGCGGCCCGGGACGGGGCCCACCACCCTGCGCGGAATTCGGGAACGTCACGGGATCACGCCTCCGGGCTCTCGGTCCGGCCGGAGCTCTCCACCGCCGGCTGTGACTTCCTGGCTTGCGTCTGACTCGGCACCTGAGCCGCCTTCCGAACCCGCTTGGCCGCCGCCCCAGCCGCACCCGGCTCCGCAGCCGCCCGCCCCGAACCCGGCTCCGCGGCTGCCCGGCCCGAACTCGGCTCAGCAGCCGCCCGGCCCGAACTCGGCTCAGCAGCCGCCCGGCCCGAACCAGAGCCCGCGGCCGAAGCCGCCCGGCCCGAACCCCGCCGCGCGGCGGGCGCATCCCCACCAGAGGCCGCAGCCGTCTTCTTGGCCGGCACGCGCTTCCGAGGCGTCCGCGCCCCACCCGAAGCACTCGCAGACCCACTCAAGGGCACGCTCTCACTCGGCGCGCTCTGGCTCGGCGCACTCTCACTCGGCGCGATGAACGGCAGCTCAGTGGCGGCCGCCGCCTCCTTAACCGCCTTGACCGGCGACTCCGCCGTCCCCGCCGGCGCGGGACTGGCCGAAGCCGGCTCCCCACCACTCTTCCGAGGCACCCGCTTGGCCGCCGGAGCCTTCTTCGCAGCAGCAGCAGTACCACCAGCGGCCGGAGCACCCGGCCCACTCGCCGCCTTCTTCACCGCAGGCCGCCGAGCAGCCTTCCGCACCGGAAGTTCCTCAGCCGCCGCCGCGACAACCTCAGCAGCGAGCTCGGCCGGAGTCACTCCGCCCGATGTGGACTTCCGCGGCACCCGCTTGACCGCCGGAGCCTTCTTCCCCGGCGGAACGGAAGCCGCGGACCCGGCAGCGGCCGGAGCCGACGAGGCCGCGGCATTGGCCACCGCCCCACCCCGCCCGGTCCCCGCCGACGGCATCGCGTTCGGCGTAGCCTTCACAGCCTTCTTCGCGACCGCCTTCTTGGCCACGGCCTTCTTCACCGGCGGCGAACCAGCCGGCGCGGCAGCGCGCGCCGAGGCCACCGGGCCCGCAGGCCGCACCGGCGCCGGAGTCGGGGCCACGGCCGGAGCCACGACCCCACCGTCCGCGGAATCCGCGCGAGCCTGCGCCTCCCGCAACCTCTTCTCGAGGTCGTGCACCCGCCCGGTCAACTCGGAGACCTCGTCAGCGGTGGCCAGGCCGACCCGCCCGAGCGCCCGGTCCACCTCGTATCGAACGATGTTGGTCAGTGCCTCACGGTTCGCGATGCCGGCCGAGAGCAGGTCCTCGACCAGCCCCTGCACCTGCACCGCCGTCGCACCGCCCCGGTTGAGCAACTCACCGGCGACCTTCTGCGCCCTCTTCCGGGGCGCCTCGGTCAGCCCGAGCGCCAGGTCCAGATAAGCACGCCATGCATCCGGCATGATCCCTCCTCCTCTCGCCGCGTCGGGTGCCACGCTACCGGGAGCCCCCGACAACTTCCTGAGGTACGGTGCTGGTGTCGCGAGGGGAGATGCCGGTGGCCACGGTGGACGAGTGCCGCAAAGCGTTGCACGACCTGGCCGCGAAACTCGCGGCGAACGCGGAGGCGCGCGGCAAACTCGACCTGGACCGGACTCTCGCCTGCCGGGTCACCGACCTGGCGACGGCGTTCCACGGCCGGATCGCCGGCGGCCTGCTCGTCGACATCGCCGACGGCGACGACCCGAAGGCGAAGATCGCGCTGATCGCCGCCAGCGACGACCTGATCGCGCTGATCGCCGGCCGGCTGGACATCACCCGCGCGATCGCCGGCCGCCAGATCACCGTCAAGGCGAACCCGTTCGACCTGCTCAAGCTCCGTAAGCTCCTCTGATCACGCCGGGTGATACGACCCCGGCGACCAGATCGTTCAAGCCGAGATCATTCCGCCCGGAACGCGAGCACCGCGGCCACCGCCGGCCGAAGACAAAGGCCGAAGACAAAGGCCAAAGCCGACGGCCGAAGCCGACGGCCGAAGCTAGCCTCCCGACGACGAAGCGGCGAGCTCCTCCAACCCGGCAAGCACCTGATCCGCCGACGCGGTAGCCGTCGACAGCTGCTTGGTCACCTCCCCGAGCACCGCCGCCTGCTCCTCCACCGCCGACGCGATGTTCAGCTGCAGCTCGTGGATCCCGTCCACCGCCCCGGTCGTCTGCGCGAACGTCTGCGCCACGTCATCGGTCTCCGCCACGATCGCGGTGATCACCTTGTTGACCCGCTCCACCGAGTCCGCGGTCTCCCGGGCCAGGTCCTTGACCTCGCTCGCGACCACCGCGAACCCCTTGCCGATCTCCCCGGCCCGGGCCGCCTCGATGGTCGCGTTCAGCGCGAGCAGATTCGTCTGGTCGGCCAGCGACGCGATGATCGCGTTCACGT
Organism: Actinoplanes sp. L3-i22; assembly: GCF_019704555.1. Lineage (NCBI taxonomy): Bacteria > Bacillati > Actinomycetota > Actinomycetes > Micromonosporales > Micromonosporaceae > Actinoplanes > Actinoplanes sp. L3-i22. The sequence goes on from NZ_AP024745.1 coordinate 9,629,341, forward strand.
CGGCGATCTCGCCGACCGAGCGTTCCAGCGCCCGTACCTTCTCCCCGGCGGACGCCGCCGCGTCCTTGCCGTCGGCGGCCGTGGTCGCCGCGGACGCCGACCGGGCCGCGATGTCCTGAACCGAGGCGGCCAGCGCGGCGAGTTCCCGGTCCACCGCCGCGACCGCGGAGATCGCGGCGTGCGCCTGCACGCTGATCGACGCCACGTCCGAGGTGATCCGGCGGGCCTGCTCGGCGGACTCCGCGGACCGCGCCCGCAGGTCGTCGGCGGCCCGCTCACCGGCCTCCCGCTCGGCCCGTTCGGTCGCCTCCCGGGCCTCCGCGGCCTCCTTGGCGAGCTGCTCGTTCTCCCGTTCGGCCTGCTCCGCGAAGTGCCAGAAGATCACGATGCCGACCACCTCGACGGCGGCCAGCCCGGCGTGCACCGCCACCTGCTCGATCGCGGCGCCGACGCCCATGTGGTGCATGCCGAACACCCGCTCCGGCGCGAGCAGCCCGAGCACCCCGTGGTGCACCACCACGACCACGACCGCGGAGATCAACGGCGCCCACATCTGGTAGAGCGCGACGTAGATCAGGATCGCGTACAGGTGGATGTGCGCGGTCATCGATCCGCCGGACAGCTCGATCGCCACGAACGTGCAGGCGATCAGGCCGACGCTGGTGTGCGAGGCCTGCGCCTTGGCCGAGGGCAGCACCGGGATCAGCGCCGCCCAGCCGGCGACCGCCACGGTGAGCAGCACGACCTCCCAGCGCGGCCGCGGCCCGAGCATGCCCACCACCAGGAACACCGGCACGTGGAACCAGAGCAGTCGGCTGATGATCCGGTGCCGGGCCTGCCACGACGCGTCGGAGAGTCGTGCACCCCGCGGCAGCGTAAGAGAAGTCACATCCCCCAGTTTCGACCGCTACCCCCGCCGATTGACCCTAATCGCGGCAGAAGAGATTTCCTGGTCCGGCCTTGGCTCCCGGTGCGACGATTGAGGGGAAGACGAGCGACCGCCGGATGACGGCCGCCCGGGAAACTGGGAGGCGATCATGAACCACGTCCGCCCCGACGTCCCGTGCATCGACGGCACGTGCAACGCGGAGAACGTCCACGACCGGGCCGAACGTGTCGCGGTCCCCGACTTCGACTACATGAGCTCCCCGATGGTCGCCATGGTCGACGGCATCTTCCACATCGACCCCGAGGCGCCACCTCTCCCCCGCCGCAGCCACCGGCCGCGCCCCGAGCAATACCACCATCAATAACCCTTCCGAGGTACGTCGGGAAGCCGCCCCAACCGCACCCGGCAACGCCCCACGCGAGCAGCGCGCGACGTCCGCCCCTCCCCGGGCCGCCCCGCGCCTCGCCCAGGGTCCGGCCGCAAGGCGTACCCCGAAAACAAAAAAGCCCCGGCCACCCGGCCGGGGCTTTTCGTAGCACGCGTGGGGTCAGAGACCCCAGCTCTTCAGGACCTCGGTGGCGTCCGCGGAAGCCGCCGAGATGTCGGCCGGCGCAACGCCGTCCCAGGTCACCCCGCACAGCAGACGAAGTGCGTCGACCGGGTCACCGGAGCCGTCGAGGACCGCCCGATCACCCTCGCGGGTGACCGTCCAGCCGTCCACCTCCGCCGCCGGAACCGCGGCCCGATCGGCCGGCCGGAACAGGCCGGACAGGTCGGCCGCCACGAACGCGGGGCGGCGCTCGGCCGGCGCGGCCAGCAGGTCCTTGGGGCCGCTGACCCCGGTCAGGACCAGCAGGCTGTCCATCCCGGCGCCGACCGCGCCCTGGATGTCGGTGTCCAGCCGGTCGCCGATCGCCAGCGGCCGCTCCGCCCCGGCGGCCGAGGCCGCCGTGGTGAACAGCGCCGGCTGCGGCTTGCCGACCACCACGTCCGGCTCCCGGTCGAGAGCCGTCCGCAGCACCGCGATCAGCGAGCCGTTGCCCGGCAGCGGGCCGCGCGGGCTCGGCAGGGTCCGGTCGGTGTTGGTCGCGTACCAGGTGGCGCCCGCGCGAACCGCGAGCGCCGCCTCGGACAGGATCTTCCAGCCCACCTCGGGCCCGTAGCCCTGCACCACCGCGACCGGCGCGTCGTCCGCCGAGTCGACCGGGGTCAGCCCGGCGTCCCGCACCTCGCCTCGCAGCGCCTCCGCGCCCACGACCAGCACCGGCGAACCGGGCTCGACGTGTTCCGCGACGAGGGCGGCGGCCGCACCGGCCGAGGTGAGCACCTCGGCCGGGGTGGCACTGACGCCCATGCCGGTGAGCAGCGTGGCCACATCCGCGGCCCGCCGCGACGCGTTGTTCGTCGCGTACGCGATCGACGTCCCCTCGGCCCGCAGCCGCTCGACCGCCTCGGCCGCGCCCGGAATCGGCTTGTCGATCAGGAACACGACGCCGTCCAGGTCGAAGATGGCCAGGTCGTAGCTGCTGGCGAGGTGGTCGGTCACGCCTTCGGCCGGTCCTCACCGCGACCGGCGAACTCGTCGCCGTCCGTCTCGTCCCGGTCCGAATCGGTGTCCGCCTTCGGCGCCTCGAAGACCGCGGCCGGAACCTCGTGCTTCTCGGACTTCTCCGCCTTCACCGGGTCGGTGTTGACGTCGGTGTCCGCCGCGCGAGCCGGCTCCTCGTCCTCGTCGTCCTCGTCGTCCTCGAGGTCGTCGTCGTCCTCGTCATCCGAGTCGTCGTCGTCCTCGTCGAGCTCCGCCTCGGGCTCGTCGTCGAGGTCCTCGTCGTCGTCCTCGTCCGCATCGTCCGAGTCGTCGTCCTGGTCCTCGTCGTCGTCCTCGTCCGAGTCACCGGCCGAGTCCCGCGCCTCGTCGTCCAGCTCCTCGTCGTCCTCGTCGTCCTCGTCGTCCTCGTCGTCGTCACCCTCGATGGTGACGCCGTCGAGCTCGAGAACCCGGTCCGCCGCGTCGGTGAGCTGGTCCTCGTCAACCGCGGCGGCCCGGCCGAACCACTCCCGCGCCTCTTCCCGCCGACCCGCCGCGAGCAGGGCGTCCGCGTACGCATACCGCAGTCGCGCCGCCCACTCGGCGGTCTCCTCGGCGGTCAGTTCCTTGACCTGGAGCATCGCCACGGCCGCGTCGTGCTGACCGAGGTCACCACGGGCGCCGGCCGCCACGATCAGCAGCTCGATCGCCCCGGACTTCTCCAGGTTCGCGACGTCGGCGCCACGGAACAGGTCGATCGCCCGCTCCGGACGGCCCAGCGCCCGCTCGCAGTCGGCCAGCTCGGCCAGGTGCGTCTGCTTGCCGGTCATCCGGTGGTAGGTGCGGAGCTCGGCGATCGCCGTGGTCCAGTCACCGGCCGCGTACGCCGCCAGGCCGACGGCCTCGCGCACCACGGCGATCCGCGAGGCCATCCGCCGCGCCGCGATCGCGTGCTGCAGAGCCAGCTCGGAGTCCTCTTCGATGATGGTGCCGGCCGCCACCAGGTGACGCGCGACGGTGTCCGCCACGTCCCGGGACAGCGCGGCCAGCTCGCCGCGAACCTCCTGGTCGAGGTCGGTCGCGACGATCTCGTCGGGGAGAGCCGGAGCCTGGAAGGCCACCTGGCCGTCCTCGGTGGTCTCCGGCTGGTCGCCCCGGAAGCCGCCACGGTCCTGCTCGCCACGGGACCCGCCCCGGTCGCCACCACGGTCACGGTCGCCACCACGGAACCCACCGCGGTCGCCACCACCCTGGTAGCCCGGACGGTCGCCGCCACGGTCCCGGTCGCCGCCACGGAAGCCGCCACGGTCACCGCCACCCTGGTAGCCCGGACGGTCGCCACCGCGGTCCCGGTCGCCGCCACGGAAGCCGCCACGGTCACCGCCACCCTGGTAGCCCGGACGGTCGCCGCCACGGTCCCGGTCGCCGCCACGGAACCCGCCGCCCTGGGGGCGGTCACCCTGCGGACGGTCGCCCTGGGGCCGGTCGCCGCGGTAGCCGCCGCCACCCTGGTAGCCCTCACGGGTACCACCGGTGCGGTCGCCACCCCGGTATCCACCGCGGTCGCCGCCACCCTGGTAGCCCGGACGGTCGCCACCGCTGCGGAACCCGCCACCCTGCGGCCGGTCACCCTGCGGGCGATCGCCCCGGTAGCCACCACCGGTGCTGCTGCCACCGCGGTCGTCACGGTTGAACGGCCGGCGCTCGCCGCCACCCTGGTAGCCCGGACGGTCACCACCGCTACGGAACCCGCCACCCTGCGGCCGGTCACCCTGCGGACGGTCGCCCCGGTAGCCACCACCGGTGCTGCCACCACGGTCGCCACCACCCTGGTAACCACCACGGTCACGGTCGCCACCACGGAACCCACCGCGGTCACCGCCACCCTGATAGCCCGGACGGTCACCACCGCTACGGAACCCGCCACCCTGCGGCCGGTCACCCTGCGGACGGTCACCCCGGTAACCACCACCGGTGCTGCCACCACGGTCGCCACCACCCTGGTAACCACCACGGTCACGGTCGCCACCACGGAACCCACCGCGATCACCGCCACCCTGATAGCCCGGACGGTCACCACCGCTACGGAACCCGCCACCCTGCGGCCGGTCACCCTGCGGACGGTCACCCCGGTAACCACCACCGGTGCTGCTGCCACCACGGTCGTCACGGTTGAACGGCCGGCGCTCGCCACCACCCTGGTAACCCGGACGGTCACCACCGCTACGGAACCCGCCGCGGTCGCCACCCCCCTGATAGCCCGGACGGTCGCCGCCACGGTCCCGGTCGCCGCCACCCTGATAGCCCGGACGGTCGCCACCGCTGCGGAACCCGCCACCCTGCGGCCGGTCACCCTGCGGACGATCGCCCCGGTAGCCACCACCGGTGCTGCCACCACGGTCACTGCTGCCCCGGTAGCCACCACCGCTGCCGCCGCCTACGGAACGGTCGCCGCCCCGGAAGCCGCCACGGTCGCCACCGCCCTGGTAACCCGGACGGTCGCCACCGCTACGGAACCCGCCACCCTGCGGCCGGTCGCCCTGCGGACGATCGCCCCGGTAGCCACCGCCGGAGCTACCACCGGAACTGCCACCGCGGTAGCCGCCACCGGAACTGCCACCAGAGCTACCACCCCGGTAGCCGCCGCCGGAACTGCCACCAGAGCTACCGCCCCGGTAGCCGCCGCCGGAACTGCCACCAGAGCTACCGCCACGGAATCCACCGCGGTCGCCGCCGCCCTGGTAGCCGCCACGGTCCCGGTCGCCACCACGGAACCCGCCGCCCTGCGGCCGGTCACCCTGGGGCCGGTCACCGCGGTAGCCACCACGGTCACCACCACCGGACCGGTTGCCGCCCTGATATCCGCCTCCATCGCCGCGGCGAGCGTCGCCGCCATCGCGACTGCGGCCCTCCCGGGCCTCGTCACGGTTGCTGGAGCCGCCGTCCTGCGGTCCTGTACTCACGGATCAATTCCTTCCAAGTACGGCGGCGGCCCCTCGAAGCGGGCGGCCATGCCTCAAACACAAAGTTACTAGGGAACGAAGTCATAAACGCAGTCGAGGGCCGACCCCGTGTGGGGCGGCCCTCGACCGTTACGTTGAGTCCGGCGGCGTCCTACTCTCCCACACCCTCCCGAGTGCAGTACCATCGGCGCTGGAGGGCTTAGCTACCGGGTTCGGAATGTAACCGGGCGTTTCCCCTCCGCTATGACCACCGAAACGCATGTCAGCGCGGAACACCAACAACCTGACCTCGGCCGGACCGATTCTCATCAGTCCGCGGATACCAGCCGGCCTTCTTCCCAGGCCAACCAGAATCCCCGAATACAGGGTGGTTGTTCGTTTGCTGTGAATCACACAGTGGACGCAAGTAAAATGTTTAGGGTGGTTAAGCCCTCGGCCTATTAGTACCGGTCAACTCAACACGTTACCGTGCTTACATCTCCGGCCTATCAACCCAGTAGTCTAGCTGGGAGCCTTACCCACTCAAGGTGGTGGGATACCTCATCTCGAAGCAGGCTTCCCGCTTAGATGCTTTCAGCGGTTATCCCTTCCGAACGTAGCCAACCAGCCATGCTCCTGGCGGAACAACTGGCACACCAGAGGTTCGTCCGTCCCGGTCCTCTCGTACTAGGGACAGCCCTTCTCAAGTATCCAACGCGCACGGCGGATAGGGACCGAACTGTCTCACGACGTTCTAAACCCAGCTCGCGTACCGCTTTAATGGGCGAACAGCCCAACCCTTGGGACCTGCTACAGCCCCAGGATGCGACGAGCCGACATCGAGGTGCCAAACCATCCCGTCGATATGGACTCTTGGGGAAGATCAGCCTGTTATCCCCGGGGTACCTTTTATCCGTTGAGCGACACCGCTTCCACACGCAAGTGCCGGATCACTAGTCCCGACTTTCGTCCCTGCTCGACCCGTCAGTCTCACAGTCAAGCTCCCTTGTGCACTTACACTCAACACCTGATTGCCAACCAGGCTGAGGGAACCTTTGGGCGCCTCCGTTACCCTTTAGGAGGCAACCGCCCCAGTTAAACTACCCACCAGACACTGTCCCTCGACCCGATCAGGGCCGCAAGTTAGATACCCAAACCCAACAGAGTGGTATTTCAACAATGACTCCACCCGAACTGGCGTCCGAGCTTCACAGTCTCCCACCTATCCTACACAATCGAATTCAGATACCAATGTCAAGCTATAGTAAAGGTCCCGGGGTCTTTCCGTCCTGCCGCGCGTAACGAGCATCTTTACTCGTACTGCAATTTCGCCGGGCCTGTGGTTGAGACAGTGGGGAAGTCGTTACGCCATTCGTGCAGGTCGGAACTTACCCGACAAGGAATTTCGCTACCTTAGGATGGTTATAGTTACCACCGCCGTTTACTGGCGCTTAAGTTCTCCGCCTCGCCCCGAAGAGCTAACAGGTCCCCTTAACGTTCCAGCACCGGGCAGGCGTCAGTCCATATACATCGTCTTACGACTTGGCATGGACCTGTGTTTTTAGTAAACAGTCGCTTCCCCCTGCTCTCTGCGGCCATACCACGCTCCACCCGCAAGGGGCTTCACGCGTCCGGCCCCCCTTCTCCCTAAGTTACGGGGGCAATTTGCCGAGTTCCTTAACCACAGTTCACCCGTCGCCTCGGTATTCTCTACCTGACCACCTGTGTCGGTTTAGGGTACGGGCCGCTCGAAACATCGCTAGAGGCTTTTCTCGGCAGCATAGGATCAATGACTTCACCAGAACGGCTCGGCATCACGTCTCAGCCTCATGCACCGCGGATTTGCCTACGGTACGGCCTACACGCTTACCCCGGCACAACCACCGGCCGGGATCATCTACCTTCCTGCGTCACCCCATCGCTAAACTACTACCAACCAGGGTCCTAGTCTCCCGCATCGCCGGCCGAAGCCATTGAATTGATCAAGTAGTTAGCATGGAAAGGTTCGTCTTGGGCGTTTCTTTGCGGGTACGGGAATATCAACCCGTTATCCATCGACTACGCCTCTCGGCCTCGCCTTAGGCCCCGACTCACCCAGGGCGGATTAGCCTGGCCCTGGAACCCTTGGTCATCCGGCGGAAGGGGTTCTCACCCTTCATTCGCTACTCATGCCTGCATTCTCACTCGTACAGCGTCCACGCCTGGATCACTCCGGCGCTTCACCCGCTGCACGACGCTCCCCTACCCATCCACAACAAGTTGTGAATGCCACAGCTTCGGCGGTGTGCTTGAGCCCCGCTACATTGTCGGCGCAGAACCACTTGACCAGTGAGCTATTACGCACTCTTTAAAGGATGGCTGCTTCTAAGCCAACCTCCTGGTTGTCAATGCGATCCCACATCCTTTTCCACTTAGCACACGCTTAGGGGCCTTAGCTGGCGATCTGGGCTGTTTCCCTCTCGACTACGAAGCTTATCCCCCGCAGTCTCACTGCCGCGCTCTCACTTACCGGCATTCGGAGTTTGGCTGATTTCAGTAAGCTTGTAGGCCCCCTAGACCATCCAGTGCTCTACCTCCGGCAAGAAACACGCGACGCTGCACCTAAATGCATTTCGGGGAGAACCAGCTATCACGGAGTTTGATTGGCCTTTCACCCCTAACCACAGGTCATCCCCCAACTTTTCAACGTTGGTGGGTTCGGTCCTCCACGCAGTCTTACCCACGCTTCAACCTGCCCATGGCTAGATCACTCCGCTTCGGGTCTAGAACATGCGACTAAAAGCGCCCTATTCAGACTCGCT